>CALVDX010000005.1 GCA_944326425.1 Candidatus Gastranaerophilales bacterium
CACCCGGATGAAGGTGATGATGACTGTCCAGCCGGTTATGTCAGAGAAGGTGCTTATTGTAATCCGGCACGTGGCGGCTCCGGCGGTGGCGGCGGTGGCGGCGGTGGCGGCAGCCACTTCGTAATAGATGAGCCTTCAAATGGCGGCGTTTGGACTGAAGTAGGCGTCGGTGACGGAACAGGAACAATTCATCACTCACCGTTTCATAACGCATACTAATCTGTACTAACAAAAAATCCCCGGAATCCGGGGATTTTTTTTGTTAACCAACCATTTTCAAATGGCTATAAATCTATTCCTATTGAGCCGCCGGCGCTTCCTCTTGCTGGCTGCCTTCCTTTTGTTTCTTCTCAAAAACAATCTTATCATCCGCAAGTTTCATAATAATTACATCACCGGGCTGATAAGCATTGGTAAGAATTTCTTCTGCAAGCGGATCTTCTATCTTTCTCTGGATAAGACGTCTTAACGGACGCGCGCCATAAGCTTCAGAATACCCGTCTTTTGCAAGGAAGTCTTTTACTTCATCTGTTACTTCTACAGAAAGCTCACGTTCTGCAAGGCGCTTGAACAAGTCTTTCATCATCAAATCTACAATCTGTCTGATTTCTTCCTTGCTCAGGTGTGCAAAAACGATAATGTCATCAATACGATTTAAGAATTCCGGCCTAAATGCTTTTTTCAATTCTTCATTAACCGTTTCTTTGAGTTTTTCGTACTTGTCTTTCTTAGCATCTTCACCCGTCGTAAACCCGAGCTTACCCTGAGTTGCAATCATACTTGCACCAACATTTGAGGTCATTATTATAATTGTATTTTTAAAGTTAATATGTCTGCCCTTGGCATCAGTCAAACGTCCGTCATCAAGAATTTGGAGCATTATATTGAATACATCCGGGTGTGCTTTTTCAATTTCGTCAAAAAGGATTACCGAATATGGTTTCTTTCTGACGATTTCTGATAAATGCCCGCCGTCATCATAACCGACATACCCCGGAGGCGAGCCGATGAGTTTTGCGGTTGAATGTTTTTCCATAAACTCTGACATATCAACACGTATCATATTATCTTCAGACCCGAATACCGCTTCTGCCAGTGCTTTTGCAAGTTCTGTTTTACCGACACCCGTAGGACCTGAGAAAATAAAACTTCCAATTGGTCTGTTCGGGCTCTTTAAACCTACCCTTGCACGTCTTATTGCTTTAGAAATGGCTGTTACCGCTTCACTCTGACCGATGACTCTTGCATGAAGCGTATCTTCAAGTTTTAAAAGTCTTTCGGTTTCTCCCTCTGTTAGTTTAGTCACCGGAACTCCGGTCATTGTAGCAATAACTTCCGCAACATCCTCTTCAGTTACGGTAGGTTTATTCATGTCATTATCACGTTTCCACGCTTCTGTTGCTTCGCGAATTCTGTCTTTCATATTTGCTTCATCATCACGAAGCGACGATGCCAGTTCAAATTCCTGATTTCTTATTGCATCTTCTTTTTCCTTAATAATTTTACGAAGTTCTTTATCAAGTTCTTTTCCTTCAGGCGAAAGAGAACTTACCTTAAGTCTTACTTTAGAGCTTGCTTCATCAAGAACATCAATCGCTTTGTCAGGCAAAAATCTGTCATTGATATATTTGCTTGAAAGCTTTGTAGCCGCTACTATTGCTTCATCGGAAATTATAAGATTATGGTGTTCTTCGTATTTAAATTTAAGTCCGCGGATAATCTCAATAGTTTCATCAATTGAGGGTTCTTCAATGATTACCGGCTGAAATCTTCTTTCCAGAGCAGAATCTTTTTCGATATACTTCCTGTATTCGTCAGAAGTTGTGGCACCTATTACCTGAATTTCACCTCTTGAAAGTGCAGGTTTAAGGATATTTGCCGCATCAATAGCGCCTTCTGCAGCCCCTGCACCGATAAGTGTATGCATTTCATCAATTACAAGAATGACATTTCCTGCCTGACGGATTTCATCCATAATTTTCTTAAGACGTTCTTCAAATTCCCCTCTATACTTGGTTCCGGCAATCAGAAGCCCCATATCAAGCTGAATAATCTTTTTGCCGTCCAAAATATCCGGAACTTCCGCATTAACAATTCTAATTGCAAGCCCCTCGGCAACAGCTGTTTTACCAACACCCGGTTCGCCTAAAAGCACCGGATTATTTTTGGTTCTTCTTGCAAGGATTTGAATAACACGCTCAATTTCTTTTTCACGTCCGACAACAGGGTCAAGACGCATTTCTGCTGCAGCAAGCGTTAAATCCGTACCGTACTCGTCAAGGCTCGGAGTTTTAACTTTTGACGCCTGCGAAGAGGAGGAGGAAATATTTCCTGATGCTGTTGTCTGTGGTTTTGTATCGCCCAGCATTTTAACAACGTTACTGCGGATTTTGTTTAAATCAACACCGAGGTTTTCAAGCACTCTTGCAGCGACTCCTTCGCCCTCACGGATTAACCCTAAAAGGAGGTGCTCTGTGCCGATATAATTGTGTCCCAGTTGTCTTGCCTCATCCCAGGATAATTCAAGAACACGTTTTGCGCGCGGTGTAAATGGTATTTCTACTGCAACAAACCCTGAGCCTCTGCCGATTATTTTTTCGACTTCGATTCTTGCATCTTTAAGATTTACCCCCATAGATTTAAGAGTTTTTGCCGCAATCCCCGTTCCTTCACCAATTAATCCCAGCAATACCTGTTCTGTACCGACAAAATTGTGCCCCAGTCTCCTTGCTTCTTCCTGAGCCAGCATTATTACTTTTATCGCTTTTTCGGTAAAACGTTCAAACATGTGTTTCTCCTCTATTAAACAGCTAATATAATGTTACAAAAAATAACGCAAAACTTCAAGTAGGCAAGGCATTATTTACACTAATAAGTTTAATATTATATAGCCGCTCTGCAAAAAGCTGATGAAGGGGACTATAAACCATTAATTAATTTTGTTAAATAAATTCTGCCGACATCCACATCTTTTTGTAAATTTTTGTAAATTTTTTGACTTTTTTTCAAAAAAAGTAGCAAAAAATTTTTTTCACACGGTTTAAGAGAAACATAAAGCTCTCTCTTCTTATTTAAACGGACAGACCTTGGTTACAATTATACAAGGTCTTTTTTTTATTTATAACACCAACTGCAGAAAAAGCCTGTTTGCGCGCTTACCTGCATGCGGCAATAGCAGGCAAAAAATAAAATTATCATACAATTGGCTGATTTCTTTTGTTCAAAAAAATCATAAATTTGTAGTTATGGATATAGATTACAGGTGTATGTTAAATATAGCAAAAGAAGTATCGCAAAACTCCTACGCGCCGTTCTCAAAATTTCGTGTTGGTGCTTGTGTTATGGGAGCAAGCGGTAATCTGTATAAAGGATGTAATTTTGAAAACTCAAGTTTCGGATTAACAATCTGCGCTGAACGCTGTGCAATAGGTAATGCCATTTCAAACGGCGAAAAGCAAATTCTTGCAGTAGCAATTTTCTCCCCCGATTCGGAGGAGTGCTATCCCTGCGGCGCTTGCAGACAGGTTATCTATGAGTTTAAAGGGGAGTTTGATACTGAAATAATTACAGAAAAAAACGGTTGTCCTAAAATAGATAAATTATCAAACTTGCTTCCGTTTGGATTTAAAATATAAAACATGTATATAATTGAATTAGCTATAAAACTTTTCAACAAATATTACAGAAAAAAGACTGTTATAAAAAGCTTTCCAACACCGGATACTCAGGAACCTGAAGAAAAGTGCAAACACGTTTTCCGGCCGGTTGACAGTACAGGACTTGTTCTGGCTTGTATTAAATGCGGATTTGTAGTAAACATGAATGATAATCAGAATGAGGATATTTTATGAGTTATAAAGACAAAATTATTAATTTTATAAAGTCTAATGCCTTTAAAAATTTTCTGTTGTTTATGCTTTTTACTATAACAATGACTATTGTTATTTCCTCCCAAAATTTCTTTTTTCAGCAAATAATTGAAAACGGCGTAAGTAAACAGGATATTATTGCACAAAAAAATATTACGGTTGTGGATACCATAAGAACCGAACAACATAAAAAGGATGTCGCGCGAAAGGTTGAACCTATTTTAACCCAGGCAAACGATGATTTCATAAGAGTTAATCTTACTACTTTGCGTAATACAATACTCAAAATAAGAGAATCTCAGGTATCCGATGACAAAAAATTTAACGAAATATCCGTTCTGTTTGACACTCCGCGTTCTTCTGAAAAAACCGCAATGGTAGACTTTCTGCTTCATTCGGACTTAGAATCACTCAATAAACTTTTTAGCAGAGCGCAAAACACTCTGGATACTGTATTAAATATAGGAATTACTGCCGAAGATTTTGAAAAGGGCAACATTACAAATATTATAGAAAAAGGAATGTATCAATCAATCCCGCGCGGTCAGTCACGAATGATTACAACAATACTTAATCAGGTAATCGTTCCCAATCTGATTGTTGACGAATTTGCAACAGAAATTGCAAGAAGGAACGCGCAAAATTCGGTTAAACCTTATGAAGTGACCTTCAAACAGGGTGATACCATTGTTTTTGCAGGAGAACAAATCACAAAAGTAAAAAGCGATGCTTTAAGAGAAGCCGGATACAACGTTCTTGAAATAAATTACATTGGTATTGCAGGTATTTTCTTTTTAACAGCTCTTTCGACAAGTATGTTTCTTATATACTTAAAAGGATTTGAAAAGAATTTTCTTGAACCGAATTACCTGAGACTATTTGCTTTTCTTGCGATTTTCTTATCACTTTTCCCCGTAGTTCTGCCCACAGGATTTTCCCCTTATGTAATCCCGTTTCCTGCCTTTATGATTATAATGTCAATCTTTGCAAATCCGCGGGTAGCACTTTTTGCTTCTAATTTGATTCTGGTTAATATTGCAATAAGCATGCACTACGGCATTGAAATGATTGTTTCCTTCCTTCTTTTAAACACTTTCTCAATGATAACCGTTTATAACCATAAATTTACAAAACGGAATGATATGATACTAATCGGTTTTAAGATTGCCGTTGCAGGCGGTATAATCCTTGCCTGTGTATATTTACTCGAAAGATTCTTAATGAATATTGATAATGCCCTTATATTAACAGATGTAAGCTACATAATGCTTAACAGCTTTGTAATAGGCGGCTTATTGACTCTCGGCTTCATGCCGGTTTTGGAGAAATTATTCCAGATGATATCACCATACGGTCTGGTAGAACTGGCCGACCAGAATCAGCAGCTTTTAAAAGACTTACAGTTAAAAGCACCCGGTACATACAACCACAGCATGATGGTTGCATATCTCTGTGAAGCAGCAGCCGAAGCAATCGGAGCAAATCCTCTTCTTGCTAAAGTCGGTGCGATTTATCACGATGTCGGTAAACTTAAACGCCCGATGTTTTTCGTAGAAAACCAATCGAGTTACGGTATTGAAAATCCGCATAATAACTGTTCGCCAAAATTTTCTAAAATGCTTATTACGGCTCACCCGAAAGATGGTGTAGAATTAGCCAGAGACAACGGGCTGCCGGCTGTTATAAATAATTTTATTCTACAACACCACGGAACAGGACTGGTAAGTTATTTTTACAAACAAGCCGTTGCGGAGGAAGGCGCAGAAAATGTTCAGGAAGAACAATTCCGTTACCCGGGGCCAAAGCCGAACTCTAAAGAAACAGCAATACTTATGATTGCAGATGCTGTAGAATCAGCAGTGCGTGCTAATAAAGCTTCTTCTGCCGAAGAAATTGATACGGTTATTGACCGCATAATCCGAGACCGTTTGAATGACGGACAATTATCGGAAGCGCCGATTACTCTTAAAGATTTGTCGACCATTGCCTCTGTTATGAGCCGTATCCTGCGCGGTATTCACCACGAAAGAATTAAATATCAGCAAGATCTGGTTAATGAACTTGACAGAAACAAAACTGCCGTACAAACCATAGATAAGGACTTAGAGGCCAAAATTCAGGAGCTTGAAAGCAAACGCGATGAACATTAATATTTTTAGCGAAAATATTTGTAATAAATACAAAATTGATGAAGCAAAAGCTATTAATGTTGCAAAGCAGGTTTTTGAATACTATATGAGTCATATCGGGAATAAATCAGCACTTCACGGTTTTAAATATGATACAGTAACTTTTGATATACTCTACTGCGACTCTGAAAAAACTCACGAACTTAACAGGGAGTATAGAAACAAGGATTATCCCGCGGATATAATTACATTTGCAATTTTTGCAGATGATGAGGATAAATTCATATTTGACGGAGAAATTAATCTCGGCGAGTTTATTATTGCGCTTGATAAAGTAGATGAAGAGAGCAAAAAAAAGAATAAAACCTTTGAGGAAGAACTCTATTTTTTAATTTCTCACGGTATTATGCATCTTTTAGGATTTGACCACCAGACAGAAGAGGATTACAATTTTGTTGTAGGGATGCAGAATGATGCCTTGAAAGTTGTGGAGTATGACAAAGTTTAAGACAAAAAATTTTAACAGTTCGTTTCAACATGCCCGTAAGGGTATGCGTCTTGTATTAAAGAGCGAACGAAATATACGTGTACACATGGTACTTGCAGTAATAGTACTGTTTCTGTCTTTACTATTCGGTTTTAAGCCGGTAGAAATCTGTGTTTTGCTGCTTACTATCGGAATGGTAATTATTTCGGAAATGCTTAATACCGCAATAGAATTTGCACTTGATGCTACATTCAGAAACAAATACAGTACTCTTGTCGGAATGGCAAAAGATATTTCCGCCGGTGCCGTTATGGTTGCAAGTTTCTTAAGTGTTGTAATAGGTATTATACTATTTGCCCATGCTGCTGTTAGAGCCTTTATGTAACCGTTTTGATATACCTGTTTGTCCCTGTTTCTAAGAGGGATTTATTAAGTTTTGTATAAAAAATATATATTTTGTAAATATTTGTTTACAATTTGTAATAAACATGGCAATTTTCCTGAAGAAAAAAACTTTATATAAGAGTAAGGACATTATAAGGAAAAGATACCCCATGAAAGAACAAGAATTAAATGCAGCAATGTCAGTTATTACAGATCCTGTAAAAAATGTTTATAAACTGGAAACCAGACAGGATATTGAAGAAATACAAAGAATTATCAGAATTTTTAATATTGCACACGAACAGCAAAATAAACACAGAATGCTTTCTATCAAAAATCTTGCAACTTTAAGACTTGTTCTGAGCAATAACTAAGATGTGAATTATTTATGGGTTTATATGATGAAAAAACAGACGATTATTAATAATAATCGTCTGTTTTAATGTTTACATTAAGCAGCATCACTTAAAGAACCATACACAGTACCATTAAAATCATTGCTCCAACCTGCATTGCAGTTGCAAGTCCCTGTTGAAACCTGTTTGAATCGTATCTTTTAATAGACTGCTGCGCCTTATATGCACTGTTCAAACGATTAATCCGCTCTTCCTCCGTATCAGAGTCATACGAGCCGCCAAGCATTTCATTTTCAAGGTTTGCAAGCCTGTCTGAAAACGATGTCCTGCCGCTTCCGGTATAAAGATTTCTGTTTAATCCGCTTAAATCACCGTTTCTCATACCGTTTCCGCAGGACAAATCATCATAATATGCATTTTCCGATGCCATACGGTAATCGTCCTTAAATACATTATTTTTGATTCTTTCAACCCTTGCATTGTAACTGTCATCTTCATAAACACGGCTGAAAAGCTGTTTTTCTATCCTTACAAGCCTGTCATCAAGAGTATTTTTATCATAGGTTTGACTGAATAACTTTGTCTCAACCCTGTCAAGCGCCGGATAACGGACTGTTTCATCAGCAGCAAGCTCTTCCGCTGCCTCCTCCGCCATAAACGTATCTTCACACGGCTTAATTTTCTCGCTGATTACATCAGCTGAAAGATCGTCCGAAATTTTTTTAACACGTTCATCAATACTTTTTTTAGACACAACCCCGTAAATTGATTGTTCCAGCCTCGCAATACGCGTTTCAGCACTCTGGTCGGAATAATTTATACCGTATAATTCCTCCTCTATTGTTAACAACCTATCCGCATATTTATCAGAAGCCGGAACAGGTGTAAGTGTCAATAATATTGTAAACAGCAGGTATAGAAATCGTTTCATAAAAATCTCCTAACCTAATATAAAGATTTTTATTGTGATTTCCTATCTTATATTGACCGATTGTGAAAAAGCTTTTTCTAACCGGAAAGTAGTACTTCTTAATATAATCCGACAATAAAAAGCCGCGGCTCTTAATGTACTTAAGTAATCTGACGAAAAATATTTATGTAAATCCCCTCTCTTAGTGTTTATTTTTAAAAATGTTTATAGTATAGTATAATTTAGTCAGCCGAAAATGAGAGGAAATAAGTATGACAAGAGAAGCGTCTTGCGAATTGGAAAACGAACTGTTTAAAAGCGTGTATGACAAAACCCCTGATTACATAAAAAATCTTAATCTCATTGATTTTAATAATGACGGGGAATTTGTATTTACGCTCAAACGCGAGTATCTCAACCCCTATGACGCTAAAAAGAACCCTAAAGGGCTGAACCTGAAAGAATGGTTTGAGGGTTATGCGAAAGAAGCACGTGTGTCAACAGCAGGAATAAGAGGACCTCAAAATATACTATACCCACAGGATACAAGATTCCCGATTAATCTAGTAGGCATTATACTTGCGACACTAGCTAAAGGGCTTGTGTTAAAACAAAAATACCCAGATAAACAGATTATAAAACTTGCAGGAAGCGAAGTAAGATATAATTCAGCACTTTATCTTGAAGCTATTACAAGAATACAGGCAGCATTAGGTATAAAAACATTAACCATGCCTGAGAGAAAAACCATGCCTATATGGCTTGCATCTTTTCTGGCATTTAAGTTAGACCTTGCAGGCGGTGAATACATTACCTCAAGCCACGGTATTTCCGTAAAAACCGCCACCAAAGACCTTAATAATCAAGGCAGCCAGTATTTGCCGGATGAATCCGCGGAATTTGTAGAAAAAATTCAGGAAATATTTGACGAAGTTGAGAAAAAAGGCTCTTATCAAATAAAGATTTCTGCAAAAAATGACCCGCTTATTGACGAGCTTGTCCTATCAAAACTCAATAACGGTATTGATTTGTATGTTGAATACCTCAAATCCGGTGTTGCATCAAATCTTGAACACCTTAAAAAAATGCATAACAAGATAATGGTTGAATGCGTTGGCGGGTGTGCTTACAATACTTTGAGCAGAGTGCTTGAAGCACTTGAAATTGATGATAAATTTGCCTGGAACAATACCGCGGAAGATCCATTCTTCCATTCAATCGGCAAGTATGACCATGACCCTAAAGGCAATAAAGCTTTTTATGATTATTCCGTTGATGCAACGGTTGTTGCGCAGAGACCGGACGGCAGCAATTACTTCCCTGTGATTGAAACTCTCCATTATCCGGAAGTTTTAAAATCTTATCCGCTCGGAACTGTAGTATTAATAACAGACCCTGACCATGACAGGCTTACAGTCTGCCAGATTGAGGCTGCGGGAAATATCCCTGCGCTTGATGAACTCGGTGTTTCTTACCTGAAACTTGATGAGGACAGAATTTTAACCGTTTATACGGCTAACCAGTCCTTCCTTATGCTTATGGAATACCGTATCCGTCAGTTAAAACACAACGGCAAACTTAATGATTATCCGCGGTTTATGATTAAAACCACCGCATCAGCGCTTTCATGGGACGAATGGGGCAGACACCACGATGTAAGAGTGGTTAATGTTCCTGTAGGGTTTAAAGAAATCGCGAACATTATGAAAAAAGTTGAACTTCAAATCAAGAACGACCCTGAATCAGAAGTTATTGTGGAAGATGTTTTCGGAAACAAAATAAACCTTGGTGTTCAGCCGCGTTTGATTTTTGGCGGAGAAGAATCAGGCGGCATGATTATGGGTGCTGAAGAATTAATCGAGTCAAAAGCGGGCAGAAAAGCCATAGCAATGCGCGAAAAGAGTGCTACAGAGGCTATTATTGTAGCGTCATGTCTTGCAGCAAAGCTTGAAGAAAACAATGAAACAATGTCTCAGTACTTGCAAAATATCTTTGAATCTTGTAATATTAAATCGATTTATGATGTACGTGAAGATATTTCGTACTACAATGAATCTGAGCCGGATATTGAAAAGCTCAAAGCTGATAAATTGGAAGGCGAAAAACAGAGAACAAGAAACGATTTGTTCTATTTATCCCTTGCAATCGCTTGCAAAGAAGGTATTGTAACCTTAGATACCGTAAAAGAAATTCTTAACGATGCTTTCTTAACGCTTGAATTTGATAACCTGAAATCAATTAAGTTTGTAGGCGACGGTACGTACCTTGAATTTGATAACAAATACGTGGAAATCCGTCCTTCGGGCACTGACGCAAAAACAAAAGCGTACGCAGGCGGTGACAACCTTGAAGAGATTACCAAGTATGCAAAAACTCTCGGTAACTATTCAGGAGAAAGAACAATGTTACATAAGAAATACATTACCGGGGAGTTCTATAACAATTCAAAAGAAACAGCAATGGAGTATTATTTGAATTTTGTGGACAAGGGTGCAAATAACGAACCTTTTGAAATCCCTCAGTATGATTTCTAAACAAAGTTAAATTAGGAGTTTATAGCCTGCCGGAACATGATTTCGGCGGGTTTTCTTTATGCTGCGGGGGTATGTAATTTAATAGTGATACAGGATTAAGAAAAAATTTTTATTTCAGTGGACTTATTCTTCCAGCGAGTAATCAAAATCAATATCGCTAACAAGCTCTGATACAGTAATTCCAAGCAGCGCAGCGGCTTTTATAAGGGTTGAGAGTTTAAAATCGTTTTTGCCGTTTTCGAGTCTGCTCCAAGTAGCTGTAGTTATGCCGCCGTATTCCATAACAAAAGAATTAAGAGACTTAGAAGTCTTACATCGCAATTCTTTTATCCTTTTTCCTAGTTTGATGGAATTATTTTTGTCGGATTGTTGCATATATGTAATGTTACTAATAACATATTTGGAATACAAGATGTAGTCTTTTGAATATATACTGTTCTCCGCTGCCGGTATAAAAAGATATTTTTTATTTATTTATGTATCAGAATATAACAAATATGAAAATATATAAAAGCGAGGGGTTGAAATCCTCCTCGCTATAGGTTATAATGTTATTGAGTCACCTTACGGGGGGGGTTTGGTCCCTCTGGCGGAGGTGGCTCATCCTATTTGAACTTTGTCATTTTGTAGCTTCGCCCGTTAGTAAAAACTTCTATCAAATGCTCTAGTTCTTTTCCATTATATTCATTTAAAAGATGTTCATAATAACGGTCTGTTTCTCCCTTGTCATTACTTGTGCTGCCATATTTTGAATTTTTTAATTGCTGCTTTAACTGTGGATATAACTCCATTGCATGTGCTCTATTTTTTCCAGCATTCTCTTTATTAAAATAAATATCACCATACCCGTCTTTATGAACAGTTGTACCTAATAAATAATCTTTATAATATTTTTTACCCTTATTTTGATATGTTTTTAATTCTTGTTTTGACATTTCATCAAACGCCTTGTGATGTACAAGCCCAAAACCATCTATTGAACGTTTCGCATAACCTGCTGTTGTTCCGGTCAATCCGCCGCCTGCGGCTCCTAATACTCCGCCTTTTACTGCACCGCCTATAACATTTTCATCATTCATCATTGCATTACCGGCACCGCCTATTGTTCCCGATAAACCGCCGCTTACTATTCCGCTTGCTATTTCATTTGCTATTCTTTTGCCAAACTTTGGCGCTAGTTTTGCTGCTATTTGTGCTGTCATTTTCGGTACGCCAACTGCAGGTACAAATGCACTGCCTATTTCAAGCGCTGCTCCGCTATAATCTTTCAAGTGCCCGAGTAATCGTTCACGTTCTATTTCATCACGTTCTTTTGCATATTTTTCTTTGATTGCTCTTACTTCTTCTATCTTTGAGTAATCATCCCCGGTTCTATCATATCTTACTCCGCCTTGCAATGTTTTCGTTTCCGGGTCTTTCCAGCTATCCATCCAGTTATCTACCATTGACTCTATCCTTGCTTTTGTTTCTTTCGGGGTACCAAGTGCAGGTTTGTTTGGATTAGCAAAATGATGACCATTTTTTGAACGATAGTGGGCTCTTACCTCCGTTCCGTCATCGCGCGTATACGCTCTGACATATACAACATCGCTCGAATTCCTTAATTCTTCATCGCGTGGGAACCCTATTTCTCCATACTGATAGTCAATTGCTTTTCTGTAAAAAGCATCTTCTTCCTGCGGGATGTTTACCACATCCTCAAAACTGAAAATCCTGCCGTCGTTTGTTTCTTTGTTGTAATAATTTTCTAAACTACCCATCTGTCTCCTTTCTTAACCTTAAGCGACGCTGTATACACCTGTATACAACGTTCCCAAGGTAAATGCTTTTAACTACGTTTCTATACTACCAAATTTTGCAGAAAAACCCGTCTTACTCGGCGGCATTAAACGGCGTTACGTAACGAAAACTCAACGTTTCCGTTACTTCAGCCTGTCTTACCCGCTTTGCGATAAACGGGTACGCTTACGCTTTCACCCTCTGCAAAGCGGTCGCTCTGCCGCCTCGCGCAAGAAATATTACGAAAACTTTTCTTGCTCACTCGCGTTGAACGGGTCTGCTGGCAAAAACTCCCGTTTTGCCTTCCGCCCCTCGCTCGTTCGCGCTACATCTTATCTAGGACCCTTTCAGAGAGGGGATTTGACGTCCTAAAAATTGCCTATATTCAAGATATATTCCGCTCAAATTCAATTCAAATCGCCGTAGTTATTTAATAGCAGATGTTTTAAACCATAATTTTTAAAATTTAAGTATAAAAACTTCCGATTTGATATATTAAATACAATATTAATATACTCAATTTTGTCAATCAGGCGGATAAGAAAACAGGATAAACGGATTACGCCAAACTTGTAGTCACTATCTCAACGCGGCAGATACATTTCCCCCTCCGCCAGACTTGTAGTCATTATTCCAACATGGCAGATATATTTATCTCTCTCATGCCAAGCTTGTAGTCATTATCCCAACGTGACAAATACATTTACCCCTTTACCCCTACCCCCACGCCAAGCTTGTAGTCATTATCCCAAACGTGACAAATACATTTACCCCTTTACCCCTACCCCCACGCCAAGCTTGTAGTCATTATCCCAAACGTGACAAATACATTTACCCCTTTAGTTTTTTAAGGAAAGTTTTTGTAAAAATTCCTTTTTTGTATAATTTTACATTTTCCAGCTTAATCAGCCTGTTATCGCCGCAAACAACCGTTACGCTCAACATTTGCGGTGAAACCTCAACAATGCTGCCCGGCTTGTGGAAAGGGGTGTTGTTGTCAAGGATATAGGTCTTGTGCGGGTCGGGGGATAAAAACTCTTTGCCAGCCGCAAAATATGTTTTTCCCCACGGGTGGATGGCGCGGATGTGGGCGTAAATTTCTTCTGCCGGTTTCCTGAAATCAAGCATTACTTCCATATCTTTTGCTGAATAATACGTTGCGCGCTCTTCAATTTGCGTGAGCGGGATTATTACGTCCTCCTGAAGTTTATTTAACAGTTCAAACACAGCGCCGCGTGCAACAAGAACCGTGCGTTTTTTAAGGCTTTCTCCTGTATCGTCCGGCAGAATTTCCACCCCGCGCTGGAATAAAACAGCGCCGCTGTCATAACCTTCATCAACAAGATGAAGGCTTATTCCGCTTAAATCTTCGCCGTGCTTGATTACCTGATAATACGGGTTAGGACCGCGGTAGAGCGGTAAGAGCGACGGATGGGCGTTTACCGTCCCGAGACGCGGGATTGTAAAAATTTCTTTTTTAATCTTCTCACCCCACGACCCGACAAGGATTATATCGGGGTTGAGTTTTAGGATTGCGGTTTTAAACTCCTCGCTGTTAACGCTGCGTGCTTTGATTTCGGGCAGGTTGTAACTTCTTATATACGCATAATCAAGGGAAGGGATTATGCTGTCACGTATTCTGCGGATGAGCGGTGAATAATTCCTGCGGTCGCCCCTCAAAACCCCGACTATCTCGCAGCCCGCATCGAGCGTTCCTGCAATAAGATTGGTAAACATTTCGCCGTACCCGACTATTACTACTTTTAACATGACATTAAATCCTTTTCTATCTGTTTCTTTAACTCTTCTAAGGAGGGAAACTTCCGCTCTGTCCTGATTTGTTTTTCTATATCTATATTAACCGCTTCGCCGTAAATATCATCATCAAAATTTAGAATATGAACTTCCGCAACAGGCATTCTATTCGTTTCATCAATTGTCGGCTTAATCCCGAAATTCATCATACCTTTATGAGTTTCGTTTTTAACCGTTATACGGACTGCATAAACCCCGTAAGGGATTGTTACAAGCTCTTCGGGATAAATAATATTTGCGGTAGGGAATCCGATTGTTCTGCCTATTTGGTTGCCGTAAATAACTTCTCCGTCAAAAGAAAACGGGTGTCCGAGCATTTCGTTTGCAAGGCTGATATCTCCTGCCGCGAGTTTTTTGCGGATTACAGATGAAGAAATTACTTCCCCTCCAAGGGTTTCAGGTTTAATCAAAAAGTATTCATATCCGTACTTTTTACTGTTTTCTTCAAGAAATCCGCTTGTACCGAGTCTTGCCTTTCCGAAAGTGTGATTAAACCCCGTTGTAATAGCCTGCGGGTTGAATTTATTTACAAGCGCATCAAGGTATTCTGTATGGGTTATATCCATCAGGTTCTTATCAAAATCTATACTGAAAATATAATCAACCCCGAGTGATTTAATAAGTTCATCGCGGTTTTGGATAGTTGTTATATACTTAACCTCTTTCCCTGCCGCTTCTGCCGGATGGGTGTTAAACGTAATAACAGCCGATTTAATCCCGTTTTGTTTGGCGTACTCAACAGCGTTTAGAATAACTTTTCTGTGCGCTCTGTGTACTCCATCAAAAAAACCGAGCGCCAGAGACAGTTTTTTGTAATTATCCGGTATACTCTCAAACATAAACCAATTTTAGCAAGTTGGCAGGTTAAAGGCAATGACCGTAAAATTTTATTTTGTACAATTTTCTGATGCCCATGATATTAATTCACTGTACAAATCCTCAACCGGACGATTATGGGGTATACTTACAGCATTTTTGAGAATATTTTCATCGGTTCCTGTTAGATTATTCAATAATTCTTTTTTAGTCAAAATGTATTCGCCGGTTTTTAGAAAATATTTTGCCTGCAAAATAAAAAAGATCATTTTGTAAAGCGGCTTAAGGCTCTCAATCGGGTCTCTGTCATATAAAAATGCGTGGCAGACTGCGTGATAGAGAGTTTCCGAGTTAGCTTTAACCGCAGTTTTTATATCCTCTTTTGACGGCGGGGTAATTAATACTTTTATATCGCCGTAAATGTTTTTTGTCTCGTAATAAAGCTGGAAAATATCGGATTTAGACCAGTTTTCAATCTCTTTTTTGCCGGAAATAAACCCGCAGCATTTTTCAGGAAAAAGCATTGATTGAACTATCTTTTTATACTCTTTTAAATCTTCAAAAGTCATACTATCAAGAATAACAACCATATCAATATCACTGTTATCCGCAGCTTCGCCGCGTCTGTAACTTCCGTGATACCCGATAAAGAGCAGGTTGTCTTTAAACATATTTTTTATTTTTACACTGATTTCTTCAAGCCAGAGGTTAAAGTCAAATTTTTCCATAAAAAAATTTTAGCATATAAGAGTTATTCCCTGAAGCATTCTTTACTGTAAAATGCTTTGCTAAATAAATTTTAAATATAAAATAATACCGGCAGCATTATTACAAGCCCTATTTCATCAGTTGAAATCAACCTTGTTTATATTACAATTTATATAAAGGGATAATGATAAAGAGGAGTACACTTGACGATGATTAAATTGAGCTGTAGAAATACTGATGCCATGATTATCGGTGAGAATGACGGTTTAAACCTTGATGAAGAGTTCAACAATTACAGAGAACGGATTGCAGAAATAATTGTAGACTTAAACAAGCGCAAGGACAAACCCGGACAATGGCTCCAGTGGATGAATCTCGGTTATAACGAAGAAACTGTCTGGTATGTTAAAGAGTTTGCCTCAATGGTTGCAGACCGCTTTGAGAATGTCCTCGTACTCGGTATCGGCGGCTCGGCACTGGGCGGGCTCGCATTGTCTCATGCACTTCTTAAACCTTACTGGAATATACTTACTCCGGAGCAAAGAAACAATTTCCCGCGTCTGTTCTTTATGGATAACATTGACCCCGATTATATGAACGGACTTTTAGATACTCTTGATTTAAAGAAAACCCTTGTAAACGTTATAACCAAATCCGGTTCTACGGCGGAAACAATGTCTCAATACATGATTATTAAAGACCGCTTAGAAAGAGAACTCGGCGATGATTACAGAAAAAACATCGTTGCAACAACCGATAAAAAACTCGGTGTATTAAGGCAATTAGCAGATCAGGAAGGATACAAAACTTTTGTAATTCCTGATGATGTCGGCGGCAGATTTTCGGTATTCTCTGCTGTAGGGCTGCTTCCGCTTGCTCTTGTCGGTGTCGATATTGAAGAAATTATGAACGGTATCAAAGATATGGATTTGGCGCTCAAAAATACCGATATTCACCAGAATATAGCAGCACAGGCAGCACTCGTTCAATATCTCCTTGATACTAAAAAAGGCAAAAACATTTCTGTTATGATGCCGTATTCAAGCAGGTTGAAATATATTTCAGACTGGTATGTACAATTATGGGCGGAATCTCTCGGCAAAGAGGTTAATAACAACAATGAAACAGTCTACAATGGTCAAACACCCGTAAAAGCTCTCGGTGCAACAGATCAGCATTCACAGATACAGTTGTATAACGAAGGGCCGAATAACAAAGTTATTACTTTTATCAGGGTTGAAAATTTTGATACAACGCTTGAAATTCCTAAAATCCTTGAATACACAGGTATCGGGTATTTGGGAGGAAAAACTATCAATGACCTTATTAATGCGGAAGCAGATTCAACAAGAGTGGCACTCGCCGATTACAGACGCCCGACAATGACAATAACACTTCCGCAAATAAACGGATATCATTTAGGACAGCTTTTGTATATGTTAGAGGTTCAAACTGCAATTGCAGGTGAGTTGTATAATATAAACGCATTTGACCAACCGGGGGTTGAACAAGCAAAGAATTATACCTACGCGCTTATGGGGCGCGCAGGATTTGAGGACTCTGCCAGAACTCTTCAGGAAAAACTCGTAACCGTTTAGAAACCGGGTATTATCAGGTTGTAACCCCAACCTGCATATCTAAGAGTAAATAATATTGATTACAACCCGCACGCTGTAGTAAAATATTTTTATTCAAAAAGGAAACTAATGCATGAAAAAATATTTGCAGCTTTTATTTCTGGGGTTAATAATGACCATTGTTTTAATTCCGGCAATTGCGGAAGGAACTTACACCCTTCAGGCGGGAGTTTCAATAGATGAAGTGCCCAAAGCAATCTTTGGCAGCTGGAGTGTCAGGGCAGAAATTGTTAATTCAAGTAATTACGGACTATTTAAACCAAAGAGTACAGATTTGTGGAACTTATCACGTGTCGGTAACGTCTTAAATTTAAGCAACCCGTTTACGGGTGCGAGCGCTGATGTTTCAATAAACGCTGCTCAGGGAAATGTCGTTTCGTTTACCAGAAAAGTGGATTTTGATAACAAAGTACTCACAGATGCAGTAACAATAAGATTAAACAACAATACTTTTTCAGGTATAAACGATATCAAACTGGAACAGGTTTCAAACGTCGACGGGCATATAATAAAGTCTGATACGGCAAGATATGAAATCCGCGGTGAGAAAATCTCAGGCGATAATGTTTTAAAATAATTAGTGAGGATAAGTTTATATGGACAAAAAAGTACTCGAATATGACGTGGCAATACTTGGCGGAGGACCTGCAGGTTTAAGTGCAGGAGTATATGCTGCCAGAGCTGCTCTTAAATGCGCTGTTATTGATATAACAATGTTCGGCGGACAGCCTTCCAATTACGCCGATATAGAAAACTATTTAGGATTTCCGGAAATCGGCGGATTTGAACTCTCCGAAAAATTTGAAGAACACTTTAACAAGTTTGGCGCAGAAAAATACCCGATGCAGGAAATAATTTCTGTAAATCTTATATCCAACCCAAAAATCATAGAAACTAAAGAATATATTTTTAAATCTAAAACCATAATTCTGGCAATGGGGGCCGGACCTAAAAAACTGGGAATTCCGGGCGAAAAAGAATATACAGGGCGCGGTGTAAGTTATTGTGCAGTGTGTGACGGTGCGTTTTATAAAGACAAAGAAGTTGCAGTAATAGGCGGCGGAAATACTGCAGTAGAAGAGGGTATTTATCTTACAAGGTTTGCAAAGAAGGTTTATATAATTCATAGGCGCGATACCTTTAGAGCCGATAAAATACTTGTAAAACGCGCGCAAGAAAATCCGAAAATAGAGTTTATATACGATACCATCCCGCTTGAAATACACGGCAGTGCAGCGGCTGCTCAGACTGGAATAGGGGGAGATAAGGTTAACGGTATTGTTCTTAAAAACGTGAAAACTGATGAAGTCACAAAACTCAATATTGACGGAGTTTTTCCGTTTATCGGAGTAATACCGAATACGGAACTTGTTAATGGACAGATTAAACAGGATGGTTACGGATTTATACTGACAGATGAGCGAATGGCTGCCTCAGAAGCAGGTGTTTTTGCCGCCGGAGATATAAGAACTACTCCGCTAAGACAGGTTATTACAGCCGTATCAGACGGCGCTGTAAGTGCTTCATACGCTGCAAAATACATTGAAGAAAATGCTTTATCAACTATAAGTTAAAAATTCGGGCGGGCGCATAAATTGAGTCCGCCTGTTTAAATTTCTGTTTCTATTAAATCATTAAAATTAGTATTGAGTTCTTTTTGATAGTTTTTCAATACTGAAACCAGATGTTCATGCGTAATAAGTAAAACTGAACATAGTCCTTTTAAATTATCAAATTCTTTTTTGTGGTCAGAATCCCAGAATAGTTTTCTGTTCTCCGATATTTCACCGGAAAGTTTTTCAATAACCATTCTCATGCCTGAAACCGGTTCTCTTAATTCTGCCATTAAATCTTCAATTAACAATTTATACCTCCTGTTTTTTATTCTTAAAATATGTTCTACAATACAACACTTTAGTCTAAATAACAAGTACAAATAATAATTTAACAATCAGAAACAAGTAAAAACAAAAAAAAGAAAAAGGGCATTTGCCCCTTATAAATGGTAAGTATATTTTGTATGAGTTAGAAAGAGACTGTTATTTACTATCAGCTGTAACCCTGTATTTAAAATAATGTCACTTTCTCTCTCTTATTAAAGATAATTAAGCAGCGTCCCTGTTTGATAAACCTGCGACAGGAGACTCATACTTGCCTGGTATGCGTACATTGCACTGTATAAATCCGTAGAAATCTCAGTTATATCAATGTCTTTAAGGTTTGACAGAGCACTTGTAAGATTAACTTCTGTTGCATCGAGCGAGGTTTTAGCCATTTCCATATTATTATATGCAGAAGCATATTTTGTTTGTACGGTGGTTATTTGCGAAACACTATCATCAAATCTGTCAAGCAAGCTGTACAAATCATCGTAAGCAGCTGTTACTTCGGCCTCTGTGGGATTATCTATTATTGTTTTTAAAGCATTAATAGTTTCAACCATAGTTCCTATAATACCTTCACTCTCACCGGTTGCAGAATCATAATACCCGAAAACACTGTCACCCGGCGCATTAATTACTTCATAAGTACCATCACCTGTTTGAACATATCTTTGATACTCTCCATCGGCAGATGTACCGCTGTATGTTACAGAAGTTATATTTCCATCCGCGTCTTTATTGATAGTAAACGGAGTTGTTTTAACATTTGTACCTGCGAATATGTAATCCCCGTTAAATTTAGTATTACCAAGCTGAACAATCGTTTCTAAACCGCCTTCAAGTTCCTGAAGCATAGCCTGTAAAGCATCTGTATCATAAGTACCATTGGAAGCTTGTACAGCAAGAGGTTTATAAGTACTTACAATATTATCATTCAGAGAATCCAGCATATCATCCAGTTCGGTTATTTCATCCTGGGCTATAGCAATATTTTCCAGATATACATCTATATTATCAAGCCCTTTTTGTGTTTTAAGAACGTTAACCGTAGCAACCGGATCATCAGCAATAGATGTAAGTTTGCTGTTTGAAGCAATTTGAGCAAGAAGATTTGCATAATTATTATAGTTAGTTGTCATACCATTTTGCAAAATTGTATATAACATTTGTGAAGATATTCCTTGTGATATAGTCATATTCTTATCCTCCTAATGAAACCAGTACATCTAATAAACTATTACATGTTGTAAATATTCTGGCAGCAGCAGAATACGCTGTCTGGTATTTAATAAGATCCGTAAGCTCACTATTTAAATCAACCGAGTATTCTGATGTCCGCTGTAAATCGAGGTTATCCACAATTCCCTGCTGCGCCTCAATTTCACCGTTAACATTGCTTAATGCCGTTCCTACTTCGCCTACAAGGGCAGAATAAAAATCCTCAAAGGTCAAACCGCCCAATCCTGCTTGTGCCGCTTCTCTGGTATTAAGCATGTTAACTACGTTTGAATTGTTACCTACAGCGTTTGCATCAAACGATGCCGGATCATCAAAATATGCTGTTGCTAAAAGCCATTGTCCGCCGTCCGCCAATAAGTCTGAATTAATTGATATACTTGATGCCGTAATTGCTCCGCCGTCTGATGCAACAAATATATTTACATTCTGATTGGCATTTGAAAGAGTCCATGTTGTCGGATCTATACAATAAGCATTGCCATCTGTTTGAATAGCATTAAAAATATCTGCTACCGCTACTGCCAGCTGGTCTAATTTACCCAGAATATATTCGGCATTTAAAGTACCTGAATCCTCCGTGGCGCTTGCAAGATAACCACCCAACTTCCCTGTTGTAAGCGTATCATTAATATTGCCGAAAGTTCTGCCGTCAGTACTTTCAATATTAACAACCGCAAGCGCCCCATCCCAATCATCAGGGTAATTTATTCCCTGTTCAGCACAATATTCAGATGCAGTTTGGACGGTAAATTTACCAAGGACTTCCGTTCCCTTGACAAGGTCTACTCCGTCCAAACTTAATCTTACTGTACCATTTGGATATTCTTCAATATCAAAATCCATATATTCTGCAATTTGATCAAGAATTGTATCTCTTGTATCAAGCAGGTTATTAGCAGTCAAATTACCTGTTTGTGTACGGGCAAGCGACTCATTCACGGCAGCAAGCTGTGAAAACAAATCATTAATATTTGCAATATCCGCAGCAAACGGAGAATCAGCAAGAGCTTGCGCATCAACACCATCACCAAGTTGTGAATATAATTGCTCCTGTAATTTTTCTGCAGTAGAGTTCATTAAAGAAGTCAAACTCTGGGCTGATTCCAAAAAGGCAACACGTGCTGTAGAATCTGTAGGGTTATTATTTAAATCATTTAGTGCATCAAAAAAACTTTTTAACCCTGCATCAATACCTGTTCCGTCAAGTTCATCAAACAAATCTGCAATATCGCCGATATTATTTTGCTGCTGCTCCAGACTTGCAAGCTGCGCAATTGCATCCCTGTATGCATTATCAAGATATTTGTTTGTACTTCTTGTAACACTTGCTATTTGGACACCTGCAAGTGAATCTATCTGGCGGTAAACACTGTTTCCTATAGGAATTTCATTTGTTTTTGTTGCTAAGTTTACGGTTTGTTTGTGATAGCCTATTGTATTCATATTGGCAACGTTGTTTGATACAACCGAAATTGCGTTCTCATTGACTTTCAATGAGTTTGCGTTCATATTTAATGCTGATAATAAATTTGCCATATTATAAAACCCTTTTTATACTTCTTCAACTATTGTACTTACTGCAATATCTTTATGATCTTTGCTTTTGCCTTTTTCGTTATAAATACTTCCCTGCGGTGCAAATGCTTCTATTATTAAACTTAAGCGTTTATCTGAAATGTTTAGTCCCGTTTTTAAAAGTTCAAAATTTATGTATTGTTTTTTTTCTATATCCTTTGCAAGTTTTTGGAATGTTTCCCGATAGTTTTTAAGTTTTTCCACATTCGGACTTTCTTCTTTTTCAGCAATTTCTATAACCTCAGAAAGTTTAGTTATACCGTGCTTTAGCTGATTAAACAGTTCCTGCCGCTTTCCGTTTAGTGACATAACCCTGTTATATGCTGATGTTATCCGCTTATCAATACCTTCAAGTTCTTCATACTTATTTTTAACAAGGGCTTCTTTTTGCTCATCATAAATACCGCTAAGCTCCTGATAACAAGCCAGTTCTATTTCTAACTGATTTAAAATTTTGTTAATAATATTCTTCATAGCTGCTCCGTAAGATTCCGTTCACGTTAAGCTAAGTAGTCCGCAATGACACTTCTTCCGTAGATTAATCCATATCTAATGTCATCATCCGTGATATTAAATTCACCTGCAGATTCTGCATACTTTCTTAATTCCACTAAATCGACTTTTTCTAACAAATTTTTGCTTGAACGTGTATTTATACCGATATTTTCCTGTCCCTCTGTCATCCCGGAATCGTTGCCGGATTTGTATTTTAAGGTATTTACATTTGTTAAGTTTTGTAAATTTCCTGTGCTGTTTGTGTTAATTGATGAAATCATTTTTTGCTCCGATACTTACCATTTTTTAATTAATTAATCTTTTACATATTTTTCCATTTGAGTATAAATTTGTTTAGCAAGCCCTATAGATGTCCGCGGATTTTCTGCCATATCACGGCCCATTTCCTGAAAAACAAAGGACTTAAAGGTATCAACATACGGCTGTTTTTCATTAAACAAACCATCCGAACGATCAACTGTGCTATCCATAAGAGAAAGCATTTTGGTTATAAACATCGATTCAAATTCTTTTGAAACCTTTTCTAACTGCTCTTTTTCGCTGCCTGCAGATTTAATTCTGTTATAGATTTCTTGCTCACTGTTAATTGTTTCTTTAGACATCATTTGCAGTGTATTTGTATCTGTCATAGGATTTATGTTCATTTTATTACCTTTATTTTAAATAATTATTAACTCTGCCTGCAGACTACCGGATTTTTTAAGTGCCTGTAATATTGATATAAGATCAACCGGCGCTACACCGATTGAATTTAATGCCCGCACAAGATCGTTAAGATTACTGTTTGCCGGCATGGAAACAAGACTTGCGTTCGTTTTGTTTATACTGATTTCCGCATTTTCAAATCCGACAGTTTCACCGTTAGAGAAGGGGTTTGGCTGTGAAAATTCCGGTGATGTTGTAACAGTAACCGTAATATTTCCATGCGCAACCGCCGCAGGAAGAAGTTTTACATCGCTGCCTATTACAACAGTACCGGTACGTTCATTAACAACAACCCGTGCCCGTTCCATTGTCGGACTTACTTCTAAATTTTCAAGAATAGAAACAAAAGTTACTCTGTCATTAAGAAATTTCTCCGGTATTTGAACACGTACAGAACTGCCGTCAATAGCTTTTGCAGGTGCAACGTTTGAAGAAATAGTCTGCGCAATTCTTGAAACAAGTGTATAATCAGATTTGTCCAACGATAGCGTTACAGAGGTTTCATCACCAATATCTGTAGATATGTCACGTTCAACAATTGCACCGCCCGGAATTCTGCCGGTTGTTGTTATTGCTGTCCGCTGTTGTGCACCGCCTGCTATTTTATTAATACCGCCCACTGATACCGGACCCTGTGCTACTGCTACAGCTTCACCATTCGGTGCTTTAAGAATAGTTTGTACAAGTACTCCGCCCTCTAAACTTTTAGCATCTGCCATTGTTGAAACAGTACAGTCAATTTTATCACCGTTTTTAGAAAAAGGAGGGATTGTCGCAGTTACTATAACAGCAGCCGATGACCCTTTTTGAATGTAGTTTTCCTGTTCAATAATTGTACCGAGGTTCATTAACAGCATTTTGTTTGTGATTTGTGTTGAACGCGAGTTATCACCGGTTCCGGGTAAGCCGACAACAATACCATATCCCACAACCTGGTTTTCTCTCACTCCTTTTATATGAGTCAAATCCATTATTCTTACCTTTGACTCTATTGCCATAACTGCATTTGATGCAGTCATCATTATTATCATTATTAGTGCTGTTAGTTTCTTAATAAGTTTCATACTTGCCTGCCTTATCCTATTAGAACAGATATTTAACAAATCTGTTGAATAATCCTTCGTTCTGGCTTCTGGAAATTGATCCTCTGCCTGAGAGTGCAAATTGAAGATTTGCAACATTATATGAGTAAACCTGACCATCCGTATTTATCCAACGGGGATCAACTATACCTGTTACAACAAAATCCATTCTTTCGTTGCCGTTTATAATAGTTTTTTTACCCTGAACGGATAAATTCCCGTTTGGCAGCTGCTGTATAACCTGCACCGCTATATTATCATCAAATGTCATCTGGCGTGACCCGTCGGCGGAAGTACTTACATCATTAGACCCGCCGTATCCGTCTGCCGTTTTTAAGCCCAGACCAAGCCAGTGTTTTATATAAGACGTAAATGAATCTTGTGTTGTAGAGGATTTGGAGCTTGAATATTCTAAACTGTCATTAATACGAACGTTTTCACTCATAATTATAGATATCAAATCGCCTACCTGTCTGGCCTGTACACCGCCGAACAATGATTTTGGCACACCGGCATAGTTAGCTGTTGCCCCCAGTGTAAACAAGGATTCAGCATTTGATATACCGAGACTTATTGTTATTAATACTATAAATGTTATTGTTAATTTCTTTAACATACTGTACGCTCCGTTATATAGCAACAAGAACTCTGTTCTCGCCTATAATTTTCCCTTTGTATACTTTTTTATAATTTTTGTTTTCCACATTAACGTAATCACCAAGGAGACCGTCCTCTAAAGCAATTGCATCAATTGTTATCATAAGATTATCATTTGATGTAAAAAACACTCTGACTTCTGTATTTCTTACAACATCGGGTTTTATTTTTACAAACCTTTTATCTAAAACTTCTCCTTGTCTCATAGGTTTTTTGGTTTTGATATCTTTGGAAAGATTTTCGGAAGTCAGAATATAATCAAGCTTATCTGCTACATCAACTTTTTGTACGTAAGTATTTTCTGCTGTTACTGCCTGATCTCTCACCATTGCTTCTTTTGCAGTTAAAACCTCTTTATAAACTTTCAACTGTACAGGAAGATTTAGAGTTTTAACAAGGTTATTGTCGACATAAACATTAATACGCTTAATATCCCGAGGCAAATATCTGCCTTCAGGAGAAACTACTTTGTAAGTTACATTACCATTAGGGATTACAAGGTCTTTAAACGGAACATTAAGAACTTTAACCTCTATATCACAGTTTGCAAGCCCGTTGTAATAAGTTTGTTTAAGAACATCAGAAATATCAGTCTTAACCACGCTTCCCGCTATAGTTTGAGCCTGTACCGCCCCTGTAATAAGGACTGATATTATTCCTGTTAAAATAAACTTTTTCATTTTCCCTTAATTAAACCTCTCTCCCCAAGTTTTTAATTATTAAGTAGCCATATTGTTAGTAGTTTGAAGTATATCACTGGAGGCATTAATCAATTTTGAATTTGATTCAAACGCCCTTTCAGCTTTAATCAATCCTACAAGTTCATCAACAATCTGAACGTTAGAACCTTCAATCATACCTTGCTGCAAGAGTCCTAAGCCCTCTTGCCCCGGAGTGCCGGCAATCGGTGTACCGGATGCTGAGGTTTCAATAAACAGGTTGTGTCCGATTGATTGCAGACCGGACGGGTTTTGAAATCTTACAAGCTGTATACTGCCGATTACTGATTGTTCTGTCTGCCCCGGAATTGATACAGAAACGTTACCATCCTGAGTAATTGTTACTTTGGTCGCGTTATTAGGAATGGTAATTGCCGGCTGTAATAAAAGCCCGTCATTTGTACAAACCTGCCCGAGCGAGTCTCTCTGAAAACAACCGTCTCTTGTATATGCTAATGTACCATCCTCTCTTTGTATTTGGAAAAATCCTTCGCCTTCTATTTCAATATCCAGATCCCTGCCTGTAAGCATTGCTGTACCTTGTGTAAAAATTCTGGTAGTAGCGACAGATTTTACACCGAGACCGATTTCCAAACCGACCGGCTGATAAGTACCCTGATTCATCATTGCACCCGGAGTTCTGGTTGCCTGTGAGAGCAAGTCCTGAAATTCAAGTCTTACCTGTTTAAAACCTGTAGTATTTACGTTTGCCACATTGTTCGCAATAACGTCAAGATAGTTTTGCTGTGCTATCATACCTGTTGCTGCTGTGGTTAATGCTCTTAACATTTTTTATTCCTCACCTTGTCTTTTTTAATTCTATGTTCTTAATCTGCCTACCGATATAGCATTTGTAAGCATATCATTGTTTGTTCTTACCAGTTGCGAAAGTGATTCATAGTTTCTTGATGTAGCTATTGAATTAATCATTTCACGTATAATATTTACATTTGACATTTCAAGCATTCCCTGCTGCACGGTA
Organism: Candidatus Gastranaerophilales bacterium; assembly: GCA_944326425.1. Classification (GTDB taxonomy): domain Bacteria; phylum Cyanobacteriota; class Vampirovibrionia; order Gastranaerophilales; family Gastranaerophilaceae; genus CALUTH01. The sequence goes on from CALVDX010000005.1 coordinate 26,783, forward strand.
TATCTCTCTGCCGGTATAGCAGGGTTTTCATCAGGATTTTTAGGTAAGAATCTTGTTGAGTTTACTTCAAACAGGTTTTCTTTATCCCTGAAATCCCAAATACCAATTGTTTGTAGCGGAAACTTAATACCATTATCATTTATTTCCATTGTACCGTTTTCCGAAACAGTTATATCTATCTTTTCGTTAAGTTCCATATCTTCATTCCAGACGCTGATACGTTGATTCATATTATCAAGTACATACTCGCCTTCTTTAGTTACAAGAAAAGACTCTTTATTAAGACAGAACGAACCGTTACGGGTGTATGCTATATTTCCGTCCCTGTCCTCTATCTTAAAAAATCCGTCGCCTTCTATTGCTAAATCAAGTTTGTTGTTAGTTTTAGCCGTAGCCCCCTGGGTGAAATCTCTTGTTAATCTCATTGTCTGACTACCTAAACTAAGTTCGCCAAGATGACGGTTTTCTGTTTCGCCGCGGATTACACTGCCCTTCTGGTTGTAAACAGCCGCATTCATTATATTTTTAAAAGTAAGTTCGCTTTTTTTGTACCCTGTTGTATTAACGTTTGCTATGTTGTTTGCGATATTGTCGTTCATATCAATCAATGACAACATTCCGTTTGCGGCACTTTCAAAACTCCTTATAAGCATTAGTAGCCTCCTTTCATGCTGTCATAATTGTTTAAAACACGCTTTACGTAATTTTGTGTTTCTGCATAAGGCGGAATACCGCCGTATTTCTTTACGGCATTAGGTCCTGCATTATATGCAGCCAGTGCAAGTTCTTTATTATTATCAAACCTGTCAAGCAAACCTTTTAAATACTTTGTTCCGCCGTAAATATTCTGTTCAGCATCGTAAGCGTTTGTAACTCCGAGACTTTCCGCTGTTTTCGGCATTAACTGCATAAGCCCCATAGCGCCGCATTTTGATGTTGCGTTAGGATTAAACCCTGATTCCTGTTGTATTACTGCTTTAACAAAGTCTGCATCCAAATTGTTTTCTTCGGAGTATTTTTCGATTAAGTTTGTGATGTTGGCTTTGTCGGCAGGCGTTCCCTGACCAGTTTTGATTTTTACCGAGTCATCAAGTATATTCTGGAATTCAGGATCAGTTTTTACGCCGACGTTCATCAGTGATTGAAATTTATTTTCAATCATGCTTATACGTCTTAATGCAATATCTAAGCCCGTAAGCGCCATTATATTATTTTCCTCCTCCGACAATTTGTTTTTTTTATTTTCCGGCAGCCCGCCGGATATGATTATAATACTTACCAAGTCTACACTTTAAATTTATAATATTTATATTTAACCTACATCAACCTTTTGATTGAATTTTAGATAAAAAGATTAATCTTTGGATTAATTTATTATGTTATAATAATTTCGTTATTTTTATTTAACAGAGGATAAGTAATGAAAAGTCTTGCAGAATTTATATCAGAAAAGAGAGAAAAAGCAGGAATGTCTGTAACCGGGCTGGCAAAGCGTTCCGGTATAAATATAGAAACTATAGAAGATATAGAATCAGGAAAAGAATTGTTTTTATCTGTTACAATCAGGCAAAAACTTGCAAGGGCGCTTAAATTGCAGCCTGCAGAAATTAAAAGCTACGAAAAAACAATAACTGATATTTCTGTAAAACCGGAAACAGTTGATGATATAAAAGAAATGATTTTAGAAGGTGAAACTGATTTATATTGTCCTATTTGCGGGTCAAAACTTGTTGTAAGAATAGCAAAAATGTATGATTTGGAAGATAACCTTGTTTTACACCCCAAAGCACACTGTTCACAATGCACTTTTCAGATTAAATAACTTAAATTCTGCTAACTAAAAATTATAAAAACTATTACATACCGGCAAGAGCTTCAAGTGCAGCTATTTTCATAACATTAGCGTCCGGAGTTCTTCCTGTCCATATAATTTGTGCTCTCTGTGCCTGCATTATAAGCATATCAAGCCCGCCTATTGTTCTTAATCCGTGTTTTTGTGCCATTGATATAAGTTTTGTTTTAGACGGATTATAAATAACATCATATACAACTGTTTCAGGATTTAATTTCTTTATATCACTCTCTTCAAGCGGACTTTCATTCATCATATACCCGCGCATTCCTATAGGAGTTGTATTTACTATTATTGCAGTATGCGACAAATCTCTTATATTCTGAATCTGATATACTGCAAATTTTACCTCCGGAAACTGGGCGCGAAGGTAATTAAGAGTTTGATTAGCATTAATTATATTTCTTGTATACATATCAACTTCTGTAACCCCGGACTCTACAAGCCCGACAACAGCCGCACGCGCAGCGCCGCCTGTTCCTAATACAGAAGCGTTTTTATTTTTAAGATTTAATTCAAGCGGAATTGCCATCTTAAACCCGTATATATCCGTGTTATAACCGAACAATGTTTTATCTGCATTTATTTTTACCGTATTAACGCAGCCCGCAATATTTGCATAATCATCTATCTCATCAAGAAATAATGAAACCGGAACTTTTAACGGGATTGTAACATTAAAACCGGTATAATTCTGGGTTTTTAAAAACTTAATTCTTGATATCAAATCCTCCGGCGGGGTTTCAAGAACATCATAAACACCTTCTACATCTATACTTTTCATTGCAGCATTATGAATTACCGATGATATTGAATGCCCGAGAGGGTAGCCGATTATTCCTAACTTAAACATTTTTCACTCCGAATATAGGTCTATTGTATCATATTTTTTGTTCTTTTAAAAGATATAATTATACAAATTATGACAAATTGAACAAATAATATAAAAAATTAATTTTTGTAAAAATACGGCATTTGTAGTTTATTTTTGCTAAAATTGTTATGGTGCAAAGTTTACGGTAAAAGAATGAAGAGACTTATTCTAACAGGACTACTATTTATAATAAGCTTTATTTTAAATCTTACTGGAGCTGTACAAGCGCAGGATTTGCTTAAAATAGATTCTGTTCATTTTGATAATTCTGACAAACTTATATTTATATCGGCACAAGCTCCGGACGGCGGAGAAAGAAACATTAAAACAGGTACTCTTAAGCAGCCTAACAGGGTTTATTTTGACATTGATAATGCGATACTTACAGGAACAAAACAGGATTATGTATTTGAAAGAAGTCCATTAATGGAGTTTGTTATTTCACAAAATACTGTTTCCCCTCCGGTAGTAAGAGTTGTTATTACACTGGAAGAAAGTATTTCATCTTCAGATGTTAAAGTTTCCCAGATTGATGGTAATATCGTTATAAAATACAATGATAAATTAGATGTAAAAAGTGATTATTTTAAAACAATATTCAGGGATTTTAGAAAATCAACAAATGATTACTATGAATATTTAAAAATCTATTCGCAAAAAATAGAACGCAATACAATACCGATAGTTAAACCTGACACAGATAAAAAACTTCTTGAAGATATAAACGAGTCAATTAAAAACACAACTCTTTCAAGTACTGACGGAATAAATTACGACACCATAAAAAAAACAAGTATTGATACAAACTTGAAAACCGGATACTATCTTAAACTTGTAAAATATCAAAACAACGGAATTTTAATTCAGGGTTTAGGACAGGCACAAATTGAAGCCCCGGCATTTCTCTCAAACCCGTCCAGACTTGTTATAGACATGCCTAACACTTACGTTGAACAAAGTATAAGAAATAAAGAAATTCCGCTCGGAGATAGCGGCGATACAATTAAAGTAGGCCAGTTTGAAGTAAACAAAGCAAGAATAGTAATTACAACAAATCAAACTTCAAAATACCTGCCTATATTTTCACCGGATAATCAATCATTATTCATTATAAACACAGATAAACTTACATCAGCCTATGTTTCACAAACAAAAACAAATATTAACGGATACTTTAATAAAAGGATAGACAGATATACCAATGAGTTTGTACTCTCATTTACAAAACCGGTTATCGTAGGAGTAAGAAGAAATCCGGATTCTTTCACAGCATACTTCCTTAATGCCGTAGGTTACAATGAACAGGAGTTTCAAAATGCACTGTCACAAGCCGGATTGAAAGATGTTAAACTGTCTTTAATGTCTAATATAGGAATTAGAATGACCTGTCCGCTTTCAAGGGATAAAGTAATAAGATTTGACGAAAGTCCGGACGGTAAAGCCATAAAACTTGTTGTAAGTTCACCGACACCAACACCGATATTCAGAAACAAAAAACAAAAAGGCTCCGTAGTACTTGATGCAGGACACGGCGGTACAGATTACGGCGCTATACGTGCAGGAATAAACGAAAAAGATATAACTCTTGATGTAACCAAAATGGTAGAAGCAATTCTTCAGGAAAAAGGTTACAAAGTCTATATGACAAGGAGCGACGACAGCGGCCCGTCTTTACAGGACAGAGTAGATTTTTGTGAAAAGAAGAAACCGGATATTTTTGTAAGTATACACGTTAATTCCTCGGTTAAAAACGATATTTACGGTATAGAAACCCACTGGTACCATGATTACAGTCTGGAACTTGCACAGGTTGTACATAAGCACTTGATTAAAAATATTCCGTCTACAAAAGACAGAGGATTGTTCCAATCTAAATTTTATGTTATAAATCATACAACAGTTCCGGCAATATTAGTCGAAATGGGATTCATATCAAATGAAGCCGAACGAGCAAAACTTGTAACGGAAAAACACAAGCAGCAAATAGCAAAATCTATAGCTGAGGGTATAATTGAGTACATTAGTTCAAAAAAATAGCAGAGAATTACCTGTAGGTTTCTGCGACTCGGGTGTCGGAGGACTATCTGTTTTTGCAAAATTTAAACAATTGATGCCGAATGAAAATACTATTTATTACGGGGATTTAAAAAATGTTCCCTACGGTTCAAAATCAAAACCCGAAATTATCGGATACTTAAGAACAATTCTTGACTTTTTTAAAACCGAAAACGTAAAAGCAGCAGTACTTGCCTGTAATACAACATCTGCGGCTGCGTATGAAGAAGTAAAAAATGATTACGATTTCAAAATATATCCGATTATTCAATCATCAGCAAAAATACTTGCAGAACTAAACGTTAATAAACTTGGGGTTTTTGCAACTTCCGCAACAGTTAAATCAGGTGCGTACGAAAGAGAAATAAAAAAACACAATCCGGATATGCAAATTTATACAAAAGCATGCCCTGGATGGGTTGAAATTGTTGAAAACAAAACTTTTAACACCAGAGAAAGTACAGAACTTGTAAAAAAATACTTCGATGAACTAATGGAAAACAACCCTGAAAAAATAGTTCTCGGCTGTACGCATTACCCTTTTCTTACTGGCATGCTCTCAAAACTGGCTGACAGCAGTCTTTTTATAGATCCTGCCATGTTTTTTGTTGAGTTTATAAAAAAAGATTTAACAGAAAGAAGCCTTGATAATTTGTCAAAAGAACCGGGAAAAGAAGAATTTTATGTAAGCGCAAACCCTGAACAATTCCAAGTTTCAGGGGAACTATTTTACCATATAAATAAATTACCGGTATTACTATAAATTCAACTATATAAAAGTTAATATTCTTTTGCATGAGATAAACGATTTTAGTATTATTAAAAGTATGGGAACAGCAGTTAATGAAGCAGTCGAAATTTGGGATAGCGTAAAAGAGGAATTAAAGAAAACAGTTCCGGAAACCTCCTATCCGTGGATAATGCCGCTGGAACCGGTAGGGTTTGAGGATGACAGAATTACATTCCTGACCGGTGCATCTTTTGCCGTGCAGATTATCAGAAAACACCACTACAAACAAATTACAGATGCTTTTAAAGCTGTAACAGGAAGAGATATTAAGTTTGATATTATTGTTGATTCAAAAAAATCGGAAGAACTTAAAAAACAAACCGAGAAAATAAACAAAAAATACTTTGACAAAGAAACACGCGAGCGCGCAATGGATAACCTTGCAATTATGCAATCTGCGGCTAACTTAAATCTTAAATACAAATTTGAAAACTTTGTTGTAGGCGAAAACAACAAAATGGCGCACGCAGTAGCTTACGAAGTGGCAAAAGAACCATGTAAAAAATTCAATCCGCTGTTTATTTACGGCGGCTCAGGCTTAGGAAAAACCCACTTAATGCAGGCTATAGGACACTATATAATAACCCATTACCCAAAAATGAAAATAAGGTACATAAAAACGGAAGAATACGTTAATGAACTTATTAACAACCTCAGAATGGGAGGAAACTCCGCTGAAAGAATGTCAAAATTCCGCCAGAAATACAGAAATGTAGACGTACTTCTTATTGATGATATTCAGTTTGTTGAATCAAAAGAACGTACAATGGAAGAAATTTTCCACACTTTTGACACGCTCTACAACAAAAACAAACAAATAGTTATAACATCTGATCGCCTGCCGAAAGATATACCAACACTCACAGACAGATTGCGTTCACGCTTTGAAATGGGTATAATTGTTGACCTGCAGCCGCCGGATTTTGAAACAAGAATTGCAATCCTGAAAAATTTAGCATCGCACGAAAGAATTGAAATGCCGGACGATGTCTGCGAATATATTGCTAAGAACTTCTGCGACAATGTAAGAGAGCTGGAAGGAGTGTTTAACAAGGTTTCCGCATACGCAAGTATCAGCGGTGTACCTATAACCCTTGACTTTGCAAAATCAACACTCAAATGCGAAGAAAACAAAAAGAAAATAACAATTGATGAAATAGCAAAAGTCTGCGCAGAATACTACAATGTAACCGTAAAAGACCTGAAAAGCTCACAGCGCTCCCAGACAATTTCACTGGCGCGTCAGGTTGCCGTTTATCTTACACGTGAAACTACAGGCATGAGTTATGTTAACATAGGCGAATTCTTTGAGAAAAAACACCCGACAATGCTTTTTTCCTACGAAAAAATTAAAAAAGAATTAATAACTGACAGGAGATTAAGAGAAGATTTTCGGGAAATAAAGCAAGTCCTTAAACTCGAGGGGTAGGGGGTAAAGGGGTAAATGTATTTTTACGCTGAGAATAAAGACTACAAGTTTGGCGTATAGGAAGGAGTAAATGTGTTTGCCGCGCCGAGAATAGAGACTACCGGTTTAGCTAAGATATAGGAGTAATAATATATATTACCCGGTTTGAATATAATACAGATAAAAAAAATAGTTTTATCAAATAACAAATTTTTAAAATATCCTCTAAAAATTTTCTACATTTATTATATTAATAATAATTATATATATAATTAATTAAAATAATAATCATAATAATAAGCGTAAATTATTTGTAGAAAAAAGGTTGAAATTAAATAATAACAATATTTTCAATTGTCAAAAGATTGTAGAATGTTGTTTAAAAATATTGTCAAAAGATGTCAAAAACTTGTTAAAATTTTTAGATTTTATAAAATACAAAAAAATAATCTACAATTACAAACAACTTATAGACAATTATTTACATTTTTTCTACAATAATAATTGAAATGGCAAACAAGATTTTAGTTATTGATGATGATAGAGCGATAAATGAGCTTATAAAAATAAACCTTGAACTTGCAGGGTATAAAGTTGTTCAATGTTTTAACGGGATAGATGGTTTCCAAACAGCAAAGCAGGAGGAGCCCTCCTGTATAGTACTTGATGTTATGATGCCGGAAGTTGACGGGTTTACGGTTGCGCAGAGAATCCGTCAGTGCCCGGAAATAGCAGACACACCGATTATCATGCTTACGGCGCTTTCTCAGCTTAATGACAAGGTCAAAGGTTTTGATACAGGTGTTGATGATTATCTCTGTAAACCCTTTGAAATTGAAGAACTTATGGTGAGAATCAGAGCACTTCTTAAACGTTCGGATAAAATACCTAAATCCGCCGCAACAAGAGAACTCTTAACCTACAAAGAAATTACGCTTCTGCCTGAAAACTACAGCGTTAAAATCAACGACAAAATCCAGAAACTTACCCCGATTGAGTTTGATATTTTTAATGTACTGTTTCAAAACCACGGTACAATTGTTGCCGGTTCAAAACTCCTTAAAGACATCTGGGGATACGAGCCGGATGATAATCTTGAGACAATAAGAGTGCATATAAGACACTTAAGAAGTAAAATAGATAAAATATCTGACGGTAAGAAATATATTGAAACGGTTTACGGCGGCGGTTATAAATTAAACTTATAGTATATTTTTTAATTTTGTACTATAATTTAATCGGGCGGAGAAGTAAAGAAGTAATAAAAAAGAATAAAAACAGCCGGTACCGGTAAATAAGATAATACAAATCCCGTCATAAAAAAGTACAAGTCAAGGAGTATCATATAATGAAATTTTCGGTAGAAAAAGATGTAATATTAAACGGTCTTAGAATTGTTGAACGCGCAACTGTACCAAAAGGTTTGCAGCCTGTTTTGGCTAACGTGCTTATCGAAAGTTTGTCGTCTGATACTCTTAAACTCTCCGCAACCAGTTTTGATTTGACAGTCGTTACTAATATAAACTGCCAGGTAGAAAAAGAAGGTAAAATAACTCTTCCTGCAAAAAGATTGTCTGATATTATTTCAAGATTGGGCAATGCTCCTATAAATTTTGAAATTAATGATGATAATATAGCTGTAATTACGAGCGGTAAATCCAAGTTTGATATTATTGGTATTTCGGCTGCAGAATTTCCGGCTGTAGATGATGAATTAACAGAAGGCGAAAGTATTGAAATTGAAATGAAGCCGTTTGTTACCTGTGCCAGAATGACCAGTTTTGCTGCCGCAGGTTATGAAACCAACAACCTTTTATCCGGTGTAATTTGTTCTATTAACGATAAAATATTAGAAATGGCTTCAACAGACGGAAACAGGCTTGCAAGAGCTAAAGAATTTGTTAAAAATGATGAGAATAAAGATTTTTCTATGATTGTTCCTTCAAAAATACTTTCTGAATTTATCAGAATGACTTCTTATGTTGAGGATGAAAATGTAACTATTTCAAAAGAAAAATCAAAAATAATATTCAAAACAGGTACAACTAAATTAATATCCAGACTAATGGAAGGACAGTATCCTAAATATAATCAGCTTATACCTACAAGTTTTGGAAAGCAGGCACTTGTAAACCGTGATAAACTTATATCAGCATTGGAAATTGTTTCAACAATGATTAATGAAAAAACAAGTATTGTTAAATTTGAATTTACTGACGGGGTTTTAAAAATGAATGCTGATACTCCTGATGCTGGTGCCAGTGAAGATAAAATAGAAATTTCATACAGCGGCGAGGATATGGTAATAGCATTCAATTACCGTTATTTACTGGATTTCTTAAAGATAGCAGAAGTAGAAGAAGTTCTTATTCAGATGAATACAAATCTTTCTGCTGCCGTGTTAAGACCTAAGAGTGAAGAAGATTACCTGTACCTGATTATGCCTGTACAACTCCGGAGCTAGGGGTAAATATATCTGCCATGCCTGAATAGTGGCTGATTCCTCGTAAGAGAGGGATTTTTTACTGTGTCATGCTGAATTTATTTTGTAGTGCTTTAGCCCGACAACTACGATTATTCCCCTGTCTGCGTACTGTCATCCTGAAAGCGTAGAAAATCGTGTGTTGAAATATTTTTTTTGTGAGGGGTTTGTTTAAGTCCGATTTTCAAGCTGTTCAGGATCTTACCGGAAAACAAGTATAACACCACGTTGGTAAGCCCCTGAAGCGCGAACGAGCAGAGAGCGGAACGGTCAAGGCGATGAGCCTTGCCGTGCAGACCCCTTTATCGCGAGTGAGCAAGAAACGAGTTCAGGGTGACAGTTCATACCCTCACCCCCGCCCCTTGTCTTGGATTATGCGGGCTGGGTTTGCTTACGCTCACATGGCGCCCTTCCGCAAATCCGCCTCCCTTTGGGCGAGGGGCGCTGTATATATCGGGCTTTAGCCTGACATATAACCGGATTGCTTCGCTTCAACCGCAATGACACATTCTTTGTATTAAATATTCAATCCGGTAAATAATAATAATATGACGTATTGCTTTATTATGATATAATTAATAAAAAAGAAAAGAGGATAATAAAATGGGATTAACCGGTAAAGCTTTCAAATTCGGAGACAATATTTCAACAGATCACATTGCGCCGGGGCGCTTGTTTCACTTACGTTCTGATTTGAATGAGTTTGCAAAACACGTTTTGGAAGATGCGGATGAAAATTTTGCAAAGAACATGAAAAAAGGTGATTTTGTTGTGGCAGGATCTAATTTTGGTCTGGGATCCTCGCGCGAGCATGCGCCGCAGATTATTAAGATTGCCGGTGTAGGGGCAGTGCTTGCAAAAAGTTTTGCACGTATATTCTACAGAAATGCTATAAATATCGGTTTGCTTGCCATAGAGTGCGATACTGATGGTATTGATGCAGGTGATGAACTTGATTTGGATATAAAATCAGGAATTATTAATAATCTTACGAAAGGTACAATTATCCAAATTCAGCCCTTGCCTGAAGTAATGGTTAAACTTTTAAATGACGGCGGGTTAATTGAACATATTAAAAAACATGGAGATTTTGCTCTTTAAACAGGACTGCAAAAAATAGTTCTATTCTGTTAATTTTGTACCTTTTTGCGCTTAAAAAAAATTTACAAAATTATGTACTTGCCTATATTTCTGCTATACTATCTTATGTATGGGGAAGTTATGAGAGAAAGAGTACTTCTGTTAACAATAGTAGCATTTTTAAGTATTTTTCTATACGTATTCCAATATCATGTTAATACAGGAATAGGATTTGTAATTCTGTGCGCGTTTATGCTTATTTACGGGGTTTATATGAACCTTGCAACCAGGCACAAAAAACGTAAACTTGAGAAACAGCCTGTTGTTATTAATGAGAATTATAAACCGTTTGTATCGGTGCTGATTCCTGCCCATAACGAAGAAGGAGTTATAACAAGTACTGTAGAGAATATTCTCGGTATGGATTATGATAATTTTGAAATAATAGTTATTGATGACAGAAGTTCGGACAGAACACCTATAGTTATTAAACAGCTTGAAGAAAAATACCCGAAAGTCCATGCGCTCATAAGACCTCATGATGCATATCCCGGCAAGTCGGCAGTTTTAAATGATGCCTTCAAACTTGCAAAAGGTGAAGCTGTTTTAATTTTTGATGCCGATGCAACCGTTGAAAGTGATTTTTTAAAAAAACTTCTGCCGGAACTTGAACCTTCTGATGTCGGAGCTGTACAGGCAAGAAAAGTTATCAGGAATAAAGATGAAAATTTCTTAACAAGATGCCAGAATAATGAATATACTTTTGATTGTAATATTCAGGCCGGGCGGGATTCTGTAAAAGGTGCTGTAGAGTTAAGAGGAAACGGTGAACTAATTAAACGAGCTGCTTTAGAAGATATAGGCGGCTGGAATAATGACACGATTACAGATGATTTAGATATGTCTACCAGGCTTCATATAAAAGGCTGGGACGTTCGTTTTTGTGTTGATGCCGTTGTTTATGAAGAGGGGGTTATTTATCTTATACCTCTGTACAGACAACGCAGACGCTGGCTTGAGGGAAGCATAAGAAGATATTTGGAATACTTCTGGGATGCGTTTAATTCTAAAAAAATGTCATTAAAAGCCCAGACTGATATGTTTATATTTATTCTTCAGTTTATAATGCCTTTATGGTTTTTGCTTGAAGTTTGTTTTAGAACCATAAAATTTATAATGGGAAAAGTCGGCCCGAATGAGTTTTTATCCTCGGGAGTAATAGCAGCAGTTATGGCTGTAGGGTTTATTTGCGCTATAAGATACAGCTTAAGACGGTATGACAACACTCCAAGACTTAGAGCTGTAAAAGAAGCTTGCGAAACAACTATTTATATGTTAATAATATGGTTTCCGATGGTATTATTTATCCTCGGTAAGATAGTATTTCTTAAAAAAGATATGAAATGGGGTAAAACAACCCACGGTTTGGTTATGGAAAAAGAACGTACCATAATGGAAAAATTAAAAAAGATTAAAAAAGAATTGCAAGAGGTGTAATAAAAATGTTAGTATCTGTTAAAGAAAAAATAAGAACAATCCCTGATTACCCTAAGAAAGGTATTTTGTTTTTTGATATTACGACAGCAATCAAAGATGCTGAAACTTTAAACAAAATGATTGATTTTCTGTATAATACATTCAAAGACAAGAATATAGATTATGTTGCAGGGATAGAATCCCGCGGATTTATTTTTGGCGCCCCGCTTGCTTGTAAACTCGGAGCAGGTTTTATACCTGTAAGAAAGCCTAATAAACTGCCTGCAAAAACAGTCAGTGAAAGCTATGAGCTGGAGTATGGAACAGATTCTATTGAAATACATGAAGATGCTGTAGAACCGGGGAAAAATGTGCTTGTGGTAGATGATTTACTGGCAACGGGCGGTACTGCTGCTGCTGCGTGTAATTTGGTTAAAAAAGTCGGCGGAAAAGTTGCTGCTGCTGCATTTATTATTGAGCTTGATGAACTTAACGGTAGAAAAAAGATTGAAGATACCGGTGTAGAAGTAGTTTCTATGCTTAAACTTTAATTAAGGAGTTTAATAAAATATGAAAAGAGCAATTATTGTAGTTATTGACTCCATGGGGATTGGAGCAATGCCTGATTGTAAAGAATTTGGCGACATTCCGGAATGTAATACAATAAAGAATGTTTGCAAAGCTAACGGCGGACTTAAACTTCCTGTTATGGAGAGTCTCGGGCTCGGGAATCTTTGTGAATTAGAAGGGGTTAAACAAACTGCAAGCCCTTTAGGAATGACTGCAGTTTTAAAAGAAGAATCTAAAGGTAAAGATACAACTACGGGTCACTGGGAGATTGCAGGGCTTGTATCTGAAAAGAAATTTGAAACTTTTCCCGATGGTTTTCCTAAAGAACTTATTGATGAGTTTGTAAAACGGACAAATTGCGGCGGAGTACTTGCCAATATTCCGGCAAGCGGTACGGTTATTATTGAGCAGCTTAATGATGAACACCACAAAACAAAATATCCTATTGTTTATACAAGTGCGGACAGCGTATTCCAGATTGCGGTTGATACTGATTTAATTCCGCTTAATACACTTTATGAGTGGTGTAAAATTGCAAGAAAAACACTGGATGATATGGGATTCTTTGTTGCAAGAGTAATTGCGCGTCCTTATAAGGTTATTGACGGCAAACCAACGAGGATATCAGGTGACAGACGGGATTATTCAATGGTGCCTCCCTCTGATACAATTCTGAATACCGTTAAAAAACTTGGCGCGGAAGTAATTGGTATAGGTAAGATTGAAGATATTTTTGCAAAATCGGGAATTACCCACGCAATTCATACCGGCTCTAATAAAGAAGGGCTTGAATTAACTCTTAAAGCGGTAAAAGATGAATTAGAACTGGATAAAATAGCTTATTCTGATACAAATATTACCAATAAAAATATCGGAATAATTTTTACCAATCTTGTAGATACGGATATGCTTTATGGTCACAGAAATGATTACAAGGGTTACGGAAAGGCGCTTGAAGAAATAGATACCTACATTGGTGAAATAATAAAAGAATTAAAAGACGAGGATTTACTTATAATAACAGCAGACCACGGGTGTGATCCTACAGTTCCGGGAACAGACCATACAAGAGAAAAAGTGCCGGTATTAATGTATAAAAAAGGTATACACCCAGTGAACTTTGGTGAAATGACCGGATTTAAATTTATAGCTCTTTCTGTAGCTGTTCATCTATTGTAATTTTGTTTTTTGTTTTTTATAATATAATAGGTTGAAGAAACCATGTATGAAAACTAAAAAAGGAGAATAAAAAATGAACGTAAAAGTTAATGATTCTTGCATAGGCTGCGGCGCTTGTGAATCAATTTGTGATGCAGTATTCAGCGTAGAAGATGTAGCAAAAGTTAATGAAGACGGTATTGCAGGAAATGAAGACTGCATTAAAGAAGCAGCAGATTCTTGCCCTGTTTCAGCTATTGAAGTTGAATAATTTTTATAATATTTTAAATATCTAAAAAAGCTTGTTTCTAAAAAAGAAGCAGGCTTTTTAGTTTTGCTGCGGGTAAATAAATGTTTCTATTTCATAATTTATAGTATTTTGAAAGGATTGAAAAGTTATAAAACAGGATGTATAATATATATACAGAGGTGTTAATTATGAATAAATTAACAATTCTAATGTGTCTTATATGTTTTGTGCTTGTTTGTTTTTTGTCTGCTTGTGTTAATACAAATAGTGGTAATAAAGTGCTGCAGTACCAGCGTAAATTTGGGAACCTGGGCCAGCCACAAAAAACTGAACCTTCAGGTATAATTGATTTATCAGACGGCACTAAAGTAAACTTTGATATAATGCCAAATTCATCGGGTGTGGATTTTGGTATAAAATAGTAGTATGAGTATAGAAAACAGGCGCTTATGTGCGAGATTGATAGATGATGTGCTTTCCGGTCGGCGGCTAACAAGAGAGGCTTTGTTAAGATTTCCGAAAGGAGACCATGATGAGAGCGTTATTGCAGCGTACCATGCTTTAATTTATTATGAAGCTGATGAGGATTTACGGAAAAGAGACGAAGAATATCGCGAGGAACAGGATTTATACTTAAAATCTCTGGCTGATATTCTTATTAGCGGTAAACCTTTGCCTGTAAATATTATAAGTAATTATGAACAGTTTTATCCGGGGACGGTTTTGCCTGAAAAGAAAGGTTTTAAAGGCTGGATAAAATCTCTTTTCAGGTTTATTACATAATAAAAAGCGGGTAAATATAAATTTATTACCCGCTTTTTTTATTTTATTCATTATTTATTAATTAATCAATAATATCTTCGCCAATTGCCCATCTGAAGCCGCCGGTTAAAGCAACACCGTTTCTGCCGCCGTTTCTAACCATTGCTTGAAGGTAACCGATTGCACGTTCGCCATGGTGTTTTTGGATACCAATACCATATTCAACAAACGGCCTTATAGACAATCTGTTAAATGCAACATCGTTAGCCCAGAATCGAGCGCCATCCATACATACCCAGGTCATGTTAACTGCCAAATATGGCTGCCATCCGTTTTTAAAATTATTTGCAATCAATTTTACTCCCGGGATAATTTCGATAGCATGCAACGGATCCTGTTTAATATGAACACCGGCTGCATTATTGTGGGAATAAGCATAAATGAATGTATAAGACATCATATAACTTGGCTGGATGATAAATTTATTATCAAATAATCTCCAGTTATATCCGGCTTTAGCAGCAACGCCGGCGCCCATCATCGGGAAGTGTTCGCTGCCGAAATCGTTATTTGCTTCAACAGCCCATCCGCCTGCATTTGCAGTAATACCGGTCCAGAAGTTTCCTTTATAAGCTGTAAATACACCGCCTGCAGCACCGCCGTTTTGCCACATATTTATACCGTTGTAATGTTGATATGCTCCGGTATAAGCACCAAATACGGCATAATTAGCATCCCAGCCTTTGCCTAATTCATAAAGTCCGCTTTCATGCCCTATTAAAGCGCCGTAAAATATGCTGTCTACGTGCGGCCCGCGTTTAAGAGGGACTTTTTCAAAGTTTGTAAATCCTCTTACAAATACGCTTGGATAATCCTCCTGACGTTTATCGCGGTAGAAGGTATTTATTTCATCCTCAAACATATTTGCGTATCTGTTATAGTTTTTGAGGTTTTCTCTTTCATCTTTTGTTAGTATAGAAATCATATCCATATTTGCAAAAGATTGTCTGTAAATATTATCCATTAGCAGGAACGCACCAATTTGCGCAACCGGAGTAGGGGTAACATTATCAGACGGAGTATTTATGTTATTAAATGAAAAATAAACATCATCTGCTGCATCTCCGCTTAGTCCGAGGCTTGAGCCGCTTACTTTATTAACACTGTATTTGTAAATTTTACCTTCAAGTGTATCAACATCAGTAGTAACATTATCAACTGATAACCCGTCAATATTAGTAAACAGGATATTAGCTGAATCTTTTTCACCTTCGTTTACTAACTGCATATCAGAAATGTTAATATTGGCACCGTCTGTAATGTTAATATTGCTTGTTGTTCCGTCTCCGATATTTTCTTGTAGGAGGTTGTCCATTTTTTCATTAACAACATCTACATCGACTTTCATATCAGTATTTGAACGGAGAGCAAAACTATCTAATGCAATATTGCTTACAACGCCGTTTTGAATATCTAAAGTTCCGCCGTTCAAAACAAGATTGTTAAGGTTATGACCGGAATTATGAGATTCTACAGTTCCTAAATAATTATCATTTGTAAATCTCATTGTACCGCCCTGAGTTGTAACTGTTGAATTAGCCACTTCTGCGTTTGCATTTGCAGTACCGTTATGAACAACCAGATTTACGTTTGATACTCTTGCGTTAAAGTTTACATTACCGGTATAGTCTGCGTTGTCATAGTTTACATTAACAACCGGAACTAAGTCTTCGTTTATGGTACTTTGTCCGCTTACTGCCCCGTTAAGGTTTATATTTCGTCCTTCATTTGAATTTAAATTTAAAACAGCTCCCGAAGTTGTAACCGGATCAGGGTCAGATGTTGTTGTTCCGACATTTAAGTATATAGTATCTGTATCAGTAACAAAATTAACATCACTGTTTTGGGCTATAACGGTTGTATTGGAACCAGTAGCGCCATATATAGCACCACCATTATTAACGGCCGAGTTGCCGTCAAAGGTTGAATCAATGATTGTTGCATTACTACCATTATAAATAGCACCGCCCTGATTTGCAGAATTACCGCTGAAATATGAATTTCTTACAGTTAAACTTGTATTTGATGTCGTGGTAGCAGTTGAACTGTTGTTATAAATTGCGCCGCCCTGGCCTGTTGTCACAGTACGTTCAGAGCCGCTAACCGTATAAGTATAACGTCCGCCGTTATTTGTAAATGTTGAATTTGATACTTCTGCAACCCCGGTATTATTAATAGCACCCCCGGAAATACTTGCTTTATTGTTTGTAAATGATGAATTTTTATCGACTACTAATTGTCCGCTGTTATTAATAGCACCGCCGCTATTAGTAGTTATAACATTATCTTCATCCAGTACCAGAAGTCCGTTATTATCAAAACTGGTATTTGAAACATTTACCTGAGCATTCATTGTAGTGTTATCGCTGCATTGGTTGTTGATAGCACCGCCGGATGAACGGGCTGCGTTATTTTGGAAATTTGCTCCGTTAATATTAATTATACTTGATTGCCCCTGTGTATTTTCGGAATTATTTGAAATAGCACCGCCGCTTCCTGTGCTGGCATAATTGCTGTCAAAAGTTACATGCCTTACATCAATAGTTGCGTCTTTTTGGGAAGAGTTTGTAATACTATTATAAATTGCACCGCCTTCTAACCCTGAATTATTGCCGTTAAAAGTTGAATTACCATTAATTACAACTTCTCCTCCGTTACCATTATAAATCGCGCCGCCGTATCTTTCGGCATAATTACTATTAAAATGGGACCCGATAATTGTTAGTTCTCCTGTTGAATCGGGAGTTGATGTTGTATAACTGTTATAGATGGCGCCGCCCCGTCCGCTGTTTGAGGTATCCCAACCAGAAGCAGGTTGGGAAGACGATTCGGAGTATACATTAACTGTATTATTTTCAAATGTTGTGTTATAGATATAAGCAACTCCATTATTATTGATAGCACCGCCTTGACCTGCATGGTTATTTGAAAATGTAATTTCTTGCCCTGTTTCTGCTGCGGAGGTGCCGTTTGCGGTACATCCTATATATAGGTGTCCGGCATTGTATATAACGCCGCCCATTCTTCCTATGTCAGCATTAGGTGTTCCCGGATTAACCATTGCAGCAATATTATTGAATAATACACTGTTGGTTGTCCCTACTGTTAATGAACCGGTGTCACTTACATTGTAAATACCGCCGCCGACATTTATTGATTGATCAACAGTTTGGGCAAAATATTCAGTCTGTGTCCCATGTGTTACACCTGTATTTACAGTTTGTGTACCGGTTACGGATGTTGGATCCTGATTAACTGCAAATGCATTATTAACTGACAATGTCAACATAACAGACATTAACAGCAGAGAAATATTTCTATAATTCTTTTTCATCTTAACCTCTAGAGCTTTTTTTTAATTAACTAGCATAATCTATTAAAACACAAAGATAAATAAAATAGAAGCATTTTATTTAATAATTATAATATTAATAATAAAAATAAAATTAACTTGTGTGAATGTGTTTTATAAAGTAGTTTTGTGCTATTCAGGATATTTGATAATTTATTATTAATTTTTGTTACAATTAAAGAAAATTATGCAATTTTTTATTATAAAAAGTCTTTATATAAGTGTAGGTTAAAAAGGAAGTGTAGTAATGGCATCTTGTATTTATGATATTTCAAAGTCTCTCGGGTTTGGTATAAGAAACGATGCAAAAGCAATGGGAGATGGCAGCGACGCCGGAGTAAGAGGTGTTGTAGGTGCGATACAAACTGCTAATGCGGGAACTTCTATTTTTGCAGAGGTAAATAAAACCAGCCGAATTTCGCAAGTTGCAAATAATGCTGCAAAGTACGTATCAAAATCTGTTAATCCGCTTTTGTGTGTAGCCAGTGTTGCAAGAGTTGCAGCCTCTGATGATAGACCGTCCGCACTTATTGAAGAAACCTGTGCTATGGGTGGTATGTTCGGGGTTGAAGCTTTAATGAAAAATCAGTTTAAAGAAGGAAGTCTTTTGGCTGAGTGTAGATTAGTAAAAAATTCTGTTAATAGTTTAAATAATTTTTGTGCAAATACAAGATTTTTGAATAAATTCAAAGCAGGAACGATAGGTAATGTTTTAAAAGGGCTTGGATTTATTATCGGTTCAATATCTGCGTATGCGGCAGGGCATACTATCGGAAAAAGTATAGCTGATAATACTACCAGAAAATATCAGTTTGTAACTGCAAATGTAAACTAATGTAAAGTTGAATTTTTAAGGCTAAAACCTTTATTTTATAATGCTTTCGAGTTTTTTAAGAATATTAACTTCTTAAAAAAATTAAAGTTTTTACATTTTATGCCGTTAATCATGTAAATACGGAGAATGATTATGGGAATAAATGTAAATACTTTAAGTCCGACAGATGCAAAAAAGTATTGGTATGACTATAATAACGGAAATACACAAGGATTATCAGAGGCAGAATACCAGTCTCTTTGTACAAAATTTCGTTCATATATAGATAATTGGGAAAATGACGTTGATGAAAATGGATATACTGTAACCGAAACTCCTGAGGAACGTCTGGATTTTGATGCAGACGATGCGGGGCTCGGATTTAATGAACAAACGGCACAGGCTGCTACGGGAACCAGTGTTGCTGTAGGTGCTGCCGCCGGTGTTTCTGCTATAACAACGGGTGCGGCATCAATGACTTCGTTTGGTACAATGGCCGGGGAAGCTGCTGCTTTAACAGAATTATATGGTGCAAACAGTATATCTGCACAAATTGCAACTGAAACAGCTCAAAAAGCCGCTGTAAAAAACTCTGCTTCATTATTGGTAGCTGCAGCACTGCAATTTGCTACAATGGTATGGTACAAGGTCAGTACCCCTAATAAAGATGCAGTAGAAGCTTGTACAACTGCTCAGGATGAATTATATACAGAGCAGGCAAATCTTGCAGACCAGGTTTTAACAATGGAGGAAATGCAAGAAGAAATGGAACTTTTACAAGAAGAAGCTCTTGCTGTTAATGAACAAGGGCAGGGAGAGATAGGTGATTTGGAAGGTTTATATAACTATTACTATACAAAATATAAAAATGGTACTGCTACAGATAAAGAAATAACATTAATGAAGGCTATTGGTGCTCAAATGACTGCAACACAGTCCAGTACAAATGATCAGACAGAAGGACTTAATTCCGAGATTGTTGATGTCGGTGCCGGTTATGAAGACATTACTTCAAATATAGAAACAACAAATGAGTTTACAGGATATGTTTCCGAAATAGATAAATCAACAAAAACAGCTGCAATTGCCCAAGGTTTTGTACTTGCATTATCGGCAGCTTCTGCTGCCTTTACCTGTACACAGGCGATGATTAGAGCAACGACTTTATCCGCATCAATATTTGGCGCAGCAGCAGCGGCTATGTATTACGCTGCAGCAGCATTGAGCGGTACTGCGGCGGCCTTTTTCGGTACGGAATCAGTAAAACAATTTACAGATTACAGAGGAACCGCTGAGGATACGATTGATATTAGAGAAACTACACAGGATTTATCTGCCGAAACTACTGAATTTCAAGAGGTATCAACTGAATTCTGGGAAGAAACAGTTGATGCTACGAGTGAAGAAAATCTGTTTACACTAACTCCGACTTATGCAACAAGCGGAGTTACAACCGGCGGCGCTTCCGGCGGTGAAGAGACTGATGATGTTGTTACAAAGGGATTATCGGGAGATAATACCGGCGAAACAGTTAATCCCTTTGGTGCGTATTCTGCGGAAGAAAGCGGTGCAACAGGAAACAGTAATCCGTTTGCTGTTGATAAAGATAAAGAAAAACAATAATAAAATATCTTTCGGAATTTAAATTTATCAGACTTATCTTTTATCGAAAATTTTTACTAATTGTTGTTATTTGTAAAATTTTTGTAATAATTTGTCAATTTTTGCTATGGATATATTTTATAAATCTATATAGCAAAGGAGTATGACATGGAAACTGTTAGTTTTCCAAAATTCGGGACAATAACATTACATAATACAAGTTCTTATATGACACAACCTTTCGGGCGTAGTATTGAAAATGTAACGGAGACATCTGAAAAGGGTGATAATCTGTCCGTTTTTTTATCGGATATGGAACTTATTCTAGATAATGAAATAAATACTTTTGAATAAGTAGAAAATAATAATGCTGATGATGTAGTTTAAACAAGTCCTTCTTTTAAAGCTTTGACAGCTGCCTGTGTTCTGTCATCTACAACGAGTTTCTGAATAATATTACAAACATGGGCCTTGGCTGTATGTTCGCTTATGGTAAGAGTTTTTGCTATCTGGCTGTTAGATTGCCCGTCAACAACAAGTTTCAGTACTTCATATTCGCGTTGTGTTAAGTTGGAATGCCTTTCTTTAAAAACTGCTCTTGAAATTTGTCTTGAAGGAATAATCCCGCAGTTTT
This sequence comes from Candidatus Gastranaerophilales bacterium, assembly GCA_944326425.1. Lineage (GTDB taxonomy): Bacteria > Cyanobacteriota > Vampirovibrionia > Gastranaerophilales > Gastranaerophilaceae > CALUTH01. The sequence continues at coordinate 48,002 of CALVDX010000005.1, forward strand.
TCTCTCTGATAAACGGTACAACATGAGGATCCAGCCACATAGCACCCTGTTTTACTGTTTTTATAATCATCATTAAAACTTCTGTTACTATATCTTTTAAAACATAAGCGCTTGCCCCCGCTGTAAGTGAATCTGTAACCTCTTGTTCTGATATATGTGATGTCAGCATTATTACTTTTATATAGTTGTTGTGTTCCAGTATTTTTTTAGTGGCTTCTATTCCGCTCATATCAGGAAGCCCGATATCCATAAGTATTATATCCGGTTTTATTAATTTTGCTTTTTCTATTGCTTCTTTGCCGTCACGGGCTTCTGCAATAATCTGTATTTCCGGATAGTCTGTAAATAAAGATTTTATACCTATCCGCATTAGTTTTTGATCTTCAACAGAAAGTATATTAATAGTTTGCATTTTTACCTCCATAAAAAGGGAATACCAATTTTATGGTAGTGTGCTCAATTTTTGTGTATAACCGAAAGTCTGCCATTTATTATATTAATATTCTGTTGTTTTGAGTCTGAATTCAAACTGTTTTTAGGAATTGAATGGTAAAAATGTGAAAAATAAAGACTTGAGCCGTTTTATATCGGACAATGGAAATATGTTTATTTTATAAATCTTGCATAATAATCCGGCAGGACTTGTTTTAATTCAACAAGTTTAAAGTTTTTTGTCTGAGAAATATAATTTGCGGTATCTCCGTTAAAGCAGCTTATGCCGATGTTGTCGTTTAGAATTTTAGGTGCTGTAAACTGTATTATTTCATCTGCTAAGTCCTGTTTAATAATTTCACCATTTAATTTTGACCCGGCTTCTATGAATATACTCATAATACCTTTTTCGTATGTTTTTTCAAATAATTCACTAAGATTCAGCCCGTTTCCAGTTTCGCTAATGTATGTTATTTCGACATTATCCGGAAGTTCTTTTGAGTATCTGTTTTTTAAGGAATTCACTAAATATATCTTCTCTCCGGTATTAAAAATATTTTCTGAAAAATTTAGTTTACAGTTTCTATCCAGAATAATTTTTTTATGATGCAGCATTTGAGGATTATCGGCAATAACAGTTGCAGCAGTGGTTAATATTGAGTCAAATTCCTGCCGGAATTTTCTTGCAAGGTTTCTTGCATTTGAAGAAGTTATCCATTTTGAATCACCGTTTGCTGCTGCGATTTTTCCATCGAGCGTTGATGCTGTTTTTAGAACAATATAAGTTTTTTTCTCTTTAATATTTTTGAAAAATATTCTGTTAAGAAACTTTCCTTCTTCTTCCAGAACTCCTTCTATTACTTCTATATTGTTTTGTTTGAGTTTTTCAATTCCGCCGGCGGCTTTAGGATTAGGATCTCTGTTTGCGATTACAACTCTTTTAATTCCGTATTCTATAATAAGATCGCTGCAGGGCGGAGTTTTTCCATAATGATTGCAGGGTTCAAGATTAACGACAATTGTTCCGCCCTGAGTTTGTTTTGGCGAAAGTTTTAACAATGCATCGCGTTCTGCATGGTTTTCTCCGTATTTATGGTGATACCCGTTAGATATTTCTTTACCGTATTTATTTAATACAACACATCCTACAAGAGGATTTGGAGAAGTTTTTCCCGCTCCTTTTTGCGCAAGCCGGAAGCATTTTCGCATTTCCTTTTTGTACATATTTTGATTTTATTATAAAAAGTTATTTTATTTCAACTAATTTAGATTGTGTTATTGACAGCATTGCAAAAAAGATGTATTATAAATGTTAGTTAAACCTAACAAATAAGCAAAATTATGAAAGTCAATTCAGTGCAGAATTATAGTTTTTCCAATAAAACAAAGACTCCGGTGTTTTTGGCCGGTGTTCCGAAAATTACGCCCGGAATGAAAAAAGAATATGCGGATTTAAGAGTTTTTTATCACCATATATATGAATTTAAAAAAGGAATAAGAAACCTTATTTTAACAACAGAAAAATCTTCTTACCGTCAGCCTATTGAGCATAGATTGCAAAAGGAAAATATTGATTATGTAATACATGATGTGGATAAAAATAAAATTAATGTATATTTTGGAGAAAAATCCTGTGTGGATGTAGTAAAAACATTTAATCCCAGATTAAATGAACTTACTCCGGAGCAGGATTTTATGCTAGGTATAATGCTTGGTTACGATCGGGTAAAACAGTGTGTCAGGTATTTGGAGTATAAAAAGAAAAATCTGACAATAAAAAATATTAAGGAGTAGAAATCTTAATGGCGCTTTATAACTATACAAAAAAATGAAAAATGTTTACCATATTTTAGTGTGAATTCTCCGGGGTTAATGAAACAATGTTTCAAAAGCACCGGTTTTTTTTAGCCGCAAATGTAATAAATCTCTTTTTATTATTGCCCGCCCGGGCAGTTTTACAAATCTTTGCTTAACTCTTTGTTACAAAAACTGGAAATCATTTTTATTCTCAGCTAGAATGTTGCTTGTAGTATTTTAGAGGTATTTTGGGATGAATATTAAAGAAGATAAGATTCTATTACCGGAGGAAGTGAGAAAAATATTAAATGCAGACAATAGAGAGATTGTAGATTTGTGCAAACAAACATCAGTGCTCCCTAAGAAAAACCGTGACGGGCAATTATATTTTTCTTTAGATGAAGTAAAAAGACTTAAGAGAGCAAAAGAAAATAAAGCTGTCGTTTCAAATGCTATTGCGGCTGCTAATGGTGATTCTCAAGTGGTTGTTAATAACCTTTTAGCTACCCTTAAAACTTTGGAAAATAATTTGACAACTTCTGTTGAAAAAGTTCTTGACGATAAACTAGAAGGGATTGACGATTTAATTATAGAGTTTGTACGCTGCAAAACAGAAAATGAAAGCCTTAAAAGCAAGATTAATGATTTAAATAAAGAAAACTTTAATCTTAAAATGGCTGTTAACAGTTTTAAACCTGTAATGTGCGGGCTTTTTATAAAAAAAGAAGATAACAATAATAATATTTTATTTTAATTAGAATATAAGTATATTTAGGAATGTGCTATCAGACTTGGAAATTTGGGGAAAATAAAAATGGCAGAAGAAACAGCAGTAAAATCAACAAATAATGAAGAAAGAACAAAGGCATTAAAACTTGCTATTGAAAAAATAGAAAAAGATTTTGGCAAGGGGTCAATAATGAAACTCGGCGACAAGCCGGCAATTAATGTAGAAGCTATTCCTACAGGAGCTTTAGCTTTAGATATTGCGCTCGGTATCGGCGGTGTTCCGCGCGGCAGAATCATAGAGATTTATGGACCTGAGTCCTCAGGTAAAACGACTCTTGCACAGCATATAGTTGCTGAATGCCAAAAGAAGGGCGGTATAGCTGCATTTGTAGATGCAGAACACGCACTTGACCCTGAATATGCAAGAAATCTCGGGGTTAATATTGATGAACTGCTGATTTCTCAGCCGGATACAGGGGAACAAGCACTTGATATTACAGAAGAACTTGTACGTTCCGGGGCTGTTGATGTTGTAGTAGTAGACTCGGTTGCGGCACTTGTTCCAAAGGCTGAAATTGAAGGTTCTATGGAAGAACAGCAAATGGGGCTTCAGGCAAGATTGATGTCTAAAGCTCTCAGAAAATTAACCGGAATTATAGGAAAAACAAATACAACGGTCATATTTATAAACCAGTTAAGACAAAAAATCGGTGTTATGTACGGGAATCCGGAAGTAACTACCGGCGGTAATGCTTTAAAATATTATGCATCTGTACGTCTGGAAATAAGACGTGTAGAAGGGCTTAAAGGCGACGGGGAAGATATTGGCAACCATGTAAGAGTAAAGGTTCTTAAAAATAAAGTTGCGCCCCCGTTTAGAACTGCTGAATTTGATATTATTTTTGGTAAAGGCATTTGTAAAGTAGGAAATATATTAGACGTTGCAGTTAATCTGAATATTGTTAAAAAAGCAGGTGCATGGTTCAGCTATAATGAAGAAAAACTTGGTCAGGGCAGGGATAAAGCAAAAGAAGTATTAACAAATAATCCTGATTTACTGGCTGAAATTGAAGAACTTGTAAGAAAAAAACTCAGTGAAGGTTAATTTAATTCAAAATATTAATAATAAAAGTTTTACTGCCGGCTATGATAAAGAAACGCGCAGGATTTTGAATTCTACAAGGAATATTTTTTATAATTTTCCTGAAACATTAAGCAAAGATGTTCTGGTTGTTAAAGATAGTCAGGACACCGGATTATACAAGATTGTGGATGGTAAACAAGTCTGTCTAAGTAAATTTGCAAATGATAATATGGTTTTGCAAATAGCGGATACAAAAACAGGTATAATTGACGTTTTTTATCATAATGTTAATGATTCATCCTCGGATAAATTTCTGAAATATAAAGATAAAACGATGTTTCCATGGTTTGCCGGAGCAGATGAAAAACTTTTTAGCAAACGTATAAAAAATATGAATTCTTCAGAATTGGAGAATATTAAGAAATTGTTATATAAATATGTCCCTGAATTTTTTGCAGAAATAAAATTATTAAATCCGGCAGGGAGCTTGAAAAAGGTATAACAGTATGTAATAATATTAATGCTTTATGCAGGTGTTTATTTTGTTCCTACATCTTTAATAAAAGGGAGAGTAAGCTCTTTGCCTATGAAGTATACCCGCCGATTAAAATCGCCAGCGGGAAACGGATTTAATAAGGCACTCACCCACCTGCTGACTTAGCAGGTAACAAAATCGCATTTGCATAAGGCTTTTTTATGTAAAAAAAATCATCCAATTGGCGGATATCAAAAATAAATTGTAAATATTGTTGCAAATATTGTAAAAATATAGTATAAATAAAATTAATGCTTGCTGGCAGTAGAATAATCCGTAAAATCTTAATTATTAGTTTATTAAGATAAAATCATACAAATGAATGTTACTAAGGGAAATGGCCTGCTGTAGAATCTTTGTATAATAGATGTGAGAGTATAAAAAGATGTTCAAAAACATAGCGAATATTGATTCATTTTTAAACAACGGGGATTATAATACAAATGTAATACCCGAATTGAAGGAAATTAAAGAACAAACCAGAGTAAGAAAGGTTAATAGCCACAAGAATACGAAACTTTTGTCGATGTTAATCTTAACTGCGCTGATAGGTACAGGTGCCGGACTAGGTTGTTATCATAAAATGACATCGTTAGATTTCGGAACAAATCTGATATCAGATATGTTTAGTGAAAATGTGTTAAATGAAGTCATTCCGGAAAGTGCAGCTATTTCAGCAACAAGCACAAAACGTGAAGTTATTTCTGTACCCAGAACGATTACTAAACCGGATCCCTTTATGCCATACAGGGATGTATCTGTAAAGTTTAATGCGCCGCCTAGTTTTGAGTTAATGGAGCCGCCGGAAAGCGCAAGTGAAGGGTCTGAAGCGGCAAGAGTTATGGATGTATCTGTATCCGGTATTCTGTATGATATATATTCTCCTTCGGCAATTCTTAACATAGAAGGAAGCGATCACCTTGTTAAGAAAGGCGATACAATGAGTAATTATCAGGTTTTAGATATAAGTAAAGATTCTGTAACAGTAAAACTTGGTAAGAATATTTACCGTGCAGGGATTGGTGAAGTTTTAACAACTAATAAAATTTATTATAACAAAGTTTCTAATTTAGATAGTAAGTTCGGAGGCAAGAATGGCAAGTAAGAATATACACACATTATTGTTATCAGCCGCATTGTTATTATCAGCACCTGCTGTAATGGCTCTCGGCTATAATTATTATGACGGTGACGGCGGCTATAACAAGCTAAAACTTGATGCAAACGTCGCAATTACGGATAAAGAGGATAAAATTAATCTTTCTTTAAGAGACTCTGATGTGAGACAAGTTTTAAGAATGTTTGCTGATAAGGCCGGGTTAAATATCATATTCCATTCTTCTGTACGAGGTACGGTAACATTAGATCTTGTTAATGTGTCTTTAAATGAAGCTTTTAAACTTGTTTTAAAAATAGGGGGGTTATCTTACTATCTTGATGACAATACTCTTGTTATAATGTCAAGATTTGATGCAAATAATGAAGCATTTGCGGCCCGGGAGATGACGGTTTTACCTGTCAGGTACGTTGATGCTGCTAAAATAGCAGAATTTTTAAATAAAAACATATTTTCAAAGAAAAGAACCGGTTTATCAACTACTGAAATTGCAACTGTAAATACGTCAACTAACGAATTAATTATTTTTGGTATGGAAAATGATGTAAAAGTTGCACAAAGCGTTATTGAACAGTTTGATAAAAAACCGGCATCTGCCACTTATATAGTAAATCATACTACTCCGGCAGAAATGGCTTCGATGATATGTAATATGTTGTCTCCGAATAATGACATAAGTACAGGTAACCAAACCCAGTTAGAAGCTCCTGAAGATGAAGGAACAACGGGTTTTGCTGCTTCCGATGAAGGTGGTGGAGACAGTGGCAGCAGCGGTGGCTCTTCAGACCCTGTTAAGCTGGGAGAAAGTTATACTGCTTGTACACTTACCGGAAATGTAACTGTTGGGTCGGCAGTTCCGTTTAGTGCACAAAATCTTAAAGTTTCTTATTTCCCGCAGAGAGGTACTATTAAGGTTATTGGCGGATCACAAGCACAACTTGATTTAATCGGTGATTTTATAAAAGAAAACGATGTAAAACAGCCTCAGGCTTTTGTTGAACTCTCAATTTTAGAATTAACAGAAGATGGCAGTAAAGAATTCAATAACACCTGGAGTGTTACAGGGGGTGACATAACATTTACATCAGATGCAAATGGTACAACTATTGCGCATGCCAAAAATGAAAGCCGTATGAAGATTGGTTGGGAAATGAGCTATTTGCTGTCAACCGAAAAAGCAAGAATTCTTGCCAATCCGAAATTAATTGTAACAAATGGTAAAGAATCTACAATTGACCTTACGCAAGACTATCTGGAAAGTGTAGATGTTGAATTCTTGCAAACTTCAGGTGCCGGTGCTGCAGCTGTTGCACAAAAAACCTACAATATTGGTTCAGACCAGGGCTTAAAGGTTTCATTCACTCCGTTTATTTCGCCGGAAGGTTATGTAACATTAAATATTGTTCCTGAATACTCTACCCAGGCCGGTCAAATTACTGATATCGAGTATGATGAAGAAGGTAACAGATCTCCATATATTGCGGCAACATTGCTTGCAAGAAGAAATCTTGATATTAAGAATGTAAGAATTAAGGATGGTGAAACACTTATTATCGGCGGTTTAATACAAGAAACGACAAATAAATCTGTCAGCAAAATCCCTATCCTCGGTGATCTTCCGGGTATTGGAGCTGCGTTTAGATCTTCTACCAGTGAAAAAGTTAAAACTGAGTTAGTTATAATGATTACTCCTAAAATAATCAAAGATAACGAGGACGTTAGTATAAACAATTTATAATAGAAAACAATGATAACAGCTCAATTAGAGAAATTAAAAAACAGTATAAAGCCTGATTTACTGGAAAAGTTTGACAAAAACCTGATGGTATCATCAGGCTTTATACCTGTAGATATAAGAAATAATGATATTTTTATCATTATTAAAAAATCGGTGGCCTCTAATAAACCTATTATAGAAAACCAGGTTAAGTCCGTGTGTCAAAATGAAACCGGTAAAGCAAAATTTATATCTCTTGCGGACGATGACTTTGGTGAGCTGTATAGTGCAGTTTTAAATCAAATAGTACAAAAGGCGCAAGAACCCAATTTGCAGTTAGTATCATCCGAAAATACTACTGAAGAACTTGTTAAAAATATTGATTTAAATCCCTCTACTACAATTAGAGTTCCGGCTACACCGGAAATGAGTGATGAAGAGTTTTTTCTGGCAAACGGATGGATACAGGAAAGTTATTTAGCCCCCGCTAAAGAACTAATGAAAACAAAAAAAATGCCGTTATATGCGGCTCTTCTCGCTAACAGCTTTATAACAGAAGAGCAGGTGCGTGCATATCTAAAATCAAAATATAATACAGAAATGATAACGGCAGATGATATATCTGTAGATTTAGCATTATTTAAAGGATTACCGGATGATTTTATATTTAAGAAGTGTTCCGTTCCTTTTGAGGTTTCCGGGAGTAAGCTGAAAGTAGCTATGCTTAATCCTTTAGATAAAAATATTATAAGAGAAATATCTTTTTCCACAGGTCGTTCGGTTATTCCGTTTGCAATGACCTTTATGGATTTTGAGTTATTGTTAAAAGATTACACAAATAAACGTAAACAACTGCAAACGGCTAAAGAAACCGAACGGATTATGCAGTCTCTTGAAGAGGAAGCCGCCCAGTATCAGGGAGAAACCTCCTTATGGACCCAGGTTGAAAAAGAATTACAAAATGCTAGTTCTTCAGTTGCAAAACTTGTTTATAAAATTATTACGGATGGTATTGACCAAAAAGTTTCGGATATTCACGTAGAGCCCAGGCTGTATAACTATATTGTGCGTTTTCGGGCAGACGGTTTGCTCAAGAAAGTGCTTGAAATTCCGTCAAGTGTAGAAAACTCTGTTATTACACGTTTCAAGGTTCTTGCAAGAATGAATATTGCCGAACATAGACGGCCGCAGGATGGTACGTTCTCTATCAAATATAATGATAAGGCGTATGATTTTCGTATTAATACTTTGCCTGTATCCGGAAAAGAAAAAGTTGTTATCCGGATTTTGGCACCTGCTGTATCTTTAAAATCCTCCGGAGAAGATATTAAAATCGAAGGGGCTCAACCCTGGGATATTGAAAAAATTAAAACAATGGTTAAGTCGCCAAACGGTATTATTCTCACCTCCGGTCCTACGGGGTCAGGTAAAACGACTACTCTGTATACAATACTTAAGAGCTTAAACAAGGAAGATGTAAATATTACAACAATTGAGGATCCGATAGAAATTAAACTTGAAGGTATTAACCAATCGCAGGTAAACGCTAAGGCTGATATTACTTTTGCTTCATGTATGAGAGCCATATTACGTCAGGACCCTGATATTATTCTTATTGGTGAAATTCGTGATTATGAAACATTAGAAGTTGCAATATCTGCGGCTTTAACGGGTCACCTTGTATTAAGTACCGTTCACACAAATTCTGCAGCTGCTACAATTACAAGACTTATAGAAATGGGTGCAAAGGATTATCTTGTATCTTCAACATTAACCGGAGTTATAGCCCAGCGTCTTGTAAGAAGGCTTTGCGATAATTGTAAAGAAGAATACTATCCCTCGGAAGAAGAAGTTAAGCACCTTACTGTTAACGAAGAAGAACAAAAACAGCTTTTAAAAACAAAAATGTATAGACCGGTTGGGTGTGAAGAATGCGGATTTTTGGGTTATAAAGGACGTTTAGGTTTGTATGAAATACTTCCTATGTCAAGGGAAATTAAAAAATTAATTGCGCAGGGTGCGCATGATATCGAAATAGAAGAAGCTGCTGTTGCAGCAGGGATGAGAACGTTAAATCAATCCTGTTTACAGCATATTATAGATGGCAAGACCACGGTAGATGAATTTGTTCGTGTACTGGGTTTTGCTAATGAATAGTACGAGGTAGAGAGAGAATGCCAACATATAATTATAAAGCACTTAAAAGAGGACGCGATGTAGTTAAAGGAACAGTAGAAGCAGCTGATGCTAAAGAAGCCCGCGACAAAATAAGAAAAATGGGACTTGTCCCGATGGATATTGTTGACAGCAGTGCGAAGAAAAACAGCCGCGGCGGTGCCAAAATTGTTGCTATGAGTTTAAGTGAGCGTATTGAATTTATCTCTACCTTGCAAATATTGCTTCAGTCCGGTATTCCGGCAGTAGAATCTCTGATGTTCATGGAGGTAGAAGCTGCCAAGAAAAAAATCAGAGATACTGCAAAGGTTTTAAGAACACAGGTTATGGGTGGTGCATCTTTTGCTGATGTACTGGCAAGATATCCTAATGTATTCGGATATATTATGGTAGGTCTTGTAAAAGCCGGTGAAGAAGCAGGTGAATTGGAAAAGACCCTTGGGCGTATTAAAGAACTTATGCAGAAGCAGGCTAATATCCGTGGTAAGGTTATTTCTACAATGATGTATCCTTGTTTTGTCATTGTTCTGGCTACGATTATTGTACTTATTATGTTATTATTTGTATTCCCGACATTTAAAGAAATGTTTGAAAATCAGGGTAAGGATTTACCGCTTATTACAATGGTTTTGATTAATGCCGGCGAGTATTTGAAAACTAACTGGTGGGTACTAATTGTATTTTTTGTTTCTTTGGGGGTATTTATATATATAATTACCCACTGGACTCCTACAAAACGTTTACTTGACAGAATTTCTTTAAAAATACCATTGATTAATAATTTACTTTTAAGTGCAAACTTTTCAAACTTTTTCTCTGTTGTTCAGGTTTCGTATGATGCAGGTATTCCGGTTGTTGATTGTTTACACTTAGGAGTTATCACACTAACGAACTCTCTGTTAAGAGATAAAATAACCGATTCAATTGTAAAAGTACAACAAGGACAGCAGGTTTCAGTTGCTATGAAGATGACGGGTGTTGTTCCAAGAATGCTTTTGTTTATGGTTGCAACCGGTGAGCAATCAGGTCGTTTGGGTGAAATGCTTGGTAATGCGGTTAATTATCTTGATAAAATCCTGGATGATATTATTGATACTTTGACTAAAATGATTGAACCTATAATGCTTCTGGTAATCGGTAGTATTGTATTAGTATTGGCGCTGGCTTTATATCTGCCGTTGTTCCAATCTTACTTATCATAAAGGAGAAATTAATGGCTGATGAAAAATTAGAAAGTATAACTTCCGGCGTATGGTCAGAGCGGGTGCTTATAATAACAAACGATTATGAAATAAAAGGCGATGTATTTATGCCTAAAGTTGGCAAGCGTAATCGTTTAATTTCGGATATACTCAACAGCACCAAGAGTTTTATAGCTGTCAAAAACTGTTCTTTGGAGTACAGGCTGCTTAAGGACAGAGAAATTGAGCATTATGAATTTTTACAGCTTAATTTAAATTCGGTTATTTTGATGAGACCAATAGGGCGTGATGAGTAAAATTTATGTAATTACGGGTGCGGCTTCCGGTATTGGCAGAGCACTGGTTGAGCATTTTTCGGCTGATAATATTGTTTATGCGGGTGTGAGGCGTACAGAAGCTTTCAGTGAGCTTGAAAGATTGTCTAAAAATATAATCCCGTTTTTTATAGATTTGTGTAATGACGAGTCTATTGTTAAGGCTGCGGAATTTATTAAAAAAAGAACAAATAAAATAAACACTCTTATAAATGCCGCGGGCTGTGTTGTTGCAGGGGCACTGGAAAGGATTCCTGCTTCGGAGCTCCGGCGGCAGTTTGATACTAATGTATTCGGGCATATAGAGTTTACGCAGGGGCTGCTTGACCTTTTAGAAGGCGGGAGGGTCATTAATATAAGTTCTATGGCAAGTTACGGGATATTTCCTTTTATAGCACCTTATTGTGCATCTAAGAGGGCTATGGACATACTTTTTAATTCTATGCTTATGGAAACAAAGCGTGATATTAAAATTATTTCTATAAAACCCGGGGTTATAGCAACACCTTTGTGGGATAAATCTATTGATCAGAATAAGGCTTCTATCAGGGATTGCAGCGGGTATGAAGCCGAGATGGAATATATGGTTAAGAATGCCGGTAAAAACGGACGGGAAGGTGCTCCTGTTCAAAGCGTTGTGGATGTTGTATCAGAGGCGGACAGTGCTAGGAAGCCTAAATTAACGTATACTGTCGGCAAGGATGCATTTGCGGCAAGATGTGTTTCTAAGTTGCCGCAGAGTTTGATAAACGGAATTATAAAATCTAAAGTAAAAAAATTATCCCCAAAGAAACCTGAACAATCCGGAGGTATAAACTAGTGTCTGTAATACTTTCTCCGTCATTATTATCTGCTGATTTTGCCAATTTAGGGCATGATATACGGCTTGTAGAGGAGGCGGGTGCGGATTGGCTCCATATTGACGTTATGGACGGGCATTTTGTGCCTAATATTACAATCGGGGTGCCGGTTGTTAAGTCTATACGTAAGATTACGAATCTTGTTCTGGATGTACATTTAATGATAGAAAATCCTGCGGATTTTGTGCTGCCGTTTGCAAAAGCGGGTGCGGATTTGATAACCTTTCATTATGAAGCAGCAGAAAATCCTGAAGAAGTTATTTCATTTATACATAAAGCGGGGCTTAAGGCAGGAATTTCAATTAAACCTAAAACTCCGCCGGAAAGTATTTTCCCGTATTTAAATGATGTAGATTTAGTGCTTGTTATGACTGTAGAGCCGGGGTTTGGCGGTCAGAGTTTTATACATGAATGCGCTTCCAAAATTCCTCTTATTAAAGAGAACGCGCCGGATGATTTAATTATACAGGTTGACGGCGGGATTAATAATGTAACCTCAAAAATTTGTACTTCGCTCGGGGCAAACTCTCTTGTTGCGGGCAGTTATATTTTCGGCTCCGGAGATGTAGAGGCTGCATGCCGGTCATTGCTGCATTAAAACCAGTCAATTAATGCTTTGGAATCTCCAAAGTTAATATCAAATCCTGCATTTTTAGCGTTATCCATAATTACTTCACGGCTGATGTTGTAAGCTTTTGGCTCAACCGGAATATTACTTGCTTCCCACATTTCCGGCGAAATCGTGTTAGAAACAGGGTCGTAAACTTCGCTGTAATTTAAACCGTCGTTCACACAGGCAGGCATTTTATTATGTGTCTTGCCGTCTTTATCCGTTATGTAAAACAAAAGCCCGTGCGTACGGCAGATTATTGCACGGTTATTGTAGATGGAACACCGGTTATTTATTAGAAAAGGACATTCGTACAGGTATTTTTCTTTACTCTCAGAATTGCGTTCTGCCTTTATTTTATCTGTTTTTGCAATGATTTGCGCCTGTATTTCTTCCGGCAGGTTTCTAAAACCTGCAACCATATACATTAATTCCAGTTCCGAAACAGGATATTCTCCGACACTGCAGCAGCCGGCACATCCTTCTTTACAGTGAATGTAAGGTTTTTGAATATCAAAAAATTTCTTTAAATAATTAACTTCAACAAGGTTAATATATTCTATATACCCCTGCAAATCTTTGATTGTTATCATAGTTCAAGAGTAACATATAGACTAAAAAAATTCTACAAAAATATATCTAATTTTGAAGATTATCCAATTTTTTCTGTTCTTTGCGCATTATTGATTTTTTAAAGAGCAGCCAGCCTAAAGTGGAAACAGTACCGCAAATAGCGGCGCCGGCAGCAGACCATTTGCCTATTGTTTTTATCGGGGCTTTGCCGAGTCCTTTATTTAAATCTTTGGCTCCCTGTACTATGCTTTTCTGCATATTTTTGAGCGGCTCTGTAATCCATGTTAAGTCCTTACCCATATCCTTTAAACATTGAATGATAGCTTTTGAATTACGAACCTGGGGATTGACTTTTAGTTCTTCTCCTATTTGATTGCAGACTCTACCCCATGCTTCTCGCTGTTCAGGTGTGAAGTTTTGAATATTTATGACTGCCTGGGAAATTCCTTCGGCTATATTTCCGGTTATATCACCGATAATTTTACTTGTTTTTTTTATTAAAACCTAGAAATTTAAGTACAGTTTGTCCCACAGGTGATTTAACAGTTTGTTTTACTCCTGCACTTGTATAATTTTTAAAGTTTTTCTTAACGGACAGCGAATTAATAAATGGATCTATAACGCTGTCGATAACAGAAGATGCAGCTGCGTCGTTTTTGAATGTTTCGTGCAGCCTTTCAGATATAGTGCCGCTTATTTTTATTACGTCCTCAACGACTTCCGGTGATTTAATGCTATTTATAACATTGACAAGATTAGTAATTGCCGCTGAATTATTAATACCTGTTTTAAATCCCTGAGCAGAATCCGTAATAATTTGTGCGTATTTTTGGCCTGCTATGGAGGCTATAAGTTCACCGGGGAGTTTACACAATCCAACTAATCCGCCTAAGACAGCTCCTCCAATCATGCCGGATGTTCCGGCAACTACACCCGCAGCATTTGCTATCCTGTCGGGATTTTTCGATATGTATATTTGCGGTTTTTCTTTTTTTGTATTGTTTTCATTTTTTTTCAATTTGTGCTTTAAAATTACTTCTACCGTTAATACTTAATTCCATTTCAACAACTCCTTAAATATAAAAAGAATGCAGCTGAAAAGAAATTGCTATAAAAAAAACGGAATTTACAAAAATTTACAATCTATTGTTTTAATTTGTAATACTCAATTGTTGGATATAACCAGATTACAAATCAAAATATTTATGCGATAATAATGTGTATGAAAATCAAAGACTATCTTGACAAATTTTTAAAACTCGATAGAAAACACCAAGGGTATATATTAGGTTTTGTTATTGCTGCAGGAATATTGATGTGGGCATTTATTTCTGCCGGAATTATGACTGCTGACTTTAACAGAAATAAACTTGATAATGCTTCTGACAGGCAGGAGGTTAAAACCCGCGGGATAATTATTACCGAAACCAAAGACAAGAAAAAATACTGGGAAATTTACGGTGAGACCGGAAATTATAACAATGCAGATAAAAAGGCGGAACTTGATAATATAATTGGTAATTTTTATAAAGAAAATTCGGTTTCTATGAGTTTTTCGGCTGTACATGGAGTATATGACGAAGTTAATAAGACAATTACACTCAGGGAAAAAGTGTTTGTTGTCATAGAAGACGGTACATCATTGAAAAGTGATGAGCTTATCTGGCAGGGAAATGATAAAGATATCCTTGCAAACGGTAATGTTATAATAGAACGTAACGGAGAAATGACGGCTGTTGCCGAACATGCAATCATTTCACCGGATTTTGATAAATTTAAAATAAAAGGTAAATCTCAAACAAAGGTTTACGGTAAATAAGGAGAAGTAATGAAAAAGTTAATTCTTTTATTAATACTTATAACAACCGGAGTTGGCGTAATTGCTGCTGATCTGGTAATTGATTCCAAAACCCAGACTTATAACGAAAAGGATAATAAAATAAAATTTGAAGGCAATGTAAACGTTCAGGTGGATGACGTAAAAGTTGTCGGCGAGCAGGCTGATGTTACGGTATTACCAAATAAAAAGCCGGATATTGTAACCTTTTATGATAAACCCTATGCTTACGAAGTAAAAGCAAATAAAAAACGTGAAGTTAAAGCAAATATTCTTAAGCTTTCACTGATTAATAAAATAATTAAGGCTCAGGGAGACAGCCAGAGTATTGTTACGGACGGAAAAATCCCTATTGCTGTCATTAATGCGGACGAACAGGAATATGACACACAGAACAATATAATGGTTGCAACAGGTTCTGTAACTATCAAGTATAAGGATATTGAAACATTTTCTGATAAGGCAATTATTGTGACAAACAAGCAGGGAGATTTGCAAAAGATAGATCTTATCGGACGGGCAATTTTAAAAGAAAAACAGAATACATCTTATGCGGACCACTTTATCTATTCGGCAGTAACAGAAGAATTAACAGCTCAAGGGCATACAAAGTCAGTTTCTATATCTGATAACGGGTCTACAATGATTTTAAATGCGGATTATCAGCATTATGACCGCCGTAAAAATACCTTTATGGGCAGCGGTAGTGTTGTAATTTATTATCAGGATTACATTGCAAGGGGGCCAAAGGTTGTGTTCTATCCGGATGCAAAAACAGGCAAACCTAATGAGATGGTGCTCGTCGGTCGTTCCATGATTACGCAGGGCGAAAGAGATATCCATGCGGACAGTATCAAACTTACAATGGATCCGAAGAATTTTGAGGCAGTCGGAAATGTAAGAACAGTTATCAGAAATGTAAATTCTCTTGATGACAGTAAGTAAAATTGTGTGCTTCTGCCTTTACGGGGGCGGAGCGAAAGGTGTAAAATGTCAGAAAAAATTGATTTAGCAGTAAAACTTTTTCACGAAAAAAAATATAAAGAATGCATAGATGCTTTTAGTTCTGTTCTTGAAACAGAGCCTGATAATGCAGATGTTTACAATAATATGGCTGTTGCTTATTATAATTTGGGTGATGTTGACAGAGCGGAAAAATTCTTTATAAAAGCAATAGAACTTGATCCGCAGCTTGTCCAGCCTTATATAAGTCTTTCTGATTTGTACTACAAAAAGGGCGACCTGGCACATGCAATTGGTACATTAGAACGCGGCAGCTACGAAAACGAAGATAATATGCTCCTTGCCCATCTTCTTGCAAGAGTTTATATTGAGGATCAACGTTGGGATATGGCGATTGACGAACTGGAAAAAGTACTTGCCGCACAGCCTGAAAACTATGACGCTTATTATGATATAGGAAGGGTGTATTTTGAACTCGGCGACTACGAGAGCGCCATTGCCAATTTTGAAAATGTAATCGAGTATAAGGAAAATAACGAGTTTTTATACTATTATCTGGCTCAGGCGTATGAAGGCAATAACGAAATTGATAAAGCAATTTCAAATTATTTAAAAGCAATTGCGGTTAATGATAAATTTCATCAGGCATATAAAAAAGTCGGCATAATGTTTCTTACAAGAAACGATTTTGAAGATGCGATAGAATATTTTAATGATTATATTAACTTTGATATTCCGCAGGAAGAAAAGGATAACGTTTCAAAATTAATTGAACGGATTAAGGCAAAATTGTAGTATGAATTATAAATACTGGATAGGATTATCATCAATAGAACAAATTGATTCCCGTTTTATTCTCAAATTATATGAACATTTCGGGAATATTGAAAAAGCTTTTAATGTATCCAAAGCGGAACTAAGTGCAATAGAAGGGCTGAGTGTAAAAAAAGCGGAAAATTTTCTGAAAAAACGTGATGAACTTGATTTGGATAAAGTTTATGACAGAGTCGTGTCAAACGGAATAAAGTTTTATACCTATGAAGATAATCAATATTCTTCAATGCTAAAAGAGATTTCTGATCCTCCTGCTGTGCTTTATTATAAAGGAGATTTAGAAAGTTGTAATTTAGAACGGACAGTAGGGGTTGTCGGTTCAAGGCACTGTACAAGGCAGGGGCGTGATTCAGTAAAAAAAATTATAAAAGAGCTTGCCGGTACTGATGTTTGCGTGGTTTCAGGATTGGCTGCGGGGATTGATACCATTGCTCATACCGCGGCGCTTGATAACGGGATTAAAACTGTAGGAGTTATTGCGAGCGGTTTTGATTTTGTTTATCCGGCTTCTAATAAAAAACTTTATGAACGTATAGAAAACGGCGGCGGAGCGGTTGTAACAGAGTATTACCCGACGTTTGAACCGCTGCGTTACAGATTTCCGCAAAGAAACAGGATTGTTTCCGGTTTGTCTAAGGGGGTTGTAGTTGCAGAAGCTGCCCTTAGGAGCGGTGCTCTGATTACAGCAAATCTGGCTCTTGAACAGGGACGTGAATTGTTGTGTATCCCCGGCCTTATTACCAATCCTAATACGGCTGGAGTTTATAAACTGATTAAAGATGGTGCGGGTATTGTAACGTGTGCAGAGGATATTTTAAATGCTTTTAATTGGGAGCTTTTATCTTCTGAAACTAAGCAGAATCAGGAAATTGATAATTTAGACGTTGACGAGAAAAAAATTCTTTATACAATTAATATAGAGCCCAAAACGTTTGATGAAATACAAGCAGAAACGAAAATCAATACGGAGAAGCTTTTAGGGCTGCTTACGATGTTGGAACTTAAATCTTTAATAACGCAGACGGCGGATGACAGGTATAAGAAGGAATGACCCAGGCTAAACAGAAAAAGCAGGAGCGCGCATTGGTGATAGTTGAGTCACCGGCCAAATCCAAAACTATTAAGAAAATTCTTGGAAACAATTATCAAATTGAGGCAAGTTACGGACATATAAGAAACCTGCCTGATAATATACTTGGTTTTGATGCGGCCAAAGGGTTTGAACCAACTTATGTTATTATTCCCGAGAAAAAGAAAGTTGTCTCTAAACTAAATGAACTGGCACCTAAGTTTGATAAAATCTATCTTGCATCCGACCCTGACCGTGAAGGAGAAGCTATTGCCTGGCATGTAAGACAGGTATTGAAAGTTGATGACGATAAGGTTTTTAGAATAGAATTTAACGAAATTACACCCAAGGCCGTAAAACATGCCATAGAAAATTACCGCCAGATTGATATGGATAAGGTTAAAGCCCAGCAGACAAGGCAAATCCTCGATAAACTTGTGGGATATAAACTCTCCCCTGTTTTATGGAAACAGCTTGGAAATTACCACCTCTCGGCGGGAAGGGTGCAATCTGTTGCGCTTAGAATGATTTGCGAGCGTGAGGAGGAGATAGAAAACTTTGTTCCGCAGGAATACTGGTCTATCCACGCTAATCTTGAAAAAGAAGGTAAAATTTTTGAGGCAGAACTTACCAAACATAAAGGCAAAAAAATAGAAATCAAAAACGGTGAAGAAGCAGAAAAGATTAAAGCCGAACTTTTAGAACCGGACAGGAAATTTGTTGTAGACAAGGTTACAGACCGCCAATCCCAGCGTAAGCCTACCGCGCCGTTTATTACATCAACGCTCCAGAGAGAAGCAAGTTCTAAATTAGGTTTCGGAGTTTCAAAAACCATGCAGGTTGCACAAAAACTCTACGAAGGTATAGAACTCGGCGAAGGTGCTGTGGGGCTTATAACTTACATGAGAACAGATTCTACAAGAATTTCCGATGATGCAAGAGATGCTGCAAAGGAATTTATCATAAATAATTACGGCGAAAAGTATTACCCTGAAAAACCGAATATTTACCAGAAAGGTAAACAGAATGTTCAGGACGCGCACGAGGCAATAAGACCTTCTTATCCGGAAAGAACTCCGGACAGTATAAAACAGTACCTTACAAATGAACAGTACAGGCTCTATAAATTAATCTGGAATAAATTCATGTCCTCCCAGATGGCACCGGCAAGTATTGCAAACAGAACTGTTGAAATTGCTGCAGGTGATTATACCCTCAAAACCGGTACAAGTAAAATCCTATTTGACGGGTTTTTAAAACTCTACAATGATACATCCGATGAGGAAGAAGCAAAAGAGGTTAAAATACCTGATTTGAATAAGGATGATGCGCTTAATTGTAAAGAAATCCTTCCTAAACAGCATTTTACACAACCGCCTCCAAGATATAATGAAGCATCGCTTGTTAAGGCGCTTGAAGAGTACGGCATCGGGCGTCCGTCTACTTATGCAACAATTATTACTGTTATTCAGACAAGAAAGTATGTTGAAAAGGTTGACAAAGCGCTTAAACCTACAATTCTCGGGCGTACTGTTTCCAAACAGCTCTGCTCACAGTTTGCGGATATAATGGATTACAAATTTACTGCAGGCATGGAAGAAAAACTCGATAAGATTGCAGAACAAAAACTTGTGTGGAACAAGGTTTTAAGTGATTTTTACGACCCGTTTATGAAAGAGGTCAATGCAGTAATGAAAACTGCACAAAAAATTCAGATAGAAAGCGATGTTGTATGCCCTAACTGCGGGCGTAAAATGTTGGTGAGAACAAGCAGATTCGGCTCCCAGTTTCTTGGCTGCTCCGGATACCCTGAGTGTAAAACCATACTTTCACTGGGTGAAGGCGGAGAAGTTAAACAACCCGGTGAAGAAGTAAAAGTCGAAGAAAAATGTGAAAAATGCGGCGGCGAGATGGTTCTAAAAACAGGCCCATACGGCAAGTATATTGAATGTGTAGAATGCAAGAACCGTAAAAAATATATTGTCTCTACCGGAGTTAAGTGTCCTAAGTGCGGGCAAGGCGATATTATAGAAAAAAAATCTAAATACGGTAAAGTTTTTTACGGTTGTAACCGTTATCCTGAATGCGATTTTGCGCTATGGGATGCTCCGACCGGCGACAAGTGCCCCAAATGCGGCGAACTTTTGGTTAAGAAAGCGGGCAAAAACGGCGATAAGATAATATGTTCCAATCGCAAGTGCGATTATAAACTCGAAGTTGCAGCTTCCAATAATGATACAGCAGACAACATTTAAAATAGTTTTGGCTTCTTATTAAATATTACAGCTGTAAGTAAAAATAACCCCTCTCTGATATTGTCAGAGAGGGGTTGAATATTTTATATTCATTATAGTTTTACTTGTCATCAAGTGCTGCAACACCCGGAAGTACTTTACCTTCAATAAATTCAAGCGAAGCACCGCCGCCTGTTGAAACGTGGGTGAAATCTTCTGCCTTGCAGAATTTCTTAGCCGCAGAAACAGAATCACCGCCGCCGATTACAGAAGTTGCACCGTTCTTTGTAGCTTCAACAATTGCTGCAAGAACTGCCTTCGTGCCTTCTGCAAATGCAGGGTTTTCAAATGCGCCTACAGGGCCGTTCATAAGAATTGTTTTTGATGATTTAATAACATCTGCAAACGCTTTTCTTGAATCAGGGCCTGCATCAACACCTTCAAATCCGTCAGGAATTTCGTTGATTTTAACAAACTTGTTTGTACCGTTGCCTGAGAAATCGTCTGTTACAAGTACGTCTGTTGCCATAACAAGTTTAACACCTTTATCAGCCGCTTTCTTTTCAATAGCTTTTGCTACTTCCAACTGATCATCTTCGCAGATAGAGTTACCGATTTTTCCGCCGTTAGCCTTAACAAATGTATAAGCCATACCGCCGCCGATAATCATGTTGTCAACTTTGTCAAGCAGGTTTTCAAGAACACCGATTTTTGAAGAAACTTTTGCGCCGCCTACTACTGCGGTGAAAGGTCTTTCTGGATTATCAAGCGCCTGTGAAAGACATCTGATTTCTTTTTCCATCAACAAGCCTGAAACTGCAGGTTTAAGAATCTTAGCGAGTTTTGCTGTAGATGTGTGGTTCCTGTGTGCTGCGCCAAATGCGTCGTTTACATAGAAATCACCGAGTTTTGCAAGCTGTTCGGCAAAAGTCATGTCATCGTCTTTTGCTTCTTCGGCCTTGTAAAATCTGATGTTTTCAAGGAGTGCAATTTGACCGTCTTTGAGTTTGGAAACGTATTCCGGTGCTTCTTCAACAGAAGGAATAAACATGATTTCTTCACCGAAAACTTTGGACATATACTTAGCAACCGGTGCTAAAGTGAATTCCATATTCTTTTCGCCTTTTGGTCTGCCAAGGTGTGCCATAAGAACAATCTTAGCGCCTTTATCTTTTAAATATTTTACTGTAGGAACGATAGCCTGTATTCTGGTATCGTCTGTTACATTTTTGTCTGCATCCAGAGGTACGTTTACATCAACTCTTACGAGAGCTGTTTTACCTTGAATGTCGCCTAAGTCTTTTACTGATTTTTTCATGGTATTCTCCCTTTCTTTTATAAGTTAATTATACCACAGGGAAGGGGTAAATAAAGGGGGGTAAATGGGGGGATGATGGGGTAAATGAGGGGTAAATGAGGGGGAGTAAATGAAAGGCAGGGATAAAAAGAAAAAGGCAATGAGGATATAATTATTCTTAAAGCAAAGGTATACAGGTGAAGGGAAATAGAGACAAATATGGTAAAACGGGGGATAAAGGGCATATATAACCTGTTGTTTTATTATAAAAATACTGCGGGCTTAGTAATTACCGGTTAGGGAAAATAAGGTTAATGTGCTTTGATATTGTTTATAAAATTATCATTTGCCGGATGTTGTATAATATTTGTTTGTATGTCGACGTTTAAATACATATAGGTGTATTATTTTTGTAATATATCTTGATAAAAGTAAAATAATAAGTTACAATATGAAATATGTGTTACATGATCTGTGTCATGATAGTTGTTAAATATTTATGGAGGTGTGTACGTTTATGGACAGCGGTTAAATCTATAGCAGGCTTAATACTTTATACTAAAAGAAATATATATTGTATATATTGCTAAACTACTCCAGAATACGACAGGAAATGCGGCGCAAAAAATTACGCCGGTGAGTTTTAGTTTGCTATTAAGATACGGCAGGTTTTCTATTCTTGTTCCGCGGATTTGTTCTGTAATGAGGGTTATTATTAACGGGATAATCGAAAAGGATATAATAGAAATAATACCCCCAAAAAACAGGAAAACAATAGCCATGCCGGGTGCACCGCAGAAGTCGTAGGATTCCGGCAGCATAAGTACACGGAAAAGGATATATATAACCAAAAAATGAAGTAAAATGGTGTATTTATTCCATAACAGGCAAAAATGTTTTTTGCACAACAAATCAATAATAAAAATTATCAGTGTATATAAAACGGTTGGGATGCCAAATAAAAGGGTATAGATAATTTGAAATATTCTTATTGCAGCATATTCCCATTTACCGAAAATTCCGAGTTCCTGAACGACTAATTCCCCTGCAAGGAGAAAAAATATAAAAAACATACCCTGAAACGCAAGCAAATTAAAACTCGGGCGTTTGACAATTGACAGTACAATTTCATTAATATTCATAATCAGATAATATCATTTTGTCATAGATAAGACAATAAGAAAGGAGGAAAAATGACAAATTTTAAAAATGATATAGATAAACATAATTTATTGATGAAGTGTTCGGATTTTTCGTATAGTCCGACAGAAAAACCAATCCCTCAGGGCTGTGAAGTTATCGGAGTGAGCGATCCCGATGATAAAACAGGTTTTGCAGCTGTTGCCCTCAGGTATGGCGATGAGATAATAGTTGCTTTTAGAGGAACGGAAGATGCTAAAATTGCCATAAAGGAGCTTAGTCTTAAAAAAGCACCTGATACCAAAAATGATATTGTTATGGCCTTTAGGCAAAAGCTTCCGGGGCAAGCGTATCATGCTTTGATGTTTTATGATTCGCTTAAAAAGAAGTATCCTAAGGCAGAAATTCTATTAACCGGACATTCACTCGGCGGCAGCCTTGCGCAGATTGTCGGGGCGTGGCGGAAAGTTAAAGCCTGTGCATTTAATCCTTATGGAACACGGAATATTTTACAAAAAGCAGGAATAAATATTCATGATGAAAATATTGTAAATTATTGTAATCCACAAGACGGAATAACTGTAGTCAATGTGATTAATCAGGTTGGAGAGTGTTTTAAATTGCAAGCCAGAGACAGAAAGAAGGAAATTACAGGTTTAAATCCGCTTTTTCCACATTATATAGAAAATCAGGAGCCGATATTTCGTCAAGATAAATTTTTTATAGATCCATATAAAGGTGAATATTATGAAGGTCAAGCATCTAGAATTATTAAAGATAGTGAAAATGATAACCTTCCCCCGCGTGATGCCATGGTGCATGTAAACGCATACAAGCGTGATGACGGTACACGTGTCCGTGAGTACTGGAGACGGTATCCCGATGTTGATATAATATCAACTCCCCAAAAGTTATCCGACATGAATCAAGAGGAACTTGATCAGGCACTTGATATTCTTATGGATTTAACAAAATAGACCTTTCTATATTTATGATATTTTATAACTGTTGACTGCATTATGTAATGCAGTCTTTTTTTAAGAGCATATTTTTATGCATAAAAAACAAATAATGATACTGATATAAACAAATGCGGGGATAATAACCGCCCAAAAACGAAGGGGCGTTCTGCAATATGGCGGAAGTTCAAGTCTTATATTATTCATTTGTTCAATAACAAACATAACGACATAAGGGATAATAGTACATATAAAAATCTCAAGTGTTAAGATAAGAAAATAACCGAAAATTCCTACAGCTAAATTTATTGTTTCGGAAGAATTTTGCAATTCAAGTAATAATGTTAATATTCCAAATAAAATGTAGAATATAATAGTATTTGCAATAATCAATTTTTTGTTAAAAATGATATACGCTTTGTTCAATGTATTTGCAATGATAAAAAGAAATATTGTATAAGCGGAGGTTATTATTGCAACCAGGAATAATTCGTAAATATAATACCAGTATACTTTTGTCCACCCGAAAAATGGTGCAAACTGAAAAGCACCTATTGCGCCTGCGATTATCATGACTGCGAAAGTAAACGCTTGAAACGCAAGCAGATTAAAACTCGGGCGTTTGACAATTGAAAGTACAATTTCATTAATATTCATAATCAAATAATATCATTTTAAAACAGATTGAACAACAAAAAGTGAATAATGTTTTCTTGTACAAGTCTAAGTAAATAACTCGAAAAAAATATAAATAATAATACCAATATATACAATAGCAGGAATAACAACCGCCCAAAAACGGACAGGTGTTCTGCAATATTGCGGAGGTTCAATTCTTATTTTCCGGATTTGCTCAATAATCAATGTAATAACGAAAGGGATAATACTACAAAGAACAATACCGAGGATTATGCATCCCAAGACGAAAACAAGTGTGAGCCAAAATGTTCCGCGTTCTGAAACGGTACCAGGAGGAATATGTGCGATTGAGATAAAAGTGCTAAAAATTATGTAATATAGAAAACAGTTTAAGATTGTTAGCGGTTTGCTAAATAAAATTTTATCAATTTTTTTTATAGCAAATCCTATTATAAAAATAGCAAGTGTGTAAATCAGGGTACCAATAGTAGTAAAATGCAATGCATAAAAATAATACATACTTACACCTTTTTGTCCGAAAAATGGTGCAAACTGAAAAGCGCCGATTGCGCCTGCGATTATCATAACTGCGAAAGTAAACGCTTGAAACGCAAGCAAATTAAAACTCGGGCGTTTAACAATTGAAAGTACAATTTTATTAATATTCATAATCAGATAATATCATTTTAAAACAGATTGAACAACAAAAAGTGAATAATGTTTTCTTGTACAAGTCTAAGTAAATAACTCGAAAAAAATATAAATAATAATACCAATATATACAATAGCAGGAATAACAACCGCCCAAAAACGGACAGGTGTTCTGCAATATTGCGGAGGTTCAATTCTTATTTTCCGGATTTGCTCAATAACTAGGATAATCCCGTATAAAGGTACAGCAAAATATACAATTCCATTTATAAGAAAAACGATACCAAATGCTAACATCCAACCATATCCGGCGCATGCTGTCGGGGTTGATGAAGGGATATAATAAATACGAATTAAAACCGTATATATAATATAGAATAGAATAAAATTAATAATGGTTAAAGATTTATTAAACAAAATAATGTGTATTTTTTTTAATATACCTCCGATAAGAAAAATAACTGAAGTGTAAATAATAACTCCGGCAGCTATATAAAAATATACTATAAAATAATAGGCAGATGTGTCTTTTATCCCTAAAAACGGAACAAACTGAAAGGCACCAATTACACCTGCAATTGCTAGAATAGTAAAAGTAAACGCTTGAAATGCAAGCAGATTAAAACTCGGGCGTTTAACAATTGAAAGCACAATTTTATTAATATTCATAATCAGATAATATCATTTTAAAACAGATTGAACAACAATTAAACTTTTATGGTTTAAAAGTAAATGAGTTTGATTGCGATAAAACTCCAAAATATTATCGGAAATGCGGCGCAAAAAATTACGCCGGTGAGTTTTAGTTTGCTATCAAGATACGGCAGGTTTTCTATTCTCGTTCCGCGGATTTGTTCTGTAATGAGGGTTATTATTAGCGGAATTATTGAAAACAATACTATTGCATAAATCGCAAGGCAAAAAAGCATAACAATAACAATTCCTCCACCCTCTTGCAATTCTTTTAGAAATTTATCATAATTAATTGGCAGCATAAATATACTGAAAAGTACATAAAAGATAATTAGAAATACACCAATAAAGCGTTTACCTACAACTGGTGAAGAAAGAGTTTTGTTATGGCATTTTGTAATAAAATGGCACAGTGTATATGGTAAAATCAGTATTCCAAATAAAAGAGTATACACTATTCTGTTAGCCTCAATGGCCATATAATTCCATTGATTAAACAACATAAGTTCCCACGCGACTAACTGTCCCGCAAGCAGCAGAGAGATAAAAGTTAATCCCTGAAACGCAAGCAGATTAAAACTCGGGCGTTTAACAATTGAAAGCAAAAAATCCTTTATACTCATAAATTAATAATATCATTTTACGCTCGGCGCGGTCAATGATTAGTTATACAGTGCGCAGCGAACGCTGTGGGTCTTTGATATTTGTTTTAATTTCGGGTTTTCGGAACATTTTTCTAATGTACAGCGTGTGCAGCGCTGGCAGAACGAACATCCGTCATTGTTACGGATTTCCGGCTCTTTGTCTGTAAGTTCCGGTTTTTCTTTGCCTATATACGGTATAGAATCAAGGAGAGTTCTTGTATAAGGGTGCTTGGGATCATCAAAAATATCATCAACCGTTCCCAGTTCTTCAAGTTCGCCAAGATACATTACCCCTACCCTGTCTGACAAATACCTTATTACGCGCAAATCATGGGATATAAATACAATTGTTAAATTGTATTTATGTTTCAGTTTATTCAGCAGATTGAGTATTTGTGCCTGAATGCTTGCGTCTAATGCGCTTACCGGCTCATCTGCAATAATAATCTCCGGCTCTGAGACAAGTGCTCTTGCTATTGCAATCCGCTGCCGCTGGCCGCCGGAAAACTCGTGCGGATAATTGTCAAGTGAATTTATACTCAATCCTACATCTGTTATTACTCTTTCTACTTTTGCGCGTTTCTCTTTTTTGTTTAAATGTGTATTTATATCAAGCGGTTCTTTTAGTATGTCATAGATTTTCATTTTTGGGTTTAGGCTGTGATACGGGTTTTGAAACACCATTTGTACGGATTTTGTAAATTCTTTTTTTTCTTTGCCTGAAAACTTGTTTATATCTTTGCCTTTAAACAAAATTCGCCCTGAAGCGGGTTTTAGAAGTCTTATCATACTTTTAGCAAGGGTTGATTTACCGCAGCCGGATTCTCCCGCTATTGCAAAGACTTCTCCTTTCTTTATTTCAAGGCTTACACCTTTTACCGCACGAACAATCTCTCCGGAGGATTTTCCCGCCGGAGTATAATTGACTGAAATATTACAAACCTCAATGATGTTCTCTGTCATAAGAACATAATTTCATATTTTGGGAATAAAAACAAGCCCGAAAAGATTAATCAACTAATTACAGTTGATAACTGAAACTTCTTTGGATTTGATTACCCGCTGCGCCGTTCAGTGATTGCAGTTCAGTGTTAACCATATTGAGTTTGTTTTGATATTCCTGCATCCGCATATCAATCTTTTTTTCCATAAGTTCCAGTTTTTCACGCCGCGCCCTCAGTCTTTTAACAACCGGACTGTTGTCGTCTAAGTCCTGACCGGCATCAATGTAATCAGTAACGGAACTGGCAAGTTCCATCTTTGCTTCCGCAAGATCGGAAATGAACGCTTCCAAATCGTGCTGCCTTGCTACCAGCATTTGCGTTCTGAAAATCGTCGATACTACACCCATAACACACACTTCCTTATCTTAGTTGGTTCAAATTCCTTCCTTTCAAAAACGTGTGTTCATTACTTTCTGCTATCAGAGCTTCCATCTTACTGAGTTTGTGCTTATTGTAATTAACTCTGTATTTTGCCATCTTCAGTTTTTGTCTGACCTGAAGCATGTCTTTGAAGGAAGTAAACAGACTATTGAATAACATTAAGAACGGATTGTTTCTTACGAAAAAATTCCTTGTGAAGTTCATAAAGTTTATTAATCGTCTGATTGTTGTCTTTAAAGTATCGTTCATAATAGAATTTTCCTACTTTAATAGACCTTCTATTATATTTAAAACATGTAACCGCAAAAAATTGCTATGATAACGGGTGTAGTTTAACATGTCTTAACATTCTTACAGTCTATTTCATCGCCGGTAATACTGCGGAACGAAACTGGAATATTCGTTCCCTGATTATTTAACGGCACATTTTGGGAAAACTTTAGGAAATTTTTTGAATTTCTCCCGCGATTGTTACAAAAATTTACACAATTCAGGGCAAACGCAGTAATAGCGTTGTTATAAAGGCTGTTAAACATTATTCTTAGAAAAGTTCTTAAAAACATAATAAACTTATTAAGATATATTTTGTACTTCCTGACTGTTGCCTTCAATATCGTCCTTAAGCATTTTTCTTACGATATCGGACTGGGTATCCAGCATTTTAACTACCGTTTCAATATTAGTAACTTTTTGTGAAAGGATTGTATCTGCATTGGTAAGAACATTTTGTGCAACACTCTGTACCGCGGAAATAGCTGCAGAGCCTGTACCGGATAATAAGTTGCCGCATAATATGGCCGGCAGTCCCCATTCTCCCATATATGGCGCCATGCTTTGTAATATACCGCCCCATCCGGAGATTATGCCGCCTAATTGTGTTACAAAAGTTTGACCGACTCCGTAACCTGAGGCCATACCGGCACCGTAGCCTGCTGCGGAAGCAATATCTGCAATTGAGCCGATGCTTGAAGCGTAACCTGTTGCATAGCCGTCATATGAACCGACACCGTTTATTAATCCGACTGATGCGGCACCGCCTGTAGCTGTTCCGCTTAAGCCGGAATATACAGATGCTGCACCATTGGGGAAGCCGGAGTAATTGTACAGGGAATTTAATCCGAAAGAACTGTATTGGGCACTTGCTGATCCGTTTGCTCCTACATACGGCGACCAGTATGATGTACCCGGGATATTCATTGTGTCAGTACCGCCGAGGGTAGTCATGAATGCGGATGGAGAAAACAAACTTGCAAGCTGATACAGAAATCCGCCGGTAGCACCAAATCCGCTGCCAGTTGCGGTACTGCCGGACACGGTTAAATCTCTTAAACGGTCATAAGTTTCGTACATTAAGGCTTTAGCGTTGCCGGAAGCTGCGCCGTATCTGTTTGCTATTACCAGGTATCCATCATTTTTATAAGCCATATTAACCTCTTAATGATTTTTTTCAAAAAATCAAGACTAGTCGCCAAATGTCTTGTATGTTCTTTCAATATTGTCGCTGAGAACTTTCTGTACTGCTTCCATTTCTGTGCTTAAAGTATTACGTTCTGTATCAAGCTGTTCTAACCTCAGTTCCAGCGTTCTGTCCTCCTGCTGGATAATTGATGTTTTTGCGTTGATGTCTGCAATGGTTTTTTGATATTGTGCAGTATCGTAGTAATATTGGTTCATTGCATCCTGATAAGCTGTTTCATCAGTAATCGTTTCGGCATTCAGTGTATAGGTGACTGAATCATTTTCAAGCCTGATAGAAGTAAATCTTCCGCTTGAATCTGTTTCTAACAGGGCATTTTCTGTTGTTTCGACCTTGGTATCAACGTATGTTGCGCTGTAATACGGTAATGAAGTCTGCCGGTCAATTCCGTTATTAGAATCGGACTCGTCTACAGACTGATAAGAATTGTATAAATCCTCATAAGTTGTATAGTATGTGTTGCCGTATAATTCAAATGAGAATATACCGCCGCGGTAATCGCCGTTTGCATCGAAACAAGATGCAAGATTTGAATCTATACCTTCCTGTGCCAAATCATATATAACTTGCTGTAATTCAGTTTTTTGGGCATCAGTCATCTGACCTACAGGAATTTCTGTTAATGCACAGTTTCCAATATATGTAGGATACGTTGAATTATTATAAGTATTTAATAATGTTTGGTAGTTGTTATAAGCATTAGTTACTTCGTTATCATAGTAATCCTGAGCGGCACTTATTGCATCGTTATATGTTTGGAGTGCTGTATCGTAGTCAGTTATTGCCTGCAAAGTATCCGGATCGCTCATATCAATAGAATATCCGGTAAGCCCGGTTGCAGCACCTGTTGTATATTTTTCCATATCTGAGCCGGAGAGATAGTGGGTTGTTCCGTCACCGTCCTGATAGCTGTAGTAAGTATCTCCTTCACTCATCACGCCGGCTTTTATTAATGATTCTATATCCGCATTTGAAGCAATTTGAGTAAGGTTATACTGCCCGCCGGCATTGTCTGTGACAGTATAAGTGTCGCTTAATGCATCATAAGTGAGATTCGTTTCTGTTGTTTTTCCAATACGGTTTAATAATGAAACCTGTGCAGATTCAACATCTGTTAATAATGCTTCTGCATCATCCTGCATTGTGTTGTATGTTGAAAGTTCATTTTGATAATCCGCGTAGCTTCTGTAAATTGCCTGCTGGATTGTATCATAGGCGTCAGGTGTAAGAACATTTTCATTGCTCGAAAACTGCACCTGCGGATCAGACAGATATTTCATAGAACCGGTGTAACGTTCTACAGTATATGAGTGGGTTACAACATAGTTGTATTCACTATTGGGGGTCCCTATCTGGTAATAATTATCAAGTGTTTGGTCATAAGAACCGTCAGAGAATGTATACTGTACTACAGTATAATCACTTGATGACGGTACTGTAGGAACTTCCATTACCAGCATCTGGTTAAAAAGGTTTGCACTCTCATTTGCTAATATTGTACGTTGTTGGTTTATTTGCTGTCCTTCATATTCGCAGTTCGACATTCTTGCAGAAAGTTGAAGGTATCTGGCTTGTGATGCTGCCATTCCCATGAGGTATTCTCCTATTGTTTAGTTTTGATTGTTGATTGGTCGTGTATAACTTTGACTTAATAATTTTTTTTACAAAGTCAACAGTATAACACTATTATATTGTATATACATACCTCTTAACAGTGGTTTGAAAAAAAAATCATACTTTAGTATGGGAAATTTAATTATTATAGTTTAGAAAATATTTAGTTGGGGGTTAATTTTTTTCCAATAAATAGTTGATTTTATAAGTTGAAAAATTTGGTAATATTTATTTATTATGAAAAAGCTTTTATTAACAGGATGTTTGTGTATATTAATAAGTGCAGCGGTTACCGCTTCTCCTTATGATACAATTACGGTTAATCCTTACAACTTATCAAGTGTTATTCCGAACTCATATATCCGCGGTGTTATTGCACAAGGAGATGTTACAAGATGGAATGTAAGTACATTCCCTTTGAAAGTTTATATTCAAAGCGACAGTGGTGTGCCTTCATATTATGTATCACAAATTAAAAAAGCTTATGCAAAATGGCAGAATGTTACAGGCGGGTATATTTCATTCAGACTGGTATCTTCGCCGGATAATGCGGATATGAAGTGCTATTTTGAACAGGATTTACCTAATTTATCCGGTGATACAGCCGGTTATCATCAATTTACCTATAGCGGAGACACAATAGCGGATTCTGTAATACGATTTAAATATACGGATGGAGAAGGAAGACCGTTTTCACAGGAGATGATTTATAATGTGGCCCTTCATGAAATAGGGCATGCTCTCGGACTTGCCGGACATAGTTCTAAATCATCGGATTTAATGTATCCTGTTTCAATGAACAGAAATTATGATATATCTAAACGTGACTTAACAACATTAAAGCTTTTATATTCTATGGTTCCAGATATAACAAATAAACCGTTAACCCCGTCTGAAAAGTCAAATCTTATGACTAAACTTCAGGTAGTAGGCGGAAGAGAACAGTTGATGCAGGATGCAGAAACCGCGGCCAGGATTAATACTAAAATTACCCCGCAAGATCCGAGTTCTAAATTGAGACTGGCGATTGCCTATCAGAAAAATGGTAACTATTCTAAAGCAATAAGCGAGTATAAAAGTATTATTCCACTGGTTGAGTCATCCGATATAAAAGCTGAAATCTATGCCGAAATTACTAATTGCTATATAAGCTTAAAGAACTATACAGCAGCGCAGAACTGTGCAAATTATGCTTATAGAAAACACCCGTCACAGCGGACAATAGTACTTTATCCGCAGGTGCTGTATGCTAGAGGAGCAAAAACGGAGGCAGTTACAAAGCTTATACAAATCCTGAGTGAAGATACCGGTAATGATTACGCAATAGTACTTTTAAAACAGATTTATAACAAAGAGAAAAATAATTATAAACTAAGAAAAGATATTTTATTAGCGCTTAAGAAACAAGGTTTGCTTTAAATCTCAACCAGGTGAATGATTTTTGTAACAATACTTGCCATATCTTGTTTTTTATGTTAGATTTGTGGTATGTAATTATCGGGTAGTGAGGTTTAATGAAAGGTTCAACTCTTAGACGTTCTAATCTGACCAGAGAAAAAATGGACATGATACGTTCCATTAACAACTATACTGCAAGGCATCAGGACAGCAGTTTCTACCGGGATCAGACTAAAGAGCGTGAACTTGATATTTTATGGCAAAATTTTCGTGTTTCTCACAAACCTATGGATAAAGCCCCTCAAGTTTATTTTGTTTTAGGACTTGTTGTCGGGGCTGTAATTACACTTATCATGACTACAATGGTGTCTATCCTGATTAATTGTACTGCGCCGCGAGAAGCTAAAATTAAAACTCCAAAGGCGCCTGTTGAAGATGCAAAATTTGCGTTTATTCCCGCTGACTCGGCTGCAGTTGTTGAATCAGTTTCTGCGCCGGCATCGCAAACTTATACTGTTAAGTCCGGTGATACTTTAGAAAGTATTATTATTAGATTTTACGGCAGTTTTGATCTGAAAAAAGTGGATCTTATAAAAGAAGCTAATAATATGAAGAATCCCAACGCTCTTTCTATCGGGCAAAAACTTATTATTCCAATGATTCACTAAGATTTGCAGCAAATTTATTTTACCCGCTTAACAAATTGCACGCTGCAGTTTTTTGTCTTATAATCAAAAAGAAGTGCAGGAGGGTGAGATGAATTTGGAAAATTTGAGAAAAACAGATGTGGAGGTTGCTAAATATATAGATCTGGAATTAAAGCGCCAGCAGACAACCATAGAACTTATTGCAAGTGAAAATTTTACATCTCCTGCAGTAATGGAAGCGTGCGGGTCGGTTTTAACAAATAAGTATGCGGAAGGAAAGCCTTATAAACGCTTTTATAATGGCTGCGGCAATGTTGATAAGATAGAAGAACTCGCGCAGGAACGTGCAAAAAAATTGTTTAATATGGCGCATGCCAACGTTCAGCCTCATAGCGGCGCTCAGGCTAATATGGCGGTGTTTATGTACCTGCTTAAGCCGGGCGATACTGTTCTTGGCATGGACTTATCTAACGGCGGGCATTTAAGCCATGGCTCTCCGGTAAATTTTTCCGGGATTTACTTCAATGTGAAAAGTTACGGCGTTAATGACAATGGTGAAATCGATTACGATGACGTTCTTAATAAAGCTAAGGAATATAAGCCCAAACTAATTATCTGCGGCGCAAGTAATTATTCAAAAATTATTGATTTTAAACGTTTTCGGGAAATTGCAGATGAAGTCGGCGCATATTTACTTGCCGACATTGCGCATATAGCAGGGCTTGTTGCGGGCGGTGTTCATCCTAGCCCGGCCGGTTATGCACAATTTGTAACTACAACGACGCATAAAACACTTAGAGGCCCGAGGGGCGGGATTATTATGTGCGATGAAGACCATGCGGCAGGAATAGATAAGGCTGTATTTCCGGGCATGCAGGGCGGGCCGCTTGAACATATTATTGCCGGCAAAGCGGTTGCGCTTTTGGAAGCATCGACACCTGAGTTTAAGGAATATGCAAAACAAATAGTTAAAAATGCTAAAGCTTTAGCGCAGGGGCTCTTGGACCATGGCATGAATATAGTCGGCGGTATGACAGAAAATCATCTGATGACTCTGGATTTGCGCGGCACGGGTAAGACCGGTAAGGACATGGCTAATGTTCTGGAAATGGTCGGGATTACTGCTAATAAAAATACCGTACCAAATGATCCGCAGAGTCCGTTTGTAACAAGCGGTATAAGACTTGGGGCTGCTGCTGTTACTACAAGGGGATTTAAAGAGGATGATATGAGAGAAGTCGCCGGGATTATAGCAGAGGCGGTTAAAAACTCGGATAATGAAACGGTGTTAAACTCACTGAAAGAAAAATCACTTTCTCTCTGTTTGAAACATCCTCTCTATTAAATTTTGACAGAAAGAGGAAAATAAAATTATCATTAAATTATCACAGGCTCATGTAATTGGCGCTATAATATCTTATATTTTGGGAGTGTTAATATTACCCTTTGTTATAGATTTTTCAAAAAAAGAAGGGCTTGTAGATGAACCCAATGAAAGAAAAATACACAAAATTCCAATATCAAGGCTTGGCGGCATAGCTATTTGGCTCAGCACTATGGCAACATTTTTGTTTTTAGTATTGCTGAGTTACTATCCTTATGGCAGTCTGCTCTCCGGTATTCTGCTCGGCGGGTCATTAATGTTTTTATTGGGACTTGTTGATGATATTTATAATCTTCCGGCAAAGTTTAAGCTGGTTATTCAAATTCTTATTGCAACACTTGTTTATCTTCTCGGAGTCAAAATAGATGTTTCCTTTAGCCTTGTTAAGACTCCTGTCCCATTGGAATATTTATCGTATCCTGTAACTGTTTTATGGATAGTAGGAATAAGTAATGCCATAAACTTTATTGACGGTGTTGACGGACTTGCAGGGTCTGTGATAACGGTTAATTCTATTACGCTTGCAATTATTGCTCTTGCGGTGGCTCCGGGATATCCTATAAGTGCACTTATTGCCTGTATTCTTGCCGGATCGATGCTGGCATTTCTTACTTACAATTTTAATCCTGCAAGGATTTTTATGGGGGACTCAGGGTCGCTATTTTCCGGTTTTCTCCTTGCGGCTCTTTCTATTACGGGGGTAATGAAGGGGGCAGCGCTTGCGATATTGCTTCCGTTTATAGTGCTTGCTGTTCCTATAATAGATATAACTTTTGCTTCATTAAGACGGATTTTGAAAGGCAAATCACCATTTGTTGCCGATGCGGAACATATTCACCACAAGCTTTTAAAAGCAGGATTCTCCCAAAAGAAAACAACAGCAATAATGACTTCTGTTGCAATTGCGGTCGGCGGTATTGCAACATATTTTGCAGGGTCTATTAAACACTATATCTGGTATATCTTGGGTATTGTTATAATAATGTTTTGCTTAAGCCTGGTTAATGCGTACCGTACAAGGAAAACGGATAATAATTAATTAACGGCCCTTATTACCCCTACAACTTCACCTATAATATTTACGTTATTCAAATCTTCGTCTTTTATAACACGGGATCTATAATCTTCATTGTCAGATTTTACGATTAATTCGTCAATATTTTTTGACAATCGTTTGACAAAAATCTCATTTTTATAACAGAAAACATAGACCTTATCGTCAATGACCTGTTCATTTCCTAATTTATGTTCAATGATAAGTTTATCGCCCGAGTTAATGAAAGGTGACATGCTGTTGCCGGAAGCATTAATCATTGAGTATTTTTTACTTGAAGAAAAGTTGCCGATAAACATTTTGGATACACAAACCGGAACTTTATCTTCTGAAAATACGATATTTCCCCCTCCGCAGCTTGCAAAAACATCGCGGTAGTAGAAAATTTGGAGTGAGTCGCTGCCGGAAGAATCGAGGAGACTGATATTAAATCTCTTTTCGATTTTCGTCAGTTCCGTAACTGTTAGTTCGCTGTTTGTTTTAATTCTGTTACTTATTGTTTGTCTGGTAACGCCCAGAATGTCGGCTATCATTGATTGATTGACCGGGAAGCCTGCTTTCTGGGTAACTAGAGTTGTTAAATCTTTAATTTTCATGATGCCCCACTTTTGTTACTTGACAATCGTCAAATAATCTTTTACAATATATGTGTATATGTTAACCTTTTCAAGCTCATTATGACACATAACTGTCAAAAGGTCAATACATTTAATTTATAATTTGTCAAATATTTTAAGGAGGAAGTATGCTTTTGAAATTGAAAACATTGTGTGAAGCGGATTTACAGAATATGTCGTTTTGTAAATTTTTATTAGAGAAAACAAACCGGCGAAGCGGGAAACATGTTTTGGCAAATAAGGATAAAATGCAAACGGTTTTAGATTGTATAACAGAGTATGTTTTGTTTTTTGATAATTACCTTATTACAAGAAATCAGGCCTGCTCAATTGCCAGAAAGATGTTTTATTCCGCCGGGAATAAGGATTTGAACAATGGTTTTTATAAGGTTTTACAGGAGTGCTTAAGGTAATTATGAAGAAAAAACAAAATAATAAACCGGACTTGCAGTATCTATGGAACAGAACTGCTATTGAGTGTTATGAAATAGGCTGTCAATGCGAGATTTGTTTTTTATACCGTGTCTATTTCAATAACTCGCCTGATGAATGCAAAATGAAAAAAGTAGTTAAAAAATTAATAAGAAAGGTTGGTATTCCTTTACAGTATGAGAAAAAAATATGCCAGAAGAAAAGAAATATCGCATAAAGATATAGAAAAATTTGGAAGAGTACTGCTTACAAAAGAACAGTACAATAAGTTGGTTGAAAATTTTGGTGAGGATTTGGTAACGTTTGCTATAAAATTGCTCGACGATAAGATTAAAGCAAATAATACTGATAAAAAGCTTTGTAATGCAAAAAATCATTATCAATATTTTAGAAGCGACAGCAAAATAATAAGTTTTGCATTGGAAGTTATGAATTCATCTGAAAAATACGGATGTATATTTTATTGATTCCCCATTTTACCCGTTAATGTTTGTTTTATGCCGGCGGGGTAAACGCCGGCTTTTTATTTTTATAGAGTTCATTATAAGTGCTGATTTTTTTGTACGGCAGAACAGAACTTTAAGACTTTCCGGGCTGTACTTCTGTACGGCTTGTTATTCTCTTTTTATTAAAATATAATATCAATCAGGGATAAGTTTAAGGAGAGAAGTTTTGATAAAACGTATTAGTATTATAATAGGAGTATTAGTTTTATTATGGGGCGGATATTTTTATCTGGAGCATAAGCCAGAGATTGACTATAAACAGGCTCAATCTGCATTTGTATCCGGCGGGGATGAGAAGGCTTTTAAGCTTGCAGGGAATGCTTATCGGAGTGATATTACAAATAATAATTACAGAAAACTTTTCCTCGATACAATTATCCGTTTAGATGGTGTTTATGAAGCTCAAGAAGCTTTGATAACGTTTATTAATGATGGAATTTATGATGTTTATCAGACTAAAGCAATTGAATATTTGCATGAGCTTGAAAAAAGATTTGCCGAGCAGTACAGCCCGAACTATATAGAGCTTATCCCTTATAATGATAAAGTAATCCGCTGGGGAAAAAATCCAATTAAAGTCGGTATAAAAAAACGTGAAGATTTGGATTTATATTTTATAAATGAAGTCGAAAGTGCTTTAATGGAATGGCAGCGTGCAACCGGAAATAAACTTGTGTTTGTTTTTGATAACAAAAATCCGGATATAGCAATAGAATTTGAAGATTTAGCAATAGACAAAGAAAATAAAAATAATCACAATCTTTATATTGTTGCTAATACGGAACCTGTTTTAGACGGTAATACGCTGCAGGGCATGAAAATAACTCTTTATACCAAAAACAGCCAGGGAAAATATTTTACAAAAGAAGAAATTTATAATACTACACTTCATGAGGCTGCGCATGCGTTGGGTATTTTCGGACACAGCAGGCATCCTGAGGATGTTTTATATTTATCTTCCCCCAATCTTGCCGGTACAAAGGAATATAAAAAACTTTCTGAGAGCGATATCAATACGATGAAGCTTCTCTATGCAATTAAGCCGGATATTACGTCCGGAAAGCCGGAGTACAGTATTCATCCTAAAATAATTTTTGGCGATCAGGAAGAGATTAATAAAACAAAGGTGTCTGAAGCCGAAAATTATATAAGACAGGCCCCTTCACTTCCAAACGGATATATTGATTTAGCACAGACCGCTATTTTTGCGAAGGATTATGATAAGGCGCGGGAGTGCTTGAAACGTGCTATTAAATATGCTTCGGATAATAATACAAAATTTATTATTTATTATGACTTTGCGGTTATTTCTTATGAAACCGGTGATATGAATAAAGCTCTGTATTATACTCAGGAGGCGCAGAAGTATCGCAGTAAAAATAGTGTAACAGCTCTATTGGCAAATATTTATTACAAAAAACATGACTATAAAAAAGCGATTGAACAGTACGAAATACTGGTGGGCGAATATCCGCAAAGTATAATGTACAGTGTAAATCTTACTAAACTTTATATCAACCAGCGCAGACTGATTCGTGCTGCAAAAGTTTTAAGAAAACTGATATTAAACAATCCCGAGGCTAACGAAGATAAAAGAGTTAAGGGGTTAAAATGGGTGCTTATATTTGCCGGTTGAAGATGATTCTGTACAATTTATACAGACAATGCGAGGATAACTTATCACTATTTTTATATACAGGTATATAGGATAATCTGTCTGCCCGTAATTATTAATTTCTTGTTATAATTTGCCCTTGCATGATTTACTGTTAATATATAGATATGGCACGGATACTTTTTATAACTGATTCAGATGAAAAAGAAAAAACGTTTAAATCAGCACTCAAAGGTAAGGAGTTTCTGGTTTCTTCCGATGAAGTTAATATTGAAGATATTTTAAAGGTAGAAACTCCTGATATTGTTATTTTAGATTGTGATATTCAAATACTTGATGTAAAAACGGTTATAAAAACGGTTAAACATTATCCGGTAATTTTGATTTTATATACAGGAGATAAGCCGGTTGGTAAAGATATTACAAATCATGCTAACCTGATAATTTCTAAAAATGCGGATAAAAATATTATTTCTGCAATAGTAGATGCCGGACTTAGAACAGGGATGTCGCTCCGAAAACTTGCTGATTCAAATCAGGAATTGGCGCGCAGTCTTTACCAGTTAAATGTTCTTTATAATACAAGTTCACAGCTTGCGGGGTCGCTGGATAAAGAAGAACTTATCAAAATTATGATTGAGGGGATTGATAAGTCGTTAAATTTTGACATGGCATGTGTTCTTATTTTTCGTTCGCCGCGTGAGCCTGTTCTTGTAATTAATTCAATTTTTAATGTCTCTGACCGGCTGCTGGAAGCACTGAAGCTCCGTGCAATTTTGAGTTACAAATCGATTATTGAGGACCCGCCGGTTGATATTAAAATCGGAAATTTGAAAATCGAAAAAAGTATTAAACATACAATTAAAGAGTATGATTTTTCTGTACTCCGGTTTGATACAATGTTTTCAAAAATAAGTTTTAACGATGATTTTTACGGATTTGTAGAAATATATCGTTCTACTCCGTTTAATACAGAGGATGCAACATGCTTTCAAACACTTGTAAGACAGGTCAGCCTTCCGATAAGGAGCGCATCTCTCTATCAGGAAATAAAAGAAACTAACAGAAAACTTGAAAAACTTGAACGCTTAAAATCTGATTTTATTTCAATTGTTTCACATGAATTAAGAACCCCGCTTACGGCGATTAAAAAC
This sequence comes from Candidatus Gastranaerophilales bacterium, assembly GCA_944326425.1. Classification (GTDB taxonomy): domain Bacteria; phylum Cyanobacteriota; class Vampirovibrionia; order Gastranaerophilales; family Gastranaerophilaceae; genus CALUTH01. Next base: position 87,390 of record CALVDX010000005.1, read on the forward strand.
GCTATGGATATAATATTAAGCGGTAAAGCCGGAGAATTGAGCGAGAATATAGAAAAGTTTGTTATGATGGGAAAACGAAACACCGTAAGGCTTTCAGGAATTATTAATGATTTACTTGACATTTCCAAAATCGAAGCCGGTAAAATGGATTTCAAGTTCTCCCTTATTAACATAAATCCTGTTATAGAATATGTAAAATCTAACCTTACTGAAATGGCAAGAGAAAAAAATTTAGAAATAAAATACACGCCAATGACGGAGGATGTTGAAATTTTTGCGGATTCTAACAGGCTTGAACAGGTTTTGACAAACCTTGTTTCAAATGCAATAAAATTTACACCGGACTCCGGAGAAATAGTAATTTCCACAAAAGTAATTAATGCCCGCGATATCCAGTATGACCACTGTTTTGAAGATGAAATTAAGCGCCTGCGCGGTAATTATCTTCAGGTTTGTGTGGAGGATAAAGGCATCGGGATTGAACGCAAAGATTTAAATCATGTGTTCGACAAGTTTGCGCAAATAGAAAACCCGCTTTCACGAAAAGTTGGCGGATCGGGTCTGGGGCTTCCGATTGCAAAACAGCTTATGGATGCTCATAACGGTGCAATCTGGTGCGACAGTGAAATTTCTAAGGGCTCGCGTTTTTATTTTGTAATTCCGGTTGCGAATGATAAAAGTAATTTTGATATGATAAAAAAACAAATGATTGTGAAAGCAAAATCAAACGGAATTACGCTTGCAATTGTAACTATATCCGGTAAGAACGGGTTTATAGAACATTTGCTAAATACTGAGAATATTATAAACAAGGCGTTTTTACAAAATGCGCTCATTGAAAAAAGCGATAATGACAGAACATCAATAACAATGCTTATGCCGGAGGGCGACAAACCGTCCGCCGAGTTTTTAAAGACCAGGGTTTTATCGGCAGCAAAGGAATATGAGCCTGGCGGAGATAAGTGTGATATAATGTATTCATACGAGATTGAAGGAGATTCTCATGAAAAAAATCCTCATAGTTGATGATGAACAGGATATCGTTGAAAGTTTGAAATTTGTATTGGAAGTTTCAGGTTATACCTGCTATACGGCATATAATGGCGAGGACGGACTAAAATTGGCCAAAGAACTTATGCCGGACTTAATTATACTTGATGTTATGATGCCTAAAATAAACGGGTACAAGATAAGCAGGCTTTTAAAATATGATAATAAGTACAAAGATATTCCTATAATTATGCTTACGGCGCGTTCACAAACAGAAGATAAGCTTATAGGCGAAGAAACCGGTGTGAACGAATATATTACAAAACCTTTTGAATTAGATCAGATTGTAAAAAAAGTTGAGGAATACATTGGTACTGAGAAATAAGAATTAAAAACATAACGAAAGCGGGATATGGAAGCGGTCACAAACAAAACATTGGAAAAACTCAAATATGAACTTGTAAGGGACGGAATAGTTTCTTACGAGCTTCTTGAGCAGGCTGACGAACTTGCAGCTTCCCAGAATATTAATATCGGGCAGGCCTTGATTAATTCCGGTATTATTGACGAAGCAAAGCTCCTCAAATTCTTAGAAACAAAACTCCATATTCCTTATGTTAATCTGGAGGACTATTCCCCTGATCCCAAATGTTTTTCTTTAATTAACTATGCGGATGCAAGGCGGTATAAAATAATTCCGCTGTTCAAAATAGAAGATGTTTTGACTGTTGCTATGGCTGACCCGCTTGACTTGTTTGCAATTGATAAAATTATAGAAGCTGCGGAGTGCTCTATAGAACCTGTTATTGCTTCCGAGACTGCTATTAGAAAGAAAATAGATGAATATTACAATGATGCAGAGACTGTTAAGGAAATTTATCTTGATGACGGGCAGGAGGGATTTGACTGGCGCGAAGAACTTCATAAAGACGGGCATGGGGATGATCATATTCAGAGGATTATAAGTGCAATTCTTAAACAAGCTATAATTGAAGGAATACATGAAATTTATTTTGAGCAATCGGAGGAAGGACTCGGAGTATTTTTCAAACACAGCGGTGAAAGCATAGAACGCGGGCTTCTGCCGTCATTTTTATCAGCTTCATTTGTTGTTAAACTTAAAACCCTTTCAAACCTTGATCCTACTGTATGTGAAATTCCCCAGCTCGGGAAGCTATGTTTCAAAGTTGATGAAATAATGCTTACGGCAAGTATTTCGGCTTTCCCTACTATTATGGGAGAGAGAATATTACTAAAAATTTATAAAAAGCCTAAACCTTTAGAAGAACTTATTCCTGATGAAACGCAGCGCCGCATTATTCAATCTGCAATGGATAAACCCGGTATTATTCTTGTTTGCGGCTCTTCGCTGAGCGGAAAGACGCATGTTATATATTCTATTTTACTGGATATGGCAAAAGGCAATAAGAATATTATGAGTATTGAATCCATTGCTAAATATAATCTTCCTAACGTTCATCAGTGTGAACTTAATGAAAATGTCGGATTTAATATGGATAAGGCTCTCAGGTTTATAGAGTTTCAACATCCGGATGTACTGTATTTAGAAGGAGTAAAAACTAAAGAAGGAATAGAGTTTTTATCAGAACTTTTTTATGATGATAAAACCGTTGTAACAGAGTTTTTAGCAAACAGCATGACTGATTTAAGACAGAAAATGAATTATATTGATTTTGAATCATTCAAATCTTTAATCAGTTGTTTAATATTTATACACTCGCAAAACAGTATCGAAGTTTTTGATAAATCCACGATAAAAAAATACTTGGTATAACCAAGGGGAATAATCACAAATAGGATTACAAATAATAGACGCGGACAGAATACATATAAAGCGTAGAAACATATAATAGAAACAATAGGGATTTTAAACATTGGGTGATGAAGACAAACAGTTTGAGGCGACGCCTCAGAAACTGGAAAAAGCACGAAAAGAAGGACAGGTTGTCAAATCCAGAGAGGTTGGCATTGCCCTTTCTTTGCTTATAATGTTTTATATTATAAAAGGGATTGCACCTTTTTTATGGAACCAGATTAGCGGAATGTTTACCAATCTTTACGAACAAATACCCAATGCGCATATCTCCGATATAGGGATTTCATATATTATGACTGTTACCATTGTTCCATTTGCGCTCATTATTTTTCCGCTGCTTTTTATAGCTGCATTTGTTGCAGTAATGTCTGACTTTATGCAGGTAGGGCCTCTTGTTACAGTTACTCCTCTTGTTCCTAAACTTGATAAATTAAATCCTACCAAATATTTTAAAAATCTTATAAATCCTAAAACATTTTTTGAATTATTTAAAAATATTTTGAAAGTTGTTGTGTTGGGGTATGTAGGCTGGATGGTGTACAGCGATCACCTGGAAAATATTCTTATGCTTGCTGCAATTGATAATCAATTTGCAATAATGATAGAATTCGGGTCGCTGATTGTAGAGTTTGTATTCAAGGCCGGTATAGCCTTTCTTGTAATAGCTGCTGCTGATTACGGGGTTACCAGATGGAAATTTTTAAAAGATCAAAAAATGTCATTTAAAGAAATAAAGGACGAGTATAAGAACTCCGAAGGCGACCCGAATGTTAAAGCTGCACTAAGACAGCGGCGTATGGCAATGCTGCAGCGCGGTGCAATGGACAGTGTTCCTGATGCAGACTTTGTTGTAAGAAACCCTATACACGTAGCCTGCGCGCTTAAATATGATGCTGAAACCATGCAGTCGCCTACTCTTATTGCTAAAGGGACAGAGCTTATTGCAAAACAAATTATAGAAATTGCAGAAAAACATCAAGTTCCGATAATTGACAATCCCCCTGTAGCAAGAGCACTTTTCAGACTGGTTGAAATCAATCAGGAAATCCCGCCGGAACTATATAAGGCGGTTGCAGAAATTTTACTTTTTGTTTACGGCTTGAAAAATAATAGAAAACAAGGTAATATAGAGAAAAGTTAACTTTTAATTGGTTATGGAAAATAGTTCTATATTAAAACAATACATTGGTGTTGTTCAGAGAGTAGCGAGAATAGAGCATAAGAGAATGCCAAAACACATGCTTGAGTATGAAGAACTCGTTAGCATTGGTATTATTGCTGTTCAGGCTATGATAAAGAATAAAACACCGGAACAGCTTGCACATTATAACGATGCCTATATGGGTACCGCTATCAAGTGGGCTATAAGAAATGAACTAAGACACCGCTATAAATGGTATTCTATAAAAACCAAAGCAAAAAATGCGGAGGAAGATGATTTTGCAGAGGAAGAAGACAGTTCTGATGATACAACGGAATTTAACATTTCCCCTGGCAAGGTTCGTGAAGCCGTTTATGAAACCATTTTGTCAATAGATGGTTTGGCTGCAGCAGCCTCTGATAATGCTTCACCGTTTGATTTTATTAAAGATCCGTCTGCAATGCCGGATGAAAAAGCAGAAATCATTGAAATGTCCCGTCTTATAAAAGAAGCTATCGCAAAACTTCCGCCCAAAGAAAGAACAGTGGTTGAATATCGTTTTTACAGAAATATGCAGGCTAAAGATATTGCAACTGCTATAGGGCTTTCTCCGTCGCGTATTACACGGATTGTTCAGGCTTCGCTTAATAATATCCGGGAATATTTAAAAGCCCATGGACGGGTTGATTATTAATTTATGTAACAATTTTTTCTGCATTTATAAAGTTTTACCGTAATCTGCCGTTATATAGAATATAAACGGTAAAGAATATGAGTGAATTTCAATTTGGAAACGGAAATAAGTTTGATATATCACATCTCAGAGCGGGGATAACTGTAGATGAAAACAATATTTTCCTGAAAAAATACGACAGGGATAATAACAGCATATTTGATGCTGCTGAAATTAACCAGCTTAAATCAGATTTAGAAAAATACAGCGGCGGTGATAAAGTCCTTGATGAACAGGAAAGTATTTCATTTTTTGCCAGTGTCATGAATATGTCTGTTTCCAGTGTCAAACAGTTGTTTGCTAAAAATAATAATGCTGTATATTCATCGTTTGAAACATTATATACTGCGCAGGCTTATGAAAACGCAGCAGAAAATATCAGGGCAAATGCGCAGATGGGGATACAAATCTTCCACAAAGCGCAGGGGGGTGCTATAAGCAAAACTTGGAATTCTATAAAAGAATTCTGGAATACGGAATATGCCGGTGATAAAGTATACAGACAGCTTGCAGACAATATGACTTCCGGTCTGCTTCTTGAAAAAGCGCAAAGAGAAGGCGGTATCTCTAAAAAAGAATATATTGAAACAAAAATAGAATTCTTAAAAATTCTTCTTGGCGGAGAGACCCTCCAACAAGACGAAATAGCAATGATAGAAAAGGCTGTCTCACAAATGACCGTCAAAGAATTAGATGTACTTATCACAACACTGCGCGACGCCGAAAGTGATGATTACAAAAATATAGTAAATAATACAATGAAAGACCTTGCACAAAAAGCATTTACCGGTAATGACGGTGTAGGATTTACCGTAATGAATCCCAATTCTATCGGTGCGATATTAGGTTCTGAACAAGCAGAAGAAAAATTAACTTATGAAAATGTATTTCTTCTTGAAAACGGTGTTGAATTTAATGCCGAAATGGTAAACAGATATGCCGAATTGGAACGCAAAGTTAAAATAGCCGTTACTATAAATAACAGGGTAGCAAGTCTCTATAACGAACTTGATGAACCTGTAAAAGAACTTGAAGAATTGAATAGCAAAAACAAATCACCCGAAGAAAAGGATAATGCTTATAATAATCTAAGCAGCAAGGTTATAGGGGTTTTAGAGGACTTGTTTGGCACCCGTGCAGAGGAAAAATTGAAAGAATATGGATATAACGATGTTGTTATAAAAGACGGAGTAATAAATTTCGGCGAAGGAGAAAGAAATTATTCGGCTCTTGTTGATTTGGCAAAAAACCTGCAAGCTGATTTAAAATCTAAAGTTCAAACAACGATTGACGGCAAACATATAGAAGAATGCGAGCGGGAATTGAAAACTCTCTATGCAGCTGCATACGGTGATAAAAATTCTGTTGACTTAGCCGAAAAATTTCAATCAAGTCAGGAAGCGGGAGTGGGTTATGCCAAGGCCCTCGCGGCTACTGCCGGCATTGTGCCGTGCATTATTAGCGGAGGTTCATTGATACCGATAATAGTAGGAAGCGCAGTCGGTGCATTTGCGCCGGCAGCCGTATCATACGCCGAAGCCTCTACAAAAGACGGCGGATTAACCCCTGAGGATAGGACTGCAATAAAACAAGAAATATTGATGGGGCTGGCACTCACCGCTGCGGGCGGCGGAGCCGGAGCAGTCTCCTCCGCCGTTGGTAAAGAGGTTTTGAAGCAGTGTCCTAATCTTATTGCAAAAATTTCGCAAGGCGGAATGGATGCAGTTATGGGGTGTATAACCGATTTAGCCATCACCGGAGATATTGATTTACAAGGTGAAGGGATTGCACAGCTTATAAACATTCTCACCGGTATTACTGCTGCAAAGAAGGCCAGAGTTAAAACACATTATGATAATGATGCTTCAGCTGTAAAACAGAATAAGTTTAGTTATTCTGATTTATTTGCCAGAGATTTGTCAAAAACGGAAGTAGACAGTTATATAACAGCACTGGCACGCAAACGCGGATCAAATCTTGATAGTGCAAAGTTACAAAAAATTTCTGATGCCTTGTACAAAATGAAAAAAGACAACAGTCCCCTTTATCAGGATATTCAGAATTCAGGAATATTAAAGCTTGTGGAAGAAGGCAAGATAGACTTTGACGTACTGGAGGATCTTTGTATAGATGCTGCTTCAAATACCAGAATGTCTGCTTCTTTGCTGGAGGATTGTAAAAAAATGAGTTCCGGTGAGCCTGCTATAAGAGGATATTCTTCCGGTACGGACTTAAATCAGGTGTTTAAATCCACTCAAACCGGCGAAGTCGTTGAAGTCGGCTCACAATTATATGTTAATGACGGAAAGAGTATGACAAAAGTCAATCTTACTAAAGAAAAATACCTTGAACTCTTCCCGCCGTTTAAGCGTTTTGATATTAACCAGAATGATAACAAAAACGCCGGCAACTGCTGGTATCTTGAAACCATGCACAATTTATACCAAAACCCGAGTACACGTGTGAAAATACTGCAGTTATTCAGGCAAGAAGGAAATGATGTTTATATTAAACTTCCCAACAGTAAATATGAATATAAATTCCAAAACGGAGATGTACCGAAGGACAGCCACGATAAAAAGTTTACCTTATCGGACAGTCCTAAATGGGTAAACATGCTTGAGTATGTCGGTGCAATGACCAGAAAAAAGAACGGAGTTTCTGTTGAGGATAACTTAAATCCTGAAGTTTTAAGACGGGAGGGAGTATTGTCACAGGCAGCCAATGGAAATCCCGTTATAGACATGTCAAGTTTCATGTATGTAAGAAGAAGTGAAAGCGCTTCCGGATCCGGATTGTTGTCACACTTATATGCAGGAACTCCGGAAGAAGCTTTGCAAATGTTGACCGGCAATAATGTAGAGACCAAAAAATATTATATTGATAATACTGACAGTTATTATGGTGTAAAACATTCAAAAGATAAAACCAAATTAAGAAAAGAACAACATAAAGAAATAAAAGAAATTTTGCAAAATCTTGACGGCAAGTCCGGATATGTCGTAAATATAGGCTTTGGCGGTCATGCTTTTGCCGTAACGAAAGTAGAAAACGGCAAAGTTTGTGTTCAAGACCCTTATAATACCAAAATAGAATCTATATATACAATTGATGAACTTGCAAAATTATGCGACTATATAGAATTTTCGCGTATTAATTAATTCTCCTGCCTGCTGCATTATGAAAATATTTATTTTCTCATATAAATGCATGATATTTTGCTATTATAATTGAAAACAATCTGTAATAAATGCTATGATGTAAACAGGGAGAGGTTGTCTTGTACGCATACAGTTACCGCACAGCAGAAAGAGTAGATTATACACGTGTAAACAAACGTCGTGCCGGCAGGCATGCGGTTATTAAACATAAGGTTGTAAAAAAACGCAATCCTATATTAAATTTTTTATCCCGTTCAATTGCGCTTGCTGTTGTATTGGCTGTTGCATATTATATTTTACCAAGTGTCTTTAATAAGCTGTATTATCAGACTTATATTAAACAAAATATAAAAATCACTACAGAACAATCCGGATACATTGGAAAACTTGGCAGTGTAATAGATCCAAGCGTAAACGTAAGAGACTTGGCATTCCCGTTAACTTCCAAATTTTATAATACACATTTTATGGGAGAAAATTTTATAACGCCTGTAAATACGGAAAATCGTGAAATATCGTCTTTATATCTGACAAATAAATTAGCTCCTCTCGAGTATAAGCTTAGAAACCTTATGAAAGCATATCCGATGATTAAGCCGGGAATTTTTGTCTGGGAGTATGATTCAGGGAATTATACGGGTATTAATGAAAATGATACATATTCAGCAGCAAGTATTATTAAAATTCCCGTTCTGGTTCGTATGTTTAAGGCAATAGAAGCTAATCAGTTTACTATATACGATGAGATGTATTTAACAGATTATTACCGTTCATCGGGTTCAGGAGATTTGCAGTATAAACAGAATGGATTGAAATTGACAATAGACCGGTTAGCCCATGATATGATAACCATTTCTGATAATACGGCAACAAACATGCTTATGTCTAAAATGGGATCAATGGAGGATGTAAATGCAGGTTTAAGAGACTGGGGGTTGAATAAAACCAGAGTTAATAACTGGCTTCCTGACCTGGACGGCACCAATACCACCACTGCCATGGAAATGGCTAAACTGCTTTATAATCTTGATAATCCCGGCTTTCTTAATGTTAATTCAAGAGAGTATATAATTGATTATATGAGCCATGTTAAGAATAACAGACTTATTCAGGCAGGGATTGACCCTAAAGCGCTCTTTATTCATAAGACAGGTGATATCGGTACTATGCTGGGCGATGCGGGAATTGTATACGCCCCAAACGGTAAAAGATATATTGTTGTTATTCTTGCTAACAGACCTTTTAACCATCCGGCCGGCAAAGAGTTTATACAAGAAGCAAGCAAAATTATTTATAATGATATTGTAAAATGATTGCATAAATAAACGACTACATGGATAGAGATGTACAGGAGCGTTACGGGGCAGGTATAAATATTATATTACTGCTAAATATTAGAATGTTTCTGATTGGCGGGGTTGCTCTTGTTGCTTTGGCATTAAGGTTTGAAGATCCGGTTAGCCAAGAAGAGTTTTATAGATTAGTAAAAATAACAATTAGTGATTTTTATGATGTAGGAGTTTGTATTGCAATATACAAAAATTTATTTAATTTATCAATAAATAGTTTTTTCATAAAATCAGTTTATTATTTAAAATATCATAGTAAAGTCTTGAAAATTATATGTGTCTGTCTTGTTCTTTTGTCGCCGTCATTCTTTTTTGGGACTTTGGCATTTTCGTCATTATGTTTTATAGATGGTTTAGTATTATCACTCGGGTTTCCCCTTATAGTTTTATTTCTGATTTGGCATTTGGGGGACATGATTAAGAAAATTCACTTAACATTAGGAAAGATATTGATATTTTGTTTAGTTTCTATATTGTTGTCTTTGTTATTGGCACTACCGGGAGATATGTATTCTACGTTTTACTGTATAAAAACATCTGCGGATTTTTATAAAGTTAAATTATACCTGATATTAATTGTTATAACTTTTCCATTGATGATAAATGAATATACCAAAACAATAATTGAGCAAGTGAGGAAAAATATTTTAATATTCTTATTATGCTGGGGAGGAATAATATATATACTAATTTATTTCATCCAAAATGATTTGTTAACGTTCTATTTAATATATTTATCACTGTTAATGTTATGTATATTAATATTTGCACCATTAGTGTTAAAACTAAAATTAAAAAACAAAATATTACGTAAGAATATAGAAACAGAAATAAATAAATCTTATTAGAGTAAAGTATTTCATCTCCCTTTCAAACGCACAAAAGTTGAACGATTTAATTCGCTATTTATACCGTCATATAGTTTACGTTTTAATAGCTTTTGGCGCCGGAATTTACTATATTAATCATTCTGTTGTGGTATCCATAACGTCAACAAACGATACTCCCGCCCCGATGACCAATGTTGTAAAGTATGCAATGATAATAATTGCACTGGTAATGATTTTTCGTTTGCCGTTATATAAACTGCATCAACGTAGTAAACAGCTGTATAAGGAAGCAGAAGAAGATTATACAAGGAGCAGTGACAAATTCTAAGCAGACAAAAACGCGGCAGGCGGTCTTGCCTGCCGCGTTCATAACAAGATTATACACAACTTGTCTTGCCGTCAGCGTCTGATTTTGCAAATGTGATTTCATCATCTTTAACATCTACAATAACCGTATCGCCGTCCGAGAATTTTTGAGCAAGTATGAGTTTTGACAACGGGTTTTCAACAAGCTGTCTGATTGTACGTTTGAGCGGTCTTGCGCCATATATCGGGTTGAAACCTCTTGTTGCAAGGAGTTCTTTTGCTTCTTCCGTGATAACAATCGACAAACCTTGTTCTTCCAGACGTTTTTCCAGACTTGCAGCCTGTATGTCAACGATTTCTTTTAACTGCGGTAATGTAAGCGCTTTGAAGAAGATTGTTTCATCAACCCTGTTCAAAAATTCAGGTTTAAACCGTTCACGCATAATTGCCATAACTTTGTCTTTGGTTTCTTCAAAATTACCGCCGTTAAGTGCGGAATTAAGCGAGTTTTCAAGTATTATATCGCTTCCGATGTTGCTTGTCATAATAATAACTGTATTTTTGAAATCTACCGTTCTTCCCTTTGAATCGGTCAGACGTCCGTCATCAAAAATTTGGAGCATTATGTTGAATACATCCGGATGCGCTTTTTCGATTTCATCGAAAAGAACAACAGAGTAAGGTTTTCTTCTTACAGCTTCTGTAAGTTGTCCGCCTTCTTCATACCCGACATATCCCGGAGGAGCGCCGACAAGTCTCGCAACGTTATGTTTTTCCATATACTCACTCATATCTATACGTATGATTGAATCTTCGTCATTAAACAGGAATTCGGCAAGCGCTTTTGCAAGTTCTGTTTTACCAACCCCCGTGGGCCCTAAGAAAATAAATGTACCAATCGGACGTTTCGGGTCTTTCAAACCGCTTCTTGCACGTCTTATTGCGTCAGATACAATGTCTACTGCCTCATCCTGACCTATTAAACGTTTGTGCAATACATCTTCCATGTTGAGAAGTTTTTGCATTTCGCTTTCAACAAGCTTTGTAACAGGTATCCCTGTCCATTTGCTTACAACTGCCGCAATATCGCCGCCATCGATTTGTTCTTTTAACAGTTTGTTTTCTGTTTTTTCTTTGTTCTGGATTGATTTAAGTTTCTTTTCCAATTCAAGGAGTGTGCCGTACTTAAGTTCTGCGGCTGTTTGTAAATCTGTATTTCTTTCGGCTTCTGCAATCTTATTTTTAACTTTGTCTATTTCGTCTTTTATTGCGGCTTCGCCAATAATAGAATTCTTTTCGGCCTCCCACTGCGTTTTCATTTCTGCAATTTTGCCTTCAAGTTCTGTGATTTCTTTACTGATTTTTTCAACTTTTGCAATGCATTCTTCGCTTGTTTCTTTTTTAAGCGCCTCACGTTCGATTTCAAGCTGGATTTTTTGTCTTAACATTGAGTCAATTTCTTCCGGCATTGAGTCGATTTCAATTCTTAATGATGATGCGGCTTCATCAATAAGGTCAATTGCTTTATCCGGCAAAAACCGGTCTGTAATATATCTGTCAGAAAGTTTTGCTGCCTGAATAAGCGCTTCATCAAGAATTCTTATTCCGTGGTGAACTTCATATTTTTCCTTTAACCCTCTTAAAATACTTATTGTATCTTCAACCGAAGGTTCATCTACCATTACCGGCTGAAATCTTCTTTCAAGAGCCGGATCTTTTTCGATATACTTGCGATATTCATTAATTGTCGTGGCGCCGATTGTACGTAGGACACCTCTTGCAAGCATCGGTTTTAAGAGGTTGCCTGCATCCATTGCTCCGTCGGTTGAACCCGCGCCGACAACCGTGTGAAGTTCATCGATAAACATTACGATGTCGCCGTTTGATTCTTCAACATCTTTTAATACCGCTTTTAAACGTTCTTCAAACTCTCCGCGAAACTTAGCACCTGCAACAAGTGCGCCCATATCAAGCGATACAAGTTTAACGTCTTTAAGGCTTTCAGGAACATCGCCCCTGATAATCCTTTGTGCAAGTCCTTCTACTATAGCGGTTTTACCTACACCGGGCTCACCGATTAGTACAGGGTTGTTTTTAGTTCTGCGGTTAAGAACCTGTATGATTCTTCTTATTTCTTCATCACGCCCGATGACAGGATCCAATTTTCCTTTGCGGGCAAGTTCCGTAAGGTCGGTTGAATATTTTTCAAGCGCCTTCATATTTTCTTCTGCGTTTTTACTGTCCACTTTTTTGTTTCCTTTTATTTTCTTAATAACATTTTTTACTGAAGCTTCATTCACTCTGAATCGTGTTAATATTTCCTGAATGCCGCTTCCGTCAAGCTTTGTCATCGCAAGCAAAATGCTTTCAATCCCGATAAACTCATCGCCTGACTCTTTTGCGATACTATCTGCAATTTCAAGCAGTCTGTTTGTCTGTGTTGATACAAACAATTGCTGCGGGTTCTGCGGGTTGGATAATACCGGGTAAGTTTTTATTTTTGAGACAATTGCGTTTATAAAGTCCTGATTAAGCAGTTTTAATTCAGTCAAATAATCTTTGCTTATACCGGTATCCTCAATCATTGTGAGCATAATATGCTCAGGCTGGATTTCGGGGTTTTTGTAATAATTCATCTTTGCAGATGCGCCAAAGATTATTTCCTGGCTGTAGTTGGTGAAACGATTAAAATCTATCATAAATTTAAACTCCGATTTATTACATTATTATTTTAATGGGATTTTGAATAAATCAAGTAAAACTTAATCATAAATTAATAATTGTTAAGTTTTGTGTAGCGGTAGGGGTAGGGGTAAATGTATTTCTATGCTGGAATAAAGACCACAGGCTGAGCGTAGATGGGCGGGGATAAATGTATTCCTACGCTTAAATAAGGATTATAAGTTGGGCACAAGAGAAAAAAGTATGATGTTTGGTGTAAAAAAGTTTATAAAGATATTTTAGCAATTAATAAATGTGATACCAATACCCGTGATGGTGCTTATACAGCAGTGGTGACATAAAAGTATATAAAATACCATAATAATTATGGATTTTGAAAAAGAAGTATACATAAATCTCGGTAAGAATATAAGAAAATATCGTGAAGCAAAAGGTTTGTCGCAAGAAAAACTCTCTGAACTGCTAAACGCTAATTCGAAATTTGTAGGTCATGTTGAGCGTGTTGAAAGATATATAAGTTTGAAAAAACTTATTCAGATTTCTGCTCTTCTTGAAGTCCCATTGAATAAATTATTTGAGTTTTAACAACATTAAAATCTTTAATAATTTTATTTATTTTTTCTAAGATTATTTCTAAATAATTATCTACATCAGAATAATCGACTTCTTTATTTTCATTTTGAATTGCTTGCTGTAACACAACAATGCAGCTGCGTATCTCTTTTAATTTTAGCTGGTATTCGTTTATTAAGTCTTCCATTTTCGTATCTCCGGTAAAACTTCAATCAAAATAGTGCCTATATAGTAGTGGTGCTTAATAAGCATACAAATATAATACTACTATGTCAAGTTTTGAAGAGTATTATTATCAGAATATAGGTGCACAAATAAGAAAATATCGTAAGAGTGCAGGATATACTCAAGAACAACTTTCAGAGATGCTCTCCAAAAATTATAAATACATTGGACATATTGAATGTGGAGAAAGACAAATAAGTAATAAGATGATTATTAAATTATTAGAGTGTTTGAAAATACAACCGAAAGATTTTTTTAAATTTAATGAAATATATCATTGGTCTAAATAAATATAATGCGTAATAAATAATTTGAAATATTATGAGCTCTGCAAGTGTAGATTTACTAATCCGGATAAAGCTTGTAAACTACCAAATGATAATACAAATAAAACGACAGGTAAATTGCACGGATCGGACAAAATGCCAAAATAAAAACGCTCTTTTTATAAAGAGCGTTTTTATTGTTTGTTTATTATCTCTTTTATTTTCCCGTTGAGCCGAATCCGCCGGCGCCGCGTGCTGTTCCTGTTAATTCTGCAAGAACTTCTATTTTGGCGCGTTCGGTTTTTGCAATAACCATTTGTGCAATCCTTTCCTGCGGCTGGATTGTGTAAGCTTCGTTGCTTATGTTCACAATAGGAACACAAACTTCGCCGCGGTAGTCCTCATCAATGGTACCAACGCAGTTGATAAGCGTGATGCCATGTTTAATACTCATACCGGAACGCGGTCTTACCTGTGCTTCAAACCCGTGTTCAAGTTCTATTTTAATCCCTGTGGGAATAAGTTTTCTTTCTAACGGCTGTAATGTAACCGGTTCATCAATTGCAGCGCACAAATCCATACCGGCAGCGCCTTCTGTTTTGTATTCGGGTAAAAACTTGTTATGTGCAAGCCTCTCTATTTTGAGGGTTGTAGTGTACTGTTCCATATTTCTCCTTAATCCTTTTTATGCAAGAAAATTGAGTGACATAAGGCTGTTTTCTCTGTTTAATGATTTTGTAAAGCAGTCATCTGCCTTAACAACCGGATTGGATGTATAGGATTTATTGCTGTATTTAATAAAATCCATTTTTCTTGGTCTGCATTCTGGTGATAATCCGTTTATTTTTTCAACTTTCATTTCTTCGCCTTACGTTTTGTGATAATTATTTTCAATAAACATTTTCGTCTCAACAAACAACTGTGTCAATAAAACATAAATATATGTAAAGTAAGATTCCTTTCTGTTTTATTAATTTTTGTAACAATAATTTAAAAAAAATGGACTTTTGCTTAATCTTTCTTAACAAAAGGGTTGAATTTATATACACGATATGATATATTAAAGATATAAAGGTTATATCAACGTGTATCATCAACAACGCCGCGGAGATTCTGTAAGCAAGATACGGAAACCCTCTTTGAGGCTTAGTTTGCAATGAAAAAATAGGAGTTTAATATTATGACAAATCATTTTCCCCGCAAATCACAAAACACTTTTAAAACACTCAAAACAGAACAAAATGAAATCGGATTTTTAACTTCTCCGTTTAAAAACAAATCATTTACAGCAGTCCTCCCGGAGAGTGAATTTGCTCGCTATATTAAACGTGCTTATTCTTACAAATCACTTACCGCCAAAGAAGAGGCGGAAATCACCGCAAGAATCAAAGCCGGTGACAAGGAAGCTAAAAAAATTCTTGTTAATGCCAATCTTAAACTGGTATTTGCAATTGCCAAGAAAAGTATTCATATTGCTAAGATTCCTTATGTTGACCTTATTCAGGAAGGAAATCTCGGGCTTATGGTTGCGGTAGAAAAATTTAATCCGGATTTGGGATACAGATTTGCAACCTACGCAGGATGGTGGATTAAGCAGGCTATGTTTAAAGCAATATCTGAACAGGCGTACTGCATGAAAATTCCCGTATACGTTCAGGAAACACTTTCAAAATACTCTAAAATCAAGGCTGATATGGAACGTGCGTATGATTGTCAGGTCAAAACAGAAGATGTTGCACGGAAAATGAATATTGAGCCTGAAAAAATTGTTGCTTATCTTTCAGCTTATAATGCAAGTCTTTCTTTAGAAAGCAGTATTGACGGCAAGGACGGCAGTGAAATGAGTCTTTCTGAAATATTAAAGGATGAGAATTCAAATCTTGAAAGTAATATTGAGTATGAACGTTTAAAACACGATTTGCATGTTGTGATTTCTACATTAAAAGAGCGTGAACAGGACGTTTTAAGGATGCGTTTCGGGCTTGAAAATTCTGCAAGAAAAACCCTTGAAGAAATCGGAAAAATGTTCGGGGTTACAAAAGAGTGTATCAGGCAAACAGAAGCGCGTGCGTTAAATAAAATGAGAGTAAGCGGATTGCTAAACTGCTATGCAGACTAGGGTAAATAAGGGCCGGCGGGGTATCCCGCCGGCCGGAGAGGAGTATTATAAGCCGGATAGTTGTGGATGTGAGTTTTAGGTAGAAACTTTTTATGCTAAAATTCCTTTATGAAAAAGGTTTTGATAGACAAGGTTATAAGGGCTTTAGAAAATGCAGACCAGCCTAAGAGCGATTTTGTAAAATTGATGGCAGGATTTAAAGATCCTTATCTGGTGCTTATAGCGTGTATTTTGAGTCTGAGGACAAATGATAAGACCACTTATCCTGCAACTTTAAGGATGCTGGCAATCGGCAGAACACCGGAAGCGTTTGCAAAATGTGATGTTAAGGAACTTGAAAAAGCGATTTATCCTGTAGGTTTTTATGCCAATAAAGCAAAACAAATTCAGGAACTTTCCAAAATTCTTTATGAACAGATGGATTCCAAGGTCCCCGATGAGATTGAAGAGCTTATAAAATTTAACGGAGTAGGTCGTAAAACCGCAAACCTTGTTCTTGCTCTGGGCTTTAATAAACCGGCAATCTGTGTAGATGTTCATGTTCACAGGATTTGTAACCGCCTCGGGTATATTAAAACTAAAAATCCGGAAGAAACGGAATTTGCTCTGAGGGAAAAACTGCCTGAAAAATATTGGCTTTTAATAAATACTATTCTTGTAACCCACGGTCAAAATGTATGTAAACCCGTAAAACCCGATTGTGCGCATTGTCCGGTATACGATTTCTGCAATAGGGTCGGGGTCTAGGTTTGGCTTTTAACAGTATTCTTGCATGACTTTCGGGATTTTTTCATTAAATAAATATCAACCTCATACTTTTGTATGATTTTTGCCTTACTCGTTAAAGAAAAAAAAATAATGGTCGATAAATAGGCAGGAAGGACGGTTGATTTTGTTAAACACATTAAATACAGTAAGACAGCGCCCGTATTTAAATAACCAGAACGGACTAAAAAAAGCAGACGATGGTGAAACTAACCAGCGTCCGGAGAATGGCGGGCAGCATCAGCAGCAAAATCGTAATCATGATGATAATGTAATCGTTCGCGGACGTGCAAGCCAGCACATTGCACAACAGCAGCAAATGAACGGCCGGTACCAGGGTAATCAGGGAGCGAGAAATCCATATCCTGTAGGTTATACACCATACCAGCGCCCAAATTATCCTTCAGCACCGCAGCCGCGTATGACTCCGCCGCCGCAAAGACCGATGCCGGGGTATGTTCCTGTCAACAATAATGTTAACCAGCCTGCGCCGCAGCCGCAAAGGCGCAGCAATCGTGTTAATATTGCGCAGATTTTAAGAGATTTTAGAAATACAATAAAGGCTATAGCAACTCCGCCGGAACTTGAAGAGCAGGTTGAAGAGTATTTGCAGCTTGTCGAAATGCACGTTAAGCGCCCGAATCCTAACGTGCCTATAGTGCAAAATAATCTTAGAAGTGCGGCACAAATTCTGGACAAGTATATAACAGATACCCTTAAAAAAGAATCCAAGGTTGTACAAAACTGGCTCGAAGCTTTGTTTTTACAACAAATTAATTATAGTTTTGATGAAAGTGAAATAAATGAATCCTTCCTGGTAAGATTTCCGCAAAATCAACCAAAACCCCAACCTAAACAGCCGGCGCAGCCAACATCGCACGAACCTGTTCATGAACCTGTAGAACAAGCTGATGATGAGAATGTTCCTATCGGGGATTATGAACCTGTAGGTGTAGCACCGGAAGAAGAACCGGATCTGTTTGATACAAGCGAGTCCGTAGAAGAGAGTATTCAGAAAACTTTTGTCCGTAAACCCCATATTACTGTTATACCTCAGGATACAAGACTGAAATCTCTTTTTATTGAAGCTAAAAAACATGCTTACGAAGATAATCCCAAAATGGCTATGCAAATCTTTAAAGAAGCATTCTACAGGGCTGAAGAACTTAAAGATTATGAAACACAATCACGTATTTGTCTTGAAGTAGGTAAAATTTATGATGACAATGATTACTATGTTCAGGCTCTGAACAGTTATAGAAACTCGCTTAATTATACAACTGACAATGAAGTCAGAACACAGGCGCATCTTTCTATGGCAAAGATTTATGATGATGTTAATCAGGTAGAACCGGCAATTGATCATTATCTTGTGTCCGTGTCTTATGCCGGTGAGACCGATGATATTGTTACACAGTCAACAACACTTGCCAAAATAGGGAATCTTTTAACCGACAAATATGATAAGCAGTGTTTTGAATTCTATGAAGAAGCAAAGGCAGTGATTGCCTCCACAAATGATGCCAGAACAAAAGGTTTTGTTTCGAGTTCTACGGCCGACGCATACAGTCATTTCAACTTTGCTGACACGGCTCTCAAATATTATGCTGAGGCAGTTAATAATTATACAAAGGCCGGTGATTATGAAGAACTTGCTCAAAATTACAAGTCAGCAGCAAAACTTATGATGGAATTTAAAAATAAATCAAAATCTGCTTCATTGCTTAAAAAAGCTCTTACCTACGCTTATAAAGCAGAAAATGAAGAATTAATAAATGAAATTACCGTAATGTTTGCCGCGCTTGGCGAATAATATTACTTATGCGTATTGAATAGTGTGCAAACATGTATAAAAACTATTCACGTAATTTTGAGGAATAATTGCAGGAATGTGCATCTTTTATGTAACGATTTTGTTACAAAAAGCAGAATGTAACAAAATGTAAATATGAATTTACATGGGGCTGAAACCAAATTATAATCCCCTATATGATATGATATGATATGATATGATATGATGTGGTGGGGTGGGCTAAAGTTTTCTCCAAAATTGTCGTTAAAAAAATTACTACGAAAAAAGAGAAAAAAGGAGAAAGACATGATTTTATTCAACAACAATTTACCCATCAATTCATCCCTTAAATTAAGAAAATTTATTCCTGTTAAAAATCTTGAGCAGCCTGTGGTTATTCCTAATGAAAATAATAATGAAACTCCTAAAACAGGCTCGGAAAAATTTTGGGACGTTCGTAATGAAATGTCTGCAAATCTTCCGGACAGAACAACTACTATTGAAGAAAAAGAACTGGCTATAGAATATATTGACAGACTGCTGGCCTGTGAGGATATTCCTGAGGATGCAAAAGAGTTTTGGACTAAACAAAGAGAGGTTATTGAACAGGAAATTCAAGGGATTAAAGCTTCTCAAAATACAAATAATTCCTCATCTGCTTCGCAAGCGGGAGAGAGTTTTATGGATGTAATGAATGAAATGATAGCAAATGTGCCGTCGCAAACAACAACCATAGAAGAAAAGGAACTTGCGCTTGAGTACATTGACCGTTTATTAAACTGCAGTGATATTACGGATGAATTAAAAGAATACTGGACTAAAAAGAAAGCTGTAATACAACAGGAAATTGAAAATATTAAAAATATGGACAAAGCAGGCAGCGGTGAAAAATTTGCAGATGTGTTTGCCGAAATGCAGGCTAATCTTCCGGACAGCACTTCAACTATAGAAGAAAAAGAACTTGCGCTTGAGTACATTGACCGTTTATTAAACTGCAGTGATATTACGGATGAATTGAAAGAGTACTGGACTAATAAACAGTCAATCATTCGTATGGAACTTGTTGCAGCAGAAAATTATGAGAAAGATTCCAGCGGTGTTAATTGGCTTGAGCTGTCTGAAGAATTAAATATGTACGCGGATTTGTTTAAAACAACTAAATCTTTTGATGATGACAGAACACGTATTGAATACTGGACGGCTTACCATAACGGGCGTATGTCTTACTATACACTTCTTCTGAACTCAGACGGATTGACTGAAAATGATAAAGCCGATATTGAAAGAATGATGGAGGATTGTCAAAATACATTAACTCAACTTAAAAAAGAACTTGAAGAATTAAAAAAACAGGAGTCTGATAAGCCGGTTTTGGAAAGACCTTTAAGGAGAAAAGTGACGCCGTTTTTGTTTATAAAAAATGACATGTAAGTAAAATAATTCTTTTGACGGACGGCGGTATTACCTGCCGCCTGTTTTTATTTCCTTAATAATACAAAGTATAAGCCTGCAAGTGTTTGACCGGATATAGAGTTTCCTTTATCCTGTTCTTCTTTAAGAAATTGCGGGATTTTATCAAGGTCAACAATTATGCGGTCAACAAGAATTCCGCCGTCGGATATCGGTTCCTGAACTGGAACAGGGTTTGTAATGGTTGCTATTGCAATGGTAGAAGTTTCTGATGTACAGCCTGCAGAACTGGAAATATTTTGTGCTGCTATTTCTATCCTGTCTGCAACAAATCCGGTTTCTTCAAGCAGTTCTGCTTTAACAGCATCAAGTGTACTTTCTCCTTTTCGTTCGTCTCCTACAAGCCCTGCCGGAAGCCCGATGTTGTATTTGCTTCTGTTCTCTGCGTATAATGGCGGGCGAAGCTCTTTGATAAATAATATTTGTTTTTTGTCTCCGTTTGTTATCAATGGCACAATTATTACAACATTATCGGCATTCGGGCGGTGTGCGTAAACCCAGTCTTTCCCGCTCGGGGATTTCGCAGATTTAAGTTGTAAGAATTTTGTGTCGTATAAGATTTCCGGCATGGTTTGTTTCCTTTATTTTGCTCTTTGCGGCTGTCCCCTCACCCCCGTCCCTGCCCCCTGCGGGGTCTCTCCCGTCGGGCGAGGGGATTAGTATTATCACCCTGCCCCTGCGGGGGTTCTTTCTTATGGCGGGGGGAGAAAAATTTGCACATTGTTCTGGATTATTCGGGTGTTTTGTAGTTCTCTCACCCCCGTCCCTGTCTTGGATTATTCGGGGTGTCGGAAAATTCCACATTTCCAGACACCTTACGGGCTTGCTCGCTTGCGCTCGGCATCGCCCTACCGAAAATCCGCCTCCCACAGGGCGAGGGGTGAAAATTAATACCCTGTCAAATTTGTCTCTCTTGCGTGGGGGGGGAATTATTTACCCTTACCCCACCCTTGCGCTAATCTAGGAGTTGTTATTCCAACGCGGCAGAATACATTTACCCCCGCTTGCCCCAGAGGTTCATTTCGATAACTTTGTTACATATTCTTACTGTATTCAACGCTGCTCCGATGCGCAGGTTGTCTGCAACGCACCAGAGTGAAATCCCGTTATTGAATGCAAGATTTTTTCTTATTCTGCCGGCAAATACCGGATCAACACCGCTTGCATCATACGTTGTCGGATATTCAAAGTTTGAAGGATTGTCTATGACCTTGACCCCGAAACTGTTTTTGAGAATTTCTCTAACCATATCCGGTGTAACCTCTTTTTCAAATTCAATGTCTACGGCTTCGGAGTGGCCGTTGTAAACCGGAACCCGCGCTGCGGTACAGGAAATGGGGAGGTCTGCAGGCAGGTGAAGAATCTTCTTTGTTTCGTTTACAACTTTCATTTCTTCTTTGGTGTAGCCGTTGTCTGTGAAAACATCAATTTGCGGGATTACGTTGAAAGCAATCGGTTTTTTGAAACATTTATTTTCAAATTCTTTTCCTTCAAGTTTTGCTTTTGTGTTTTCGGTAAGCTCGTTAATTGCTGCAAGTCCTGCCCCGCTTACTGCCTGATAGGTTGATACAATTAGCCTTTTGATTGTAAACCGGTCGTGCAGCGGTTTTAAAACAAGCATCAGTTGTGACGTTGAGCAGTTAGGGTTTGCAATTATTCCTTTGTGGAGTTTGAGGTCGTCATCGTTAACGTTAGCAATAACCAGCGGAACATCTTTGTCCATACGGAAAGCGCTTGAATTATCTATAATAAGCCCGCCGCGTTTAACTATTTCGGGGGCAAATTTCTGACTTGTCGAACCGCCTGCTGATGCCATAACAATATCTACATTGTTGAATGAATCCGGTGTTGCTTCTTCTACGGTGTAGGTTTTGCCTTTAAACTCGATTTTTGTTCCCGCGCTTTTAGCTGAGGATAAAAACTTTATTTCATTAAATTGTACGTTTAATTCTTCGGAAATCTTTAAGATTTCTCTTCCTACAACACCTGTTGCGCCCAGTATTGCTATGTTTGGTTTTTGCATTTTATTTCCTTTCATACTTTTTACATTATTTTTTCGAGCCCGTAGATAAATTCATTATGATTGCTAATATAATTAATTGCAAGTAAAACACCTTTCATGTAACATTCTCTGTTCATTGAGTCATGGCGGAGTTTAAAGATTTGTCCTTCTTCTCCGAAAATTACTTCCTGCGAAGCAATATAACCCGGCATTCTGACAGAATGTATATGAATATTTGCGTAAGACTCTCCGCCCCTTGCACCTTTTATGGTTTCTGTTTCCGGACAGTTGCCGGTTGTGAAACATTTTTTTGATTCTGACATCATAAGTGCTGTCTTTATTGCAGTGCCTGACGGTGCGTCTTTTTTCTGATTGTGGTGCAGTTCTATGATTTCTGCGTTATCAAAGTATTCTGCCGCTTTTTTGGCAAACATCATCATTAATACTGCGCCTGTAGAAAAATTAGGCGCGATTAGGCATCCGGTATTTTTTGATTTGGTAAGCTTTTCAAGTTCTGTGATTTCCCCGTCTTTCAAGCCTGTTGTGCCGATAACCGGTCTAATGCCGTTATTCAGACAGAAAAGAGCGTTTTCATAAATTGATTTAGGCTGGGTAAAATCAACCAGAACATCAATAGGCATGGCTGCTTTTGCATCTTTGATTGTTGTAAAATCGCCGCCGTTTATATCTATTTTAGCCGTGAGGTTAAGGTTTTCGGCATTGGATACGGCCTTAACGACTTCTTTTCCCATTTTGCCGGACGAACCGCATACAGCAACATTAATCATAAAAATACCTCCTGTACATCAAGGAATATTATACACGGGGAAGCGCAATATACAAGTAAACAAAAGGAAAGTCTTGCAAGTGTGCAAGACTCAAAAATATACATTTACCCCACACCTTTTATACCATAAAAAAAAACGGGTGTCAATACTATAGATGACTTAAAATTTAGTATTAATCATGCTTTGCGTATATACAGCGGCCGGAAATATATAAAAAGTACGGTTTTGAGTCCAATTGCTTCTTAGGGATATTAAGATTTGTAAAAAGGTTTTAAAATGAATAGCAAATTTATTTATACTTTTGACTTAGTATTAATAAGGGAATAATATTAAGGGGAACTAATTATGGGACTTAGAGCCGGATTAGGATTAATGAAAACATTTTTGAGCAGGTATTCAAAGCAGACAGTACGTCAGGTGTCACAGGCGCCGCAGCGTATGACAAGGGTTATGACAGACTCCTCAACCGGAATTGTGAAAATGGAAAGAGAAATTACCCGAAACGGCCAAGACGCTCTTGCTACTCTTGAAAGAATGCCGGATGGTACAACCAAAATGACAATTACAGGCGGCGATAACCCCCTGTGGCGAACAAAGACTATTACCCGAGAAAACGGCGGCGGTATCTGGGGCGGTGGTAAAATAACCATAGAAAAGAAAGATACCAAATACTGGTGTCATTCTGTTGAGACAAAACTTACTAAAGAGTATAATCCGAAAACAGGACTTGAACACAAAGAACTCACTTATCACAAAAATGTAGGCAATGAAACACATATTAACCACAAAGCCGTACAGGACAGGGTTTATGATGAATATCCGTTGAATAATTCTGCTTCTGATATGCTTAAAAATCCTGACGAAAGCAGATATATCAAACATTCACTTGACAGACGGGATAATTATCACCAATTTGCCGACGGTGCATCTACCAATTATACAAGAACTGTTCAGGCAAAAGAACAAGCCGTTATAGATGCGGCGAAGAAGGCTGAAGCTGAAGCACTTGCGGCAAAAGAAGCTGCAGAGAAAGCAGCCGTAGAGTTAAAAGCAAAACAACCGAGAATTAATATCTCAAAGGCGCTTAACAGAGATATTAACGAACTTGCGGTAAAAGAAACCAAACTTGCGGACGGTACGATGGAAAGAGTATTTACCGACCCAGAGTCCGGTAAAGTTCTTGTAAAAACGCAGGATTTAGGTTCGCTTCATAAAGAATGGATTTACGGCGGAAAAGCCGATATGATTTATATGAAACAGGTTGGCAATGATGCACCTTATATTGTTGCTAAAAAAGGAAATTATACCCAGGTAGACTATGTGAAATCCTATGATAATTGGCAAAATCCTGACGGCTCAATCCGTAAAGAACATATTTCAAGACAATACTATAATGATGGTCAAAATTACCTTGAAAGGAGCATTGGCGGAAGTAAATTGTATGCTAACAATGCAAGAGGCAGGGTGACTGTATTTGATGAGACAGCAGCAAAGGAACGGGAACGCTTTTCGCTGGACGCAAAAGAATATCCTGATTATCCTCAAATAGGGATTTATAATGGCGTAGCCTGGTATAATCCAAATCTTGGCTATTTGACAAATCGTCAGGTTAAAGCAAATGAATTTGTGCGGGAATTAGACGCTAATGCACAGAAAAACTTTATTAATCTGGAGGGTTTGTATAAAGGATTCTAATTTGTAACAAAAAGCGGGGCTTTTGCCCCGTTTCTGTTTGAATAATTTATACGAAATATTCAGCAGTTTAATTACATTTGTGTGGTAGAGAATGATGCCGCTTCTTCGTAGGGGTTTGCTTCTCCTGTTTGGAGCGCCTGTTCGTAAGCAAATTCAAAGAGTTTATTTGAATTTTCCGCAATCTGCGGGTTTTCCAGCAGTGCATCAAGGTCATTCTTGGTGCTGTCGTGTTCGACAGAAAGCATGGAACGCCCGATAATTTCCGCATGCGGGTTAGAAAAGTCATTTATTTTATCCGGTTCAGCTTTAGGTTCTTCTGCCATCGGTTTTACATCAGGTGACTTTGGCAAAATATTTTTGTTGCCAATAGGATTAAAATTATTTAAATTTGTTCCGTTTAATTCACTCATGTTTATTACCTCTTATAGCACTAAAGCATTATACATTTTTTTGAGAGACTTGACTACCCCCGTTTGATATAAACCGAAAACTAAAATTTTTTTGCTAGTTTAGAGGCATTTTTTATGAAATTGTTACAAAAATTAATATACCCTTCAAGGGATATTATTATAATACCCGGTATTGCTGAATAATTACTGTGTAGTAAAAAAAGGTTAATTTATGTAAATAAATATTTAGGGAATAGCAAAAAAATATATTTAGTGGTTTAATATAATCGTAACTAATGGTGTAACTGATGTTGATGATAAATCCCGCAGGTGTTTGTGCACGAAATGTGTATCGTAATAATTTGAATTTCAGGAAGAAAACCGGTGCTGTATCGGCAGGGGCGGTACGGGCTGCGGACGGGTATGTTCCTGTTATTAATTCACCTGTTAATTTTCGCGGTGCACCTTACAAATTAGATTTGTCTTTATTAGGTGTTCCTGAAAAAGGTTCGCTTACTGCTAAAGAGGCAATAAAAGTCTTTGAAAAATTTAAGCTTGGTAATTATCTTGATATCGGTGATGACAAGCTGGACTTTGCAAAAAATCTGGCTGTCAGAAAACAAAATCTGTCCTTTTTGAACAGGGTTGGGGGAGAGACAGAAAAGAAAGAGTTTATAAACTATTATAAAAAACTCACGGGCTTTCCGAATTTAAAAGAAGTTTCCGAAAAGATTAAAATAGAGTTTGTACAAACTTTAATGAAAGTTACGGAGAAACTTAACGGCAGTACTAATTCCAGACGGTTTGATGTTATTCAGGCCGGATATGACGGGATATGTTCGGTAGGACGCCATAAAGCACTTCCGGGCAGTGACCTTGATAAAGCGTATGTAATTATAAAAGGTTACGGGGATATTAAATACGATTCTTATGCCGTGAGAGACTTTAAGTGGAAATTGTGGGATTATACAGATCAAAGAATCTTAAGCTACAATCATGATGCGGCAGCATTTCCGCAGGTGTACACTGAGGCACAGTTTAAAGCACTCTTGACAAAAGCCGATGAAAAATGTCAGAATTTCAATTTGAGAGAGAAGAAACGGTACTGGCTTGATGCTATTGTTGATCCTTTTGGAGTTCCACTATATCTGGAGAAAGATACTCCGCGTTACGAACAGCTGAAAGAGCTTCAAAATACGTATACAGAGGATTATGTAGCGGCAAATAAATTTTATATTGAATTATGCAAACAATTTCCGTACGGAGTTTATGGGGATAATGAATTTATAGCGCCAAACAAAGAGGCAATGAAGAATATCGGATTTGTAATTGAAACCCTCAGGGAGGGTGTGTATTTTACTAAATTTGGCAAAATGAATTATTTTGATTTGCGTGACAGTGTAACGTTTAATTTAACAAACTTATCACAGTTAAAAGCACTGAAAAACAGGGGGGATAAAAAGCCTAAACGTTTAGCACGTATGGAGCTGGAAAAGGATTTTGATACGTGGGATGTGGATAAACAGTATCGTATGGTAAAAACGCTTATAGAGTCGGCTTGTTCTAATAATACTAATTTTACCGATGAGTTCCCGCAATATTTTTCAAGAACCGGAAAAGATTTGTTTGAACCTTTGATAAAAGCACTTATAAAATAGGGAAAAGTTTTGAGAGTAACACCGCTAAAAAATATGAATATATCTTATTGTTCTGCTCAGCCTGCTTCACGGAAAAGGGAGGAGAGGACAGAGCGATGCAAAAAATTTTTTATTAAAAATAAAACCTACCTTGAAGCAGGTGCTGCATCATTATTGATTGGAGGTATTTTCTGGGCATATCATGGCGGGCGCAGAAAATTTACAGGCGCGGTTGAAGGCGGGTTTAATACTAAGCTGATTGATTTATTCAAAGGCGGAATGAAACTGTTCCCTAAAGACGTACAGTACAGAAAAGAATTGATAAAAGCAGCCGGCGGCAAAGAAGCCGATTATGCTGCACTTCGTCCCATTGTGGGCGGAGAAGAGTACAAAGCGTTAATAAAAGAATTCAGCGATTCTCCGGAACATTATTCTCCCGGGGCAAGCCTTATCACGGAGGTTAAAGACGGATACGATATGTCCGGAAGAATAAGCCAGAAATATCGTGCAAACCTCCATGTCCATACCACACATTCTGACGGACGTATGAGTGTTACAGAGCTTTTGGAACAATCTGCAGAGTATGCGGATAAAATTGCTGCAAATATTAATAAAAACCCGGAAATGAAAGCAAAACACGCGCCGTTTACTATAGCAATTACTGATCATGATACTCTTGAAGGGTGCAAAGAGGCGGTTAATATAATAAAAGCTGACCCGTATAAATATAGAAATCTGAGAGTAGTATTAGGGTGCGAATTGACTGTTGAAGATAAAATGCTCCAGCGTGAACTTAAAAAACCGGTCGGTGTTCATATGCTGCTGCACGGTATAAACCCTTACGACGAAGCGCTTAATAAATTTCTTGACGCTAAAAAAGCGGCAAGAGCGCAGCTTGCCGCAGATATAATAGCGCGTTCGGCGGAGCATGTTGCTAAAGTAAATCCTCTTATAGCTTCAAAGCTGACTTATGAGGATGCCAAAATGATTTGTGCACCTATTGATAAAGGGATTCTTCATGTTGACTGGCTTGCGAGAGATTATGTTTATTACAGGGTAATGTTTGCCGAGCTTTTTGAACACAACACGGAAATCAAAAAGATGTTTACCGAAAAAGGTATTAATCCGGATTTGATACACTATCTGACAGCCAGAGAAGAGTATGTTAATCATGTAAAATTTCAGGAAAACGGAAGAGAATGGGAACGCTATAAGTCTTTAATTCACAGATTTACTGCTAAATTGCTCGGAGTTAAAGAAGAGGAAGCGGCTGCCAAAATGGTATTGTCACCACAGACGGAAAAAGTTTTTTCTGAGGTGTCTGCGATTGCAAATGCTGCAAGACCAAAACTTGACTTACAGCCTGCATATATTGATATGAAGGAGTTTGTTACTCTGTTTAAGCAGCAGGAATACGGGTATATGGGGATTGCGCATCCGGGTTTGACCGATATAGGCAAATCTTTAGTGCATCCCGAAGAAAGCGTAAATTCTATGCTTAATTTGTTTAAAAATTTTAAAGCAGAGGGCGGCGAGCGTGCACTTTGCGCAGAGCTTTATTATCATTATTTTGGTGAGGTTGGTAAAGATAAAAAATGGCTGGACAGAATCAGTAAGTATGCCCGTGCCGAAGGTCTGATGCCAAGCGGCGGGCTTGATACCCACGGCCGGAATATTTTTTACAGCGACATTTAATTTTTAGTACCTTATGAAAAAATTTATTCTCCTTTTTCGTCCAATTTTTCCAGCAGTTGCAGCGCTCCGGAAATACTGCATAAGTACGGGCTGCCCATAAATATTACTGCCATTGCCTGACATAAGGATTTTACCCTGCACCGGACGGGAAGAAGATTATAAATAATTGTTCTTAATAATTGATTTTCTGCATCGGTGTCAGCGATAATTTTTTCACTGATGATATCATCAGGAGTGTATCCGTTAGCCAGATAGAGAACTATTTTTTGTTCGGTTTCGCTAAGTGTTTTAAAATCGACGTTTTTGGATTTATAGAGCAGGTTTTGAAGTATGTGGAGATTCAGTACAATATTTTCGGGGTTTAATTTGATTTCTGCCGTAATATCTTCAAAACACAGCGCATAAAGTACAAGGTTTGTTATCCGGCGGTTGTTTTCTGTCAATAAATCAAGCTCAGAGCAGATTTTCCCTGCCGTGCGCATAAATACCGGATTGGTCTGATAAAGCTTTTTAATGTGTCTGTATTGTTTTCTGTATTTATCCGGAGAGTTGTAAAAATTAATCAGGATATTGTTCTCGCGGTGTATTTCTTCAGGCAGGTTGAGTACGGTATTTACCAGATATCTTATAAGGTAGATTTCATTTAAAGCCTGATTCTGCGCTTCATCAAGCAGCATTTGCAGGTTTATTTCTTTGTCGTCTCCAATACAGAAAGCTTTTTTAAGCATTATTAGTTTTTTGTAATCTGAAGTTACAGAATTATTATGTGTGTTTTTATAAGACTGTTTTTTTATATTTAATTTTTTCATAAGGTATAATCTAAATTATTTAGTTTCAACTATAAATATATTCTATTGGAATAATATAAAAAGTAAATAGCCAACATGGCTATTACCAATAGTCTCTACAGAATAATTAGATTATGGTTTTTATTCTTTGTTGGTAAATAATCTTGCGATTTTACTTAAATAATATAATTTTTCTTTTTCTAATTCTGGTAAAATACTGTTTATTTCATAAATAAGTTCTTGTTGTTCCAGGTCAAGTGTAATATCTGCAAAATCAAATAACTCTTTGGGCTGAATATGAAATACACTGCATAAATTTACAATTGTATTATATGATGCAAAAGATTGCCCCCTCTCCAGAGCACTCAAAGATGGAATTCTAATCCCGAGTGCTTCTGCTAGAGCCTCTTGTGACATATCCTGTTGTTTTCTTAGGTTTCTAATTTTATTGCCTAAGCATTTTTTAATATCCATATTATTAGGTTAAACTTACTTATCAGTGAATTCCATCCCTGTTATACCTAATATTTTAAGTTATTACATTATGTAAAGGAACAAATTATAATCTATATTCATATTTTACGATTACTCATTAGTGGAGAGTGAGAAAAAAGTATAATAACATAAATTAGATATGGATATAAGAAAAATCTTTGGTAAAAATGTTAAAAAATACAGATTGAAAAAGGGGTATACCCAAGAGCAATTAGCAGAATTGGCTGATATTGGAGATAAAATTATAAGCCCTATAGAAACAGGGCGCAGTTTTATAGCATTAGACAAAATGGAAAGGCTCTGTAATGTTTTGGAGGTTGAGCCGTTCCAGCTTTTTCTTACCGGTGATAGCGGGGCGGATATTACGGATGATGCACGCCGCGAAAGAGTGTTTGCCCGCCTGCAGGCATGCAGTACTGAAGAATTGGAACTTTTGTGCGACGTGCTTAACCGTTTTATAGAAAGATAATATGGAGAGAGCTTTAAAAGAGTTATTTGGCGCAAGGATTACAGAACTCCGAAAAAAACACGGCTGGACGCAGCAGCGGCTTGCGGATATTATGGGGCTTAAGCTGATTGGTATTTCTCAGATTGAACGCGGCAAGAAGTTTACATCAGAAAAGAATATTCAAAAATTCTGCGAGGTGTTTAATTGTACCCCTAAAGATTTGTTCAGTTTTGAAACAAAACTAACCGCACACGAGGATGCAATGCTTGAAGATATTCAAAACCTGTTAGAAAAGCATCCGGAACTTGTTAAAGACACAGTTGATTATATCAGGACAAGAGCCAAAAACTCTAAAATATAATTTTTATCTATCGGGAGCTATGTACTCTCACGATAAAATATGGGCAGTATTGCGCGCCGCAGGTGGGGTTGACAAACGACTGAACATGGTAAATAATAAATATGTAGGGCGAGAGCCTTTGCAGATGTTTATAACCAAAGACTCTTTCTTCGCACCCTACGGTTTTAGGTTTAATGCTATTACTGCGATTGAGAATGCCAGTAGTAGCATTATTACTTTGTCAACCATAGCAATTACCTCCTTTCCGTCCAATTTCTTCGTGAACTGTGTGTGACGGAATTTAGCGTATGTGCTAAGCCCTACCTGACTATTTTACACTATACAACGTTTTTTGTCTAATGCGGCATACTTTATTTAGTTTCATAAATACGCCGCCACTGCCGCAGGCGGGGTTGACAAACGGCTGAACATGGTAAATAATGTAAGCATAGGGGGAAGCCCTAAGAAATTGCGACTTCCTTAGAGCTTCACTTCGTACCCTATAAGAATAAAAGAACAATTTTAAGGGCTGCAATCACCGCTATGATTGCGGCTCTTATTATTTGGCTTATTCTCATTATCCCACCTCCTTTCCGTCTCATTCCCTCGTAAAATTGCGTGTGCGGAGGAGGTGTGCTAGCACTACCCGAATTCATTTTATCCTATACAATGTTTTTTGTCTAACATTAAATATATAATCAAATAAATTCCGGTCTTTGTCCGGAATATTTACGGATAATTTATAATTTTACAGCGTCCGGTAATGAGAAAGTCCAGGAGTTCATATATCCGGCTTTTTGTAACGATTTGTGACAAAATCGGGCTATTTTTTGCCCGCGGCTAATTGTATTACACTTCGGGATAGTATATTCTTTTAGGTAAGAAAAGATACAAAATCTTATGGTAAAGTATGAAAAAACGGGGCTTAATTAAAAGCCCCATTTCTTTTCCTCTTGCTTAATCCTCTGTTTCAATAGGTACTGTTATAATGTATTTGTCGCCTTTTTGTTCTTTTGTGACTTTATCTTTAGCAATCGGGGCGCCGAGTGCAAAAGTTTGTGAAAACTCTATTACCATATCTTTATTGCCTTTGGTTTTGTCTACAACCCCTTTGATATTGACAGTATCATCGTTTACTGTAACATCAACGTTTTTATCATTATTATTCAACTGCTTAAGATCAATAATAAACTTGTACGCATTATTTTCTTTTACCATGTTGATAAGTGAATGATGCAGCGGCATTGGTGCGGGCATAAAAATATCGTTATCAACTCTTTTCATCTCTCTTGCCTGCTTTTGAATCATTTTTTCAGCTTTTTTAAACCCTCTCATCGGGTCAAGCATTCTGGCAAGGGTTATGTCCATAACTACGTAGAATGCTAAAAACCCGCCTAAAAGTGCTGCAATAAATGTAATAATGGCATGTTTAACAGTATGTTTGTTTTCTTCTAACATAAAAGCTCCTTTCTTTTTTATAGGAATATTAAATAAAACCTTAAATACAAATTCAATAAACACCCGGGCAGTACAGGCGGGTAATTATTACGAATTTCTATCCGTGCTGGCTTTGTTTAATACTTCTTTCAATTTTGTTTCTAATAATTTGATTTTTGCCCCAAAATTGAACTCACTTCCTTTAACAACATTATCAGTTATTCCGCCTAAAATTTTATCCGCTTTCCTTTGAAACTTCAAGCCGTCTGAAAAGGCGTGTTTTTCTGTCGTCAATAAATACCGGAATAGTTGAAGCAGGTCAATTTTATTTTTGGTTGTCAAAGGGTTAAGAAAATCGTCAAGTTTCTGCTCTACTTCTGATGTTTTTACTGTTTTTCGGGTATAAATATTTTTATGATAAAATTCCATTACATTTTTGGGGTTTAAAGATTTGTTTTCATTTATATTAAGCATGCGCCGGGTTATTTTAGGCACAAAAATCTGGTCAAAAATATGTCGTGTTTCGTGTAGGGCTATATGTAATTTGTCCGGCGCTAAAGATTCTGAATATTCGTATATAGGCGGGAGCAGAATTTCAAATTTGCTTAACTCTTTACCCTCCGGAGTACCCGATACAAGCATTCTTGTTTTTGCCGGATTATTTGGGGTTTGAAAAAAGTTTTCGCACACCTGAACATTAATCTTGCCGCCGGTGATTTTTTTCAATGCGGAGGTTATCCCGGGAAAAGGTATTTGCCCGCTTGATATTTGCGGTTTAAGCTGCTCAAAAAGCTCGTTATTGTATTTGCAGGCATTGTTAAACCGTGTTACAACACTTCCTTGTGAGATTGAATATGGTAATTTAACGCTGGTTCCGAGTTTAATCATAAGGCTTTAAAACATATAAATCCGGAGAATTGCCTGAATTAGGAATAAACGTTACAATTGTTCATATTTTTTATCAATTTTTTTAAGTTCTTTTGCGCGGTATTCTTCGTCGTATTGCAGCCTGTAACCGTTAATAAGGTTTTTTCTAAGTGCTCTCGGGAAAATTTTTCTGGCTGAATAATACGAAGTGTGTGCAAATGCAAACGAGCGTCCCGACCAGACACCGGAGTTTTCATAAACCATTCCGGAGGGTGCTTCAATATCTACGCCGGTTTTATTTTCAAGCTGTTCATAAGTTGCATTTTTTATAGCCGGAAAACCAAGCGGGTCTTCGCGGTAATTGATATTAAGCGTAAACATGTCATTCTCAAAAATGTGTTTTAAAAGGTACTTATTGTAATTTGTAAGTTCAACGTTCGGATCTGAAATGTCTGAATAGAAGAGTACTAACGGGCTTGCAAAGTTAATAACTCCTTTTATGCTGTCATTTGGCGCGCATACAAGTTCTGTTGTTTTATCCAGTTTGTCATAACTTTCTTTAAAATGTTTCCTGTCTTTAAAAAATACGAGCTTGTCATCTGCCGATACTACGGCTAGTCCGCTGTCCTCAAGTGCGTTTAAACAGGTTTTTTGACGCGGGTGCTCTTCTATAAACTTGATAGCTGTTTCATCTTTACTGTAAATTTTTGCAAGGTCAATCAAGTCTATATACCGTACTTTGTTAAGCAGGTATTGAAAAGTAATGAATGTTCCGGCTGAATATCCGAACAGTACGGATTGCCGCCCCTGTGAATATTCGTTTTTAACTATTTCATTAAGTTCGTTTAATATTGGACGCATATTGTGGGACTTTTGTACCCAGATTGCATCGTGAAGAAACTTTGTTAACACATCTCTGAATTTGTACGCAAGAAAAGAACTTAAATTTTTTGAAGATAAGAGAGATTCCTGTACAAAGTCCAAATCTGCCTTGCTTTTGTCTCCCCAGTAAAACAAAACAGGCTCTTCCTCTACAGTAAAATTGTTGTCTTTAAATACCCAGTGTTTTATTTTTTTATCTTTTTCGATTTTTTTCTTAAGCACCGGATGGAATTTTTCTACACTCTCAGTCCACCACTTGTACATTTTTTCGTCATTCACATTTGAACCGTTTATATAAATAAACCTTAAATCCTGACCTGCATAAACTGTACTGCAGAACAACATCATCCCTAATATTAACAAAATCTTTTTCATAATACCGGAATTATACCATAGTGAATGCGGATTATAAAATTAGTTATAAAAATTAAAATCTTGCGGGCAGTTTCCATTCAATTATATGTGTGAATAAATGTATTGGCAAGTTTACATAAAGTTGTAATTAGTGTATTAGTCTTGCCAGACTCGAGTCGCAAGAACAGGCCGTTATTTATATCATATCCAAATGAGAATTATCTTTTCCCCTTAATGATACATCAACATTATTCTAAAAGTTGGTTGATCGGAAGGTGTTGATTAAATCAATGGAACTGATAAAATTTTACTTACAAGAGAGTTTTATTATGGAAATAGAGAATATTTTAAAAAAAATTGCTTATGATATTAAGGAGATAAAAAGAAAGCTTAGTATGAATGACTCTGTCATACAAATTAGAAATGCGCGTTTTTGGCTTCCGAATTATCCGGAGGATTGTATTCAGAATTGTATGGTTACGGTTAACAATTATTGGGATAAAGGTGCACTTGACATTATAAATCAATATTTACCTGATAATGCTGTAATTCTTGATATTGGCGCGAATATTGGAAGCCATTCTGTATATTGGGCTATTGAAAGAAATGCTAAAAAAGTTTATGCTTTTGAGCCTTTGAAATCGACTTATGAAATTTTAGCACGAAATATTAAATTAAACAGTTTAAATAAAACAGTTATACCATATAATATAGGTTTTTATAGCGAAAAAACGAATGCAGTTGTTAGATGTTACAATCTGCAAAACATCGGTAATACATCATTTCTTCCTAAGTCAGACGGAAGGTTTAAACTTATAACGTTGGATTCTATGAGTTTTAATGAAAAAATTGATTTAATAAAAATTGATGTTGAAGGTGCTGAGGTTGAAGTTTTAAACGGTGGGATAAAAACAATTAATAAACATAAACCGGTTATAGTTATAGAAACGTATAATCATAAGTCAGAAGTTGATGAAATCTTGCAAAAATCCGGTTATACTCAAATTGATACAATTCGTGACGGTGAAGATTATATTTACAAATATTCTGTATAACGTCTTGTTTCGGTATTGTTAAAAATGTTTTTTATAACTTTATTAAAACCTTTGTAAATTTTTGCAAAAATATCTCTCAAATTATTAAAGTTTTTCCAAATTATGCCGTTATATGCATCATAATGCATATTTTGTAGCATAAGAGTCTAGAATGTAAGAGGGGTAAAATTTTATGAGACGAAAAAAAGGCTTTACATTAGTGGAGATTCTGATAGCCTTAGCACTTATTGGAATTCTCGTTGCTGTAGTAAGTCCTAATCTTGCACGTATACGGCCTGATCAGAAAAAGGCTTTGTTTGTCAAAGCATATACTACAACCGAATCAGC
>CALVDX010000006.1 GCA_944326425.1 Candidatus Gastranaerophilales bacterium
TAAGTTTCTAAATTTATCTGTCCCAAAATTCCTGAACTGTCTGTCAAATATTCCTGAACTGGTTGTTCTTTACAACCTGCGATAATAAATGATGCATCGGATGTTCTAAGAATTTTGGGAAATGGTGCTGCACATGGAGATGATTTTGAGTATGATTCATCTATAGTAAGTGAAATGATAAATTTTACGCAAATCATTATAGAATATGTTTATGTAATCCCCTATAAAATACAGCAAATAAAAGATACCATTGATGAACAAAGCAATTAAATCAACTCATCAATAGCTAACTTGCTTTTCTCATACACTTCTGGCATAAGATGGGCATAAGTATTCATAGTAACCTCAAAAGCCGAATGCCCCATTTGCTTTTGAATATACTTGAAATTCAAACCTTTTGATATTAAAAGACTTGCGTATGTATGCCGCAAGTCGTGAAATCTTATCTGCTTTACTCCTGCTAATTTTAATATTTTTCGATACCTTCGGCTCATTAGGTTATCTGCGTCAAGAGGTTTTCCGTTCTTCTGAGTGAACACTAGGTTCAAATCATTTTCTACTGCTGATTTTTTGTATTGTTTTAGTACCTGAATTAACGTTGAAAGTACTTGTATATCCCTTATTGAACAGTCTGTATTTGAAGTAGATAAAATGTCCTATGATTTTAATATTATCTTAACTATATAGTTAGTCGATTTGGGAATTAAAAAACATCCAATCCGGTTATTATTCCTCCTCAATTCAGATAATGAATACTATTTTTTTTAGTTTATAACGGGAAGGTACAAAAGTACAGAAAGGAAAAATTATGGCTTTTAACCCGTTAAAAGAAAAAGGTATATCTTTTGATAAACAGATGAGAACCTGGTACGACATTGTCAAACGTCCCTACAAGCGTGAAGAAGTTGACTGTTACACCAGAACAAGACAAATTTTAATGAATGGTATAGAGACTGAGGCATGGGCCTTCAAGCGTGCTTTTTGTCGGATGTTTGACTGTAATGAAACAAAAAAACTTGTCGCAAGAATCCGAAGGATTGAAGATCAGCAGCAAACAACCATTAACTGGCTTGCCCCTGCAAACCAGACTGTACTGGATACTACTCTTGGTTATGAACAGGTTGCAGTTGATTTAACCGCGTGGCTGGCACAAAACGAACCCGATGAATATGTCAAAGAAACACTTGATTTTGGATTATTAGAAGATTTTGACCACTTATACAGATATGCCCAGTTCTCGTACCTTACTGAAGGCACTAACCCGAACGACATTGTACATGGAATGACTGATGTAGTTTTGGGACGTCCTACCCAAAACCACCATAACTGTAACGGTATACGGATAAGAAGAGCTTATGATAAAACAAATACAAACCCGCAGACCAAAGCAAATATTTTAACAATCGTATCAGCAGAACAGCAAACTCACAATTTCTATGCCGAACACGGTTTTATGTACGGAAATGACGATCTTAGACGCACATACGCTGAAATATGCGATGTAGAAGAAGAACACGTTACAATGTACGAAACACTGATTGACCCGTCAGAAACCTGGCTTGAAAAATGGGTTACACACGAATTTACCGAAGTCTGCAATTACTACACGTGCTACAAAGACGAGATTGATCCAAAACTTAAACAAATCTGGGAAGAATTCCTGATGATGGAAGTCGAACACTTACAGCTTGCAGCACAAGTACTTAAAGAAAAAGAAGGACGAGAAGCAGAAGAAATCATAGGCACTACGGTATTTGAAACCTGTCATTTTGAATCACAGAAAAAATACGTTAAGGAAATACTCAATTCACAAATTGACAAACGCCTTAACGAATCAAAAGGGTACGCTTATATTGATGAACTTCCTGACGACTGGACAGGGTACGCAGTACAGGCGGCACAAAACAAACTTGGCGCACCAAGCGAAACAGCTATAAGAATTTCAATGTCCACCCTGGGGCGGGATGTAGTATCGGCAGACAAAAAGCTTGTTAAATCGCAGCCGGAGCTTCTTGAAAGGGGACTTGAGGACTTTGCTCAAGCGCCAAATACTGTAAGTGTGGAAGAATACCAGGATTTTACAGAAATTCCGATACCTGATTATCTGATAAGCAAGAATACAAAAGAGGAGTAAATTATGAAATTTATTTGGAAACTTTTAACTCTAACCACAGCCGCAGGAGCCGGAGCAGCAGCTATGTTTTTTTTTACAAAAAACAAGCCACTCAAAGACCCTCTGGATTGCGGATTATATCTGTCAATCGGCAGGAAAAAATTAATAAAACACATGAACGAAGAAATTGCCGGTGTAGAAGAGCGTACTTCCGCGCAAAATCATGCAAAACGGCAAAAAGAACTTGAAACTATGGATTGGGGAAACAATACCTGCCAGTCATAATCTATGATAAAGTATCAACGGGTTTTATTGTATAAAACCCGTTTTTATTTGCACATCCTACTCAAATTTGGTAGTATTAATGTATGTCAGATATAATTGAACGTTTGAAGGAAATCGGATTAAATACTTATGAAGCTAAGGTTTATATTGCACTTTTAAAACGCTATCCCGCAACGGGTTATGAAGTCAGTAAACTTGCAAATATTCCGCAATCAAGGACTTACGACACTCTAAAGGCGTTAGAGCAGAAACACGTTGTTGTAACAACAAACAAAAAACCTGTTGAATACACTCCGATTAAACCTGCGGAACTTACTAAACGCTACAAGCGAAAAATGACGTCAACAATTGATTACTTAGAAAAAAATCTCCCGCAGGTCAAGGATAATTACATTGAACCTATTGTAAATATTACAGGCAGAGGAGATATTTATTCAAAAGTGCTGGATGTCATTCAAAACGCAAAAAAAGAAATATACCTTGAAGTCTGGTCATCCGATTTTAAAATTTTAGAACAGGAATTATTAAACGCATACAATCGAAATGTTGAAATCAGGATTGTGGGATATGATAATTTTAAAAGCAATTTCGGGATGGTATTTGAACACGCATTTGCTCGCGAAATCGAATTTTCTATAGGCGGAAGAATGATTATTTTATGCATTGACGAAAGCGAAGGAATAATCGGACATGTTTCGTCAACCAAAAGTGCAGATGCCAA
The DNA here is from genome assembly GCA_944326425.1 of Candidatus Gastranaerophilales bacterium. Taxonomy (GTDB): domain Bacteria; phylum Cyanobacteriota; class Vampirovibrionia; order Gastranaerophilales; family Gastranaerophilaceae; genus CALUTH01. The sequence goes on from CALVDX010000006.1 coordinate 3,120, forward strand.
TATAATCTGGACTAAGAACCAGGAGGTAGTCTTTCTTATTAAAGAATTTATTGTACACGATATGTATCTGATAGATATTGAAGAAAACTTAATAGAAGAAATGCGCTACATTTACGGCAAAAGCCTTAAACGGCTTAAGGATAAGGTGCTCGGTCCAAACTCCTCGTTTAGAATACACTAAATTGAGTGCATTTTATCAAACAAACCTTTTCTCTGCACCCAGACCTCCATTTCAAGTTTGTTACATTCTTCGGTAAGTTTTTCCTTTAACTCTTTAAAACTCAATAAAGCATTAGTAATATCACAGAGCATAAACATAACAAAATGTCCCTGCATAAGTGTTTGTTTAATATCTTCAATATTAACGCCGGATTCAGATAAAATTCCTGCAACCAATGCAACAATTCCGACTTTATCCTCACCTGATACAGTAATAATTATTTTGTTATTATTCATATCTATTCTCCTGTTATACGTGTATTTTAGCCTATATTCCATTTTATGTAAACACTTTTCAAATATTAAATTTTCCAGTTATATGTAAATTTTTGTAAATATATTTCCCTTTTCAGTCAATTCTAAAAGTTCAGGTTCATTTATAGCGGTGTGTAGACGACGACAAAGTGAAGGAAAGTTATGTTACAAGTAATAAACCGCCCGATTTATTTTAAAACAGTAGAAGAGGCATTTGTTTTTGCAAATCCGCACCTGCATAAGCTGTTACTGCCAAACTTAACCGCACAAAAAGTTACACCTCAAAAGGTCTTGACAGAACTTACCGCACTTGCTGAAAAAAATAAATCCGGCACTTTAGCGCAGCCTGCAGAATTGATTAAAGAACTCACCGAAAAATTAGTTAATTATGTAAAAAAAGGTGCAATCGGCGATGTTCTTTTCCGGCAGGCTCTCAAAAAAGACAATAATAAACTAACGGAACAACTCAAATCCGTAGGAATCACAATTTAACTAAATTATATTATATTTTACCCTATTATTAACTTACTATAACCCCTATTATTGTTTATACCCCTGATGAAAGGGGATTTTTTTTGTGTGGGGAGGGAATATAACCCGATACACTGAAATCTGTTTCCGTTGGCGGACGATGCATTATCTACACGACATAAGAGAAACTGTATCTAGAGTATAAATAAAGACATCAACACAAAATGAAGCAAACACTGTTACCGCTGCAACCGCCGCATAAGAAAAAGGCCGTCGATGGAGAGGCGACGGCAGTTCACAACAGAAAATAGTGAGCAAACATTATTCATACAACAACAACTAAACTCTCTCCCCATACAGAGAGGAAAAGACCATTATATTAATGCGATACTTTAAAACTATGTATCGAACTATATCAACCCGAGAACTTTTTTATACCAAGAGAAAGTTTCAAGTTCTGAGCCGTTAAACGTTGTTTTAAGTTGTTGCTTTTTCAGATAGCTTTCAAATTCATCATTAAAAGTTTGTTTCGACTTTTTCAATTCAGTTGCAGTTTTTAACATAGGTTTTCCCCTCACATTTTAAAGTAACACTAAATAATATACCAGTTTGTTTTATATATGCCTAAATCTGAGATCTTGGCTTTTAACGAAACTTGCCTTTTAAAAACACCTTCCACCCGAAGACAAATTTCACTTGTTGTCGAAACTCTTATTTTAATACAGATATTATACCGCAATTGAACAATTTTGGCAAGTATCCTACCGCATAATTGTAACAAAAATTAACCGGCAAAAATATCTTTTGAAATTTATTTGGCTTAAATTTCAATTACACTTTACGCAGTTCAAATTATTGCACAGATTTAGCCAGAATCTTTGCATGGACTGTAAAAAATTATTTTACTTCACTTTTAGTCTTACCTGCACCTTTTACAAAATTTTCGACTAAAACTTTCCGTTTCAGATTAAGACCTTGAAAAAACAGCCCAATAGATTTTCTGGCATCTTTCAACCTTTGAGGGGTTATACCGGCATCACTGCCGTCAGGCAGATAAACTTTGTCATCTTTTACCGTCATCTCACTTTTTTTATAAAATTGTGCACTGGTTATGTTTAAAGATTTATCAGGATTAATGTCTGTAAAAAAGGTTTTACCATCGGGCTTAAATACATATTTACCGGTTTCACTACTAGAAACATATGTTCCGCTTGGCATGATTTGAGTGTTCCCTTTAACCCATTTAAAATTATTTTTTGGAGTTAAAACCCCTCTGGTATCCTTAAGCGGTACTTTTCTAAAACCTTGGACATAACGTTTCAATGATGATAGTTGAATTCCCATACTTTTACCTTTACCTTTCATATAAACAATTGTGCATTTCGACAGAGTATTTTTTTAACAGATTATAACTCAATCAGTAACTATTGTTCAGTGCTTTGCAAAATAATTTTTACATTTTTTAATATTAATTAATCCCGTTATTTATAAAGTTCTTCAGACACATGAAAACTTTTTGCTTAATTATCCTCCTGTTCAGCAATATTTACACCTTCAATTTCATGTTTGTAGTAAAATAATAATTGTACAAAGAGATAGTAAAAAGAAATTCCGGCTATCGAGCAGCCGGAGAAAGTAGGAAAAATGGTACCAGAAACAAAAAAATTCCAGATTGAAATCGGCGGAAAAACCGTGACAGTCGAAACAGGGAAGTATGCACAATCAACAAACGGCAGTGTTACAGTAAGGTGCGGAGATACAATGCTTTTTGTTCACGCAGTTGTAAGCAAAGAGCCGAGGGTCGGTATAGACTTCTTCCCGCTGCTTATTGACTATGAAGAAAGAATGTCGGCAATAGGCAGAATTCCCGGCGGATACAACCGTTCTGAAGGAAAATCCAGCGACAAAGCAATTTTAATTTCACGTCTTATCGACAGACCGATAAGACCGCTGTTTCCAAAAGGTTACAGAAACGATATACAAATTGTAGCCCAATTATTCAGCTACGATCAGCAAAACCAACCTGACACTCTTGCAATGTTAGGTGCATCATGTGCTTTAATGCTTACCGGAGCCCCATTTGAAGGCCCAATAGGCGCTGTGAGAGTTTCAAAAGTTGACGGACAGCTTATTGCAAATCCGACACACCAGGAGGCTGACAAATCAAACCTTGATATTGTCGTTGCAGGTACACATGACAGCGTTATTATGGTTGAGGCCGGCTGTAAATTTGTTACAGAAGATGAAATTATGGAGGCTGTTGAATTTGCACAGGTAGAAATCAGAAAACAATGTGACGCGCAGGTTGAGTTTGCAAAAGCATGCGGAGTTGTCAAAGAAGAATTTGTTAATCCGTATGATACTACAGAACTCAAAAACATCATACATGAAACTGCTTATGATATGATTTTTGATGCTTACCACAACTTTGACAGAACATACAGACAAGAAAAACTTGATGAAGCCAAAAAGCTTGTCAAAGAAAAAATTGAAGCATTACCTGAAGATCACCCGATAAACGTTATGATGGAAGAAACAGGGATTGACTTTGTAGCGGAAGAATTCAAGGCGGAAGAAAAGAAAGTTATGCGGACAATGATTCTTGATGAAGGTGTACGTGCAGATGGACGTAAACCGCACGAAGTCCGTCCTATCTGGTGCGAAGTCGGAGTTATTCCGCGCGCACACGGTTCTGCAGTATTTACAAGAGGACAAACACAAATCCTTTCTGTAGCAACACTTGCAGGCCCCGGGATGAAGCAGGAGCTTGACGGCGTTGACCCGCAAACCGAAAAAACTTATATGCACAAATACATTTTCCCGGGATTCTCAGTCGGTGAAGTAAAACCGTTAAGAGGCCCCGGCAGACGGGAAGTAGGACACGGAAACCTTGCAGAAAGAGCAAATATTCCTGCTCTTCCTTCACAGGAAGAATTCGGATACGTTATAAGAGTAACCTCCGATGTACTTGAATCGAACGGTTCAACCTCTATGGGTTCTACCTGCGGAAGTTCAATGGCATTAATGGATGCCGGTGTTCCTGTTAAATGCATGATTGGCGGCGTTGCAATGGGTATGATTACCGAAGAAGGGAGAGAACCTGTTGTATTAACCGATATCCAGGGTATTGAGGACTTCCTCGGTGATATGGACTTCAAAGTTACAGGTAACGATGAAGCTATTACCGCTCTTCAAATGGATATGAAAGCAAAAGGTATTTCTAATGATACATTAAGAAGAGCACTGCAGCAAGCAAAAGAAGGCAGGCTGCATATCTTAGGCGAAATGAGAAAAGTAATCACCCAGCCGAGAGATCATCTGTCACCGTTTGCACCGTCAATTTCTACAATGACTATTCCTGTTGACGATATCGGAACAGTTATAGGGCCCGGAGGAAAACAAATCCGTGCAATAATTGACGCATCCGGCGCAGAAATTGATATTCAGGACAACGGTATAGTTACAATTACTTCTAACGATCAGGAAGGTGCAGAAATCGCTAAGAAAATGATTAGAGATTTGACCTTCAAACCGGAAGTCGGTATGGTCATCAAAGGCAAAGTTGTAAGAATTATACCAATCGGCGCGTTTGTTGAATTAGGCGGCGGCAAAGACGGTATGGTTCACATTTCGCAAATTTGCCAGGAAAGAATTGAAACAATTGAACCACATGTCAATATCGGCGACGAAGTAATCGTTAAGGTTATCAAAATTGATGATAAAGGCAGAATTAACCTAACAATCAAAGGTGTAACCGAAGAAGACAAGGCTAAATGTCTGTAATAAGACAAATAAACTAATATTTATTAAACCCGATACAAAATTTATTTGTATCGGGTTTAATTTAAAACCATTATATAACACTATGAAGCCATAATCTTAATAAGATAAAAGGTCACCAGCGAAAAATAAACAAACAGCCCGATAACATCAATAGAGGTAGCAATCACAGGCCCTGAAGCAACCGCAGGATCGATTTTAAGCCGTTTTAAGATAAACGGAGTCATAGCGCCGATAATTGCAGCAATCATCATATTCAAAGCCATTGCAACCCCTACAATAATCCCGAAAGCAATATTATGCTGCCATCCCATTGTGACAACCGCAACTATAAAACCGAAGAATACACCAATTAACAGCCCGACAGCACTTTCTCTGGCTATCTGTTTAAATTGCGAACGCAATGTAATTTGTCCGGTAGAAAGCCCGCGCACCATCAGTGTAATACTTTGTGTTCCGATATTTCCGCCCAAACCGGCAAGAAGCGGCATAAACACAGCAATAATCGGCAGCGCATCAACTGTGGCAGTAAAATGATTTGCGACCGTAACCGCAATAAATTCACCAACAAGTGTAATAAAAAGCCACGGTGTACGCGCCTTTATTGAATTAAAAATATTACCGCTCAGAATATCTTCATCATCACCGGCCAAATCAACAATAATACCTGATGAAGTATAAATTTCATCCGTTGTTTCTTCTTCAACAATATCCTGCGCATCATCCCATGTTACTATCCCTTTAAGGTGATTGTACATATCAACGACAGGAAGCGCATTAAACTGATATTTCATAAAAACATCAGCAATATAATCCTGATAATCATCAATGTGAAGTTTTACAATATCCTTCTGCATTATGTCTTTAATATTTTTATGAATAGGACTTGTAAGCAGATTTCTTAGTGAAAGTACTCCAACCAAATGGTTTTGGCTATCCACAACATAAACATAGTACAAATCCATGTTCTCTTTTTCTGCCTTGATTCTTATTGTAGAAAGCACTCCTTCAACATCCATATCTGCATTAACGGTCAAAACAAGCGGGGTCATAATACCGCCTGCCGTACTCTCATCGTATTTTAAAAGTTCCCTTACTTCACTTGAAAACTTTTGCGGCAGTTTTTCCAAATACTCGGCACTCTCATCGTCCTCCAGTTCCCCAAGGACATCGGCCGCATCATCGTGCGGGAGTTTTGAAATAAGTTCCGAGGCTTTTACCGCATCTATATCACCTAATATTTCAACCTGCAACTGCGGGGGTAAGTATTCAAGAAGTTCTACCGATTTATCTTCATCAATCAGATTAAAACACTCAATACGCTCAGAAGTACCCAAATCCGGAAAAATGTCAGCCAAATCAGCAGAGTGATACCCGTTGAGTTCTGTTTTTAAAGACTCAATATTATTCTCTGCAACAAGTTCCCTTATTCTGTCCACCGAGTTTTGAATATTCAGCATAGTTATATTATATATAAAATAAATTTTTTATTCTATAATAGATAAAGATAAAAAATGAGGATTGATATGATAAAAGATTTATTGCTAAATGACGTAACCAGAGGGATTGAAGAAGGATGCAAAGCCGGTCAATTAGGGCAAATGGTATCTGCAGATAATATTACATTAATTGTTGAAAAACCGAAAAATCCTGACTTTGGTGATTTTGCCGTAAATATTTCATCACTTGCAAGAGAAGCAAAAATGGCGCCGCCAATGATTGCAAACGTCATTGCCGGATATCTTAAATCCGGTGATTATACGGTTTCTATAGTAGGCGGATTTATTAATTTTAAAGTTTCGGACAGCCTTCTTGCAAAAAATTTAAAAGAAATCCTTGATAAAAAATCAGAATACGGCAGACCGGAGCAAATTAACAAAGAAAAAATCCTCTTAGAATATGTTTCAGCAAACCCGACAGGCCCGTTCCACATCGGTCACGGACGCTGGGCGGCAATGGGCAGCGCACTTGCAAACCTGCTTAAGTTTTACGGGCATGAAGTTTATCAGGAATTCTACATAAACGATGCAGGAAGCCAGATTCAAAAACTCGGCAACTCTTTAAAAATAAGAATTAAGCAGGAACTCGGAGAAAATATTGACTTTCCGGCAGACGAAGCCGAGCGCAAAAACTACTACCCGGGAGACTATTTAATCCCCGTTGCAAAGAAATTCCTGTCAGAACACGAACCGACAGAAGATGTAAAAATCCTTTCAGATTATGCAAAAAAAGAAATGGAAGAAAAGCAAAAAGAACTACTTGAAGGTTTCAGGGTTCATTTTGACAACTTCTATTCAGAACTCACGCTTCACCAGTCAGGCAAAGTTGATGAATGCGTAAATAAACTCAAAGAGGCCGGAAAACTTTACGAAAAAGACGGCGCATTATGGTTTAAGTCCTCAGAGTACGGTGATGATCAGGACAGGGTAATTAAAAAAGCTGACAGTTCAAACACATACCTTACGGCAGATATTGCCTACCACATTGACAAGCTGCAACGCGGGTATGACAGGCTTATAAATATCTGGGGCGCAGACCACCACGGGTACGTTGCACGGGTTAAGGCTTCTATTGAAGCCCTCGGCTATGACCCGAACAAACTTGAAATCCTTTTAGGACAGCTTGTTAACCTCGTAATTAACGGCGAAGAAGTCCGGATGGGCAAACGTAAAAACATGGTTACACTTGACGACCTGATTGAAGAAGTAGGGGTTGACGCAACGCGTTTCTGGATGGAAATGAGAAATATTGATACAACTCTTGATTTTGATATCGAACTTGCAAAGCGCTCAACAGATGAAAACCCTGTTTTCTACGTTCAATACGCTTATGCAAGAGCCTGCTCTATCCTAAGAAACGCAATAAGCGAAAAACTCAACCCTGATAACGGAGAAAAATCTCCCGCTCCGATGAGTGAAAAAGAACTTGAAGAATTGAAAAACAATTTTGACCTGTCTTTAATGGACGGCAGAGTGACAGAAGGGCGCAAACTTCTGTTAAAACTTGAAGAATTTAAATCAGTCATCGCACTATCTGCGCAAAACAGGACAGTTTACACAATCTGCCGTTATGTTCAGGAACTTGCAGCAGAATTTCACTCTTTCTATAATGCAAACCGTGTAATCTCTGATGATAAAGATCTTATGAAATCAAGACTTGCATTAATTGAAGGGGTAAGACAGGTGCTTGCAAACGCGCTTGATATTTTACAGGTAACAGCGCCTGAAAGAATGTAATTATAATCAGCATCTGCCGGTATAGAACATTTATCGGCAGCATTACTTCTATATTTATTACCGGAGCCTGTTTATTTATATTTATTTTTGGAGTATAACTAATCTATAGGAATTAGTATACGAGAGGATATAAAAATGCAGGTTGCTATAAGCTGGTTAAATGAATTTGTAGACTTAACAGATAAAACTCCGGAAGAAATCGCCCACGAACTTACGATGAGCGGTCTGGAGGTTGAAGAAATCGAAGAAATAAAACCAAAGTTCACAAACATAGTAACTGCAAGGATTGAAAAAATAGACCAACACCCTAATGCCGATAAACTTCACCTTGTAACAATTAGGAACGGTTCAGGATTAAAAACGGTCGTTTGCGGCGCTCAAAATATTGCAGAAGGTCAGATTATCCCTTATGCTTCTGTCGGAAGCAATGTTCTCAACCGTAAAACCGGCGAACTGTTTACGCTTACTCCTGCTGTTATAAGAGGGGTTGAATCTCAGGGAATGCTCTGTTCTGCTGATGAACTTGGGGTTGATGACAGGAATTATCAGGAAGAGGATGGCATCCTGATTCTTAACAGAATTTTTCCTGACGTCAAAATTGGTGAGGATGTAGAAAAAGTTCTCGGATTTAACAATGATGTAGTTCTTCACGTTGCACCAACCGCAAACCGCGGAGACGAAATGTCCGTAATTGGTATTGCAAGAGAACTTTGTGCACTATTTGATAAACCGTTAAAGCAAAACTATGTCAAACCAGATGAAACTATACCAAATAAAGGTTTTGAAGTAGAAATAATAGATGAAGAACCCTGCAAATATTACTCTATTGCCGTCTTAAAGGATATAAAAATCAAGCCGTCTCCTGATTGGATGCAGCAAAGACTTCTTACATCAGGCATTCGCGCAATAAACAATGTAGTCGATATTACAAACTATGTTCTTCTGGAATACGGGACACCGCTCCATGCTTTTGATTATGATAAACTTGACGGTTATCTGTCCGTAAGATATGCACATCCTGGCGAAAAACTGGTGACTCTGGATGAGGTTGAACGTGAATTAACATCAGAATCAGTTGTAATTGCAACTAGAAAAGAGGCCGTGTGTCTTGGCGGCGTATTTGGCGGGGCAAATTCCGAGATTGATGAAAACTCCAAGAACCTCGCACTTGAGGCTGCATATTTTACCCCTGCAACAAACCGGAAGAGTGCAAGGAGTGTAGGCTATCGCTCAGAAGCCTGCGCCCGTTTTGAACGCGGGGTAGACCGTTTGGCGGTCAAATCAGGACTTCAAAGAGCTATCAATCTGCTTGTTGAATACGCAGATGCAAAAGTTGAATGTGTTACCTCCACAGGCTCCGCCGATTATGAACCGATAAATATTACATTAAGATTCAGCGAAATTAAAAGACTTCTCGGCTGTGATATAGAGCAGGAGAAATGTATAAGCATACTTGAAAAACTCGGTTTCAGGTTATTAGGCAAAAATGATGCAGCTGCAAGAATTGAAGTTCCGTCATTCAGAGCTGATGATGTTACAAGAGAAGTTGATTTAATCGAAGAAATTGCAAGGATTAACGGGTATGACAAAATCACCCCGACACTTCCTGCAAAATCTGCAACTCCGGTTATTTCAACGGAAGAAAAAATTATTAAGAAGGTAAGAACAATAATGTCCGCCTCCGGTTTTGATGAGGCTGTCACAACCTCCCTGATAGGCGAGCCGTTATTAAACCAGTTTGGCATAAAGTTTGACAGTGAAAATGCAATCTACGTAGAAAATCCGCAAAGCGAGGACTACACAATGCTCCGCCAGACACTTGCAGCTAATATGCTTAACTGCTTGAAATATAACTGGGATAACGGGCAAAAAACGTTGTGGTTTTACGAACTGGGTAAAACTTACCTTAAAACAGCACTTGCAGACACTAAAAATGCCGGAGTGAAAGAACGCCAGGTTCTTTCCGGTGTGATGTGCGGAAATAAAGAAAACAGAAAATGGAGTTCTAACACCTCCAAAATTAATCAGAACATTGATTTTTATTCAATAAAAGGTACCGTTGATAAGATTTTGGCAGAGTTGAGCCTTGATAAAAGAGTAAAATACCAGCTTCTTGCAGAATCTCCACTTGCAGACTCTCATTCAACACTTCACCCGTATAAAACCGCTGTTCTGACACTTCTAGGCAAGCAGCCGCAAATTATCGGTTATTACGGGGAAATCCATCCGGAACTTTTAAATAAACTCAAAATTAACCAGCCGGCATATATATTCAAACTCGATTTGGATGCAATGATTGCTGCTGTTAACGAAACAGTTGCCAGATACAAAAGACTTCCGCAATTCCCGGAAGTTCAAAGAGATTTGGCAGTAATCATTCCGGACAGCTATCCCTGGGCAGAACTTGAAAAACTCGTTAAGAAAGGTGTTGCTAACAACTTGTTTAACGGCTGCGAAATATTTGATGTTTACCAGGGCGAGCATGTCGATGCAGGGTTTAAAAGCGTTGCATTCCGTGTTAAAATGCAGGATACGGCACAAACACTCACTGATGACGTCATCGAACAACAAATGGCTAATATCCGTTCCGTTATTAAGAAGAATATTTCTGAAGCAAGCTTTAGGGAATAATTATGAAGAAAAAATTACTAACGCTAATAATTTGTATAATGACTGCACTTGCAGTCAAGGCGAATTATATGCCTTTCTACTCTGATGCAATACCTAACGAGGCACTCGGAGTCTATCAAACAGTAGGAGAAATTAAAGTCTACGAGTCCCCGCAGGATAATGCAAAAGAAAAATTCTGTTTAAAAATAGATTATAATCAGGATATGCCTGACGGTGTATTTGCAGCTTTTGTTCCTGAGAAACAGCTTTCCTTTCTTTATGTAACAGATGTAGGCGAAGGCTGGGTTGAAGTATTATACGATAAAAACAATAATCTTAAAGGCTGGATTAAGCTTTCAGACCCGTTCCTGTTTAATTCCTGGATGACTTTTTACAACCTCTACGGGCGTAAATACGGGCTAAAGCTGATGAAGGATTTGCCATCTGATTATAAAGTCTTAAAGTCCGCTCCGGAGGATGATGCACAGGTGGTCTCCCGTATTAATTACCCGACAAAAATTAATTTAACAGCACTCCGCGGAAACTGGGCGCTTGTCTCTGTTCTAGATATGGATAAAACCCCGAAAACCGGCTATTTAAAATGGCGCAGCGCAAATGGTGAGATATACGCCTTCCCTGAAATAAAGTAGATTTAAAATTCAAATAATAATAAACTGCCTTATCATTAAAAAACTAAGGCAGTTTATTTAGTACAGCAGTACTTTTTTAGTAAGTTTTTACATTTTTTCTATGCTATGACTACAATACAGCCTTTTGTAAATATTTGTAAATAATCAGTTAAAAACCCTAAAGTTTTTCAAAAAATTGCCGATAGTATTATTACTAAATAACTCTAGATGAATAGGAAAGGATATGATATGCAGATTAATGACCAAGCGCTTATGAGTATTGTCGATTTAGCAAAGGAGAACAAAGAAGTGAGTGAACAAAATAGTAATTTGGGATGTGAATTAGATTTCTTTTTTAACAATGTAATGGATACCGTAGTAGAGTTTTTTGAACTCGAAAAGGTATAAATAACCCTCTCCCCCCCTTCATACAACTTTCACAATTAATTATTTACCCCGGACCGGAATTGACCGGTCCTTTTTATTGCTTATCTTTCCTTTATTATTATAAATAAGTAAGAATATTGAGAATTCTGGCAACTTATCAAGCTATTTGCGTAAAACGACTGCCGGTTTGATGCTTTTTAACAGGAAATTGAGTATTTACGAAAAACTATATTTCGTTGTTAGTTCACCATTTGGTAATTCAAAAATTATCTTGCCGTTTATGCAATAAACGTTTGGAATACCTTTTTTTCGATTATTTTCTTGAGCTTTTTTTATTGCTCTGTTTCCAAGTCTTAAAAGTTTTTCAGATAATTCTGTCATTATTCAAAATCCTTTATAAACTCATTATATAAATTTTCGCCGAATATTTCAATCTTATTATCAGCACATTGAGCGACTAAAATATATTCCGTTGTTCCGTTATAGAATAAATGCCATTCATCCACTAGATCTTTATAAATATTCCAAAAATTTTCTTTGCTCCTGTGAAAACGTCTTATAATATCACCTTTAGGAATATCATGTCCGCCATTTAATACCCTGATTTTTATTCTGTTTTCACATAAAGTTGGGTTATCAAGATAAGAATAGATTAAAACAACAAAATATCCTAAATCTTTAGCTTTTTTAATAGTCTTTATATGATTTTTGCCAGATAAAGTTGTTTCAATCGCAAAAGATTTTTCGCTGTTTAGTAGCTCTTCAAGTCTTTTTAAAACAATTTTACCGGCTTTAATTTTCACGCTTTCAATACTTTCGGGCAAATTTCTTTTGCCACTTCATCTGCATTTAAAAAATCTAAATTTTCTGATGGTAAAAGTTCACTTGCCAATGTGCTTTTACCACTTCCGTTTGCTCCTGCAATTATGTATAAAATCTTATTTTGCATATTTGTATCTTAACATAAATATATAGAAAATTAAGTTTGGGTAGCCTCTTTACAAGCTTATTAGGCAGGTATGCCTGAGCGGCAGCTTATTGTACATACAACAAACCGGTATTAAACCTTACCCCTTTACCCCCTGCCCTCTAGCGCACGTACACGCGCGGAAGGCGGACTTTCAGCCTGCAGGTCAATTCATAATTAATAGTACCAAGGATATTCGCCCAATTATCAATGGTTAAATCATCGTTCAGCAGTTCTATAATATCGCCCGTCTTTGCCTCAAGCCCTGTAATATCAAACATCATCTGATCCATTGTTATATTCCCGACCTGTTTGACTTTATGCCCGTTTAAACTTCCGTAAATTTTGTTGCTCAAACTTCTGGACACACCGTCAGCATACCCTATCGGGATTGTAGCGATTTTTGTATCCTTATCAGCAATATATGTATACCCGTAACTTACACCGTCACCGGCTTTTATATCGTGGATATTGGTTATTCTGCCTTTCAGCCCCATAATCGGTTTTAAGCCTTCAATCTTATGCGCGGACGGCGCCAAATCAGGATACAAACCGTAGAGCGCAATTCCTGCGCGCACCATATCTGATTGAACATCGTAAGTCATTAAGCCTGCAGTATTCAGGATATGCAATATCAGGCCCTGAGTGTCGATTTTAGAAACAACTCTGTTCCAAATATTTATTTGTTTTTGTGTTTTTTCTTCATCCTCGGCATTTGCAAGATGGGTAAAAATCCCTTTCAATTCAACCGCTTCGGAATTTTTCACACGGTTAATAAAATCAAGCGCACGCTGCTCGGAAATCCCGATTCTGTTCATGCCGGTATCAAGTTTGATATGGGCTTTTGTTTTAATTCCCTGGCGTGAATAGAGTTCTTCGCAGGCTTTTAAGTGTTCATCCGTAAACAGCGGGATTTGAATATCATTTTTAACAGCCGTTTCTATTGCCCAGGCAGGAACCGAACCAAGAACCAGAATAGGGAGTTTAATTTTTGCCTTCCTCAAATCAAGCCCTTCATCAACGGACGCAACCCCGAGGGTATAAACGCCCGATGCCGCAAGTATCGGCGCGCACATCGTCGCCCCGTGCCCGTATGCGTCTGCCTTAATAACCGCAAGGATTTTCTTATCCGCCGGCAGGCTGCTTTTGATACGCTCAATATTATCCGCAAGCCTGCTTAAATTAATCTCCACCCACGCATCTCTGTGTATATTTGCGTTTGATTCCCTTATGTCCATATCTAAATTATACTAAAAAAATGAGGATGCGGAAAAATAAAAAATATGATATTATACAGCTATGATGAATGATAAGATATATACCATTGACGAAATAAAACAGATAATCCATAACAGTATGGATTATTTTAGAGAGAAGTTTTCTGTAGACAAATTTTTATTATTTGGTTCTTATGCAAAAAACATCCGACAGCAAGCAGTAATATAGACCTGCTTGTAAGTTTCACAAATCCCATAGACATGTTTGATTTTATGGACTTACAAGAGTATCTCTCCGCGCTGTTTGGCAAAAAAATTGATTTAGGCACAACTAATAGTTTGAAAACTTTTATAAAAGACAAAATCCTGAAGGAAGCAATAACTTTATGAAATTGTATGGAAAACTATTCAAGACAGGCTCCCGCAGTTTAGCATTGAAATCAAAAAACTTATCGATGAGCATAAACATTCTTAACACAACCCGAACTTATACTATTTAATTTGAAATACAGCAACACCCACTAATCCTTATTTCAATTTTACAATCCAAATTGAAATAAAAATTATAATCCAAGGTTTAATTTTTATAGTATAATTTAATTAAATTCAAGGAGGATATAATGACAGAATACGTTTTTATGAATGGCAAGTATGTTGAGGCAGACAAAGCGTCAATCCCTGTAAGAACACACGCGTTCTTATACGGGACATCCGTTTTTGAAGGGATTAGAGCATACTACAACAAAGAAGAAGATCAAATGTACGCATTCAGAGTAAAAGAACACTATGAAAGAATGCTCAGAAGCGCACACATTATGTTTATGGATTCTCCTTATACATTAGAAGAATACTGCAATATCACAAAAGAATTACTTAAAAAGAACAATTACAAACAAGATACATACATAAGACCTACACTCTACAAATCAGCAATAAAGGTAGGTCCCGGTTTATATGATAACCCCGATTCTTTCTTAATCTTTACAACACCGTTCGGCAACTATTTCGGCAATGACGAAGGTTTAAAAATGTGTGTTTCAAGCTGGAGAAGAAACGGGGACAACGCAATTCCTCCGAGAGCTAAAGTCAGCGGCGCTTATGCTAACGCAGCGCTTATTAAAACCGATGCGCACAATGCGGGTTTTGATGACGCGTTTGTACTCTCTGACAGCGGCGACGTTACGGAAGGTTCTGCAATGAATATGTACCTCGTTTCTAACGGCAAATTAATCACTACAAGTATTACGGAAGATATACTTGAAGGTGTTACAAGAAACACCGTTAAAGAACTTGCAAAAGACTTAGGTATAGAAGTTATTGAGAGAAAAATAAACAGAACGGAACTCTACGTTGCAGACGAAATTTTCTGCTGCGGAACAGGCGCTCAAATCGTTCACGTTGAAAGCGTTGACCACAGAAAAATCGGTACCGGCAAAATCGGCGAAATCACAAAACAAATTCAATCGCTGTACTTTGAAGTAGTTAAAGGAAGAGTTCCTAAATACAAACACTGGTGTACACCAATATATGATTAAATTTTTCGGACAATGCGTTCAGAACCTGATAACTTCTGTCATGTACATCTGTACGGGCAGAATGCGGGTTAAGCACGCCCTTGATCAAGCCGTTTCGATAAGCTGGAACTCCCTGCCGATTATCCTTGCAGTAATTGCAATCACTTCGGCGGTAATTACCATCCAGATTTCAAAACAGTTCCTGATGACAGGCGCAGAAACCTACGTTGGCGGAACTCTGTTAATTGTTCTCTTAAGGGAAATTGCTCCGGGATTTACGGCACTTGCTGTCGGTGCGAGGGCTGGAACGGCAATTTCTGCAGAAATATCTAACATGCAGGTTACCTCACAGGTGGACGCGATTAAAACCCTTAAAGTCGACCCGGTGGGTTACTATTTTGCACCGAGAATACTCGCTGCAGGGATAACCATACCGATGACCGTTATTATCGCGGAAGTTATAGGACTTGTTGCAGGGATGTGGGTATCAAACCTTGCTATTGACCTGCACCCAGCGCGTTTCTGGGAATCCGTTAAATGGTGGCTTGCAACAAGAGATTTTTATATAAGCATTTTTAAAGGATTTATATTCGGTATCCTTGTTGCCCTTGTCTGTGCAACGCAGGGGTATAACACCAAAGGCGGCGCAAAAGAAGTCGGGCTTTCGACCACGCAGGCGGCTATTAAATCCACTATTTATATGCTTGTTGCGGATTTCTTAATCAATCTTATTTTCTACCTGTAGGTGATAGTATATGGAGAAAAGAAAACTAAAACTCGGACATCTCTACCCGCTGCAATTGAACCTCTACGGCGATATAGGCAATATTATTGCCATTAAAAAGCGCTGTGAGTGGCGCGAAATAGAGATTGAAATTGATAATATTAATCTTGGGGACAAAATCACCAATCACGATATTTATTTTATCGGCGGCGGACAGGACAGACAGCAGGTGGAAGTCGCCTTTGAACTTCAGAAACATAAAGAGTTCCTGAAAGAAGAAATGGATAACAACTGTGTTTTCTTAGGCATTTGCGGCGGGTATCAGTTGTTTGGCGAATATTACCAGCCCCACAACGCAGACCGGCTCCCGGGGATTTCTCTGCTTGACGCATACACGGTTGCGGGAAATAAAAGATTTATCGGAAATGTTACCGCCAAAACAGAGTTTGTAACCCCCGATACCCTTGTCGGGTTTGAAAACCACAGCGGACTTACTTATTTAAGAGGCGACACAAAACCGCTCGCAACCGTAACAACAGGTTACGGCAACAACGGCGGGGACAAGACAGAAGGCGGAAGGTTCAAAAATGTTTTCGGCACCTACCTGCACGGCTCATTCCTGCCTAAAAACCCGCACTTTGCAGATTACTTGATAAAACTTGCGCTTGAAAAAAAATACGGTGACAGCGAATTAAAACCGCTTGATGACAAAATTGAGTTTGACGCGCACGCCAAAGCTGTCGGAAGGGCTTATTAAAATCCTAATTCAAACTGCCGCAGCTTACTTTCCGCCTTTCGCGTCCTTGGCTCTTTCACGGACAGAAATTCTTACAGGTGTTCCCGTAAACCCGAAAGCCTCGCGGAGTTTGTTTTCAAGGTAACGTTTATAATGGTCTTTTAAAAGGTCGCCGTTATTGGTAAACAGTACAAATACAGGCGGCTGAACGGAAACCTGCGTTGTATATAAAATCTTTAAGCGTTTATTCTTAACCGTTTGCGGCGGATTAAGCGCGTAAGCTTCATTAATAACTTTATTCAACAGCCCCGTCGCAACGCGTTTTGTACACTCAGCGTAAACCTCTTTTGTTTTATCAAAAATCTGTGTAAGCCGCTGCCCAGTAACCGCGCTTATATAAATCCGCGGAACGTAAGAAAGAAACGGAATATCGTTTGAAATCTTCTGCTCAAATTTGTTAATCGTATTGGATTTTTTATCCTCAACCAGATCCCATTTATTGATTGCAACAATCATTCCCTTGCCCGCCTCGGTTATAACAGAGGCAATTTTTTTATCCTGATCGGAAATTCCCTCAAGCGCATCAATTACTAAAAGCGCAACATCGCACTCTCTTATAGAACGGATTGCGCGGTCAACAGCAAACTTCTCAACCCCCCAGTCAACTTTTGATTTTTTTCTAATTCCGGCAGTGTCAATAATGGTAAATTCCGTATCACCGTAAGTCACCTTGCTGTCAATACTGTCGCGGGTTGTGCCGGAAATATCCGAAACAATTACACGTTTTTCACCAAGTAGAGAGTTCACAATTGACGATTTGCCGGCATTAGGGCGCCCGACAATCGCAATCTTAATAGTGCTTTCAGTCTCATAGGTTTCATCCGTATCAAACCCTTCCGTCACCATATCAAGCAAATCACCTACACCGCCTGAGCCGTGAAGCGCCGATACCGGTACAGGGTCACCCATTGACAGGGCGTAAAACTCTGCGGCGTTTGCAAAATGCGACGGAGAGTCAGTCTTATTAACCGCAAGAAAAACGGGCTTTTCAGAGCGTCTTAAAATATTTGCAATATCTTCATCGACAGGTGTTATCCCTTCCATCCCGTCAACAAGGAAAATTATTCTATCCGCCTCATCACAAGCAATACGCGCCTGATCAAAGATAGAAAGCATTATTTCATCTTCATCCCCCGGAACTATACCGCCCGTATCAATTACGGTAAATGGTTTATGCTGCCACTCGCAGTCAAAATAAATCCTGTCGCGCGTAACTCCCGGCAAGTCGTCAACAATAGAACGCCTTTGCCCGACAAGACGGTTGACAAAGGTCGATTTGCCCACATTCGGGCGGCCTACGACTGCTACAGTTGGTTTTCGTTTCATAGGTTAATTGTATCATGGAGAGAAATAAATACAAACCGTGGGGGTAGGGGTAAATGTATATTGTCATATTGGAATAATGACTACAAGTCTGGCGCAGGGAGGGGGTAAATGTATATTGTCATATTGGAATAATGACTACAAGTCTGGCGCAGGGAGGGGGTAAATGTATGTGCCACATTAAAATAAAAGCTACAAGCTCGGTGCATGGGGGGAAATGTTTCTTTCACATTGGAGTATAGACTGCAAACCCGGCGTAGGTAAGGTCATTTTATCCTTTGAACAATCCCGTTAATGTAAATTACATATAATAAACACCTCTTGCGCATTTTACAAATAATACATTATTTAAAAACATTAATAACATTTTTACAATTTGTACTTGACATTTTTATTTACATACTGTATATTAATAATACAAATGATTACATTTGTAAATTACATATTGTATACTACAAAACCTTTTCTGATAACATAATAAATCCCCCGTATATTTACCCCCTGCCGCGGGCAGGCACAGGATATAGGGATATGAACACTAAACAGCGCGTACGCGCAGAAAGGAGGAGAACTAAAAGCCGGACTTATTTGCCGGAGCAAAACAGGAAAAAGCGTATAATTAAATAAATGTATATGAGTGTTGCTGATACTGTTCCTATAAATCCCCAGATGTTTTTCATATATTGCATCGGAGGTATATCAATATCTTTTAACAGTTCTAATATTACACCAAGGACTACAGGGATTATTGTAAAAGCGATAATGGAATAATACAGAACGAACGTTAGAAAAACAATTAAATATCCTATACCACGCAATTCCTCAGAGTCCGGCCAAATAAATATTAAAACTGAACACAAAATATATGAGAATAGTATATGAGAAAATATCAAAGATTTGCTAAATAATTTTTGAGAAAGTTGTTTCTTACAGAAGAAATAGATAAATTCTATGAAAGTAACTAATGAAAATATTATTACATAACTGAGCGAAATCAAAATAAACAGGAAAAATAATAACCCGCCATATTTATTAGAAAACAGACCGAACGGAACAACAGCGAGAGCCGCGGCAAAAATAACACAAAACAAGATAACCGCTTGGAAAGCTATGTAGTTAAAACTCAAACGATTGGTTACTATTCCTAAGAATTTATCAATATTCATAAAACAAATATATCATTTTTTTACTACTATTACAATCGCGCAAACGCGAAGAAAGGATAATTATGACTGATTTTAAGTACGATACAAAACTTCATGAGGATGCAAGGCGCTGCGCCCTCTCAACTTATGACGAAGAAAAATTCACGGTTCCGGACAGCTGCAAATACGTTGACAGACACATCAATCCAGAGACCGGATACTATGGTATAGTTTACAAACGCGATGATGACATTATTATCGCCAGCAGAGGAACACATTTGCAAGAAGAATGGAATAATTTTCTACAAACAGGAAATGTAAAATCATTTAAAGATTTACAAAATGACCGGCAAATGGGGATGAAAGAAATCCCCATACAAGCATACGATATATTGTACTTATACAATAAGTACAACAAGCACGGCCGTGTTATTCTAACCGGGGATTCTCTTGGCGGCAGCGGAAGTACAATAATAGGTATATTAACAGGCGCAGATACCGTTGTTTTTAACCCGTTCGGTGTTGAGGATATTCTAAAAAATAACTATATTGATTATTCCAAAACTGATAATATTATTAATTACTGCAACAAAAATGATTTAATAACCAGAGGTAACGGAGATAAGCATGTTGGTACAATTTATGAAATGCGTGAAAAGCACAGTACAGGCAACAAAGACCTGATATATTATCACCTTCTTGAAAATCAACAGCCAATAAAAGAACAAAAAATACTAACTAAATACGACTTAAGAAATAGGGGTACTTCATTAGAAGCTAGTCCTACTCAAGATTTTAAACATTATAAAAGAAATAACACAAAAGAAAATTATAATTGGAGGAATAATATATCCGAGGTGCGTGAAACCACAAACGGAATACAAACAATACAAAATGAAACTCCGCCTCAATACAACTTTAATAACGAAACTTTTGGCGGATACAGAACACATAACGGAGGGCAGGTTTTTGTTAAAGAGTATAAACGGAAGGACGGTACAATTGTAAAAGCTCACTGGCGCGACTGGCCGGGTACTTTCGACCCTAATAAAAAACTCGTTGATATGAATGAACCGGAACTCGGACATGCCATTGATTTTTGGTTAGACGAAGATAAATACGCGTAGTTTTATAACCTTTTTACTCTTTTCCCTTTCTTATTTATAACGCCTTGCAATATCCTTGCAGGGCTTTTTATTATTAAGCTATTAAAATCGCACCATAAAACTTGCAGCAAGCGCACAAATCAATATACAAATTAAAAGGTAAATAACAAGAGAATACAAAATCGTTTTGAGATAAAATCCGTTATTTACAAACGGTTCAATAGTTGTCGATATATTATACTTTTTCTCACGATACCTTAATACAATATACGGTATTAGATTGAGCAAGATAAATCCCCAGAAAAGTAAAACAATACTAATTACACTAAGAATACCAACACCTGCACCTGTCGCAGTTTCATCAAAAGCAAAAATACGATAAAGGATAAAAAGAACTATAAAATTAAACCAAAAAAATTTCTTATCAAATAAATATTTTTTCTTTTTTTCGTTTTTAAAAATTAAATATGTTAAAAATGTATACAATATAACATAAGGGAGAAAAAACAAAGTGAAAAATATACTTGAAAATACCGATATATATATTTCGGTAAAAAAGCACCCTGTTACTCCGCTTAACACTGCCGCTGCAAGCATTACCGCAAAAACCAGCCCCTGATGCGCGGCAAAGTAAAAACTTGGTTTATCAATATATTTTTCTATTTTTAATTGCATAATAATGCTTCTAATATATCATTTTTCAGCAGTAAACGCAAGCCGGCAGCAAAATAGTTAGGAAACATTCTGCGGTACCGAAATAATACTGCAAACACAAACAGAAAGGGGACACTATACTAATTAGTTCATATCCCCGTTTAATGTAAATCACATATAATGGACACTGCTTGCATATTTTACAAATAATACATTGTTCAGAAACATTAATAATATTTTTACAATTTACACTTGACATTTTTATTTACATACTGTATATTAATAATACAAATAATTACATTTGTAAATTGTATGTTGTATACTACAAAACCTTTTCTGATAACATAATAAATCCCCCGTATATTTACCCCCTGCCGCGGGCAGGCACAGGATATAGGGATATGAACACTAAACAGCGCGTACGCGCAGAAAGGAGGAGAACTAAAAGCCGGACTTATTTGCCGGTAAAAAACAGAAAAAAGCGTATGATTAAATAAACGTATATGAGTGTTGCTGATACTGTTCCTACAAACCCCCAGATGTTTTTCATATATTGCATCGGAGGTATATCAATATCTTTTAGCAGTTCTAATATTACGCCAAGAACTACAGGGGTTACTGTAAAAGCTTTAACAGCATATTGCAAAACAATTACAGCGAAAACAATCAAATACTCAATACCGCGCAATTCCTCAGAATTCGGGCAAATAAACATTAAAATTGAACATAAGACATACGTACATAACATATGAAAAAGTATCAAAGATTTGCTAAATAATTTTTGATGAAGTTGTTTCTTAAAGAAGAAATAAATAAATTCTATGAAAGTAACTAATAGAAATGCTAATACTAAGCAAGGTACTTCTAAAATGAATAGAAAAAAAACACCGTCGTCTTTATTAAAAAACAATCCAAACGGAAGAAGTGCAAAAACAGCTGCAAAAATAACACAAAACAAAGTAACTGCCTGAAACGCTATGTAGTTAAAACTCAAACGATTAGTTACTATTCCTAAGTATTTATCAATATTCATAAAACAAATATATCATTTTTTTACTACTATTACAATCGCATAGATGCGAAGAAAGGAAGGAAATCTAATGTAATAATAATTCTAATACCTTATCAGAAAAGTAAAAATAAAAAATACAGATTATCACATATAATCCTGCAATAAGCAAACAGTAAAATTCATTATTAATAAAAGGAACTTTATAAATGGACAAATTATACTTTTCCCCTTTATATAACAACCAGACACACGGAAACAATGTAAATAAAAGAATTGCATACTTGCCAAGACAAATACAATTAGCAGCCAGTATCACCAATCCTAATCCGCCGCCATTACCAATATTTATTGTCAGATTTATGGAAAATAAATATAATAAAGCACCCAAAAAGAAAATAAATATAACAAAAAATTTGCCCGAAACAGGAGCTTGTTGTTTTAAAATACCGGAGAATAAAAAACTCAACAAAGAATATAAAAGTACAAACGGAAAAAAACATACACTCCAGAAATTAAAAAATCTTCCGGTAGCTATAAAAGAATTTCCGGTAAGCAAGAATAATACAGTAACCAAACAACCGGCAACCAGAAACATAAAGAATATTTCTCCTTGCCAAATAAGATAACTAAAACTTGCACTTTTTATTAATTGTTTTAAAGCAAATTTCATAAAACAAATATATCATTTTTTTACTACTATTACAATCGCGTAAACGCGAAGAAAGGATAATTATGACTGATTTTAAGTACGATACAAAACTTCATGAGGATGCAAGGCAGTGCTCAATGGTAGCCTACAATCCATCTATATACAAAATACAAAATGGATATAAATTAGTTGCAGCAAGCAAAGTAGACCCACATACGGGTTTCTCTGCTATTGCTCTTAGAAAAGACAATCAAATAATAATTGCATTTAGAGGTACTGAAAAGAATGACAATAAAGACCTTGAAAATGATAAAATAATGGCTCTAGAAAAGAACATTCCATATCAAACATACGAAGGAATTAAATTTGTTAAAGAAATAATGAACAATAAAGATTTTAATGGATGTAGCTATATATTTACAGGACATTCCTTAGGCGGAAGCCTTGCCCAATTTATTGCCGGAATACTAGGCGCACCAGCAATTACTTTCAATGCATACGGCGTAAAAGATATACTGGATAAATTCAACATAAAATATAATAGTGAAAATATTATTAATTATTGCAACAGAAAAGATATTATAACCTGCATTAACGGTGACAACCATATTGGCAGAATCTATGAAATGAAATCCAAAGGTCATGGAATAGGTCTTTATGATCATTTCCTTGAAAACCAACAGCCTATAAAAGAACAAAAAGAAATATCAAAATACGACTTAAATCTGAGAGGATCAATAAAAGAGTATTATAACCTGAATAAGCCAATAAAACAGGATGAAAACGATACCAAATACTTGGGAAACACATCAGAATTATACGCTTCCAAAGTATTAGCAGCTATTTCACCGGCAAATTTTGGACAGCAAAATAAATCTAATCCTCAATACAACTTTAATAACGAAACTTTTGGCGGATACAGAACACATAACGGAGGTCAGGTTTTTGTTAAAGAGTATAAACGGAAGGACGGTACAATTGTAAAAGCTCACTGGCGCGACTGGCCGGGAACTTTCGACCCCAATAAAAAACTTGTTGATATGAATGAACCGGAACTCGGACATGCCATTGATTTTTGGCTGGACGAAGATAAATACGCATAGTTCTATACCCTTTTACTCTTTTTCCTTTCTGCTTTTAAAAGCCTTGCAATATCCTTGCAGGGCTTTTTATTATTGAGCTATTAAAATCGCACCATAAAACTTGCAGCAAGCACACAAATCAATATACAAATTAAAAGGTAAATAACAAGAGAATACAAAATCGTTTTAAGATAAAACCCGTTATTTACAAACGGTTCAACAGTTGTCGATATATTATACTTTTTCTCACGATACCTCAATACAATATACGGTACCAGATTGAGCAAGATAAATCCCCAGAAAAGTAAAATGATACTAAATACCCCCATAATAACAACGGCCCCTCCGCCAAATGTCATAGCACTTTCATCAAAAGCAAAAAGGCGATAAAGAATAAAAAGAACCGCAAAATTAAACAAAACAAATCCTTTTTTATACAACCATGTTTTTACGCCTATGTACAAAGCAATCATAAATGTTAAAAACGTATACAATATAACATAGGGCAGAAAAAGCAAAGAACAAAAAATACTTGAAAATATCGATGTATATATGTCAATAAAAAAGCACCCTATTACCACGCTTATCACCGCCGCAGCGACCATTACCGCAAAAACCAGCCCCTGATGCGCGGCAAAGTAAAAACTTGGTTTATCAAATATATCATCCAAATTAAATTTCACAAAACAATAATATCATTTTTTTACTACAGTCACAACCTGCATCATAAAATAAAGAAATGCCAGCACAAAAATTTTATTGAAAAAAGCACGCACTGATAAATATTTTTATTATATAATTTCAGTTTTTGACATTTTGTATTAAAATTAAACTATGGCAAAGGTTAAATCAAAATACGTATGTCAACAATGCGGGTATGAATCAGCCGGCTATCTGGGCAAATGTCCGGAATGCGGTTCTTGGGGGAGTTT
Organism: Candidatus Gastranaerophilales bacterium; assembly: GCA_944326425.1. Taxonomy (GTDB): domain Bacteria; phylum Cyanobacteriota; class Vampirovibrionia; order Gastranaerophilales; family Gastranaerophilaceae; genus CALUTH01. The sequence goes on from CALVDX010000006.1 coordinate 27,828, forward strand.
TGTAGAGGAAATTACCAAACAACCAACAGCAAACGAACGCAAAGTCATAACTATAATGGATGATACCCCGCCTATGAAAATTAATGACATCGTCACAAACTCCGAAACACGTTTTGGAACAAATATATCAGAGTTTGACAGAGTACTAGGCGGCGGGATTGTTCAGGGTTCCGTTATCCTTATTGCAGGCGATCCGGGTATAGGCAAATCCACCCTTCTCCTGCAAACAGGCGGCACTCTTTCCGCTCACGGCAGAAAAATCCTCTACATCTCGGCAGAAGAATCCTTAAGCCAGATTAAACTAAGGGCAGAGCGGCTCAAAGTGAATGCAGATAATCTGTACATCTATTCCCAAACCAACCTTGACGCAATAAGACGCCGGATTGAGGAAAGCAAGCCTGATTTAGTAATCATTGACAGTATTCAGGCAATATATTCGGATGACATCCAGAGTTCGGCAGGCAGCGTAAGCCAGATTAAAGAATGCTGCAATTCGCTGATTAATATTGCCAAAACCCTCAATATTGCAATAATTGTAATCGGGCACGTCACCAAAGAAGGCAACATCGCAGGGCCAAAAGTCCTTGAACACATGGTTGACGCTGTAATCCAGTTTGAAGGCGATAAATACAAATCCCACCGGATTTTACGTTCAATAAAAAACCGTTTCGGCAACACTTCCGAAGTCGGAATTTTTGAAATGGAAGAAAACGGATTAAGAGAAATCACAAACCCAAGTGAATTATTTATTAAAGACTTAGACAGCATACAGGCGCCGGGGAGTGTCACAATTGTAACCAACGAGGGCTCACGCCCGCTTTTAGTCGAGATTCAGGCGCTCGTCGGAACAACTCCATATCCGACGCCGCGCCGGATTGCAAACGGCGTAGACACCGGACGCGTACACCAGATTCTTGCAGTCCTTGAAAAACGTGTGGGGCTGAATCTCTCCAAGCAAGACGTTTATGTAAACGTAATCGGCGGGATGGATATAACGGAAACAGCCGCAGACTTAGGTATTGCGCTTGCCATAACCACCTGCGCAAGGGATATTATAATGGACAAGTTCACTGCAATTGTTGGAGAAATCGGACTTTCCGGCGAAATCAGACCGGTAAGCAATATTGAAAAACGCATAATTGAAGCCCAAAAACTAGGATTCAAACGCATCATAATCCCGCAGTCTAACCCGATAAACAAAGATATTCAGGGTATTGAGGTAATTAAGGTTAAAACTATTCTTGATGCGTTTAACAAAGGCTTGACGAGGGAATAACAATGCCGCACTTTTTTATTAATTCTTATGATATAAACGGCGAAACCATAACAATCACGGACAAAGACAACTATAACCACATTGCAAAGTCTCTTCGCGCACGGATTGGGGAAGAAATAAAACTTTGCAGCGAAAATGAAATTGTGTACAGGTGTAAGATTACGGCAATCACAAAATCAGAAATCACCGCACAAATACTGTCAGAAGAGAAATCCACCCGCAAACTGCCATTTGATTTAACGCTTGCGCAATCCCCGCTCAGGAGTGATGCGCAGTTAACACTTGTAGAAAAGGCTACAGAACTCGGCGTAAACAGGATTTATCCGGTATATACGGATAATTGCGCGCTGCCTAAAGAAGCAGCAGCCGCGAAAAGGGAAAAATGGCAAAGAACAATGTTTGAAGCTTCCAAGCAGTGCGAACGCGCTGATATTCCGGTATGTGAGGAACTTACGACATTTGATAAACTCACGCTTAAAGAGTTTGATAAAGTAATTGTTTACGCAGAGCGGCTGGAGGAAATGAGCCTTAAGGAATATATCGAACAATCGCCGATAAAAGAAAACGACAGAATCCTTGTTATAATCGGACCTGAAGGCGGATTTTCGGACAGAGAATTTGAGTGGTTTAAAACTCAAAAACTCCCGCTTGTAACCCTCGGCAAACTTATATTAAAAGCAGAAACAGCGGCAATCGTCGGACTTGGAAATTTAATTTATGGATATTCAAAATAGTTTAATCATTGATACCTTAAAAAATTGCAGCAGGGAAGTTTACCTTGTCGGCGGTTCGGTACGCGACGCGCTCCTGAATAGAAAGACGTATGACAATGATATAATCATTGCAGACGAAGATGCAAGAACTTTTGCGCAAAATTTAGCCCAAACCCTTGATGCTGTTTTTATTCCGCTTGATGAAGAAAACAAGATTTACAGACTTGTAATGAAGGACAAGGTTAACTACATTGACATAACCAATCCGGTTGAAGGAAGCCTTGAAAAAGACATTATGAGGCGGGATTTTACGATAAACTCCATTGTCCTAAACATTAAAACAGGCGAAATTATTGACCTAACGGGCGGCGAAGAAGATTTAAAAAACAGCATTATACGGATGATTAAGCCCGAAAACTTTGACGACGACCCGCTCAGAATGCTGAGGGCGTTCAGATTTGAGAGTGCTATGGGGTTTGACATTGAACCGCAGACAATTGAAGCAATCAAATCACGTGTCAATCTGATATCAAAACCTGCAGTAGAGCGGATTAACTGCGAAATTCTAAAGCTTTTTGAAGGAAAATATACGGTAAAAGCTTTGTTTTCAATGGACGAAACGGGACTGCTGGAACTTATTTTTCCGCCAATAATTGATGTAAAAAAAGTTCCGCCAAATACACACCATCATCTTGATTTATTCCACCATTCCGTAGAAGTTGTTAACCGGATTCAACAATTATATGAAATAGCTCCCGCAGCCGTAAAAGAACATCTTGAGGCACACGATTTCGGCGGAGCCGCAAGACTGGGGCATTTAAAACTTGCGGGTTTTCTACATGATATAGGGAAATTTCAAACCTGGACAATCGAAGAGAGCGGACGGCACAGATTTATCAAACACGATGATATAGGCGCAAAGATGGCTGATACACTATTAAAGAAGATGCATTTTTCTAAAAAACAGATTGAATACATTATAAAAATGATTAAATTACACATTTACCCGTCGAGTGTTATTCAGGCGCCGAATCTGTCTGAAAAACACTATACCCGTTACATTCGCAAAATGGAAAACGATGTAATTGATAACATTATTCTTGCAAAAGCCGACCGGCTGTCTGCGCAGGGCCCCGCAATTACACCCGAAATACTTGCAAATAACCTGAACGGGCTTGATAAGATGCTTAATTACTATTTAAGTATCAAAGACACTCTTAAACCACTCCCGAAACTCATTGACGGCAAAGAAATTATGGAAATCTTAAACATCAAGCCCTCGCCCAAACTCGGGGAAATAGTAGACGCGCTGAAAGAAGCCCAAATTTCGGGGGATGTTAATACCAAAGAAGAAGCTGTTGAATTTGTAAAAGGATATAAGACTAGGCAGTAAATTCCTTGCCGCCTACTATTCTAAGGTGGCGGTTAGAGCCTTCGCCCACAGATTTACTTTCAAGGTTGTGTTGTTCAACAAGTTCATGCTGAAGTTTTCGTATATGCTGGTTTTGCGGTGAGAGTTCGATGTGTTCAGCACCCGCAAGGATTTTATTAATAGCCGCCTTAGCCTCATCCAGAGCACGTTCAGCGTCATCGCAATACCCCTGTAGTTTTTCTGCCTGATTTTGCAGGTCAAGCGCCTCCTTCATAACTTTTTGGATTTGTGCCATAGAGTTTGTTTTTACGTAGAAAATTTGCAGCCGGTAATCGTTTGCCGTTGATAACACTTTTGCCCCGCCCTTTGCAAAATTTTTATGTGCAATTACAAGGTCTGCATCGTCAATATTACGGGTAATTTCTACGTTCAAATCCAAACGCTCAATAATTTTTTCAACAATCGTTCTTGATACCGCATAAAGATAAATCTTCTTAAACGGTTTCATATCTTCGACATACTGTTTGCGGTTAAACGAGAATTTAAGACTGTCAGAAGGCTCGGGCAGAATTTTTTCCTCAATCTTGTTAATATGTTCAGCAACCGTCTGTACCGGAGTTTCTGCCTTTTGCGGTTCTTCATATGCTTTATCAACTTTGCGGATTTCCGGTCTAATCGGCCAGCCGCGTAGAATATAATCTACTGCTTCTGCCGCATCTTTATAAACGGCAAGCGTGTTTCTATCAATAATTTCTATTACAATATCAAATGTCGGCTGTTTTTCACGCTCCAGAACAGTTTTTTGCGACCCTCTGCGTTTTGCTTCATCGTCGCCTAATGTAACCGATTGAACACCGCCTACAAGGTCTGAAAGTGTCGGGTTTTTGATAAGGCTTTCAAGGCTGTTGCCATGCGCCGTTGCAATAAGCATAACACCGCGTTCCGCGATTGTTCTTGCTGCCTGTGCCTCAGCTTCAGTACCGATTTCATCGACAACAATAACTTCAGGCGTGTGGTTTTCAACCGCCTCAATCATTATATCTTTCTGGTATTCCGGCTGACGCACCTGCATACGCCGCGCACAACCGATTGCGGGATGCGGAGTATCACCGTCGCCGGCTATTTCGTTTGATGTATCAACAATAACAACCCGTTTGCCCAATTCATCGGCAACAAGACGGGAAATTTCCCTCAATTTTGTAGTCTTACCAACCCCCGGACGTCCTAAAAACAAAATACTTTTACCAAGTAAGCATATATCCTTTATGCAAGCGATTGTTCCTGTAATAACACGGCCTATACGACAAGTTAAACCCACTACCTTCCCCTGCCTGTTTCTTATTGCACTAATCCGGTGCAGGGTCCCGGGTATCCCCGAACGATTGTCTGATGTAAACTCTTGAAGATGACTTGTGATAAAGTTAATATCGTCCTCTGTAATCTCTTCACAGCCGATACGCTCAATTTTGCCGCCCGCATGCCTGATTTCCGGTACTCTCCCTATGTCAAGCACTATCTCAATTACATCTTCCAGCTGGTCGTGCGTAACATTTCGGACAATTTTGTCAGGCATTATCGCTAACATTTTGTCTAGGTCATTATGGAATTGTATCTCATTCATTATATATAATATGCCTTTCTGGTTGGCTGAAACGGCTTATTAAGTTTTTAAATTTAATCTCCCTATATAATTATTATACCACATTACAATAATTTTATAACAGGCTTAACATTTTGCAAAAAAGATAAATCTTAAAACCGCTAAAATGGTTGTCCAACAATGGTTTTAGCGTATAAGTTTAGAGATTTTTATCTTAAAACATACCCGTTAGCCATCGGCAAGTTCATGATAAACTTTCAGGTATTCTTTAGAGCTCTTTTCCCAAGAAAAATCAGCAGACATGGCACTGTTGCGCATAGCATTCAGGGTATATTTATCCTTGTAAACATACATTGCACACTCAATTGCCGCCTTCATCGCCCAGCCGTCATAATTCCAAAACTTAAACCCTGTAGAATCATTAAGTGGATAACCGACAACCGTATTATCAAGCCCGCCGGTTGCCCTTACAATCGGCAGCGAACCATAACGCATTGCTATCATCTGGCTCAATCCGCAGGGTTCAAACGCAGACGGCATTAAGAAAAAGTCACTTCCGGCATACATAAGGTTTGCTAAATCCGATTTATATCCGATATAAGCACGGATATTAGGAGAGTTGTTGGAAAGCCATATCAAAAGGTTTTCATAATCCTTATCCCCGCTGCCTAAAAATACAAAATCCGCCTCCATATACTTAAGTTCATTCTCGACCTGCCTGATTAAATCTACTCCTTTTTGCGGCACAAGACGGGAAATAAACGCAATAAGCGGTCTGTCAGGGTTGTATTTGAGTCCGAAAAATTCACAAACTTTCTTCTTATTGGCCTCTTTATTCTTTAATGATTTTTTATCATAGTTTTTAACAAGATTCTTATCCGTCTCAGGATTATAAACATCGTAATCAATACCGTTTAAAATCCCGACCAATTTATGAGTCTGCCCTCTCAAGGTATAGTCCATGCCCTCGCCGTACTCGGGTGTTAAAATCTCCTCCGCATACTTAGGAGATACAACAATTATTTTATCAGAGTAATTGATAGCACCCTTCATCCAGTTTACACGTCCCCAGTGCTCACACCCCCACTCATTATAAACAATATCGCGGCGCATATTTGCAAAATCAACTACATCATCAAACCATACCCCCTGATAAGCAAGGTTATGAATTTCAAAAACATTCTTTGCACGGCACCAGAAATCATCAAATTTATAATTTGCTTTAATATACAACGGTATCATTGCCGTATGCCAGTCGTTTGAATGGATAATATCCGCTTTAAAGTTAAGCTGCTTTGCATACTCCAAAGTCGCCAGAGAAAAAGCTATATACCGTTCATGTTCGTACCTCGGGTCAAGCCATTTGGGGTAAACCTCTTTAAAACACGAAAAATACCAGTCATTATGCACAAAAAACACGTTTATATTTGTATCAGGAAGTTTACACATAAATAATCTGAACCGCTGCGGACGTTCCTGAAAAGAAATCCACATAACAGAGTTATCAAGTTCTTTTATCCCCCATTTATCAACATCAATACACCCGTGCAACGGAGTAAATATAGCAATCTCTGCATCTTTTTCCAGTGCTTTAGGTAAACTTCCTACAACATCTGCCAGCCCGCCTGCTTTTGAAAAGGGTGCAACTTCTGCCGATGCAAACAATATTTTCATATATAAATCCTCCGCTTATTTAAACGACATGATAAATATAAAGCAAACAATTTTTATGGTAAAGGGGTATAAATAAAGAGCCGTTTATGAAACGGCTCTTTTTACTATGCTGTTTGCTTCACTTTACTGTTATCTTCTGCCTGTTTTTTAAGGTACATCTCCCGATTAGGCGGCTGAGCCGGACCTTTGGGTTCGGGAATACCTTTTGCCTGATCACTAGCCTTTCTGGTTAATTTATATGTATACTTCGGTATGGTTACCCCTAACAAGAATGGAGACACAATCAGAAGATTAAGCAAGAATGGTATTGAACTCAAAGTTTTAGCTATACCGAGTGCTCTGTTATTCTTTAACTTCTTAAGTGCCGGAAGCAATGTATCCACCATTTTTGTCTGTAATTCAGGATTTGCATTCCTTATATATTCCAAAACTTTTTTATTTTTATCAGCAACACTCATTTTACTTATTGATTTTAATGAAAAACTGTCTTTATCATTAAATATAACATCTTCACCTTTTGAATAAGAGAATATTCTTGCTAAATTACCACCTTTTCTATCCAGATATTCACAAACATTAACTAATTTTTTATGTGAATCAATACCGCCATAAAGTGCGTCTAATTCAGCATTATTAATAACACTTATGTTGCTGTACGGGTTCAGGTATTTACCTAATTTCTTTAATCCTTTGCCTTCATCCTTTGCATGGTCAATCAATACAAACCCGGATGATTTTTCATAAGATTTGATTATACCCCTTGTTGCAAGAGGCACTGCAAATACTACAAATAATGCCGACAATGGATCTCTGATTGCAATTTCTTTAATTTCAGAAATATCCTTCTTAAACAACCTGTCAAACCAGCCTTCTTTCTGACGCTGTTCTTCGGTTTTCATCGGCGCACGTTCATAAGCGCGTGCACCACGCGGAATCGTTAACCCGATTATGGATATACCGGACATAAGAGTCGGAGAGAAATTAAACTTATTAAATTCGCCTTCTGCAAGCCAGAAATCCTTCCATTTAGCAATTTTCTTACCCATTGCGGAAAATCCGCCTTTGAATGAAACATTGCCTTTCTTTTCATTATCATGATTATGTAAATCATGTTTATGCGTTTTATGTTCTGCTTCACATTTTGAAACTTCTCCCGGCGGTTTATCGCCAAACGCATACAGTTTAGGCAGATAGTTCATTGCTGCTAAAACGGTAGCACCTGCAGCAATGTTAGAAGTCCAGCGTTTACCAACCATTGAATACATAAAGTCCTCAGCCTTTGCAGTAGTCAAATCTGCAGGGTTTTTGAATTTATGTGCTACATCATGTGCATAAGCCTGTAAGCCTTCCGTAGCAATTTTGGTATCATACGTATTGCCATCAAGCAGTACACGGTTAAGTTTTGATAAATCCGCTCCCCTTGTTTCAAGCAGTGCTTCATTAATAATACCGTTCATAGGATTGGATAAATCTTTTTTGATATGTTTTACAATCTTTTTAAGTTCCTTACCTTCAAATACGCTATCAGGTTTCAATTCGGCATTTTTAGTAATAACCCTGATTGCATCAATTCCATAATCCAAACCAAAAGTTTTTTCTATTTCCTGAACATTCATTTTTTCAGGCAGTTTCAAATCCTTGACATTATTAAAAGTCGATAACTTTGTCATCGCTTTCGAAATAATGTCTGCAGAAGCATCAGTGCCAAGAGTTTCCTTGTACATCTTCTTAAATCCGTTCTCTACAATTGAGGATTTTAAAACTTCTGCATCTTTAAATGAACCGTGTTCAAGCATACCTGTAACGGTTTTACCAAAAGATTTAATTAATCTTGAATTAATATATGTGGATTTTCCCATAGCTAACTTTGTAAGAGCAAATACACCGGCAGGAATTGCCATCATCGCAGGACCCGTCAACCCTTCACGCCCGAAAACCTCCAGACCTTCCTGTATATGAAATTTGCCGGTAATTTCCTTATCTCTGTTAAACCCTGTCCATGTTCTTGGAACGGTCATACCTAAACCATCCTGAATAAGGAAAAGTGCGACGAAACCCATAGTTTCTATTTTCTGCTTAAAATTCCCGATTGCGGTAGCTAAATCAAAATTTCTTGCCCAATCTAGAAAAGTTTTTTTATTTGCCTTAAAAGAAATACTGTCTTTTTGTCCTTCTCCTGACGGAGTTTGCGAAAACTTAGCAGACAAACGTCCGGAATGGTTATTCTTATTCCCGTTTCCAACGCTGTCATAAATATTAACTGGATTGATGTTCAATGATATGTCCTTCCTGCACCCAAATATATTCTACACATATTTAAAAAGTCGTGTGATAAAAAAAATTTGCCAGATTTTTTGATTGTTTTTACTTTTCTTTACAAAATTAAAATACGTATTAATTTAACATTATACTTTTTTGGATTAATTTTGCAATAGGTAAAGTGTATTTTTTACAATTTTTTTACATTTATTAATAATTAATGTTATACATTTTATATAAAATCATCTAATCCGCCGGAAGGATTTTTTAATCATTATAGTGTTTTTATTACGCTTGTTTTTAAAATCATTATTAGAACTAAAGATAGAGAATATAAGCAGTACACAAGCTAATACAAGATTAACAATTGTAACAATTATGCCCGGGAATTAATACTAAAGGATTACTTTTTTTATACGAGTGTGCTATATATATAATTGTAATATCATATGAAAATATAGTGTACTAAAAATAAGAACGGAGGCATCATGTCAGTTGGACAATTTGTATTTATGTTACACAGCCACCTGCCTTACTATAGAAAAGCAGGTATGTGGCCGTTTGGCGAAGAAAATCTTTACGAATGTATGGCAGAAACATACGTTCCTTTGTTAAATGCTATTTCCGAATTGTATGACGAAGGAATTAAAGCAAAACTAACAGTCGGAATTACACCTATTTTGGCCGAACAGCTTAATGACGAACACCTTAAACACGGTTTCGTTAAATACATAGATGCACAGATTGCCGCTGTTTCTAAAGATCTTGAAAGATATCCGGATCCTAAAGTTGCCCACTCACAACACTTGAAGTACCTTGCAAAGTATTATTTCGACCTCTGGAACAAACTTCGTGATGACTATGTTAATAAATTTGGCATGGATCTGGTCGGCAATTTTAAAAAGTATCAGGATCTTGGTTGTATTGAAATTACTACTTCAGGAGCAACTCACGGTTTCTCACCGCTTCTCTGCACAGACAGCAACCTTAATGCCCAGTTCAAAGTAGGTTCTGATACAACAAAAAGATTGTTCGGCAAAAAAGCTAAAGGATGCTGGCTTCCGGAATGTGCCTACAGACAAGGTTATGAATATGTAGGCAAAGACGGCAAAAAGCACTGGCGGCCGGCCATTGAAGTAACTCTTCAAAATAATGATATTGAATACTTCTTTACCGAATCCCACGTCATTGAAGGCGGCAATTCAATCGGTAACAGACGTGTAATCGGAGTCTACGGAAATATTGAATACATTCCGCTGCCCGAAAGAGCCGCTACCGGTTATGATACATACTCTGCTTACTGGCTGCCGGATGCCCAGGTAGCCGTAATGGGCAGAAATGACAGAGCCGGTTATCAGGTTTGGTCTGCTGCTGACGGCTATCCGGGAGACGGATGCTTTAGAGAATTCCACAAACGCGATGACAAGTCCGGTATGCATTACTGGAGAATTACCTCCCCGACTACAGACCTTGGTGACAAAATGCTCTACGATCCTGTTCTTGCATTTAATAAGATAAATGAGAACTCAGACCACTATACAACTCTTATTTATCATTTATTAAATGACTATAAACTTGCTCATAACAAAGAAGGACTTGTTATGGTATCATTTGATACAGAGTTATTCGGTCACTGGTGGTTTGAAGGAGTTGAGTTTATTAAGCAGGTTATTAAAAAATTCCATCAATACTTACCGGAAGTTGAAAGAATGACCGCAGGTGAATACCTTGAAAAATATCCGCCTAAGGAAGCTATCCAAATTCCTGAAAGCTCCTGGGGACAGGGCGGGCACTTCTATGTATGGCAAAATCACCTTACAGAGTGGATGTGGCCGATTATTCATTCCTGCGAAAAACGTATCAACAGTATAGTTGAAAAATATGAAAAAATTCCGGAAGATAAACTTCTTCACAGAGCTTTAAATCAATTGGCACGTGAAAACCTGCTGCTTCAAAGTTCAGACTGGCCGTTCTTAATTACAACATGGCAGGCTAAAGATTATGCAACAGACCGTTTTAGAGAACATGTTGACCGCTTTGAAACGATTGCCGATATGATTGAAAATAACTCTATTGACGATGCGAAACTAAAAGAAATAGAAAGTATAGACAACTGTTTCCCTGACATTGATTACAGAGTCTATATGCCTATTGAGGAAGGTGTAATACCTCAACAAGCCTCAAAACTCGCACCATTATACTCGTAATTTACATTAACATATTAATAAACCCGGGATTAACCCCGGGTTTTTATTTTAGATTTTTATTAAATCAAAAATCTTTGACTGCTTGACACTCTCTGCTATTTTAGGTACTGCACCTTCATTCGCCATCACATAGGATACAAGCTTTTTGCAAAGTCTTTTTGCGGTTCCGCCAAGTTTAGCGAATTGATTTTCGAGCAGCGGAAAATTTTCCAGTTCCGAAACTTCTCTAATCATACCATTTTGCATTTTACCTTTAACTTTAAAACTGTCATCCAAAACAAAAAACTCACATAGTTTACCTTTATTATATTTTTCGGACATTGGCAATTGAGAAAACGTCTTATCTCCGGATCTTATTATATTACGATTTTCATAATCATAATCTTTTGTTGCTTTAAGTTTTAATGCTCTGTTATCTTGAGCCAAACGTCTCCAGAGACGCACTCTTACATCTTCTCCGTTTGGTTTTATACTCAGGCTGTAATTTTTGTAGTTAAAATAATTATTTTCTATCATAGATAAACCTCTTTTCTATGCATAGAATATACGTAAAGATTTTTTTTTGCTATTCACAGGTTAAAAAATTTACAATACGAAATAATTTTAACTAAGCAGCAATATTTTTATCATCAGATTTCAGATATTCCTCAAATTCCCGCATAGCAATCTGCCAGTTTTCGGTTAAATCAAGACTCTTTTCGGCAATTGACGTAGGCAGCCCCGCATGGTGTATTTTAGGAATAAGATACGTCTCGGAATACTCTATAGGGAAAGGAATATCATCATCAGTATCGTTACAAATAAATATTGTTTCTCCTGTACTTGTCTTTCTGGCACCTATAATTGTAATTTCATGAGCATTCTCTATTACACCTGCAGCATCCGTTATCATATAACCAATAATTATATTTTTTCCCATCTCAAGGGCTTCAAGAAGCTGCGACTTTATAGTTTGATAATCTGCTTCCTGACCTATCACACGCTGATTCTCATCCACAGTCTGGTACACAACAGATGTAGTATCCTTATCCTCCACTACCGATTCAATAAATGTCTTTTCAAAATCAATCAAACCTTTATCTTCACGGCTAAATTTGCCGCCGCGGATATCAAGCAGCGACGTATAAGTTTGCTCCGTTCCAAGCTGCATAAGCATTGATTGCATTAATACATCTATAGAACTCCTCTCCAACGGATCGCGATAGTTATTTTGAATACGCGCACGTATTATTGCTTCTTTATCAGGCTTTAAGGTAAGTGTGGCCTGATTTATACCATTTAATTCATATGGTACTTCAAACGCATTTAAAAGCCAGATTGCATCAAGGGTATTCTTTGATAATTTTTCCAAATTAATTGTCTTTTTAACTTCAACCGCCGGAGAAGTGAGGCCTTCAACAAACCTTGCAAACTCTGCCGGATGTCTGTGTGCCAAATTAAACTCTACACTTGCAGCAACACAGCAGCCTGAGTACATCTCGTTAAACTCTGCTTCTTTAAGCTTCCGTTCACGTTCATCCGTCGAATCCGCCGTCATATAGTCAATTACTTTTGGCATTACTATATTAGGAATATCTCCGAAACGCTGTGTTATAATACTTGGATTTGCGATTGTTTCAAGAACACTTTGGGCAATCTTATCCGCATCAAGCCCCTTAACTCTCGGAGTTGTAATTATTTTATGTAAATTATCAAGTACGGTTGTCCTGTCCTCCGCATCATTTCTTAATAATAAGCCGCTTTTTAAAGCCATCTTAAGAAGTTTTTTATCTTTTTTATTCAATACTGATGCAACCGTTTCGTATTTTTGATTTTCCTCGGGGGTAAGCATTGTTCTTACGTTTATAACCGAACTTGCAGCTTGAAATGAAGGATAAATTTTCTTTGTATTATTTGTATCACAAGAAACTGTACCGGTAGAACTATCTGTAGAAAGAGATTTCATTTCTGCCGGACTTAATTTTAAATACGGGTTGACATTATTTATTTGCACACTTACCATATATATAATAAAACATTAAATTCGCAAAATTTGCCATGTACAAGTTTATTGTAAAGAAAGTTTAAGATGAAGTATAAACCTTTAACAGAACAACAAATCATTATTTCAATAGACAGACTTACAAGATTTAAACCTACTGAAGATAAATATCTGCGCGTTTTTAAAGATATTATCGTTTCTAATCTTATCCGGCCGGTGATTAAAAAATCTGAACTTGATTTGATGAATTATTCAGAGATTAAAGATATTGCAGAAACTATTTTTAACGCATCATTACAGGAACAAAATGACGATTACACAATTAATTTCAGGTTGAAAGACTACGAAAACCGTATTTATAATAATTCTGCCGAAGTACAAAAATTACTTAACAACAAATTAAATTACAAATCAGCATTAAAACTTCAGGAAATAAGCCGCCCGTTAAACTTAAGGTGGCTTGTACATCTATCGGAAAACATGCCGATTGAAATGATACGCGAAAAATATTCAACGCGTTTTCCCATATCAAAAGTTATACTGGCGGAAGGAATAACCGAAGAAATACTACTCCCAAAATTTGGCAGACTGCTCGGTTATGACTTTGATAAAAACGGTATTCAGGTCATCGGCGCCGGCGGGAAAAATCAAGTTGTAAAAACATATTATAAGCTGGCAGAAGAATTAAAAATTCCGGTTTTTGTTCTGCTTGATAATGACGCAAAAGAAAATCTTGAACAAATTTTACGAAAACTCAGACCAATTGATAAGGTACACCTTATTTCAAGCGGAGAATTTGAAGACCTGCTGCCTCAAAGCCTGATTATTAAAACCATAAACTATGAATTAAAAAATTTCGCTACTATTACAGGACATGAGTTTAATCCGGAACTTTCGGCAGTAGCCAACCTTGTAGAAATTTTCCGGCTTAAAGGATTACATGAGTTTAAAAAAGCAGATTTTGCACAGAAAGTGGAAGAAAACCTGTTTGATGACACAGATATTTCAGACGAAATAAAGCTTATATTCAAAGAATTAAAAGAAAATAATACTCAAAATACTAGCACATAACAAGCCACAAGAGCTTTTTAACAAACCTTGCTATATAAATTGCAAACATACAGAATAAAATATCATAAAACACTTTAATACCGCTTTGTGAAGTTATCCACCCCGCTATCATATCTGCCGAGGTATTAAATAATGTAGAGATAAAAAGCATATAGAGAACGCCTATTACATGAATAGCAAGTACGCCCAGAATTACAGCTTTCAGGACATTTAGGAAGCCATAATTATTTTTTATAATCGTAGCAGTTATAAATGTTGAAGGAATATAGGCTAAAATATATCCAAAACCATATTCTGAAATATAGTGAATACCGCCCCCCATACCAAAAATAGGAAGTCCGGACAAACCGGCAATAATATACAGTGTAATTGCTAAAAGTCCATACCTTCGATCCAGCAGTCCTATTGAAAAAAATACGGCAGGAAGCTGCGGTATATAATAATAACATGCAGAATCAACAAGATAGTTACTTAATCTAAACCCACCGGTTCCTTCCCTTATAGAAAATAAATCTACTATCGGCAGCTGGGTAAATGTCGACATAATAATTAAAAGGAAACAAAAGCATACTAGAACAATTGTACCTACTGTAAATCGGACCGGTTCACCGGAATATTTAAAACTTTGAATTTCAGGAGTTATTCTTTTTATCATTGAATATCTATTATTCCGCTTAATTTAGTAATATTTTCCTCGTATTTATTTTTAAATTTATCCCAAAAAATATTTTCTGTCCACATAATAAGAGCACTCTCATTATTATCCTGATAATACCCTTTTCTGACACCAAAAGCCTGAAATCCGTACTTTTCATACATAGATATGGCAGGAATATTACTTTCCCTGACTTCTAAGGTGAGATATTTAACTTTTTTTTGATAACAGTCATCAAGAATCGCTTTTAATAACGCTTCTCCAATATGACGCCGTGTAAACTCTGGAGCAACAGCAATTGTAGTAATGTGTGCCTCATCAATAATACACCAGTATCCTGCAAAACCTGCAAGTGTCCCGTCAGCATTTCTGGCTATATAATACTGTGCAAGCTTATTCTGAAGCTCGCTATAAAAAGATTCCTTTGACCAATGGTGTGTACCATAAGCCTTCCTGGCTATTTCATCTACTTCATCAATATCTTCTTTTTCCAGAGGTTGTATGTAAATTCTGAGTTTATTTTCTACGGACATAGGCTT
Organism: Candidatus Gastranaerophilales bacterium; assembly: GCA_944326425.1. Taxonomy (GTDB): domain Bacteria; phylum Cyanobacteriota; class Vampirovibrionia; order Gastranaerophilales; family Gastranaerophilaceae; genus CALUTH01. The sequence continues at coordinate 43,175 of CALVDX010000006.1, forward strand.
TCCCAATCAATATCATCTTCCGTCTCTTCACCGGGTTCAACTATATGTTCCCCATCTTCCAACATTAGCATTAACATAAGCTTTAATTGGGTTTTATAATTTTCAAGTGCTTTTTCACGGGTCTTTGCACAAAAAGTAAAACTTGGTATTTCCTTTATTTCAACATAATAATACGGATTTCCGTTAAAATCTAAATCGGTGCCTTCAATTAAGGTCCAATCAAGATTCATATAATAATCTAAGTTTTTTTCTTGTTCCATATTCCCTACAAAGAATTTTTACTTAACGGCTGGGTAATCATAATACCTTCCCCGCCAAATACATCTGTCTGCACTCCGTTAATAAATAAATATGTCGGTTTATCAGTATTCAATTCAACTGTTTCTATTATCTGGTTCAGTTTTTTATAAATGCTTTCTGTTCCTCCGCCTGTATTAAAAGCAGGAGTTAAATCAATTATATTTTTATCTTCTTCCTGGATTATCGCAAGTATTTTGGTATCAACAGGGATTTCGGAGTATGTGTTAAATATACGCTGAATGTCAGAAGGCCCTTCTACAAGTTTTCTAACCGCAAATTCAAATCTTGTTTGCTTTAAGTTTGCTTCATAATTATACTTAATTATTTTATCTTCTCCGTTTTTTCCAAGGAAACAAACAGATACACCATCTTTAATTAATGCAGGGAAAAAGTCATAACGGTTTATCCACACAAAAGCGCCTGCTGCACATATTATTGCCGCCAATATTAACAAAATAATAATCTCTATCGGGTTGCTTTTCTTATTTTTCTTTTTCATTACTTGTCCTTATATACTTTTATGATACCAGATATTTGAATTTTGTCATCAACTATATTAACCTGCTTTATTGATACTTTGACATTAGCATTTCCCAAATCCTTTACAACGTAGTTAACCGGATTTAATCTGTCAATAATATATAAAATATCATCTGACAATCCCATTTTTAATTTTTTATTAAACTTTATATTATATAACCCTGTTTTATACCCATCAGAATAAATATCCGTTGAAATCCTAACATTAAAAGAAGCTCCTATCAAATCGGACTTAACCAACAATTTAATAAAAAGTCTGTTATATTCACAATAAATATCAACATTGCTAATTCTGAAGATCGGTGACATTTTATTATTGATTTTTGAAATTTCAGCTTTATAAGCTTCTGATGCAAGAATTGTCTTTATATCATCATTATTAAGTTCAAGAGAATACTCTGCCAGTATATGTGTTAAGATTTTAATGTGTTCTATATTGCGAATATCCAATCTGTTGTTTTCGGTAATTGTTTGGGCATAAATTTTAGAAATACTCATACCATCAAAATTAAGATTTTTACCCTCCATAATAACCGACTTAAAAATACCATTTCTCAATGCCTTTGCACCATACGAAACAATTTGAATTCTTATATCACCGCTGGTGATTTTTTGAACTTCAATTGAGAGAACATGTTCAAGTATTTTAGACTGAATATAATTAAGAGGGCCGCGAAAACCTAAATCTTCGTCCCGTGCATAAGTTAAATTTGTTGATAAGCAAATAAACAACAGTATAATTAAAAGTTTTTTCATAACAGAATTATAACATTAATACAAAAATTAAGCTTTTGTTGTTTAAAAATAAAAAAGGGGAACATTCAGTTCCCCTTTTAATCCTTTTTTATTATTACAATTAAAATATAATTGTTAATTCTTCATCAGGATTTAAGCTTGAATTGTTAGAGCAGCTTGGAACTATGCAATAAACAATATCATCACAAAGTTCATAAACTACACCAAATGTTCCTGATACAACAACTTTAGTTATATCAAACACACCTTTGAAAATAGTAACAATTCCTTGACCGAAACTTGCGACACCGCGTCCCGGATGTAAGCAGCAAGTTTCAACAAAAGTGTTACTTAAGTTGTCGCCTAATTGTTCGAGACCATTTCCGGCAACATCAACGATTGCACCGCCTGAACGACCTACAACACCAACAACTCTGCCTGCTGCGCTAAACGGAAGCCCGAGAATTCTTGCAATGATATTAGGATTCTTTGTAACATCAGCATCAACACCTTGTACTCTCTTTGGTAATTCTTTTACACAATCACCATTTGTAATTGTTAAGAATTTAACCTTAACAAATCCGGGATTTTTAACACCGGGTCTGTTAACAGCAACAACTTTACCTTTTACAATAGAACCTGCAGGGAATGCAACCCCGTCTATTGTTGCAGCTTCTGTTGTTTTAGCCTGGAATGCATCACCGATATTTGAGTGTTTAGCGCTAATCCTGTCAAGCATTCTTACCTTAACTGAACCTAAAGAAGCAGGACACGCATCAGCAAAACCGCTGTTTTCTGTTAAAGAATCCCAGTTTGCTCTTAAAGAGCTTACAAGATAAGCAACTTGTTCTTTTGTTAAAAATTCATTTTCAACAACTCCTTTTTGATCAGGAAGTGCTTTTAACAAGCCTGAAGCAATAACTTCATTAGTACAGCCTTCTGCCCAGGTCGGAATATACTTAACCTCTGAACCTGCATAAATTGGTGTACCTTGTGAATGTTCAACATTAATTAATTGAGCAACTGTTGCAAAAACTTCGGCCTTTGTTATCGGTTGATCCGGTTTGAATACACCTGAAGGATAACCAATCATAATACCTTTTTCAGTAACTCTGTAAATGTAATCTTTTGCCCAGTACTGATCATTAATATCAGAATACGGATTGTAATTTTCAGGAGTTACTACATCAAGCCCTTCTGCAAGTATAGCAGCTACTTCTGAACGCATAGTCGGGGCATTAATTTTCATTTTGCCAAGCCCGGCATCCTCATGTTTTTTGGAAACTTTCTTTAAAACATCTTTAGCTTTCCCTGCAATAAGGACATTTTCCTTTTTGTTGACTTTTAATGCAAAATTCGGTTTCAAAGCCTTAGCACCCGTTACATAAACAGAATCAGCATCAACTAATGCCTGAGCCTGTGAACGAAAAAGTGTAGGGTGCGCATAGGTTTCTACACTCGGAATCTTGTGGCAGGGACCAGCCTGTGCAATAGATGCAACCCCTAAAACCACAACTGCGGTAGTCAAAAATTTTTTCATATTTCTTCTCCTATCCTACTTCTTATTTTTAACAACAGTTTAAAAATAAGTTCATGGTTATTATCCTGTAACGATACGGGTTTGTCAAGCCTGTTTAACACACTTTACCTGTATCTAGCGCAACCAGAGAACTAAAATATTAAGATTTGTAAAATTTTTCAGCAAAAAGTAAATTTATATACGAGTTATACACTTTATATATTTAAGCACAGGATTATTAAGTATGCCTACGGAGAATTATTTAGAACAACTTAATAAAAATCAAAGTATTAACCCGGAATTTGCACCTGTTACACCTGGTACATTACAAGGAAGCGATCCGGCTAAAACTGTTATTCCAATGGTATCAGAAGATGCTATTGATACGGATATGTCCGATAAAATTGTTTTCTGTCATTTCTTTACCCCCAATTGCGATGCTATTGATACGGATATGTCTGATAAAATTGATAAAGCAGAAAATGTTAACGAAACAAAACCGCTCAAAGAACCGGAAAAAAAAGAAAAAACCGGGTTCTTCGGCAAGATTAAAAAAGGATTTAATGAGGTTGTAAACGCTGTAGAACAAGGTGTTAAAAACGTCGTAATTAAAGCAAACGAATGGCTTGATATTAAAGCTATTCACGATGAAATCAGAACCTGGGACTTAAGTGATGATAACAAACGTGCAGCCGCTATTGCGAGTGCAAAATCAAAAATTGAAGAAATTAAGGCCAGAGCAGGAGAATATACAGCGGAAATCAAAGATGCAATTAAACAATTAGAAACAGCTATAGAATTAATAGGAAACTATGATGATGATGTCAGAACCGGTTTAGCAAGACAATTACCTAATATGCAGGATGAAAATCAAGCACCAATTGCAGAAAATATCGCTCAACATTCTGATACAGATGAACCAACCCGCGAAGTCATTAAACAAATGCCAAATTGTGCAGTTGAACAACAGGCTGAAATTGTTAATGCTACAACGAGAGGGATTGTTGCAAACCAGAATTATACAGATGAAACAAAAACATCATTAGGTATTGAAACAGCAAGACAAATCATAAACTTAGATGAAACACAACAGGCTAAAGCGTATGAATGTACTGCTAACAATATGCACGAATATGAAAAAGTTGTAGACGAAGTTACCAATCAGGTTGCAAATGTTGCTTCTGAAAAAGTAAGACAGGAAGCTGTTGAAAGATTACAAAAATCAGAACATGAGAATGTAAAAGCTTCATTTACACCGGAAAATATTAAAAAAGTACAAGAAGAATACAGACATAGACTCGGGGTTGAAGAAAAGACAACAGAAGAACTCCAACAAGAATTTACAACAGACTCAGAACAAGAAAACAATACCAAACAAACTAATATAACAGATGAAACTGCTGTAACAACCGCCCCCAAAAAAACAGTAAAAGAAACACCCGCACAACCGGATACTGTCTTAAAAGATACGACAGTACAAACACAGGATTGTTTCAACAGTGAAGAAGTCTCCGGTGTAAGCACAAGATATATAAGTACACCAAAAGCGAAAAATACAACAAACAGTATTCAAAGCTTCAAAGAGTGCAGAACACTCGCCGATGTTGAATACGTCATTAAAAACGCACCTAAAGAAGAAGTTAAAAAATTCTACGAAAGACTTAATGCAAGTCAAAAGTTAGGTTTATTTAAGAAAACACAAGTACCGGAAATTCAATTACATATGCTTAAACACGGTATGGTAAAATATGAAGAAGTACGAAATAATTTATTACCGGCCGTAAGCAGCAAACTTGCAGTATATACACTTAACCATGATATTGAGGATGCAGTTAAGTTAATATAAAATAAAGGGACGCACTTTCTACGTCCCTTTTATTTTAGATTTACATTTTCCAACTATTACTTAATATTAGAGAATGTCCAAGCGTCGAATGTCGGAGTTTCAGAAATATTCATTTCTTTTTTCTTTTCACCCGCACTTGTATCATCGTGTGCGATTGGTTTATACAATCTGTTGTAGTATTCAACAACCATTCTATCTGAATTGAAATATGCTTCAGAAGTTCTGATTGCTTGTCTCATTAACCTTGCCCATTCCTGTTTATTGTTGTAGTAAGTAGGAATGATCTGATTTTCGATGATGTTCATAATACATTCATGGTCTTTCCAGTGACGTTCTTCCCACGGCATTTCATCATCAAGTCCTTCGTATTCAACAGTATAACCGTTGATACCTGTGAATGTACCTTCTACAGCCCAACCATCATAGATTGAAAGGTGGAGCGCACCGTTAGCATTAGCAGACATACCGGAAGTACCGGATGCTTCAAACGGTCTTAACGGAGTATTTAACCAAACATCAGTACCTCTCTTTAACATGCCTGAAAGCTGCAATTCATATCCCGGAAGAACAACAACGTTCTTTAATGAATGTGAACGGGTTAAGAGCTTGTTAAACATTTCTTTGCCCATAACGTCATCCGGGTGGAATTTACCGGCAAAGATGATTTGAACTTTATTTTCATCCAACAATTTGCCAATTCTGTCTTTGTCCATAAAAATTAACCATGCACGTTTGTAATCGGCAAATCTTCTCGCCCATGTGATAGTTAATACATCGGGGTCAAATCTCTTACCTGCAACGTTAGCGATATATTTGAAGAGTTCTTCCTTCATTTCGCGTTTAACTCTGAGCAGGTGATCAAAAGATGCAACACCGCTCATACGTTTGTCTTGCCAGTAGTGAAGATTTACGGCATTAGTGATTGCTCTAATCGGGCATCTGCCTTCAACCCATTCCCACATTCTGTTTGCAACAAGACCGTGAAGCTGTGATACAGCGTTTGCAATACGGCTCATTCTTAACGCTGCAACAGTAAGCGAGAAGTTTTCACCGCCGAGTTCAACAGCTTGTTCTCTGGAACATCCGGCAAAGAAACCTCCGCCTAAAAGTGTATCAACCCAGTGAACTTCGTTACCTGCAGCAACAGGAGTGTGAGTTGTAAATACTGTTTTCTTTTTAACTTCATCAAGGTTTCCGTTGTATTGTCTTAAAAGTTCAAATGCTGCAGGAAGTGCGTGACCTTCGTTCATGTGAACAACATCAAAATTGTAACCTGCCGCTTGAAGAACTCTGATACCTGCAACACCAAGCACAGTTTCCTGAGCAATTCTGATTTTTTCGTTTCCGTCATAGAGTTTGTAAGAAATACTCTTAGCCCAGTCGCTGTTACCTTCTATATCAGTTGTTAACAGATAAACAGGGCAGGTTCCGAACAATTCCGGCGGAACGAGATATGCTTTAACTTTAACTTTCTCACCGAATGAGTCAACTTCAACGGTAATACCGGTGTCGGTTAAGAAGTCATAGTACTTTCTGATGTATGCAACTTCAACCTGACCGTTGTGACTAATTCTTTGGTCGTAATACCCGTATGACCATAACATTGTTACACCAACCATAGGCATTTGAAGGTAGCCGGCAGATAACATGTGTGAACCGGCAAGAAATCCTAAACCGCCAGAATAAGTGCTCAATGACTGATCCATTGCAATTTCCATTGAAAAATATGCTACGTTTGGTAATGCCATAATTTTATACCTTTACTTTCTCTACTAACTAAACTAATCGGGATTTAAACCCGCTACATGAATATAACAGCAACAAACTATTAAATCAAGCCTTCTTGCAAAGCCATAAGGGTAATTAAAAAAAATTTTATCCCCAAAAGTGCGAAAATAAGAGATTAGATATATATTAAGTTTTGTTAAGAAATAATACTTTAGGATTAATTCTTGCTAATTACAAGAACTTTTTTAAAACATCAGAAAGATACCTGTTTAAATTATCTGCCAGTATGTTCAAGGGCTTTACATCAATAAAATCACTATCATCTTTACTGTACTTTACATTATTATCCTGAGTAATGAGTATTTCCTTTTCACTTTCAGGAGTCCTTTCAGCAATTTTTAAATTATGCTCCCACTCTGTAAAGCACACGCTAAACCTTTTATCCTTTGTTTCCAGGCGGGGAGTTTCCCCTTCTGGGAATCTGTAAACACAGTTTCCAACGGGTATTCCCTCCTTACCCAAACGTGTAATACGCGCTCTTACCTGATTTACAAGTTGAATATTTTTACCTGATAATATATACCCCTTAAATGCCGGCTGGTTTTTTACATACATATATACCCCCGTTTAACCTTGCAGAATTTGCTCAGCTGCCAGTTTTAAATCAAACTTTAAGCATCCCGGCTCCGTACAACTCTTAGTCCTTCTTTCCCATAAACACGGGCGTAAAGAGCAAGGATAATTATTCATTATCGGAATAACTAACCCGTTATCAGGAATTAACTTTGCACAATCAGTAGGACCAAAAAACACAAATGTTTTTGTTCCTACACCGGAAGCAATATGCAGAGGTGCTGAATCCGAACATACAAATTTTTCCGCTCCTGATATAAGCTCTGCAAGTGCCTGCAGTGATGAATTTTGTCCGGTCATATCCACATATTTAAGAGTTTTGGGCAAATTACACTTTATAATGTCTAATACCTCCGCATCATCAATGCCGCCCGTTAAAATTAATTCTTTCCCTTCTATTGCAAGATATCTGATTAATTCTGCCCAATCATAAGGAGATATCGTTTTTACAATCCCTTGTTTTAAACTCTTTTGACTGACCCCGGGATGTATAAGTATTGTTCCCGTTTTTTTAAACTGTTTTTTAACCTTATTAAATTCAGGCAAATCCGTAAAGTATGATGTAAACGGAGTTACCAATTCGTGATACATCTTTACAGCATAACGATTTTTGTCAAGAAGTACTGCACTAGTAAGCAACTTTCTGCTTAAACCTCCTGTATCATACCCCGCGCGGGATTTTATACCGCTCAAAAACAAGAGTATACTTATTAATTTATTTGAACCGGAAGATACAACGCAGTCGAATCTTTTCAGCCACATTTTTATAAGCAGTTTAAGCATTCCTATTTTCGACTTTTGTACATAAATAACCTCATCAATTACAGAAGTCAGGTCTGTTATACCGGCACTCCGTTCCTCAAGAGCCAGTGTAACTCTGGCATCAGGAAATTCCTTTTTAAATGAAATTATTGAAGGTAAAAACAAAATTTCGTCGCCAATACCGCCAAAATTAATAAATAATACTTTTTTCTTCATATTTGTATTATATTATAAACATGGTTAATAAATCGATTACAGCAACAACCATTGGTATTGACGCTTACAAAGTGGAAGTAGAAACAGATACGCTAAACTCTCTTCCTGCAATGAGTATCGTAGGACTTCCCGATTCCGCGGTATCTGAAGCAAAAGAACGGGTGCGTTCTGCTATCAAAAACTCCGGTTTTTCCTTTCCGCAAGGAAAAGTCATAGTTAATCTTGCTCCGGCTGATATAAAAAAAGAGGGTACGAATTTTGACCTGCCAATCGCAATAGGTATCCTTAAGGAGGAAGGAGTCTTTCAAGACACTTCGGAAATAATTAAAGAAGCTGACAAAATCGGATTTATTGGTGAATTATCCCTCGACGGCTCACTAAGAGGGGTGAACGGAGTACTTTCCCTAGTTATTGCACTTAAGCAGGCCGGCATCAAATCCGTTTTCGTCCCGCATATAAATGCCGGTGAAGCAGGTATGGTTAATGGTATAAATGTCTATGGAGCTAATTCCCTTGCTGAAATTATACATCACTTCACAGATACACCGATAACTCCTACCAGAGTTGATGCACAAGAGTATTTAAATAATGTTATAAACGAAGAATATACTGTAGATTTTAAAGATGTAAAGGGGCAGAAAAAAGCTAAAAGAGCTCTTGAAATAGCAGCAGCCGGCGGGCATAATATACTTATGAGCGGTCCTCCGGGCGCAGGTAAAACAATGATGGCAAAGTGTTTTGCGTCTATTCTTCCGCCGCTGGGACTTGAAGAAGCTTTAGAGCTAACAAAAATTTACAGTATCTGCGGACTCCTGCAGGAAAATAAACCGCTTATAACCCGGCGACCATACAGAGCCGTACATCACACAGCTTCAGCATACGGGATTATCGGCGGCGGCAGCAATCCCAAGCCCGGAGAAATAACACTTGCACATAGAGGTGTATTATTTTTAGATGAAATAGTAGAATTTCCAAGAAGTGTTTTAGAAGTTCTCAGACAGCCTTTAGAAGACGGGGAAGTTGTTGTATCAAGAGCAAAATTATCAATAAAATATCCTGCAAGATTTACTCTTGTTGCAGCAATGAATCCTTGTCCCTGCGGTTACCTCGGCGACAGTTCAAAAAGCTGTACCTGTTCAGATGTACAAATCCAAAGATACAAATCCAGGCTTTCAGGTCCTTTGCTTGACAGAATTGACCTTATTATTACAGTTCCAAAATTGTCTACAGAAGAATTAATTAACATTGATGAACGTTCGGAATCCTCTGCTGAAATCCGCAAGAGAGTAGTAAAAGCAAGAGAAATTCAGAACAAAAGATACAAAAATGAAGGAATCTTCACAAACTCGGAACTTAGTGCAAAACAGATAAAAAAATACTGTAAACTTGATAACGAAAGTTCAAAAATATTATCAATTGCCGCATTTAAATATGGACTTTCCGGACGAAAATATAACAGGATTTTGAAAATTGCACGTACAATTGCGGATTTAGAAGGAGTTGAAAATATTAATTCCGGTCATATAAATCAAGCCCTGCAATTTAGAACAGATGAATAAAATAATCATTAAGACAAACCGCCTGCGGTAAAAATTATAATCCGGCAATAGAAATACTCGTCATACCTGCATTACGGGCGCAATCCATGAGTTTCACGACAGCACCGTGTTCTGCATCCTCTTCAACCTGTATTAATAGTCCGTCTTTGTACTCTTTAACTGAGGACGCAATAACCTTCTCCAAATCAGCTGCAGGAACTTCTATATCGCCATTATAATACTTATTATCGCTTGTGACAGTAAACTGCATAACTTTTGTATTCATATTATCCTGCTGTTCCTGCGTTACAACTTCGGGAACTTTCAGATTTAACCCCTGTTGATCCAATAACGGTGCTATAACCATCATTATAATCAACAGTACAAGAAATATGTCTGTTAATGGTGTTATATTAATCTCGTTAAAACTGTCACGCATTTGTTTTTCCTTATTCCCTATGATTGGGTATTATTTTTGAGTTCATTTTCCTGTAATTTTTTCTGGTCTTTTTTATTAAGCGGCTCACCTGCAACAATAAGCTTTTTATATTCAGCGGCCTGTGCGGCATTCATAATTTCAAGTATAACCGCACTTTTGGTTTTTTCGTCCGCTTTTACAACAACCTCCTGTTTTTCAAGCGAAGGTTTCAAATTTACAAGCGCATCGGTAAGATTTTCGTTCTGGACACGTTCACCATTCAAATAAATACTGCCGTCACGGGTTACAGAAACTGTTGCATTCTGCTGCTCTATTGCAACTCCGCTGTTAATCTCCGGCATGGTAATCGCATTATCCATTGATTGAAAAGTCGGTGCTACTACCATCATTATAATCAGGAGTACGAGAAATATATCCGTCAACGGAGTTATATTAATCTCGGTAAACATTGTGTTTTTTTTGCCGGAACTCATTGTCATAATTTATACCCTATACTTTTAGTCCTGAATTAGATGCCGGTTGAAACTGATCTTCTTCGGAATCCGCAAAACTTAAGAATAATAGCTTAATTAATTGGAAATTAGATTCAAAATCTTTAACAGTATTCTGAAAAGCGTTATAGAAAATAACTGCCAAAATTGCAACTCCGAGACCGAAGGCTGTAGCAATAAGAGCAGAGCCGATACCGGTTGCAACCGCCGCAGATTGATTTCCCTGAACTGCCAGATCCTGGAAAGTATAAAGAATTCTTACAACCGTACCGAACAAACCTAAGAACGGTGCTACACCGCCAATTGTACCAAGGATCGGAAGTTTATCTTCAAGTTTTTTCACAGCAAGGCTTGAAGAAATATCAAACGAGCGTGAAAAACCCTTTCTCTGGTCTGTATAAATCCTTACAGCCTCTTCCGTTAATTCACCGTAAATACCGCCGCACTGAATGGCAATATTATTTGCATTTATGAGATTATTATTAGAAAGCTCTTTGGATAACTTTCCGATAAGCGGCCCTACTTCTCGTTTGTTTGCACTGTAATACGTCCAACGGTTAATAATAACGCCTATTGCAAGAATAGAACAAATCAAAATCGGTAATAAAACCGGCCAATCCATTTTAATTGCATCTAATAGTAATTCCATAATTATATCCTCTTTCTGTTAGTATCTTGACGCTCCAAATACGTTGTAATCAAACGTAAACTGAATATCTATATTTTGTCCTCTATAATCCGCAGGAAGCGGTTTAAACGGTGCCGTAAGCTCTACGGCTTTAAGGGCAGCAGCATCTGCACTTTGAAGGCCTGAACTCTTTAACACCCTGCAGGAAAGCAACCTGCCGTCTTTTGCAATCTTAAATAAGAGCACAACCCTCTTACTTTCATTACCTTTAGGCGGATCCCAATTAAGCTTAATTTTTCGCTGAAGTTCCCGCATGTAAGGCCCAAAATCCGGTTCTCTCAATGCATCTATTCCAGGCGCTCCTCCTCCGCCGCCGGGATTGCCTGCATTATAGCTTCTGCCACCGGCGCTTCTGCCTAATTGTCCGCTGCCGCCCCTGCTTGCAGACGGTGACAAGGAGGGTGCAGGTGCAAATGAACTGCCTACACCGGCAACAGAAACAGGACCGCCCGAGGTCTTAGCCGTTGATGATGACCCACTGCCTGATACAGGGCCTGTCGCAAGTGTTTTGGCTACAGGCGCACTCGGCGGAACAGGGACTGTAAATGCGCTTGAGGGTTTTGCAACCGGTTTTGGCGCTGCAATCGGCTTTGGCGACGGCGCCGGAGTCGGCGGTGCTGGTTTTGCAGGTGACGGTTTTGCCGCTTGCGTTTGCGCAGGTTTAGGCTGCTGTATAGCTTTAGGCTGCTGCACAGGCTGCTGTTTTGGAACAGGTTTTGTTACCTTCTTAGGCTGCGGCTGAGGCGCAGGTTTTGCCTTAGGCTTTGGCTGTGCTGCCGCCGGCTGAACAGAAGGTTTAGGAGCCGATCCTGCCTGCGACGGCATCGAAACAGGCCGTTTCGGATCATTTATACCGCCGCTCCTTGAATCTATATCTGCACGATTACGGGTATTGGGATTTCTCGGTTTACCCTCATTCTGTACAAGTACAAATTCTATATCTTTCTTAAACTCCGGTTTTTGAAAAATTGTCAGATGAATACCAAACAAAGCAAGCATTATGGTAATAAGCATTATTACCCCGAATGTTGCCGGATGAAGTAATAATGATATTATCAGAGATTTTTCAAAGGATACACCCTCATCCCGCTCCTTGCGCGTTACTGCAGGCAGCGTATAAAGATCGTCCTGATAATCCTCCTCAATAAATGTGTTTTTATTTCCCAATATTGTCATTATTTTCTCTTATTTGTAACTTCATTCTATATTGAACCTTGCAAAATTGTATTATCCGCAAGGATAATATAGATATTAGTCACCATAGTCATAAGATGACGGATTGACTGTAATAGGCTGGGTAAGAACTATATCAATAGTAGAATTTGCAGGAATTTCTACATTATCCCCCTTGTCCCATATTGATTTAACAAGTCCGCCGCCGGCGCCGACTGCTGTCCCCAAAGCGGCACCTTTCCCGATACTTCCGCCGGAGAGAGCACCAAATACAACTCCTGATACCGCTCCTGCCCCTGCACCAACCGTAAGATCCTTAGCGTAATCCTTAGCAACATCAAGCTTTGTACCGCCAACCAAAACACCGGTACCATCAGTTGTAGATATTATGCCTGAGATAGGAATTGCAACACCGTAAGGGGTCAAAATCTGTGTAAATCTTACTGCAAGTTTACCATTCATGCTTCCGCGTTTTGCCTTGCTTGATTCTATAACAATCCCTGAAACAGTACTGCCGGCAGGTGCTATAAGTTTATTATTGTAATAAAAATCAGACCCTAAAGCAGCAGATACACTTTGCCCCAGTGTTGTATATTCAGAACTTATTGGAGATGTAACAACAACACCTACTTTTGTTCCGGCAGGGACTGTCACTACAGAACCTCTTAACTGCGGTGACGCATTATAAGAAGAAACAGGCGCCAACGGCTGCTGGTAATACTGTTGTTGATATACCGGCTGTGTTTGTGCCGGTTGATACGAATAATTTGACGCAGCAAAAGCACTTCCTGATACCAAAATCATACCTGTAAGCGTATATAAAATCTGTTTCCTCATCGGTCAACCCTCCTTTAACGTACTAATACTATTGTAATATCTCTTAAAAATATGTCAATTCTGTTAAGCGTATAATGTTATATTGACAATACTTTTACGGGATTTTTCAATTTTCAAGTTCTTTAGATACTTTTAAAACGACTTATAGCAGAAAAAGTTCATTTTGGGAATATAAAAATCTACTTATTGTGAGATAAAACTCCCTTCTGGTTCAATGTACCGTATATACGTATATGCATTTAACTTTATTGATCCGTAAATCATTTTCATTATTCCGTCTTTGTAAGGTAAAATCTTAGCAAACATTATATCTTTCTCACCAAAATCATCATCCGTTTCTTTTGCCTTTATTTTGGCAATTAAATCATGGGATTGATATAAGTTTAGGAATACCCCTTCTTTGCTTTTTTCACCCTCAACTCTATAATACCCTCTCTCCAGAAGTTTATCATTAACAACAATATTAACCGGCAGTTGTACTATTTGTTCCTCCAGTTCAGGATCTTTTAATGTTTGATCGGGCAAATCTTCAAGCGTTGCATCCAGTTCTTTATGCAAGCTTTCACCTTTAAATTTTTTAAGTTTTTTTTGTTTCTGCTTCTCCTCTTTTTTATTTTTTCTTTCCTCAAGAGCGTTTACTGTATCTTCATATTCTTTATTTGTAATAACCTTCTGCCCTGCCCACATATTATCAAAATTTTCATAATCCGAGGCATCAATATTTGTCACCGCAAAGCAAAACGGTGAACACACTGCACTAATTAATAAAAAAAGAAAAAAGCGCTTCATAAGATAATTTTAATTTTTTTTATCAAAAAGTAAAGGGGGTAAATGTATCTTTTATGTCGGGATAAAAACTACAAGCTGAATGAGGAAGGGGGGCAGGGGTAAATGATTCTGTCAGGTAGGAATAAAGACTACAGGCTGAAGAGAGGGGGCTTCTCCACCCCGCGTTCAGACATTGAGGTGAGGGTTCTGCCAAAGAAGCTTTCCCCCGACTTGGTAAAACAAATTGCTATTAACCGTCAAAAGCACGCCACTGCAAGTAATGCAGTATTCAATGTAAACTTTTGTAACAAATATTTTAAAACGCGCAATTTTGAGAGACAGATATACTTTATATATATGTAAGCGATAAATAATAAATAAGCATACAACTCCAAACCTTTCATACAACCTACACACTAACCTTCTACACATGAGGAATTATTTAAAAAGAATTCCAAACCTTTCTTCTCAAAAGAGAGGTTTTTTTTTGAGTTTAAATCAAAAAGTCCCGCTGTCGCCATATAGTTCCATATCTGTATCATAGTCGATTAAAAAACCATTTTCCTCTATATAACCTATTATCAGCTTCTTATACTCGTCCGGAATCTTTGAATCATTTAACGGCCCCTGAATTTCATAAACTGTGTTATCCATGAGTCTTATACATAGTTTAGGGTTTCCATTTTCCATATAAATTCTAAAGCTGAAGTCCTTTAAATATATACGGCTCTTAAGTCCCTTTGTACACCACATCTTATGAGAAAGAACATTCAAAAGCTCTGCATTCTTCTCAACATGACAATCTTCTTTAGCTGAAGGAACTGTTATCCAGCCATCTCTGATTACACCTTTAGATGATGTCGCCATAAACTTTTCCTTAAGATGTGTATTATAAATCTTTGTAATATCAAATTGAAATTCAGGTTCTAATGCAACAGCACCCTCAACATCCGCAACAGTTTCTTCAAAAACAGTACTGTGAAAAGCCGGAGGCAGACTATCATTAGATGATTTCAGATTTTTAACAATAGAAGAAATTGTAATTAAAGCAATTGGCGGTGAATAATTTTTTAAACCTTCTTCCCAGTTTTTTATTATGTAACATCTTTTTCTCTCAGTTTCAGGACTCCTACCCTTTAAATTTTTAGAAAGCTTCTTATTTTTACATTCTAAAATCCAATTATAAAAATCTTTCATCCCGTTAAATTTTTCAATAGGAGCTTTAAACTGACGAACACAAGAATAGTCCAGCCCCTCAAACTGCGATACCTTCATTGCCTTAAACCCCGGAATGGCTCTGCGCCTTACCGGTACACAAAATGATACTCTATCTATTTTCATTTCTTTTTTATTTGGAGTAAACCTTTCTCTTTATTTCATTTTAAGAGTAATATACTCAAAAACCTTATAAACAATTCCGGGTGCAAAATGATACACCCCGTTTGCCGGTGCTATTTTAAGCATGGAATTTTTATTATCAATCCCGGATATAACGGCAAGAAAATCTTTATTTGCAGCTTTAAATGTTATATAACCGCCATGAGATTGTAACTCCCCCACTGTGAAATTATTTGCCTCTAATGCAGATAACGTATAAATAAACAACTCATCTGCGTTTAACTGAAAAATCTTTACACAAGCATCAGACTCAATATCGGCAGGTGTAGTAAGTGAATTAACAGCCTGACCGTTTGGTGAAACCAGCTGCACCGGAGGCTGATATGCTGCACCATTTTGTGACGCTTGCGCTGCAGGCTGTACAACAGTATTATCACCTGACTTTACAGGAACAGCCTGAACTTTAACAGGCTCTTCCTTTGTATCTGCAGGAACCGTCTGAATTTTTACAGGAACAATGTTTGCCGGTATATTTTCCTGAACACTGCCCGGCTTGGATAAATTAACAGCTTTAACTTCAGGTGCTTTTGTCTCTATTGGTGCAAGATTTACCGCCTTAACAGCCGGTATTACACGTTGTTGTTGGTTATCCTCTGAAAATACCGGCAGCGAAAAACTGCTTATAATTAATAACACAAGAATCAGCTTTATTCTTTCCATGTTGCCCCCGATGCTATATCAACCTCAAGTTTAACTTTAAGAGGCTGGCCAAGCTCCATTGATTCTTTTACTATTTTTGTGATATCTTCAAGTTCCGGCTTAGGCACCTCAAATATAAGTTCGTCGTGCACTTGCAAAACCATTTTTGTTTTATACCCGCCGGCCGTTAAGAGGTTATCCGCTTTAATCATCGCCATTTTAATTAAATCTGCGGCACTTCCCTGCAGCGGCTGATTAATAGCCGCTCGCTGCGCAAATTCTCTTATCTGAAAATTAGAACTTCCGAGTTCTGCACCGAGATAGCGCCGCCTGCCGTAAATAGTTTCAACATACCCGTGTTCCGCAACAAATTCACGTTCATAATCCATATATTCACGGACTTTTGGAAAATGTTCAAAATATTTATCGATAAATTCCTGCGCTTCGGAGGCCTTTATATCAATGGCTTTTGCTAATCCGTATTTAGACTGGCCGTAAACAATACCAAAATTTACTGCCTTCGCTTTACGACGCATTTCTTTTGTAACTTCTTCCTGCTTAACCCCGAAAACTTTTGATGCCGTTTGGGTGTGAACATCTATACCTTCATTAAAAGCCTTTATAAGATGCTCATCTCCTGAAACATGCGCAAGCAGCCTTAATTCTATCTGCGAATAATCCGCAGATAAAATTACACTGTTTTCTTTATCTTCCGCACAGAACGCACTCCTTATTTTGTTGCCTTCTTCCGTTCGTATCGGAATATTTTGCAAGTTCGGGTTTGATGATGATAATCTGCCTGTTGCAGTAAGCGCCTGATTGAATGTTGTGTGAACACGCCCGTCACGTTTATCAACCAGTGTAGGTAAAACATCCGTATATGTGGATTTTAATTTACTAAACTTGCGATGCTGTAAAATATAATCACAAATTTCATTATCTTCCGCAAGTTCCTCCAATACCTCTGCAGAGGTCGTCCTTGAGCGCTTTTTCTTTGATTTAATCCCCAGTTTGTCATAAAGAATTTCTGCCACCTGTTTGGGCGAGTTAATATTAAATGGTGTACCTGCCATCTGATAAATAATGTCCTCTAACTCGGCAAGTTTTTCCCTCATATAAGAAGATAATTCTTCTAAATACCCGGAATTAATTGCAACTCCGGTATTTTCCATTTTAGCAAGAACTATAGTTAAAGGAACTTCAATATCCGCTACAAGTTTCTGTTCTTTGTCCGTAAGATTTTCCCGCCAGTATTTTGCAAGTTCTTTGATTGTATATGCGCAATCACATGCAAAGACTTTATCATCGACATTTGGCATGCCGCGCTCAAGCATAATATGGTTTATAAAATCCAACCCCTGCGCGTCAAGCGAATGATTACGGTTCGGGTCGCTGACATAACTTGCAAGCAGCACATCATAACTCAAACCGCGATAAGTAACACCGCGTTCTAAAAGCGTCCTTATGTCAGACTTTGCATCCCATGAAACTTTTTTAACTTTATCAGTCTCAATAAGCGGGCGGAGAATATCAAAGTATTCCAGACCAAAGTAATAATTTTCATCTGCAGAAACCGCAAATCCCATCAGCTCATTTTTCTCTTCCGTATATAGCGCTTTAAGTGCTATTTCCCCTGCATTCATTAATTCTGTTACTATATTTCCTGCAGTCTTTGCGTCCTGTATAATTGTACAATCAAAACCGGTATCATTAACCGTTTCCTTTAATGCTTGCGTAAACAAACTTTGCTGTACCGCTCCGCTGCATTCATCCTTCCGTGGAGTAATCAGTATTTGCTGTTCAGAAGATTGGCCACCATCACAGGGTGATTGGGAACTGAATGCTGACAAAATCTTATTTATATTTTTTATAAAACTATAGAACTGCATGCCGCGCAAAAAATCCGAAACTTTTTCTAGCTCAGGCATTACAACACATGCTGAATTAATATCAAAATCAATATCCACATCCCGTATAATCGTTGCAAGCTCTTTACTTAATATTGCTTCTTCCCTGCCGTTACAAATCTTTTCTCTTACAGCCTTTTCAGGAATATTTTCACAATCAGCAAGTACAGCTTCAAGGTTTGGATACCGTGTTAATAGTTTTTGCGCGGTCTTTTCACCGATACCTCTAATACCCGGAATATTATCGCTCGTATCCCCTCTAAGTCCTTTATAATCGGTAATTTGATCAGGATAGACACCCAGTTTTGCGTAAACCTGATTTTTGTCATACTCAATAAGTTCACCCTTACTCGGGATAAGAACTTTGACCTGCCCCTCATCATCTATCAACTGAAAAGCATCCTGATCACCGGTCAGAATAAGTGTGTTATGTCCGGCCTCAGATGCAATTCTTGAAATAGTACCGATTACGTCATCCGCTTCAAAGCCCTCCTTTGTATAAATAGGAATATCAAAAGCTTTAAGCCCTTCAACAATCAGCCCCATCTGAATACGCATTGCGTCAGGCATTGTTTCGCGGTTTGCCTTATACTGCTCATATTTCTCAACCCTGAAAGTCTGCCTTCCCACATCGAAAGCAACCGCAATAAAATCAGGTTTAATCTTTAAAAGAAGGTCAAATACAGCCTTAAAAAAACCATATACAGCCCAGCTTGGAACATTCTGCGCAGTTTTCATCCCCGAGCGTTCCAGAGCAAAATACTGTCTGAATGCCAACGAATGACCATCTATTAAGATTAAAGTTTTTCTCATGCTATTTCCGCTTCACTTTTTTTAGGCAAAGGGATTAGTTCTGCCTGATTCATGTTTTCTACCATCTCTTTTGTTATAACGTACTTAGTAACGTCATCTTTGCCAGGGATTTCGTACATAATATCAAGCATAAGCTCTTCAACAATAGATTTAAGCGCTCGTGCGCCGGTCTTACGTTTAATCGCTTTTTGCGCAATAAGGGTAATTGCATCGTCCTCAAATTCCAAATCAACGCCATCCATTTTCAGTAAACATTGATACTGCTTAATTACAGCGTTCTTAGGTTCTGTTAATATCATCTTCAATGTTTTTTCATCCAGTGCATCGAGAACCGCATAAACAGGAATACGACCGATAAATTCAGGAATTAAACCGAATTTAAGCAAGTCTTCCGGCTGCAGTTTCTTAAGCAGCTTTGCCTGCTGCGCTTCTTTTTCGGCCTGCGTAGCAGGTGCTTTGGTGCCAAAACCAATTGATGACCCTTCTTTAACACGGTGTTCAATAATCTTATCCAGATCAACAAACGCGCCGCCAACAATAAACAGAATATTTTTTGTATCAATCTGAATAAATTCCTGATGCGGGTGCTTCCTGCCGCCTTGTGGCGGAACATTTGCAATTGTTCCTTCAATCATTTTTAAGAGTGCCTGTTGAACACCTTCTCCGGAAACGTCGCGGGTAATAGATGTATTTTCGGATTTTCTTGCAATCTTATCAATTTCATCTATATAAATAATTCCGCGTTCTGCCTTCTGCGCATCGTAATCCGCATTCTGATATAATCTCAGGAGGATATTCTCAACATCATCTCCGACATAACCTGCCTCGGTTAATGTAGTAGCATCAGCCACCGCGAACGGAACATCAAGCATTTTAGCCAGTGTTTGCGCTAATAAAGTTTTACCGCTGCCTGTAGGACCTACAAGAAGTATATTGGATTTTTGGATTTCAACATCAGAGTTTTCTTTATTGTGTAAAAGTCTTTTATAGTGGTTATAAACTGCTACAGAAAGAACTTTTTTTGCATCATCCTGCCCTACAATATGCTGGTCAAGATAAGCTTTAATTTCCTGCGGTTTTGGGATAGCTGCAGTATCTACTTCTTGTTCTTCATTCTGCTTTTGTTCGCTTTGGGTTTTCCCCTCAAAGAATTCTTCATCCAGAATTTCATTACAGAGTTCTACACACTCGTCACAAATATAAACGTCAGGACCCGCAATCAGTTTTTTTACCTGATCCTGGGTCTTGCCGCAAAACGAACATTTTAATCTGTCATTTGATGACATAATATTCTCCTATTACATAGAGTCTTTAGTAACGACCTTGTCAATCATACCGTACTCAAGAGCCTCTTGCGGGGTCATAATGTAATCTCTGTCGGTATCTTTCTCGATTTTTTTCAATGATTGGCCGGTGTTAGACGCAAGGATTTCATTCAAGGATTTTTTAATCCTGATAATTTCAGCCGCCTGAATTTCAATATCGGTAGCCTGACCTTGCGCGCCGCCTAAAGGCTGGTGGATAAGTACTCTTGAATGCGGAAGAGCCATTCTCTTGCCCTTCGCACCCGATGAAAGAAGGAACGCACCCATTGATGCAGCCTGACCTAAACAGATTGTACAAACATCCGCTCTGATATGCTGCATGGTGTCATAGATAGCAAAACCTGCAGTAACACTTCCGCCCGGGCTGTTGATATAAAGCATAATATCTTTTTCCGGATTTTCGCTGTCGAGTAACAACATCTGCGCAACGATTAAGTTCGCTACCATATCATCAATCGGTGTGCCTAAGAAAATAATTCTTTCTCTTAACAGACGTGAAAATATGTCAAACGATCTTTCGCCGCGGCTTGATTGTTCAATTACAACAGGTATATAACTCATCTCTTTTTCCTTTCTTTCTACCAGATACATTATACATTATTTTTCAGATTTAAACAAACTTTATTGTATTGTTGGCTAATAAGAACTCTACAACTTTTTCCGTCAAAACCTGCTGGGAAATTTGGTTAAGCATTTGCGGATTACTGCCCATTTCTTTCAGCATAGATTTAGGATCCATATTATAAATTTGCGCCATTTGTGAAAGCTTTGCGGTAAAATCTGCAGGCTCAACTTTTACATTTTCAAGTTCAGCAATCTTATTGATAATCATTGAACTCTTGATTCTATATAATGCATCTTCCTTAAGCTCCTTCATAATCTCATCATATCCATGGGACTGAATAGCTTGTTCCCAGGTAAATCCTTGCATTGTAAGTCTTTGTTTGTATTCTTCAAGAAGAGTATCCGCTTCTCTTTGAACCATTGAATCCTGAACATCCAGTTTGGTTGTTTCAATAATTTTATCCATCAAAGCTTTTTCGGAAGCTGCGCGGTCTGCGTTTGCTTTCTGGTTATCAAGATATTTTTGGATATCTGCTTTTAATTCATCCAATGTCTTAAACGGACCTGCTTTTTGAGCAAACTCGTCATTCAATTCCGGAAGAATTCTTGTTTTGATTTCGTTAATTTTACATTTAAACACTGCCGGTTTCCCTGCAAGTTCTTTTTGATGGTAATTTTCAGGGAAAGTAACATTGATTTCAAATTCTTCGTTAAGCGGTCTGTCAACAAGCTGGTCTGCAAAACCCGGAATAAAACCGGAGTTTGCTAAATCCATTGAATAGTTCTTGGCGTCACCATGCTCAATTTTCTTACCATCAACAAAACCTTCAAAATCAAATACAATAACATCCTCTTTATTTGAATTTCTGTCAACTACAAGTTCTAACTTTGCAGCCTGTTTACGTAAAGTTTCAAGCTGTGTATCAACCGCATCTTCCGGTTGTTTTAAACCGCCGACTTCAAGGGTTAAAGATTTATAATCGCCTAAAGTAATTTCAGGCATCAATTCAACCTTGGCGGTAATCTTCAAATCTTCGCCGATTTTGAAATCGTAAGATTCAACATAAGGCTGCGTTGCAACATTGAGATTATTTTCTTCAATTACCTGACTCATTATTTTAGGTAATTCACTTTCTAATGCTTCATGCTTAATTCTATCTTCACCGATATTTTGTTCAACAATGTTTCTCGGCGCCTTGCCTTTTCTAAATCCCGGAATATTTACGTACTGTGCAAGCTTTTTACATGCTTTGTTATAAGCATCTACAGCATCCTGAGCCGGAATTTCTATATTAATTTTTACTACATTTTGTGGTTCTTTTTCGATTGTTGCTTTCATTTTTTATACCTCTATTACTCCTTATAAATACCCATTAAGAGTACTACAAACATGTAATAAGTGCAACTTTTGCATATTTTAAAAATATCCTGCCGTCTATAAGATAATCAATCCGCCGGAGAAGGCCGGAGCCGCAAGCAGCTGCCGCGGCGCAGTCCCGTCCTCCGGCTTGAAAAATCCGGCAATGTACGTTATAATAAAAATATCGGGGCGGGAACTGCAATTCCCATCACCTGTAAATGGCTAAAGTGACATCTATCTTAATTGATGGGTGTCATTTTTTATTATGAATAAAATCAATAATAAAATCATAAGACACAAATTGATGTTTTCCATAATCTGCCCTCCTTTCTTTGAAACTATCAGCCTATGGCTAAAGTATTTTGTTGTGCTGGAGTTTCTTAAAAAAGATACAGGCTAGCCCCTTATGTTTTTCAATATTCTGATATTTACTATATTATCATAAATTCTTGACTGTTTGTACATCTTATTAAAAGTAAACATTTATTTCTATACGTGGTTTTAGAGATATTTTGTTCAAGATCCCTTTTCGGCGAACAATTAAAAAAAATATTATATTAATTTTTGTAAAACTTTACCATAAACTAAGCAATTCCTAACATTCACCTGTTTTAATAAAAAATAAAAAGGAGGTATGTATGAATTTGGTACAAAATGTAACGACACCGCAGTTTAAAGGAATGCTGGTTATTACGTCAAAAGATAGAATGGGCGGGGATACAGTAATCGCAATCAACACAAAACAGATTACTACAATGACCAATGAAAAATACAGAGATATCATGGAAGACGATGACGATGATGCAAAATTTGTTAACGGCACATATATGACACTCAACAACGGCTGCAGCGTAAGAGTTTTTGCTCCGGTTGAGAGGGTAATAGATGCTTACGCACACGCAAAAGAAGAAGGTATTTATGAAATGGAAACAAAATACCCCGCAATTCTTCAAAAACCCCTATTTGGATAACTACAATTTTTTCCTTTCATAATCAGGCAGCGGGTTCCCCACCCGCTGTTTTTTATAATTTTATTTTCAAAATATATGAACTGCCATATTCCCTCTCCAGCAAAATTTCTTTTGCCCTGCTCCATTCCTTCAAATAGGGAATCATCTGTCTTGACGAGTAATCAAACGGGTAGTAAAACCAGTAAGTTTTATTTTTAGGAAGGGTTTCAAGAGTACGAAAATATTCATTTTTTGAATTATTAGCCGTTATCCTTACATCTGATTTAGGGGAAAATTTAAAATAACGGCAGTAAAATAGATATTCCGATTTAGAGGCGTCATTATAAACTATTACATCACCGGATTGATAACCGTTTATAATCTCAGATATTGCCCCCCGCGCATTCTCTTTATGTCTTTCATTATCTAAGATATCTGCCCGATAACCATGTCCTAAATATCGTCCGAAATATAAAACAAATAATAATATAACAAAAAAAGAATATATTTTTTTATTAAGTGCAGCTTTTTCAAATACAGCCGCCATAATAAGAATTAACCCAGGGAGCAAATATAAGCAGGTTCTTTCTAACAAAGGATAAAAACTAAATACCGACATCAAAACAACAATCACTGTAACCATAAGCAGTAACAGTGAAATAAGTTTCTCTTTGTCTATAACAAATAAACCGGTTATAAAGATTATTAATCCAAACAGCACAAATTTATTAGGATCAAAAAAGTAGTTGAAATTTTTTACCGCAATAACCAATAAACGCATTGGATTAAATCCGATAAACCCGTTATGCCAATACTCTCCCATATACTTTACAGTTTCCATATCCGGCAGTACTGCAAGAATAAAATAAATACCCGAAACTAAAACAGACGGCAAAACCAAAACAATAACTTTTTTAACTATTTCTAAATCTTTTCTTAAAAACATCAATACAACATAAGCCGCAATTATAAAAGCAGCCGGAAAAGCAAACATCAAAGCAGCTGCAAGAATAAAGGAATAAAGCACTAGTGTTTTGAATGAAACTTCTTTAATATTAAATTTACTTAGAAAAAATAAACATAATATTGATACAAGAACTTCGGAAGAATACTGTTTAAACTCGGCGCAATAGCAAATGAGCGGATAATTAAGTGCAAATAAAAGATTTGCAGCAATTATCGAAGTTTTATTTTTAAATATTTCTTTTGATAAAAAATAAAAAGCCGGAACTGACAACACTCCTGCTAAAAATGGAATAAAGCGTAAAACATATTGATTAAACCCGAATATATTTGCAAGCAGGTTTGACAAAACCATAAACAATGGCGGTGCCATTTGTAAATATTTTAACGGATGAAAAAATAAGTCAAACGGAACACCAAGATTAAGCGCCAGCGAACATTCATCATGCCAGAGCGGCTCTGCAAATAAATAAAATTTCATTCTCAGAACCGCGCCTGTAATAAGAATTATAATAACAGCCGTATTATACAGCCATACTTTTTTCGTCAAAATATCTTCCTATTTGTTATGGTTAACAGTACTCTTGATATGGAGTTCCCTTAACTGCTGAATAGAAGCTTCACCCGGAGCATCACTCATAAGGTCTTTAGCACTGGCATTTTTCGGGAAAGCTATTACGTCACGGATTGAATCAGTACGGCATAACAGCGCAACCAGTCTGTCCAAACCGATTGCAAGCCCTGCATGCGGCGGAGTTCCGTATTGAAGAGCGTTTACCATAAATCCGAATTTTTCTGCCGCTTCTTCTTCTGTTAAACCAAGCGCTTTAAAGATTTTCTTTTGAACTTCAGAAGAGTGAATTCTGACAGACCCGCCGCCAAGTTCCGTACCGTTATAAACAATATCATAAGCGATTGATTTAACGTTGCCAAGGTCGCCGCTGTCAAGTTTATCCAAATCCTCAAGGTTAGGAGAAGTAAACGGGTGGTGCATTGCCATGTATCGGCCTTCTTCTTCTGAGTATTCAAACATCGGGAAGTCTACAACCCAGAGAAGGTTATGTTTGTTTTCGTCAATCAGGTTTAATGATTTACCGAAGTGAAGTCTCAATCTTCCCATAATGTCATAAACCAGTTTCGGCTTATCAGCAACAAAGAAGATTATATCGCCTGCAACCGCGCCGGCTCTCTCCTGAATTTGTTTTGCCTGTTCTTCTGTCACAAACTTCAATACCGGAGACTTAGCAGTACCGTCCTCTAAGTAAATAATATTTGCAAGAGCCTTGGCGCCGAAAGATACAGCCAGTTTTGTAATATCATCAATATCTTTTCTTGAATACTTAGCGCCGCCCGGTATTCTGATACCGCGTACGATGCCGCCGTTTTGAAGAGTTTTCTTAACGATTTCAAATTCTGATTGAAGAATAATATCGCCAATATCAAAAAGTTCCAACCCGAAGCGTGTATCAGGTTTATCAGAACCGTATCTGTCCATTGCTTCCTGCCACGGCATTTGAATAAACGGAGGTTTAATCTCAACACCTGCAGCCTTGAACGCTTCAACTAATAATCCTTCAACAGTACTTATAACATCCTGCTGTTCTACAAAAGATAATTCCATATCAATCTGCGTGAATTCAGGCTGTCTGTCCGCTCTTAAATCTTCGTCGCGAAAACATTTTGCAATTTGATAATACTTTTCAATACCGCCGACCATTAATAACTGTTTAAAGATTTGCGGAGATTGCGGAAGTGCAAAGAATTTACCTTCCTGAACCCTTGACGGTACAAGGTAATCACGCGCACCTTCCGGAGTTGTTTTAATAAGGATAGGAGTTTCAACTTCCAGAAAATCCTGACCGTTCAAATAACTCCTGACCGCTTGCACAATATTATGTCTGGTCTTGAGGTTATGAAGCATTTTCTCGCTTCTAATATCTAAGTATCTGTATTTTAATCTAATATCCTCTGAAACATTTTCATCTCCGATTGCAAACGGAAGAACCTTTGATTCTGCAAGAATTTCAATTGCTTCAGGGTACATTTCAACCTGTCCGGTCGGATATTTTTCGTTATAAGTTTCTTCAGGACGTCTTGTAATTTTTCCTGTTACTGTAATAACGTATTCACTTCTAACTCTTTCCAGAGCTTTGTGAATATCAGGGTTAATTTGCGGGTTTGCCACTATCTGAAAAAAACCGCTCCTGTCTCTTAATTCCACAAATAAAATACCGCCGAGGTCTCTTACTGTTGATACCCAGCCGGATAATGTAACCTTTTCACCAATATTACTAAGGTTTAATTCACCGCAATTATTCGTTTTAAAACGTGTTTTCAATTTCATTTCTCCCTATAAAAAGTATTTGCTCTAAAATTCTAACAAAAACAAAAATAATTGTGAAGGTTTGGGGTAAATATTACATTAAAATTGTTACTTTCTAACATAAAAAACGGCACAATGCTTGATTGTGCCGAATGATATTTTTATAAATATTTTTATAACAAATTTATTCTCCGGGTAACATGTCTCTTTGTATCAGACCTGTAATTTTCACGCCATTATTCAAAGAAATTGAGCCTGTATTAACATCACCGATTATTCCGTATGCAGAGTCACCTAATCCGGGGTTATTTTCTATCTTAACCCTGTTAGTTAAAACAGCTTTCGGCGGATTTGTAGAATTCCCGTACCTTTGACTATATTCTTTTGCCGTCATCGTCTCATAAGTACCGTCCTCTGTCTTAACTTGTAATAAACGATTTCCGTCATTATACTTGTCATTAAATTCCTCCGGACTAATCAGTTTACCGGTCATCGGATCCATTATCTGCGCTTTACCTCCGCCTATTTGCGCTGTATTGGATTTATCCGTCTTATTAAGATCCTCTACATCCGTTTTACGCAGCTGAGCCTTGGGCAATCCGGAATTCAGAGAAAAATTTCTAATGTTCATAAAAGTTTTCCTTTCTTCATATTAACCATAATATTCGTACGTACATGATGTATTACGGCATAAGCGCAGAAAGTTCTAATAAAAAATAATTCACCCGTCCCATCATATTATATATGGGAATTATAACTCTATTTTAACTACATGTAAATTTATTTTTACATTTGTTATATTTGAAATTATATTAATTTATTTTCTGTATTAATAGCATTATTTTCGGCATAAATAATCAACTGCACAATTGCGGCCCTCATCCAAATGTATGAGATTTTTATCACAGTGTTAAAGCTTTCAGTTAGTTGCACCGTTCTATCTGGTGAAGGAGAAATAAATGTCTAAACAGAAGCACAATCAACAATTTATGATTTTGGAAGATTTTAAACCGGAAACAGTTATTGATTCGTTCAATAAATGCATCAATAAATCAAATTGTGAATATATGACTGTAGACATTTCTTTTCTCAATGTAATGGACGCAATGCGTGTATCAACCCTGTGCGCAGCAAATCATTATGTCAAATACCCTAACGGAAAAATTGACTGGTATGTATCCTCACCGGAGGTCGAGTGTTTTTCAAAAGCACTGAATCTTGGCAATTCTAAATATCTGGTAAAAAATAATAACACAAGAAGCCTCAAAGAGGCATAATAGCACACACAAAATAAAACCCGGGAGATTTAACCCTCCCGGGGAATTTCGTTGGCTCGAAATTAAGATGTTTGCAGAGTAAATTGGAAATAGTGTGAGATTTTGGGATTCACTTTGTTTTAATCTTCGTTATTACGGACAAACCCGGTAATAGTGTATAGTCGCTGACATCTTCATCAAACACAATTTTTACGGGTACACGCTGCACTATTTTTACAAATGACCCTACAGCGTTCTCCGGCGGAAACAAACTTGCTTTTGCTCCGCTGCTTTTTTGGATTGTATCAATTTTTCCTTTGAATACTTTCCCGGGAATTGCGTCAACCCTTATTTCAACCGGCATATTTTTAACCATGCCGGCAATTTGTGTTTCTTTATAGTTTGCAACCACCCACAAATTATCCGGCACAAGTGTAAACAGAGGTGTTCCGGGCTGTACAAGCATACCTTTTTCAACTTTTCTGTTTACAACCGTACCGTTTTGCGGTGCTATTACATCAGTATATTCGAGCGCCAGCGCGGCCTGATCCATTTGTGCCTTTAAGGCAGCCAAATCAGCATCTGCTACATTTGAATTATCCTTAGAAAACAATGACTGCTCAGCACTTGTTAATCTTGCTTTTGCTGATTCAAGTTTTGTTTCGGCATTATCCAGGGTTTGTTTAGATACAGCACCTGCCGCATAAAGTTTTGTATATCGGTCAACATCGGTCTGTGCAAGTTCAATTTCGGAATTTGCCGCATTTAAGGCTGCTTTTGCATTCTGCTGGTCTAAAAGCGCTTTTTCATACATAGCCTTTGCCTTATCGTATGCAACTATATAGTCACGTTTATCAATCCTTGCAACAACAGCCCCTGCTTTAACAGGTTTGTTATCTTCAACCAGAACTTCTACAATTTCGCCGGAGACTTTAGGCGCCACAGAAACTGTAACAGTTTCTACATAAGCATCATCGGTAGACTGGTATTTAGACATTTCGTACGCTATAAATCCTCCAATTATCGCAACAATAACAACCAAAAAGATTGTAACCTGTTTCTTCGGTCTGAATTTATTTTTTATATGTACTTTATCACTCATTTTTCCTTATTTTCCTCACTAAATCTGGGTTTTTAATACTTTCCCTATAGCTTTTTGCAGCTTTTTCAGGGTTTCACAAGCTTTGTCTATTTCCTCTTCCGAGACTTCATCATGGACATATTTAAGTTCTTCTTTAATATCACTTGTTATTTTAGTTAAAATATCTTCACCTTCTTTTGTTAATGTGGTTTGTTTTATCGGACGATTATTTCTGGTCACAAGTTCCCTTCTAACAAACCCCTTCCTCTCCAAAGATTCGACCAATCTGCCGGTATTTGCACGGTCTTTGAGTATTAACTTTGCCAAATCCCGCTGGCATACACCCTGATTGCAATATATTACATCCAGCATAGCAAACTCATCCATTGTAACCGGATAATGACTTGCACCAAAAAATTGTGCACCGTACATCTGAAAATACTTTGATGTAAGTACCATTTCATAATATAGAGAATCTTTGTAATGTAGTTTTGTTTCTTCCATCATTTCAAATCTTTATTCAAATATGTTGTTTTTATTACATGTTGCATTTGCAACATAATTATGTTATCATTCTTTTGAAATAAATGCAAGCAGAAATTTTTTCTTATAAAAAATAATGCTAAAATACTTTATTAATAAGGAATTGAACGATGAAGAAAGTAATAGCAGGTTTAATAGTTTTATCATTCGGGTTTATGAACACCCTTCCGGCAATTGCCGCCAATAAAGTTGAGAAAGCACAAATTGAAGCCGTAACGACTGAAAAACAAACACGGGCAGAAAAAAGAGCGCAAAAGCGGGCAGAAAAAGAAGCAAAAAAGATTAAACAGGCTAAAAATAAACTTGAATATATCAACATGCCGTGGTTTGAACAGTTTAATGATGATTACTTAAACAGCTACATTTTGAAAGCGGTTATTAATAATAAAGATGCACAAATGGCAACAATTGCAGTAGATGAATACTATCAGGCAGCACGCGCCCAGCTTGCAGGAGAATTACCAACCGTTAATGCGGGCTTCCTCCCCGCATACACCCAGAGCGACATGCTCGGGCCTTATGACGGATGGTTTTTCGGGCTGCCAATACTTGTTAACTATGAGGCCGATTTATTCTTAAAAAATCATGACAAAACTAAATCTTCCAAAAAACTTTATGAAGCCTCGATAATTGATGAACGCGCGGCTTATATAAGCGTTGCTTCGACTGTTGCAAGTGTATATCTGAATATCGTAAAACTTGACGAAGTTATTGATATTCAGGAGGAAATTGTCGCGCTAAGAAAAGAAATATTTGAATTAATGCAAATATCCAACGAAGAAGGAATAGTCTCAACATCAGACCTTGTAAAAGCGCACAAATCTTATGTTGCAGGGCAATCGGAATTAACAGATTTGAAGAAAAACCGTTCAATGCTGCTTAACCAGTTGGCCGTACTTATCGGCGAAAGCTCTGATAAAGCGGAAACATTTGAACGTGCAAAGTACTCTGATATAAAATTTGCAGGAATTATTCCGGAAGAAATTCCATCTGTTGTTATCACTAAACGTCCGGATTTTATGAAGGCAGAAAAAATGGTAGAGAAATCAGGCATTGATGTACGTGTTGCAAGGAAAGAATTCCTTCCGTCAATAAATATCGGCGGATTTGGATTATTTAATGCCTCGGATCTGGGAAGTTTATTTACAACAAATAACCTGATATGGGGGTTAAGCGGCGGAGTTATGGCAAATCTGTTTACCGGCGGAAGAAAAATCGCAAACCTGAAGATGAAAAAAGCCGGGTATGAACGGATTTTAAAGAACTATGAAAAAACCAATCTGGTAGCAATTCAGGAAATAAACGATTCTATGGTTTCAATAAAAAATGACCGCAAAAAATTTGATGACAACACAAAAATCCTTAAACTGGAAATTCAAGATTACAAGCTCGCGGAGCTTAAATACGAAACAGGGGTTATGTCTAAACTTGATTTAAATCAGATGAAAGAAAACCTGCTTGATGTTAATAAACTTATAGTAGACAACAATTGTGAATTGTGGGTTGATTATATTTCATTGTATAAAGCAACAGGAACCAATTTATAATACATAGAACAGATTATTTTTATAAAAGAAAACTTGTAATTTAATTCTCTTATATTACAATATTTAAACGGAGATTTAATAGGATAGCCCCTTTTATGGAAAACAACAGAAATGAGCAGCGCACAAGCGCAGTTGATACTAATGATATCTTACATGCAGCAGGTAGCAATTTCCCGCTGTTTTATAACAGTCAGTATGATCTTGGCAAACATTTGACAGATTTGGAAGAAGCTGAACAAACTAATACAAAAGGACATTTTACGCTTGCTAAAATGAATATTTCCACCAAAAGTGTCACCCCGCCCGAAGTAAATTTAAGTAAACCTAAAAGAAACTTCCTGTTTATAAAATAATAATTTAAAAGAATGCTTGCACAAAAACTAAAACTATGTTTTAATACTATCAGGAGCTACGCTTCTCTATGGCAGTTTTGAAATAAGGATATTTGGTTTAGTCTATTGAATAGATGGCTTTATTAATCAGTATTTATTATTTAATGTCATTGACGACGATTATTTAATTGTCTTTTTATTGTTGATTTTAACCCGAAAAAGGAATTAGGCTCATTAAATGGGTGCGTTTAAATTTAATTTCAAGTATCTAAAAGAAAATGCAACACCGGGCGCATGGCGCAGAGGTTATGAATATTACCAGAAGGATATGATTATTCAGTCATATTCTGAAAAAAACTTTTATATGGGAAAAGTGAAAGGAAACTTTCAAGACTCGTATAATACTGACCTGATTTTTAAGAAGAATAAAGTTGAAGCACGCTGCAGCTGTCCGCTTAAAGATGAGTGGTGCAAACACTCTGTTGCAATTGCAATAAAAGCTATTAATGAAAACGCTTATGAAAAATGGCTTGCGGAAAAAGGCGGCACAGATGTTGATTTGTCTGATATTGATACAGCCTTAAAGACCCCTCCGCAGGGCAATTATATTTTCCACTTTAACCCGAAACGCAGACAAAATTTCTTTTCAATCCTAATTCGCGACCGTTCAACTAATAAAATAGTACGTTCGATTGAATCTGTCCTGAGAGTACTAATTGAAGCACAGAAAAGCAATCCTGATTTTTCTTTAAATGATGAACAAAAAGCAGAATTTGAAATTTTCTCCACTTTGCTGAAAATAGCAAAACAGGACAAAAAAGCAGGCTGGTATGATGTTCCTATAACAAAATTCGCACCGATGTTTGAATTACTTTCCAGGGTTGAAGAAGTGCTTGATGAAAAAACAAAGGAACGTATACAGTTTACTGATAACATCTGGAACTTGACCCTATCCGTAAACACTTCCCAAACCGGCGCTATAATGCTTGCTCTATACTGGAAACGTCCTGATAAAGATGAAATATACCCGTTTGAAGAAATAAAATACTTTTCAAGACAGCTAAAATGGGGAAGGTATAAAAATCTAATCTTCCCGATAAACATTGCTATCAATGAACTTCCGCAAAGCATTATTAAATCAACTTTCACAGACTTAAAAGATGCAGACGGCGGCAAATTTGTATACGAAGAACTCCCTCATCTTAGAGAAATAATGGAAGTCGAAATCTCAGATAATATTTCAAAACTTCTTCTTGAAGAACGCCCGCCTTTAAACATAGTGACTCTGGGTATAGATTATGACCAATCACTTAAAGCATCGTTAGAATTTGAATATGACGGAGTAAGAGTACCTTATTCAAAAACCGATAAAGGGGCATATATCACAATTAAAAAACCGGACAGCGACCTTGTTTACTGGGTTAAGAGAAATTATAAACACGAACATGAAGCCTACCAGATGCTTCTTGCCTGCAAGTTTATTCCTATGCAAACAAATAACCTTGCAATGGAAAAAGAAAATGCTATTGATTTTTATAATTACTACATCCAGCAGGCCGGAGATAACTGGAAATTTGTCGAAAAGGACGACATGAATTTCTTTAAACTACTTAAAGAACCGTTTAAAATGTGTGCCAAAGTCGATTTTTGCGACGATTCAAACGACAGTTTTGAAATCCAGCTTTACGGTCAGGCAGGCGATGAAATAATAAATTTTGATGATATCTATGAAACAATCCAGAATGGCGAAAAATACAGCAGAGTAAGAAGTATGGGCTTTGTCGAATATCCTGCGCAGGATATCTATCAAATGCTTCGTTCCTTTAACTCGTTTGATGCCTACAGGAACAACGAAAATAAATATATCGTAAAAACCTATCGCGCAGGTCTTGTTTCAGAACTGAAAAACCTCGGATTTGAACTTGTCCTGTCAGAGAACTTTACTAAATTCTGGGAACAAATTTCAACCTTCTCAACGGGAGACGGCGGGGAAGCCCTGCCGGAAGGAGTTAATGCAGAGTTCCGTGAATATCAGGTTAAAGGTTTCCACTGGCTCTGGTTTATGTATAAATACGGACTCAACGGCATCCTTGCCGATGACATGGGACTCGGTAAAACTTTACAGGCACTGAGTTTACTTCAGAAAGCTAAAGAAATTGACGGCCCCGAACCAACTCTTGTCATCTGTCCGACAACCGTTGTTTTTAACTGGGAATCCGAAATTGCAAAATTTACCCCCGGTTTGTCCTGTCTTAAACTCTCCGGAACAGAAAGAACATCTTTATTCAAGAAAATTCCGGAATACGATATTGTAATAACCAGTTATGCGCTTGTAAGACGCGATATAGCAAAATTAAAAAAATACAATTTCAGATATATTATTCTGGACGAATCACAAAATATTAAAAATGCTACCTCCCAAACAGCGCAAGCAGTCAAAACCTTAAGCGCAAAGCACAAATTGGCACTCTCTGGAACACCTATTGAAAATAAACTTGAAGAACTGTGGTCGGTATTTGATTTCCTTATGCCGGGATTCCTGTTCTCAATGTCCGAGTTTAATTACAGATATGTAACCCCCATTATGGAGCGTCAGGACAAAACTGTTGAAAAGCGTTTAAAACTGCAAATTTATCCGTTTATTCTGCGCCGTATGAAGCGCGATGTAGCAAAAGACCTTCCGGATAAAGTTGAAAATATGGCGTACTGTGAACTTACTGACGAACAAAAAGATTTCTACCTTGAAGTTCTTGACTCCACCAAAGAAGAACTATTCAAGAGTATTGAGATGAACGGACTTGAAAAGAGCCGCATGTCAATATTCTCAGCACTCTTAAGGCTTCGTCAAATCTGCTGCCATCCGAGACTCTACGACAAAGAACATGTTAAAGGCGTCATGAAGTCCGGTAAGTTTGAATACCTGAAAGGCATGCTTGAACAAATTATTGCAGAAAAACACAGAGTCTTATTATTCAGCCAATTTGTTGACATGCTTGATATTATAAAAGGATGGCTGGAACGCGAAGGAATTCCTTATGAATATTTAACCGGTAAAACTAAAGACAGGCAGGCTGCTGTTGAAAACTTTAACAATAATCCGAATATTCCAATATTCCTTGTAAGCTTAAAGGCCGGCGGTACAGGATTAAACCTTACCGGCGCTGATTACGTAATTCACTACGACCCGTGGTGGAATCCTGCGGTAGAAGACCAGGCAACAGACCGCGCCTACCGTATCGGGCAAACTAAAAAAGTATTTGTCTACAGACTTATTACCAAAAATACGGTTGAAGAAAAAATCCAGAAACTTAAAACACGCAAAAGAAATCTTGTTGACAGCGTAATATCTATTGACCGAAATATTGTTAAATCGCTTACAATGGATGATATTAAAGATATCTTCTCCGCAGAATAATAAATACCCCGGTTATTTATCTGTAAACCGGGGTTATATTGTCTGTTGAGAGGTATTAGTTATTAGTTTAATCCGTAGTTGAAATCATTGCTGATATTGTTAGAAAGCATTTCTCCGTAGGATTCAATATAAGCTTCAACTTCAGTTAATTCTGTATCTGCTGTAGTAATTTGATTATCTAAGTCTGTTTCCCAGGCTGTCAATTCAGCATTATAAATTTCATAATCTGCTTCAATTTTATCTACAGCATCTTCATATTCATCAATTTCGGTATAATCTGTAATATCTGCATAAATTGTATCTTTACCTGCTTCAAATTCAGCTTTCCATTTGTTCTTTTGCTCTGTTTTTTGAGCTTGTGTAAGCTGCATAAAGTCAAGCTGTTCATTTGTAGCAAGACGCTTTTGCGATTGAAGATCAGTAATTTGCAACTGCAAGTTATTGCGTCTGAGTTTATATGCCATTATTGTTTCGTTTAAATTTGCAATAGCCATCTTGTTACACCTTTTGTCTTATATCTTACATATATATAAAGTATATTTAAATTCTCGGATTTCAATGTTAAAATAATTTGTTACAAAACTTAATATTTGTTTCTTTGAATAACACCGGTTGTATAAGAATAAAATACCCTGTTCGAGCAGCAGTTATATAAAATTATTTATCAAAGCAAATTATTATATACCTGTGCAAGCTGTTAAATTTCCTTAAATGGGCATGCCCCAATAAATACAAACATGCTTTTATACAATCATCATGCCATATTTAAATAAGATTTTATTAATAAAAAATCATTAATGGTAAAAATAAGCAAAAAAATAAGAAAAACTGTTGATTATTAAAAAAAATTTACAAATCCATATCACGTGCAAAGACTAAATTCAACACTGAAAAAATTTTTTCAACAGCCCTGAAAGCGCGTAATTACGTTAATTGAAAAAACTACATTATCTGTACGGTTGACATGCCATAATAGAAATTTTATAATTTTTAGAAAGGAGACATAGCGTATGAATAAAAAATATGTTTGTACTGTTTGTCAATATATCTATGATCCAACTGAGAATGATAATGTGTCGTTTGAAGAGTTGCCGGAGGACTTTGAATGTCCTATTTGCCATGTTGGCAAGGATATGTTTGAACCAGTAGAAGGTTAACAATTAAATAGATTTTGGAGAATTAAAGAAGTTTTGGGATGGGGTAATTTCAAAAATTACTCCAGAGAGGATTTTTGATATGCAAAATAATATAGAGCAAGAAAAAGTAATAGGTATAAGTTCAGCATCCAAATCATTCAAGGGGATGACATCTCCTCTTGCACAAAAAACGGAAGCAGCGAGCGATAATAAAGTTGTAAGTATTCAAACCGCATCACTAAATGATGTGGTTGTTATAAAAAAAGACGGTACAAAAGAAGAGTATAACGTGCAAAAAGTTGTTGCGGCAGTACAAAAGTCCGCAACAAGAATGCTTGTTAAGTTAACAGACGCAGAAATTAAAACAATCTGTGATTATGTTGATGAAAAAGTTATTGCATCAGGGCAAAAAGAAGTTCAAATTGCAACAATGCACAATATTGTAGAGAGCGTACTTGAACTTGTTAACCCTAAAATTGCAGCAAGCTATAGAAATTACAGGAACTACAAACAAGACTTTGTACAAATGCTTGACAAGGTTTATCAGGAAAGCCAAAAAATCATGTACATCGGCGACAAGGAAAATTCAAATTCCGACAGCGCGCTTGTTTCTACAAAACGTTCTTTGATTTTCAACCAGTTAAATAAAGAATTATACAAAAAATTCTTCTTAACCGTAGATGACCTGCAGGCAATCCGTGAAGGATATATCTATATTCATGATATGTCTGCAAGGCGCGACACTATGAACTGCTGTTTATTTGACGTTAAATCCGTTCTTGAAGGCGGGTTTGAAATGGGTAACATCTGGTATAACGAGCCCAAAACCCTTGATGTAGCATTTGACGTAATCGGCGATATCGTTATGGCGGCTGCAAGCCAGCAATACGGCGGATTTACCGTTCCTGAAGTTGATAAACTTCTTGCGCCGTACGCTCAAAAAACTTACGATAAACAATACAACAGATACATTTGTATGGGGCTTTCTTTTGAGAAAGCAAGAGAAGAAGCCCTGAAAGACGTTCAAAATGACTTTGAACAAGGATATCAAGGCTGGGAATATAAGTTTAATACCGTAGCATCAAGCCGCGGTGATTATCCGTTTATTACAATTACCTTAGGGCTTGGAACGGGCGAATTTGAAAAAATGGCATCAATGACTATTTTGAGAGTTCACGCAAAAGGACAGGGCAAAAAGGACAACAAAAAGCCTGTATTGTTCCCCAAAATCGTGTTCCTATACGATAAAGACCTGCACGATGAAGGCAAAGAACTTCACGATGTCTTCAATGCAGGTGTTGAATGCTCGCAAAAAACAATGTACCCTGACTGGTTGTCATTAACCGGCGAAGGCTATGTTGCAAGTATGTATAAAAAATACAAACGTGTAGTATCACCTATGGGCTGCAGAGCATTCCTCTCGCCATGGTTTGAAAGGGGCGGTGCTAAGCCGGCCGATGAAGATGATAAACCGGTATTTGTCGGCAGGTTTAATATCGGTGCTGTAAGTCTTCACCTCCCGATGATTTATGCTAAAGCAAAGAAAGAAAGCAAAGATTTTTATGAAGTTCTTGATTATTACTTAGAACTAATCAGACAAATCCACTTAAGAACTTATGAATACTTAGGTGAGATGAGAGCTTCAATCAATCCGTTGGCATACTGTGAAGGCGGGTTCTACGGCGGGCACTTAAATCACCACGACAAGATTAAACCGTTGTTGGAATCTGCAACTGCTTCATTCGGTATTACTGCATTGAACGAACTTCAAGAACTCTATAACGGCAAATCGCTTGTTGAAGACGGTGAATTTGCACTTGAAGTAATGCGTTACATCAATGATAAAGTTAATGAATACAAAGAAAAAGACCATAAATTATATGCAATCTATGGTACTCCGGCAGAAAGCCTCTGCGGTTTACAAGTTGAACAGTTCCGTAAGAAATACGGAGTTGTTGAACACGTATCCGACAAGGGTTATGTTTCAAACAGCTTCCACTGCCACGTAAGCGAAGATATTACACCAATCCAAAAACAAGACCTTGAAAAACGTTTCTGGGATTTGTTAAACGGCGGTAAAATCCAATACGTAAAATATCCGATTGCTTACAACAGAGAAGCGATTGAGTCATTAATCCACAGAGCAATGGATATGGGATTCTATGAAGGTGTAAACCTCTCTCTTGCATACTGTGATGACTGCGGACATCAGGAACTTGCAATGGATGTATGTCCGAAATGCGGAAGTACAAATCTTACAAAGATTGAACGTATGAACGGATATCTTTCTTATTCAAGAGTAAAAGGCGATACAAGACTCAACGATGCTAAAATGGAAGAAATCGCAGACAGGAAGAGCATGTAATGAATTATCACAATATAACTAAGGATGACATGCTTAACGGCGACGGTTTACGCGTGGTTTTGTGGGTAAGCGGCTGTACACACCATTGTCACGAGTGTCACAACCCTGAAACATGGGACTTATCAAGCGGCATTCCGTTTGATAATGAGGCAGAAGAAGAACTCTTTGATGCTCTTAAACCGGAGCATATTTCAGGAATAACTTTCTCTGGAGGAGACCCGCTTCACCCGATGAACAGAGAAGAAGTTGCAAGGCTCATCCACAAATTCAGAAAGCTTTACCCGAATAAAACGGCCTGGCTTTATACCGGATACTTGTGGGAGGATGTTAAGGATTTGGACGGAATCTCTGAATTAGATGTTCTCTGCGACGGTGAGTTTATGCTCGATTTAAAAGATGAAAAAGTTCACTGGGTAGGGAGCACAAACCAGAGAGTTATTGATGTTAAAAAGACCCTTGAAACCGGAGAAATTGTACTTCATAAGTCATAGGCAACGAAAAACTTATTAATAACGGCCGGCAAATGTATTTGCCGGCCGTCTAAATTTATTTAAAGGGCTGCCGGAAATAATTAAAATTTTCCGTACGAACCTATGAACCTAATCTCATCCGCAAACGGCTTTAATTCTTCTATTACAGATGCTGTAGCAGCTTCTTCGATATGCCCGTCAAAATCAATAAATACAGCTTGTTTACCAGTATCAGTTTCGCACATTTGTGAATTGATATGGGATATATTAATATCATGATTTACAAAAACTTTCACCATATCAAGAAGAGCACCTTTACGATCATTTAAAAATAAAACAATACTTGTTGTATCATCGCCGGTCATTTCTGTTTTACAGCTGCCTATTATTACGCAGCGCATACTTAAATTTGTATGATTATCAATATCCCGTTTGAGTATATTTAAGTTATATATTTGTGCAGTTTTTTCAGTACCAATTATTGAATATGTTAAGTTATACCTGTTAAGCATGCCAGCCGACTCAGCCATATCATCGGCAAGAACAATATTAAGATTTGCCGGCATTTCATTTTTTATAAACGACTGGCAATG
The DNA here is from genome assembly GCA_944326425.1 of Candidatus Gastranaerophilales bacterium. Taxonomy (GTDB): domain Bacteria; phylum Cyanobacteriota; class Vampirovibrionia; order Gastranaerophilales; family Gastranaerophilaceae; genus CALUTH01. The sequence continues at coordinate 82,368 of CALVDX010000006.1, forward strand.
AGCAATTGCATTAGGGTGGGCTATTATGCCGGAAATAGAATAAAATTCAGTAGTTTTAGATAACAGGCAGTTGTGTACCGGAATTTTTGTTTCCGCAAGTATTTTTACATTTGAATATTGAGGTGAAATCAGGCATTCTCTGGACTCGGGAATTACCCCTTCGACGTTATTTTCATAAGGTATAATACCTATTGTCGTCGGATTCATATTTACATACTGCACACACTCGGTAATGGTACGAAAACTTCTCTTATATGCACTTATTTTATAAGCATCATAAAACTTATCCAGAGCTATTTCGCAATTACTTCCGCCCTGACCGAGGCAGATAATTTCTTCAATATTTTCAAACATAATAATCTCCTATGGTACAATTATAATAAAAGGAAGTGGATTATGGCAAATATTAAGTTTGGAACAGACGGATGGCGCGGGATTCTTGGTAAAGAGTTTAATGAAGAAAACTTTACACTGGCTGTAAATGCTGTAGGTAAATATCTTTTTGATCACGATCAAAACAAAGTTTTAATAGGCTACGACCCGCGAAGGGCGGGGGATGATTACGCGGGACTTGCAGCAGGTATTCTTTCTAAGCAGGGGATAGATGTCAAGCTTTCATCTAAAGTTATACCTACACCTGTTCTTGCATATTATGCCGGCTTAACTTCCACTCCTGCCATTATGCTCACCGCATCACATAACCCTCCCGAGTATCTCGGGTTGAAATTTATTCCCGAATACGCAGGGCCCGCAACAGACGATATTACATCCGAAATTATGACAAATATCGGCAAAAAGCTGGTTTCATTTGAAATCGGCGGAATTCAACCGTTTGATTTCTTTAATGAGTATGAAAAACATCTGCATACACTTATTGATTTTGAAAAAATAAAACAGGCAAATATCCCGTTTATTTTTGACGGTTTATATTCAAGTACAATCGGTTATTTTGATAAAATTCTGGATAATGCAGGTATTAATTATAAATCAATCAGAATGGAGCATGATCCGGATTTTGGCGGAGAGATGCCGGATCCTAAACCCAAATATCTGACACCGCTTATTGAAGAAGTTAAAAAATTTGGATGTATAGGACTTGCAAACGACGGAGACGGAGACAGGTTTGGTGTAGTTGATGAGGACGGTGAATACGTATCACCAAATGAAATTATATCAATACTTGCAAGACACCTTATTATGAATAAAAAAGCGGAAGGCGCAATTATTAAAACAGTTGGCTCAAGTATCCTTATAGAAAAAACCGCTGAAAAACTCGGTGTTCCTGTAATTGAAACCGCCGTAGGTTTTAAACATATAGGCAACGCTATGCGCGAAAATAAAACTATTATCGGCGGCGAGGAATCAGGAGGCTTAAGCATCGGCGGACATATTCCCGAAAAAGACGGTATACTTGCAAACCTGCTGATTCTGGAAGTTATGGCATACTCAGGGAAAAAGCTTAAAGATTTGCGAAAAGACTTGTATAACTTTACAGGCGCAAAATATTATACCGACAGAATTGATTTAAGTTTTAATAACAGAGAAGAAATAGATAACATTTTAGAAAAATACAAAACAGCCGAAGGGATAGACAAATTTCCAATTACCCGAAAAAGCATGATTGACGGTATCAAACTCTATCTTGGAGAAAATACAACCATTCTTATCCGCCCGAGCGGAACAGAACCTTTACTCAGAATTTATTTTGAAAGCAGCGATAAAGGTACGCTTGAAAAGTTAAAAAGCATTGATTACGTATAGGTAAAACTAAAATGTTAGAACTGTTGACCGCTCTTACTTTAAGAATATTTTCTAACCCGATTGCAAATACCTGTCAGAAAAAACTTGGTGAAAATACTTCATCACTTTCAGTGAATTTTTATGTCACTTTATTGATGAGTATCGCCTGCGTAATCCCGGCTTTGAACATTAATTGGACTGTATATAATATGGAATTCTGGTTTTATGTTTTTCTTGCAGGACTTTTTTGTTCTCTCGGAACAGTTTGTCTTATAAAGGCGCTTAAGCTTGGTGAATTATCAATACTCGGGCCGTTAAACTCTTATAAATCAATTGTAGGTTTAATAAGCGCCTTTATACTCCTCGGGGAGCTTCCTTCAATATACGGGATTACCGGTATACTCCTCATTGTTGCAGGAAGTCTGGTTTTAATTTCGCCTGAACAAAATAGAAACCGGGATAAGAGTTTCTTGCTTTCGATATTTCTCAGAGTTCTTGCACTTGTTTTTACAGGATGCGAAGCAAGTATTTTAAAAAAAATAATACTGCTATCTTCACCTGAGATTTCTTTTGTACTATGGTGTTTTTCAGGCGCCCTGTTTGGCGGATTGTTTCTTATTTTTACACGGCACAAATTTGAGATACCAAAACGCGGGGATTGGAAATTATACTTCCTAGCAGCAGTTTGTCTGGGGGTAATGCAATTTTCTACCAATATTGTTTTTAAGAACATGGAAGTAGGAACTGCCCTTGCGCTGTTTCAGTTATCTTCAATCGTAAATCTGTTTTTAGGATTTAAGATTTTTCATGAAAGCGGTATAATTAGAAAATTCATCGGCACCCTTGTGATGATTACAGGTTCTATCCTTATTTTAGCAGTTTAAACCTGAATCCCGTCATTATTTTCTGCTGTTTCTGCCGCTTTGTAAGAGCTTCTGACCAGCGGTCCAATTTGAAAATTTCTAAAGCCTGCATTACGTGCGATTTGCTTTAATTCTTCAAACTCTTCCGGAGAATAATATTTTGATACTTCAAGGTGCTGTTTTGACGGCTGAATATACTGTCCTACCGTTAAAATATCACATCCGGCGTTCAGTAAATCATCAAACGTTGATTTTATATCATCTGATTTTTCGCCCAGACCGACCATCAATCCGGATTTTGTTTTTATATCAGAATTATCTTTCACATATTTAAGGACTTCCAGAGACAAATCATAATCCCCCTGCGGACGCGCGGTTTTAAAAACATTTCTGACGGTTTCTATGTTGTGGTTAAACACATTTGGCTTAGAATTTATAATTTTATCGAGTGCGCCTTTATCCCCCTTAAAATCAGGAGTAAGAAGCTCTATCTTAGTATCCGGAGTCAACTTTCTTATCTCACAAACGCATTGCGCAAAATGCCCGGCACCGCCATCCGGTAAATCATCCCGGGTAACAGAAGTTATAACAGCCCACTTTAAACCTAAATCTCTTACCGCTTCTGCAACATGAACAGGTTCCTGTTTATCAAGCGGAAGCGGACGGGCTGCAGAAATATTACAATATCTGCAATTTCTTGTACACACATTCCCCATAATAAGAAAAGTCGCCGTATTTCTTTGATAACATTCACTTTTATTGGGACAGCGTGCATTTTCGCAGACTGTATTCAAACATTTATTTTTTAAAATATGTCTTACAGTTTTTGTTTTTTCCGTATCAATAATAGGACGTTTTAAATACTCCGGTAATCTTGTCATAGTCTCATTAACCCTTCAAAAATCCCTTCAGAATAAGTCGGGTGTGCAAAACAAACCTCCTTCAGCCTGTCAACAGAAATATCATTCTGCATCGCTATAACTATTTGCTGAATCAGGGCAGAAGCTTCTTTTGAAATTATATGCGCACCGGCTATTTTATCACCATCAACAAGAATTTTTATAAACCCTTCAGTACAATTATCACACTGGGCTTTTCCAAGTGCAGTTACAGGAAGCAAGACTTTTTTAAACTCACCGTCCTGCTCACGTTTGCCAACCCAGGCTATTTCAGGATCTCCATACACAACCGACGGTATTAACTCCTTGTTATACGGAATCCCCAGAATAACTTTCTTTGCCTGGCAGGTAGCATAATGTGCAAGCTGAATTTCTCCGGCACAATCACCGATAATTTTTACATTTTTACCGGGGGGAGCAATATCACATTTAACTCTGCCCGCTGCAACAAATAACAAATCCGTACGGAGAACTTCGCCATTAGAAAGTGTAACCGATTTGTTCATTTTATCCGCTGAAAGGACACTGCAATCAGTGTAAAACTTTATTCCGGATTTTTTAAACATCCGTGCAATCCTCTTTGATACTTCAATATCAGCTAAGGGAAGAAGGTCAGGCGCCGCCTCGACAACAGTTATATCAACATCAAATGCCGAAAATATCCTTGCCCACTCAATACCTATTGCCCCTGAGCCAAGTATGACTATTTTTTCAGGAAGCTGTTTAAGGTTTAGTACATCATCAGAAGATAAAATAAATTCTCCGTCAAACTCCAGCCCCTTTAATTCTCTTGGTTTTGCCCCTACCGCAGCAATTATTTCAGAACATTCATAGATTTCACCATTAGCAGAAATTTTACCTTCTTCCGTAATTACTGCCTCATAAGGAACCACTGTTATACGCATCGTTTTAAGCACTAATTCAAGCGCTTTTCTAAGATTATTACAAACAGTATCCTTTTCTGCTGAAATCTTCTCAAAGCTAAATCCCAGTTCTTCCGCGCGGTAAATCTCCTTTTTCACTCCTGACTTAAACTCAGTATACAAATCCGCCCAGTGAAGAAAAGTTTTTGTCGGTATACACCCGCGGTTAAGACATGTTCCGCCTACTTTATCTTTTTCAAATAATACAACACTTTTACCAAGTTTAGCCGCATAAATAGCCGCCGAATACCCTGCCGGCCCTCCACCTATTATTCCGTAATCATAAACGGTCATTTATATCTCCTCTGTTTGTAATAGTTTATTTTATTCTAAATCAAATACTGATTATCATCTCTATTCATGATTACGATTGTTACATTTCTTATTCTTAATGGCACAAGGACATAAAAATACCGGGAGGTATCTCCTCCCGGTATTTAACAAAAACTTTTTTAAATTCTGTTCTTCCATACACCGCCGTCGCGATCAACAATTCCATCATAACAAGACCAGAATCTAAATAGTATTGTCAAACCTAAAAGCGCGTGAGTAATAACTTTTTCATCGCTTTGCCCGTTAACAATCTGCCCTAATCCCGGCCAAATTATTAATGATAAAGCACCTGCTCCGACAGACTTTAATGACACCTGCCCGTTAGTACCATGAGTTCCCTCAGCCATTGCAGGAGCCATTGATAACAAGAATCCGGATAAGATTAAAGTTGATAATAGCTTTTTCATACTTCCTCCTTTGCTAACTCTTTTATAGTATCATACACTTTTTATGTTTTCAAATCGTTAGTTATCAAAACATTTTATAAACTTTCTCCGGAAAAACTGTCAAAGAAATACAAATCTTTAGTATCAATCCCTATACTAAAATCTGTATCAACCTCTGTTTCAGCGGGGACAATTGTCTGACAGTCAACTCCGTTAAGTTTAAAATATATATTTTTATTACTGCCCGTTAATTCAGTAATTTCAGGAGTAACACTTATATAATACTCATTTCCGTTCATAGCCTCCGGTCTGATACCGATAATAACCTCGTGCATACCGTCAAGGCGCCGCATAATATTTTCATCAAGCAGAATCTTACACCCGTTAATCTCAACCCCATCATCGTTTACTTCCGAATTAATAAAATTCATTTGTCCGAGAAAACCCGCCACAAACTTATTTTCAGGGTGAGCATAAATATTTTCCGGAGTATCAAATTGCTGTATTTTTCCTTTATCAAGAACCATTATTCTGTCGCCCATTGTAAGCGCTTCCGTTTGATCATGGGTTACGTAAATAAAGGTTGTTTCAAGTTTTTTATGAAGCTTTTTAATTTCCGAACGCATTTTTACCCTGAGATTTGCATCAAGATTAGATAACGGCTCATCCATAAGAAAAACTTTAGGATTACGTACAATTGCACGCCCTAAAGCCACCCGCTGCCGCTGCCCCCCTGATAACTGCTTTGGCTTACGGTTTAAAAGAGATTTCAACCCCAAAATTTCCGCAGCCTCTTCGACTTTTTGTTTTATTTCGGACTTTTTATACTTTCTCATTTTTAACCCGAAAGCCATATTGTCATACACACTCATGTGAGGATAAAGAGCATAGTTTTGAAAAACAAATGCAATATCCCTGTCTTTGGGATGAAGATTATTGACAACCTTATCCTCAATAAGGATTTCTCCGCCGGTTATATCCTCAAGTCCGGCTATCATCCTTAGGATTGTTGATTTACCGCAGCCTGATGCCCCTACTATAACAACAAACTCTTTATCTTTTATACTTGCATTTATATCATCAATTACGTTATGTCTGGTATCATAACTCTTTTTTATATTTTTTAATTCAACACCCGCCATTACTAATCTCTCTCATGAATCGGAATTAAAACATTAAATGTCGTGTTTTTCAACACTTCAGAGGTAATCCAAATTTGTCCGGACATACTGTTTAAAACATTCTTTACACCGGTTAAAGCTATGGAACGGGCTATAAAACGTTTAGAAACATCAGACGTAGTATAAGGATTAAATATTGTATTAAGCTCTGTTTCTGTAAGACTAAAACCGCTGCATACAAAAGATATCAAAAGCCCGTTATTAAGCGCAGCCTGTTCCAGAATTGATGTTGAAGGAATCGACAGAATAACACTGATATTTCCCAGATCCATATATCTTAATACGGCTTCGAGTATATTCTGGACAACGAACTTAATTCCGTTTTCATCAGCGTGAAAAGTTTTTCTAATGGCCGGATCTGCTTCAAATTTTATCTCTACTGTTTCCCCTTTATGCAGCTGCTCTGTGAACTTAACAACAGCCTGTATATGGTTAACAACATCAAGCACCTTATAATCTTTTTCAATCAACCCCATTTCAGATTTAGCAAGGTCAGTAAATTTATCAGTCAAATATAACAAATCATCAGAATTTTTATAAATGATTTTAGTGTATTTTTCCTGTTTCTCATTAATTGCGCCGCCCAAACCGTCAAGAAGTGCCTGGGAAAAACCCATTATTGATTGCAGTGGAGCTTTTATATCACTGGAGATCTTCACTATGAGATTATTTTTGTTTTTATCTGCAGAATTTTCCTGCGGAGTTACTCCAATACTGTGTTTTACCGGTCTTGACGAGGTTTTTCTGATATCCACGACATACCCGTAATCCACTTCTTTAGCCAGAATTTCAAAACTTTCCTTTGTTTCCCCGCGCCTTATATATTCCTTCGTACCGGACTCAACAGATCTTTCAATAGCAGCAAACCCGTCCTCAAAGAATATATCAATGTGGGAAGAGATAACTATATCACGCTGGGTTGACATATCTTCAAGGAATTTTTCATTTACCCAAGATATCATTCCTTCATTTGTTACTATTATCAAACCATACGGTAAACAGGTTTCTATATCTATTGAATTACTCTTTGCCAAAATTTTTCTAAAGTCCATCGCCTCAATCCTTATTGATACAAGTATTCTACCATAAATGGTTAAAAAAATTCTACATGTTCCACGGAACAAAAAGTATTTTTATACAAATATCCTCCGGCTGATTGATGAAAAAGCACACATATAATTCTATACTGTATACTGAGGTATAACTATGGATTTTATCCCAAACAGTCTAGGTCAGATAAGCGAATTAACACAGGGTCTCCAAATTGGTACAACCCCTCAGTTTAACCTTAATGATGATACGTTCGCAAATCTCCTTAACTCAAAATTAGACGGGATAGCCGGAGACGGACTTGAAGTCTATACTCAACTTATGGGCCCGCTCGGAGTTCCCGCCGGATTGAATATTGAAGGGCTGACAGATCCTTTTAAAGTCAGTGCCGTAGATGCCGGATCAATGTCCGAACTTTCTCTAAACCAATCAGAAGCAAACGGCGAAGATGAAAATATTTTAAAAGCTGCCGGCAATAAACTTGAAAACTTATTTGATAACATCAGCGGCAAAACTGGTGGAAATATTAATGTTACAGATTTATTCAGTATGAAAACCTCTCCCAGCAGAGTAAACCTTGCTTCCGCACAAGAAAAACTTGCAAGCGGTTTCGGGCAGTTCATGCAAAAGCATGCCGCAAGCCTTTACGGAACAATGGGCAAAACCATAGCACACAATATTGGAGACATCCTGTCAGCAATGTAGTTTATTGACTTAAAGTGCCCTGTTTTTGTAAAATAAGAACTATAGAGGCTTTGTATGAAAAAATTTTTATTGCTTTTATCAATACTAATATTATCAGGAAACTGTTTTGCACAAACCCCTGATTTTAAAAACATACCGGTTAACTCAACCGTATATTACAATCCTGATACGGAAACCTGGGGAAAAACCTGCTCCGGTAAATGTATAGGCTTTACAAAATCACAAACAACCGGAGATAATACTTTTTCAGAATACTGTACAAATGACCTGAGGTATGACCCAAACTCTACAGAAGAATTTTTTTATAACGGCGACCTTATCGGGTATAACAAAAACAGCCTTAAGTTTCACAGGCTATATTTTGAGGATGGAACTTTAAAAACAGAAAAACTGAATGAAAAGGAACTTCAGGAACTATTCCCTGATTGTACAATAATAAGAGTATCAAACTTCAGCAATAATACAATGAAAATTAAACGTCCGCTCTTTAAAGACAAAAAATTTCTTATTATGAATGATACCAATATAATGTTTTACAATTACTATTTTGAAAATCTTGACAATTCTAATGAAACCTTCAACTGTATTTTTACTCCAAAACGCGCAAGAAAATACTACTTTTCTCCAAGAGAAAAAAGTGTGCTCTACAATAAATATACCTTCCTGATACGTTATATGATATAGGTTTTAAGATGAAGGGAATAATTTTTGACTTTAACGGAACATTATTTTTTGACTCGCAGCTGCATTATGATGCGTGGCGGATTTTTTCGGAACGATTAAGAGGGTATCCCTTTACTGATGAAGAAATGCAGAAATATATGTTCGGGCGTACTAATGCCGACATCATAGAATACGCAACAGGGGAAAAACCATCTCCTGAACTTGTTGAAACTCTTGCAAAGGAAAAAGAATCTCTTTACCGCAAAGAATGTTTAAAACGGCCTGATATTCTAAAACTGGCGCCTGGTGCGGAGAAATTTCTTGACTGGCTCAAAGAAAATAATATACCGCGTACAATTGCAACAATGTCCGAATGGGATAATGTTGCATTTTATATTGATATATTCAAACTCTCACGATGGTTTGACCTGAATAAAATAGTTTACTCAAACGGGAAAATTCAGGGGAAACCCGCACCCGATATTTACCAAATAGCGGCAAACAATCTGAATTTACACCCAAAAGAATGCATTGTAATAGAAGATGCCATTTCCGGTATAAATTCCGCACGTGCGGCCGATGCAGGCTTAATCATTGCAATATCATCGGTCGAACCTGTTGAGTACTACAAAAAAATTGACGGTGTAAATTGTATAATACAAAGTTTTGATGAAATAGACCGTTCAATTTTTAATACTAATCCACAAGTATTACACCGGTAGTTTATAATCCGGCCTAAGCAGGATGTGCCGCATCAATAAATATTTCGGTAATCAAAGATTACCAGAACCTGCAACTTTTTAACAATATGAGGATTTATCCGGCTTCTCCTGCTTCAAGGTAGTTTTGGGCACAGGTTTCGTTTGTGTATTTTTCTGCTGTTTCAACCGCGCGTTTAGCTATTTCTTTCAGGTCAGGGCGCTTAATAATTTCTCTCAATTTTGTTTCCAGTTCATCAACCCCGCATACAAAACCGTTTACTCCGTCCTCAATAATACCATCTATACCATCGCCTTTTGTACAAACGGTGACACAGCCGCAGGACATTGCTTCAATGTACACAAGTCCGAAAGTCTCATGTACAGACGGAAGAACAAAAATATCTGATGCGCGCATACGTTCTAGAACTCTGTCATGGGAGAGGTGACCTAAAAATACAACATCGGCTGACATTCTCATCAACTTTTGTTTCTCAGCCCCGTCGCCTATTACCGTAAGCTGTACGCCATCTATATTTTTGCAGGCTTCAATTACTTTATCAACATTTTTGCGTTTAATAAGATTTGCACAGGTAAGAACACGTTTAAAATCGGATTTTATACCATCCATATAACGAGGTTTTTGTTTTATCGTTGTTGTGACAGGTTCCATATCTACGCCGGAAAGAGCTGTAAATGTTTTAGAAATATACATCGGGTATTCTTTTATAAACCTGTTTTTCAGAACAATCGACCGGCAGGCAATCCCAGCAGCCTTTTTATGTGCTTTTTCCAGTTCTTTCTTAAAATAAAACCGGTACAGCGGTTTTGTCAAAACATCAAAATCCGAAGCATGAACCCCTGCCGTAAAATCTATACCGAGATGCAATGCAAATATTTCTCCCGACGGCATGTGTGCAAAAACCCTGTCGTATCCGTCAATGTCAATTCCTTTTAATTTGTTTTTTATATTAAACCAGAACGGTGTAAAATAATTGACGTTATATACATTTCCATACCATCCGGTTTTGTAGAACGGTTTTCTGCGGATAAAAGAATTTAATAGGAAATTGGGTTTAATAACATCAACTTTATGCCCTTGCAATTCCCAGGATTTAACAAAGTTATACAAAGTTTTGGGTGTATTAACCTCATCTTCTTTAACCGGATACAAATCTGTAATCATCAATATTTTCATCACACATCTCCATACTTATTTTTCTCAAAACAGAGAATATTAATCAGCGAAAGCAGCATTACTACTGCAAGAAGTACAACCGCAAGCGCCGATGCATAACCTAAATCAAGATTTTCAAACGCCCGTTCATAAATATAGTATACAATAGTTTTGCTGGAATTTAAAGGTCCGCCCTTTGTCATAACATATATTTCGGCAAAAACCTTCATGGCAGATATAGAGCTGATTGTCGTTACCAGCGCAATAACCGGCATAATATGCGGAATTGTAACCGTCAAATGCTTGCTAAAAAATCCTGCACCGTCAACATCGCAGGCTTCATAAAGTTCCTGCGGCACAGACATAAGCGCTGCGAGGTATATCATCATATAGTACCCGATACCTTTCCAGATAGTTACAAAAGCAACCGATAAAAGCGCAAATTTAGTATCCGTAAGCCATCCAACAGGCTCTATCCCGATAAGCGAAATAAGATAATTTAGAATCCCTTCCTGCGCATACAGCCATTTGAAAGCAATAGCCGCAACTACAATAGAAACAATTACAGGGAAATAAATAAGAAGTTTGTATAAAGTTATGCCCCTCAATTTCTGATTGATAAGAATTGCCAGAAACAGCGGAAAAATAACGAGCACCGGAACTGCAATAATCAAATATAAAAATGTATTTAAAAGCACCTGATAAAACAACGACGAGTGAAAAAGTTTTACATAATTTTCTAATCCTACCCACTGCGGATTGTATATTGATGCCGAATAATCCTGAAATCCTAAGAAAATAGTCTGTACAAACGGAATAAAAAAGAATATCAGAAGCACCGCAAGCGCCGGCAGCAATAATAAATATGGTGAGTATTTTGCATAAAACTTCATATTAAAATCCCGTTAAGTACAATTGTACCAGCCGTTAGAAAAAATACAATACAACCGGTATACGAGATTTTATTTTTCCGTTTTCAATACATTTTTGTTACTTATGTATTGAATAACGGCAAAAACAGAAATATCTTTAATCTTTTTAGAATATTTTTTACAAATTGTTACATTATCCGATTTCCTTGCGGTCTAAACGGACTATTTATAATCGTTTTTTCGTTTCAATACATAAGTAACAAAATGTGATGTAAAGCTTCTGAAAGGACTCAAAATGTTGAACTATTTTCTAAAAATGATAGATGGCGGAAAAGTTAATTTGGGCAATATACAGGCAGGTGCAAAATTAGAAGATGTAAAAGATTCAAAACTCGGCTCTATATTCAAGGCGCTTGATTCTAATGAAAACAATGTGATTGATGAACAAGAACTCCGTACATTTTTAGAACAGGTTAAGAATTTTGCCTCCGGCGGGAATAAAAAGAAACTTGGAAATAAAGAGTTTGAAACACTTAAAAAGGCTCTCGGCGATAAATTTAATAATTGCACAAAAGAAGAACTGTTGGAATTTATCAAACACTTATCAGAGAACACAAGCGGGCTAAAAACCATAACAACCCACCCGAACGGCGAAACTGAATATATTTATGAAGACGGCAGCCGTGTTACAACACATCTCGATGGAATGACTGAATATACTGAAAAAGACGGCTCCTCGGTTACACGGGATAAAGACGGGAATATTATTAACCGTACAACAAAAAAAGGTGGTATAACTATTGCCCGCCGCAAACTTAACGACGGCAGCACCGAATATACAACAAGTGATGACACAACCGGTGTATTAGAAACAGAAGTCAAGGATAAGAACGGAAAAATTGTTTCGCAATCATTTATTGAAAATGGTGTTGAAACTAAAATAAATTACCTTGATAACGGCGTTAAAGAAATAAGTACAATAGAAAACGGCGTCACAACAACCACACGTTTTGAAGACAAAACGGCAATCCGTGCGACCGTTACGGCAATCCTATAGAAATTAGTTCGGCAGAAGAAGAAATAGCAGAGGATGAAACACCTAAACAAACAAGAGTTGTCGTTCAAAATGGCGAGAGCATTGCCGCACTTGCGAAGAAATTCGGCTGTACGAAACAGGAAATAATTGACGCAAATCCGGGATTAGTCAAGGGTAAGGCACCAGATCAGTATTTCTATGCAGGCGAAGAAATCACAATTCCGCGCGAAGTGTCAGCCAAGGCGCTTGCCGGACGCCAAACTAAGGAAGAGGCGGAGGCTGTTTATATCGACTTTATTACAAGACAGCAGACCCATGAAAAAGAGATTGAAAAAGAAAATCAGTTAATAAAAAAACATACAATGGCATTGCATATAAAACAGCAAACCGAAATACGTCAAAAATCAGCAGCTTTTGCGGAAGAATTCTACAGAATAGCAGACGAGAACAGCAGTTATACCTCTATGCGAAAAATGCAAAAACTTTTGGATGAAAACATTACAGCGGATAACATAACAGCATTTCTTGACGCATACGATAAAGCTAAACAGGGTGATTCTTCAATAATAGATACTGTAACAAGTGAAATAATGCCGAGCGGCGAGAGGAGTGAACAGAAAAATGTATTAAGAACAATAATGGCAAAACTAACCGATGCGGCTCGCAAGGCAGAGGTATCCGAAGGTGATATTAAAAAAGCAAATGATGATTTTGAGGCAAGTATAAAGAAAGAATACGACTCCTGGAGCGGTGCATTCAGACGTACAAATCCGCTTGAGATGGAAAAAGCCATAGACTTTTTAAGAGGTGCTATTATAGCAAAGAAAACTGACAATGTTGAGGAAATAAGCAATACGGATGCAATAAGTGCTTTTAATGAAAATTTTGCCTCAACAGATGCAGAGGCGCAAAAGCTCTACAAAAACGCTCGGGAAGAAGAGGGCTGGACAGCAAGCTTCGGAGATGCAGTATGCGGTTGGTTCGGGTGTAATACTGTAGAAGATATGGACAAAAAACTCGGAGAAAATGCCGCGTCCGTAAAACGTCTTGCGTCAGCAGAAACAGAAGCTGAATTCAAAACAATCTATCAAGAAATCTTTGGCATAGAATTTGATAAAAATAAAATAGCGGCAAGAGATGCTGCGCTTAGCGACTATTATGAGGCACAAATACTTAATACGACTATAAGCGTAATAAATGACCTTTTAAAGAGCGCTGACAGTATGAATTATAACGATTTGCGCAGCTCGATTGAAGAGAAATTCCAACTTGATGATGAAACAGTTGATGCAATTATTGCATCTTACGAAGATTCTCTTGATATTCCGGCAGACAATGATGACGCCAAACGTACGCTTATATTGCAGTTCTTAAGAGATACGCATACAAACTCATCGGAAACATTCATGGAATTAACAAAAGGTAAAACTCTTGAGCAAATGGACAAGGATTTGGAACTCCTTAATAAGAGTGCCTTCGGCACAAATGATATTGTTAAAGATGTTGTACAATTTAACGAAAATATGGTTATAACAGAAATGGTTACAGAAGGTGCCTTTGAAGTTGCAGGTACAATCGCACTGGCCTTTGTTCCGGGGTTAGGACAGATTGCAGCAGCAAGACTTGCCGCAAATACAGCCAAATGGGGAACTAAGGCGGTTAAACTAACCCAAACCCTTAAAAAGGCAGAAAAAACTTTTGAAACATTAGACAAATTACAAAAAGGCAAGGCTCTTACATCAAACATTGCTAACAGGCGCGCCCAAATCGGATTAAAAATGATGAATGCCGGAGTTGCAACAGCAACGATTGATTTATCAAATGGCGATGAGGTAAAAGAAGTCGTTAGAAAAACCCTTATGAATATGTCATTTGCCGGAATTGGTGCATCATCAAGCACACTTGCACCCAAATTAATGAAAGCCTTTGGGATAGCTAAACCTCTTGCTAATGAAATTGCGGAAGAAATTATTAACGTTGCGGGCGTTTACGGCGTAACAAAGATTTCCGGCGATGATTACGGCTCAAGCGACGCATTCATTGACTTTGCAACAGGACTTGTAATAGCAAGAGTTTCTCATATTAAATCGGGAAGTATTAACACTGCGAATGAGGCAGCAGTACATCAACCACGAATCTCTCGCGGCGTTAAGGGTGTTGTTAATAACCACCGTGATATGATTGCTGACGGTGAAGTTGCAAGAAATATTAACCAACAACACCTGAATGCAAATGAAAGAAAAATGGTAGAAGATGCTTTAGATGAAGTTCCGACACAGGAAGAACTTGATTTATATCACAAAGAACACGGCTACATTGAGCCAAGCAGAGAAGAAAGACAAGCTCTCGACAAACATCAGGAACAGGTTCGCAAAGATTACGCAAATGCACATGAAATTGGTAATAATTTAGATATAAAACGGCAAAAATCCGCGGCGCAGGTCAAAAACGACATAGAAAAACTTGATGATGAACTAAAAGGTATTGACGGTAATATAAGACGTTTAGAACAACAAATTGCCGGAGCAAAACGTTTTGGCAAGAGTACAACCGCATTGGAAAAACAGCTTGCAGTATTAACCGAAAAAAGGAATCTAAAAGCCGCAAAACTTGAAACCTTGAAAAAGGATATTTAATCAACTTCGAGATAAATCGGCCAGAGATACAGAAATACCTGCTCCACCAAAACTTTAGACGGCGGAAAAATTTTCTCCGCCGAGGTTGGCTTAATCCCAAATCTGTAGTATAATCTCAATGAAATGATGAAGGATTTAAACAAACTGTCGGTTGCGTTTTACTGGCATCTTCACCAACCGGTATATCAGCTGGAAGATACGTTCCTTATGCCGTATGTCCGTTTACATGCGGTTAAAGATTATCTTGATATGCTGCTGATTCTGGAAAAATTCCCTTCACTGAAGCTCAACTTTAACATTGTACCCTCGCTTATTGATTCAATCCTAAGCTATATTGAGGACGGTTATACAGATGTACAGCAGGATTTAACTCTTTCTGATATAGAAAAGCTTACCGATGACGAAAAAGCATTTATTTTAAATAACTTTTTCACTGCAAATTATGAAACCATGATTTTAAAAAGCGAGCGGTACACACAACTCTATAAAAGGCGGTTCAAAACACAGGAGCCAAACCTTAAAGAGTTTACCCATCAGGATTATTCAGACTTAATGGCGCTGTTTAACCTTGCCTGGGTTGATTCTTCACATAAAAACCGCTATCCTGAATACAGATATTTGTTTGATAAACAGGAAGGATTTTCATTAGACGACCGGCAGAATATAATTCAGCTGCACCTGAGAATAATGGGCGATATCATTCCGTCTTATAAATATTTCCTTAGCGAAGGGCGGATAGAAATTACAACCAGTCCGTACTATCATCCGATACTTCCGATTATTCAGGATGTTAAAGCTGTCTTAAGGGATGCCGATACGTCAGAAGAACTGCCGCCGCGGTTTAATATGTCTCTGGATGCGAAAAAACAAATCCGGTCAGGACTTGACAGAATAGAAGAAATTTTCGGCGTCCGCCCCAAAGGTCTGTGGCCGCCCGAACTCTGTTTGAGCAACAAAACCCTGAATACCCTTGCACAGGAAGGAATTGAATGGACGATATCCGATGAAGCCATCCTTTCCGAATCAATAGATTTTCCTTTTATAAGAGACTTTAAAAGCAATCTTGAGGATCCCTATCATCTTTTAAAAGTATATGAATTTAAAGACAAGTCTGCACCTATAGATATCGTATTTAGGGATCGTTCACTTGCCAATCTCATAAATTTTGAATATGCCAATATTGATAATAAAATGGCAGCAAGAGATTTGTACGACAAAATAAAATCTATTCAATCCAAGCTTCTTGTTTCACCGGACGATACACACCTGCTTACAATAGCGCTGGACGGAGAAAATTGCTGGGAGCGTTACGACAACGACGGTGTAGAATTCCTTGAAACGATTTATTCTGAAATAGAAAATGACCCGAGTCTCGAAACAGTTCTTATCAGCGATTATATAAAACAAGACAGACATAAAAAAGAACTCAAAAAGATTTATGCAGGCTCCTGGATTAATAACAGTTTCCGCTACTGGATAGGAGACAAAGAAAAAAATACGGCCTGGGCCAGTGTAAAACATGTCCGCGATGATATTTTTGCATTTAAAAAAGAACACCGCGACATACCTAAATCCTTCCTTGAAGATGCAATGAATGAACTTTACATCTGTCAGGGCAGCGACTGGTTCTGGTGGTACGGCGAACCTAATAACTCCGGCCAGGACTACATCTTTGACTATATTTTCAGAGAACGATTGAAAAATATTTATAAGATTCTTGGAACAAATCCGCCGGAATATTTAGAAACCCCTTTTATTACTACAAACGACCTCGGGATGAAATACCCCGAAGCTCTGCAGACTCAAACAATAGACGGTAAATTATCCTCCGACGAAAACTGGAGCAATGCAGGCAGTATAATAATTCCGGACGGTCCTGTATATCAGGAAAACAAACTCTTTGATAAAATATCATTCTGCAATGACACAGAAAATATTTATTTAAGGATTTATACCAATAAAAACCCCGAAACAATATCAAAAAAAATCAACCAGTTTCATATTTATACGCGTAATGCATCCGTAATTACCCCGCGGGCGCCAATCAGATTAATTGATAAAAACGAAGAAAATTCGCTGATTGTGAGAGAAAAATTTAATAATGAACTTTTACTTATAATTATTAATGATGAACTTTTTCCTATACGTTTTTTAACAGCCCGCGAAGAGAACTGCTGGCGGCTTGAGGGTATAAACAATATAGAAATTAAATACGAAGATGTTATAGATATAAAACTCCCGTTTTCAGATTTAGGAATAAACAACGGAGATATAATGGAAATGTTTTTTGCCACCTCGGACAACGGAATAAAAGATACTTATATCCCGAACGACGCACTTCTTGTTCTCAAACGCGGATAAAAAATCCAACTAAAGTTATACCCCCTAACCCCATCATATTCATTAAATACAGGATGTGAGAGAAGAAAATCAATGTAAAAATAAAAATATAGAGAATACATTGTTAGTAAGAGGCTCCAAAAATGAATTTACACGAAGAATGTCTGCTTAAATACCTCACAAACTCATTCAGTCTTGCAAATACTACTAATGTACTTTTACGCTGCAACAAGCTGATTGAGAAAAAATTCCAAACAATAAAAACATTTAACAAAAGCCCCAATTAAATATTACACTCCGCTGCAGAATTTTATCAGCATCTTCTGCGTCTTCATCTTAAAGGTCAAAAGTTGCAAAAATCCCGCGCCTAAACTATACTTATAATCAATAGATAAGAAGAGGGATTAGCATTTTGAGTAAGATAGGGAAAGTTACCGTATTAAATATTTTTGCCTGTGTAATGATTGTTTTTACCGCGGTTATTGTTTTTTGGCTGCTGGCAAAAAATAATCTTTTTACAGATTTTATAAAAGATGCCGAAAATAAGTCGTTTGACTACCGGCAGAAAGTACTTGCAGGCAGGAAAAACCATTTTCTTGCCAGAAACAGTATTTCTGTAGTAACAATCGATGATGTGAGTTTTGAATACCTTTGGGACAAATACGGTGAGTGGCCAATACCGCGAAATGTATACGCAGAACTTATAGATTACATTGAACAATCAAACCCGAAAGCTATTGTATTTGACCTGCTTTTTATCAAATCCCTCAGAAGCTCTGCTGACGCTGATAATAAACTTGTAGATACCGTTAATAAATACGACAATATTTATATGGCAATGAATTTTGACAATATTCCTGCAGATGCAAGAAAACCCCAGGATTTGCCTGAAAAATTGAGAGTGAATGTTGACAATCAATCGAAAGTAAATCTTGTATCTAATATGACATTTTCAAATTGCCGTACAATACTGGAAGGCCTGCTAAACGGTAAAGCGCACGTAGGGATAGCAAATGTTAACCGCAGTAATGACGGTATAATTCGTACAGTATCACCATTTGCTTTTTATAAAGGGGGCTATTACCCGTATCTGTCTCTTCTTGCCGGTGATAATTATTTAAACACGGAACACTCAACAACCTATACTATTAACCCGAAATCCGAATTACTTATTGGAGACAGAAAAATTCCGCTGACCGATGAGGGTGAAGTTATACTGAACTGGTACGGCGAAGCAGGACGCGTTTTCGATATGGTTCCTGTATACAAACTACTTTTAGACATCAGAAACGGACAAAATAATTATAATTTTAAGGATAAAACTGTTTATATAGGAACGACGGCAACAAGCCTCCATGATACAAAGAGCGTACCGGTTTCAAAACTTTACCCCGGGGTAGAAATTCACGCCACTTTTCTTAATAACCTGATTGATAATAATTTTATTAAGAAAACTTCATTTATAACAGATATCACAATATGTACGTTTCTTGCTCTTGTTACTGTTTTTATAGTATTTGCCTCCTCAAGCGCAATATTTGCAACGCTCTCTACTATTATGATACTTGTAGGGTATACTTTCATTACATATTACCTTATGTATATTTCAAACCTCTGGGCGCCGTTAATACTGCCGGCTTTTATTGTAATTATTATCTTTGCACTTTCATATATTATTAAATACATAATCAAATCCCGCGATTTTGAATATCAGTACAAACTCGCAACAGTAGACGGGTTAACGGATTTATACAACCACAGGTATTTTCAGGAAAGCCTTAAGCAGCAGATGGAAACCGCTAAGCGTTACGGCTCTTCTGTATCTCTGATAATTGTTGATATCGATTTCTTTAAAAAATTCAATGATACATACGGACACCAGGCCGGTGATGCGGTTTTAAGACAGGTAGCACAGGTTCTCAAAAAGAATGTAAGAACAAGTGATATTGTTTGCAGATACGGCGGGGAAGAAATGAGTATAATTCTTCCAAATACTAATAACAAAGAAGCACGAACAAACGCTGAACGTATTTGTAAAGCTGTAGCAGAAAAACCGTTTAAGCTCAATGCGACAGATGAAAGCCACGTTACAATCAGCCTTGGCGTTGCAACATATCCAGAGGATGGCGAAATTCCCAAAGACCTGATAGAAACCGCAGACAAGGGATTATACAGAGCAAAAGAAAACGGAAGAAATCAGGTAGGAGCGCCTGAATGACTTTTGTAACAGTAATCGGTGCAGGCCTTGCCGGCTCAGAAGCAGCATTGCAGCTTGCAAAACGCGGAATAAAAGTCAAACTATGCGAAATGCGTCCTAAAAAAACAACCGGCGCACACAAGACAGATAAGTTTGCAGAATTTGTATGCTCTAACAGTCTCGGGTCTTTTGATATTACAAACGCAAGCGGACTATTAAAAGAAGAAATAAAACGCTTAGGCGGAGAACTTATAAAAATTGCGTTTGAACATCAGGTTCCTGCAGGCAGCGCGCTTGCCATTGACAGAGAAGGGTTTTCCAAAAAAGTTACGGAAATAATTAAAAATAATCCGTTAATTGAAGTTATTAACGAAGAAATCACACAAATCCCCGTAACTCCGGCAATTATAGCCTCAGGCCCCCTTACATCGGATACTATGGCTGCAGCTTTACAAGAATTCACAGGATGCAGTCATCTTCACTTCTTTGACGCAATAGCACCAATTATTGAAAAAGACAGTATAGACTTTAATAAAGCTTTTTACGCATCAAGATACGACAAGGGCGAAGCTTCTTATATCAATTGTCCGATGAATGAAGAAGAATACAAAAAATTTTATGATATTCTTATAAATGCCCCGAGAATTGAACTAAAAGAGTTTGAAAAAGATGCTAAATTTTTTGAATCCTGTCTGCCGGTTGAAGTACTTGCATCCCGTGGAGTCGATACATTAAGATTTGGTCCGATGAAACCTGTAGGGCTTATTGACAAACGCACCGGAAAAGAAAATTATGCAGTTGTACAATTAAGACAGGATAATTCTGCTAAAACTCTGTATAATATCGTAGGATTCCAAACAAACCTTAAATGGGGAAGCCAGAAAGAACTTATACATTCAATCCCGGGATTGGAGAGTGCAAACATTGTACGCTACGGAGTAATGCACAGAAACACATTTATTAACAGTCCGAAAGTTTTAACCCCGTTCTTAAATACACGTAAACGGCAAGACTTATTTTTTGCAGGCCAGTTAACCGGAACAGAAGGGTACACAGAATCAATCGCAACCGGAATGCTTGCCGGTATTAACGCTGCAAAACTTATCCTTGGCGAAGAACTCCTCAAACTTCCTGAAGAAACGATTCTCGGAGCATTAACCCGTTATATATCGGATGAGACACACGAAAACTTTCAGCCCATAAACTCTAACTGGGGATTGCTACCGCCAATAGAACTGCCTAAAAAAGAACGCAAAAACAAAAAATTAAAAGCAGAACTGCTTGCAAAGCGGGCGCTAGAAACATTAAAGACATAAGTTTACAAATAAGCAGCAGGGTAGGGCAAAGTAGCCCACACGTCTTTATTCATACATTTTATTTAGCACTTTTTATGTAATCGCAGATATTTGTTTGCGGAACATAATCATAGTTGCGCATTTCTATCTTATTAATTATAGTTGAACGTTTTTTACGATAAAGCATGTCAATAAACGCTTCCAAACGTGTGATAAACCCGGCTTCGCCAGTGTGCTCATCAATAGTTAATGAAAGCAGCGGCTTACCAAATTCTTTAGATTTCCTTGCAATATTCTCTATCATAAGCGAATCCGGTCCGCAACCGAACGCGGTCAAAACTATAAGTCCGTCAATCTTATTATCTTTCAAATAGTGCCCTGCAGACCCGGTCATTTCATACTGATTTGCCCAGTACGGTTTTTGTTCAAGTGCCGCAATACCTTCACTCATCTGCTTATCCGTAAGCTGCAGCGCTGTAAACACTTTTACATCCATCGCTTCCAACTTATCAAAAATCTTCATAGAAGCTCTTTCATCATAAATATTATACCCGTGGGATACAAGAGCAACAGAAATCGGGTACTCTTTATTTTGAACATCAATAAAAACTTTTCCCTGAAGCGCATAATTCATTGCAGACTTATAGCTCATGCCCGAATTAAGCATAACCCTGAAATTGTTATAAACTTTCCAACCCGCCTTGGAAGCCTTACGTATAAGTTTTTCATCAGTAATACCAAACGGTACAACAGCCTCTTTTAAGAAACTGTACAGCCCTTTACCTTTATCTGACTTATCTAATGTTGCTTCAATAAGATTAAAATCCCGTTTAACAACATTACGTACAAGATCCGGCAACCCTCTGATTTTGGAACAATTATATACCTTCGGGGCAATAGACTGGAGACAGGGAACAAAAATATTTTTAATCCCCTTATCCAAAAGATTGATTACATGCCCTAAATAAATTTTAATAGGCAGGCAAGTCTCGGTAACAACAAGTGCTGCACCATCGGACATTGTTTGTTTTGTCGTTAAATCAGATAACACCGGTACTATATCCAGAGCATTAAAAAAGCCGTACCAGAATGGATAGTTATGATAAAAAGACATTCCGCGAGGAATACCGATTACGTTTTTGTTGGACTGTTGTTTCATATACACTTACCTCAATAGTATAATTGTAGTACAGACAAAATTGAAAGTCACTATTTTTTTGAATATTGTAAATTTACTGTTATAATTCTTATATGAGAATAATGGGTATAGACCCCGGTATGGCTTTAATAGGATACGGGGTAATAGATATAGATAACGGCAGTGTTATATTAAGCGCCTCAGGGTCAATAAGAACAGACAAGAATAGAAGTGTACCCGCACGCCTTGCAGAAATTATGAATGATATGCAGGAACTTATAGAGACCTATACTCCGGATGCGATTTCCGTCGAGGATCTATTCTTCTTCAAGAATCAAAAAACCATAATACCTGTTGCCCAATCCCGCGGAGTAATACTTGCCATTATAGAAGCAAACCATATTCCTATATACGAGTACACTCCTATGCAGGTAAAACAGGTTTTAACCGGATACGGACGCGCCGATAAAAAGGAAGTAGAATCAATGGTCAAACTTGTTTTAACAAATCAAAAACTGCCTAAGCTGGACGATACAATTGATGCAATTGCCATTGCCATAACACACGCCCGTACAATCAATATGCTCTAACTCTGTGAATGTTTTTAAAAGTGTAATTTAAACAATTAAAATTTGGTATAAAAAAAGTTTGCCGCCTAAGCCCCATTAAGCAATAGTGACAAACTTTTCTTTTTCAGCCTTGCTTTCAGCAACAGCATTGTTATAAGAAGCATTAGTTATATATTTGAAAGTCCTGTACAGCTTGTACCCTAAAGCTGTGATAGGGTCACCGTCATTAGCTTTTTTTGCTTCTTTCTGGTTTTGTTTGAAAATAACTGCAGACTTCGGGTCTTGAAGCATTAACAAAGCTTCATCAGAACCTATAGCATTATTTTCTGCATTTAACATCGTTCTGTATCCTCTTACAGAAGCGAAGTTTAAACTATTATTTTGATTTACCGGTGAAACTAACATTGTTTCCTCCTTTCTTTTTATTAAGTGTTTTTTGTACACTTCATTTAACACTTTCATTATGCAACACTTTTATTTTTTTGTCAAGTGTTTAGATTTATTTTTGTAACAATCAGGTAATGATACACAGTTACTGGGTTTTGGCTTTAAGTGTTCTTTTTACATTTATTTCTTCCTACCCGACCGGATACTACCCGGTAAAACTATTTTTCTCTGATAAATTCTAGCCCACACGTTAATTGCATAGCATGCCAAATAGATGTTAAATATTAGTAAATCTTTTTCATACTTCCAGCTATTCTTAATTCCAACAGGAGCTTGCTCCTGTTTTTTTTATAATGTTTCGATACTATTTATAAAATACACACAATCATTCTGGCGGGTAAGTATATCTTCAAACCACGCATTAAAATTATCAATCTGATCTTCCAGTTCAGCGTTATCAGTTATATGCAGTTCTTCTATAAAATCCACAACCAGCTTGGGATTATAAAAATATTCACTCAAACCGGAAGCCATCTGAGTAACAAATTTATGTGATTCAACAAATGATGCTTCAACTACATTTTGTATAAATACCGGTACCGTAACCTCTTCCAACGAATCAACAGCCTCTGATTTAACAACATTGTTGAGCGATGCGGTCAGATTTTCCAAATAGTAACCGTCTTTCACATTATTTGCTTCCTTTATATAATCTATCAACCCGCGGCAAATCCCTTTTATCTCAGACGGAGAGGACTCTGCCGGTATTGTTTTAACTTTTTGCTTTATATCTTTTATTATTTCTGTTTCTAATGAAATTGTATCTCTTATCTTTTCTAAATCTTTTATTACTTCGTCAACTGCAGTGACTTCCGGCATTTTTAAAAGTAACGGAACAATTTTTGATTCAAGATTGAATTTTGTTACAAATTCACGCGCCGCCTCATAATTATTTTCCATCAAAAGCGGACGAACCAGCATTAAAAGTACATCAGGAGAGGACATGCTCTCTACTATCACATTGTCAGTGCCATCCGCGGCATACAATGACACATCTACATTATCAAATTCATCTGCAACTGCGCCGGTAAGCCCTAAACGTGTTGCGCGCATTAATATTTCCTCAATTCCAATAAACTTAGAATCCCTTAACAATGCCTCTATAGACCTCTTTAACGGTATTGTCAAATATTGCTTATCTTTTGTATTATCGTCAGCGAGTGTTAACAAATATTCATCAAGCAGCTTCGCCGGTTCATTTAATATCTGATATTTCCCGGATATATCCAATAATTCATTATATTTTTCTTCTGCAGACGGAGTTTCATTTCTGAGCGCTTTAAACCACTCATTCATCTTTGCATACACACGCGTTCTGTACTCCGGTAAAATCTTGAGCCGTAAATAGATGTTAATCGATTTTTTTAAATCTTTATCAGCTGCTTCTATTTTCTCTTCATAAATTTCCCTTGAACATAGTTTCAGAAAGGAGTTACTCCTTTTTTCAAGCTTGCTGATAACAGGTAAATAATCATCTACACGAACATCATCAACATTCATTATTTTTAAAAATTCCGCAGACAAATCACTGAATTCATTATTCTTAGCCGTTGACGAAACAAAGCTTTGTATTTTATTTAAAAACTCCTTCTGCTCCTCCTCAGCCAATATTTGCCCCGCATGTTCTTTAGCAAAACCGGTTATCCAGTCAACCATATCAAAAACCTGAACCTGTTTCTTCAATGCCGCAAAACGTTTATACGCAGAACCAACTAATGTCAGAGATTCTTCCAGCAACGATAAACTTGAATCCGCAATGTCTATATACGGATATGCCGGCAGTAAATTATATTTCTTAAACGCATCATTCTTTGCCTTTTTAAAATACTTATCATAACGCAGACTATTTAAGCTGTATCTTAATGATAAATAAATGTCATCAAATTTTTTCTGTTTATACACTACTCCGGTCACTTTATTGCCGAAACGTTCATACCTTACATAAGGTTTTACTATACTGGTATCATAAATTTTATTATACTCGCTATAAAATATCTCATTTAGTAAGGCGTCTTCCATATCTTCACGGCTTGCCTGTATTGATTTCACAACACCAAACCCGCTTGTACTGTCCTGAAGCAAATCCTTATCCGTAACATGAGCCATCACATCACGTTCAAATTTTTCAAAAGTATAATTCTGTATTTTTCTAAAAATACCAACAAACTCTTCATCAGTTTCCGGTTTATATTGTCTGTCAATCCAATCTATAACATTCTTTGGAACATCTTTTTCTATATCACCGGGTTTTAATAAAAATTTATTAATCGTAAAGACATAAATCCTGTCGCGTAATTCTTTTGAAATACCGGTAGTAATTGCATCCCCGTAACCTTTTATCAATTTGTCGACAACTACATCGGAAAAAGTCCTTGCAAACGAACGTAAACTTCCATCATATCCATACCCGTTAAACTCTTTCAGAATTACATCAGGATTTAATTGTAGTACATTTTTGTCATCTGTTTCAATATTATATTCATTTAATAAAGGAACAATTATATTTTCACGCAGTTCATAAGCATTTCGTTCTGATAAAATATATTTAACAGCGCCGGCATCTTTCGCAAAGGCATACCCGAATTTATCACACAATTCCTGCTGCATTAATTTTTGAAGTTCCCGCAGCTCCTGAAGCGTTTCAATGTTATCTATTTTTTCCGTATAAATGCTGTCAGGATACGTTTTTCTAAGTGCAACTTTCTCCAATACAATCTTTAACGGATCATTATCAGAGAGTGCATTATAATCCTGCTCGGTCTGTATACCTTTATTAAAGTTGTCCCCGTTAATACGTTTTAAATACTCCCTATACGGCTGAGCATAAACCGGTCTTATCTCATTAAGTACCTTCAACTTATGTTTAACAGACTCAATAGAAGTATTACTTGCATATTTCTCTAAAACCTTAATATTATCAGCATCATCAACAAGCATCGTATCCCTTATTGATTTTGCAATAGAAATCGCTTTTGTACTTTTACCCGGCATAACTATTTCATCAAGGAGTTCAAATGAATATGACTGTGAAGGATTAAGACGCTTCAATTGCTTGTTATGATATACTTCTTCATTTACCTGCCCTTTTTTATAGAGCAAATCATCCGTAAACGTTCCGTTCCGGTATAAATCATTTGTTATATAACCGTATTTATACCCGTAATCATTGTTATAATCAGTTCTTAAAAGACCTTTTGAATCCGTCCAGGTATTGTCTTTTTCCGATATTCCCCAACTATTGTCGTGAAACAAAACGTCTTTATCTACATATTTACCTTCCTCCTTTGACGGAACAGTAATTGTATCAATAGAAGCTATATATTGCGCATGCATGCCTATCCGGGTATCCGAAACGGAAGTATTAGTTATACCGGAAAACTTACCATGCTTTATATCATCAAATGCCTTCTTTAAATTTTTTTGAATAAAATAAGGTTTGCCTGTAACAGCTTCGGCCAACGCAACTTCTTTATCCGTAGGCAACCCGTGTCCGGGCATATAACTTGTCCAATACCTTCCGGTTTTTACACCATACTCCCTGAAAATTTCTTCATACTCCGGCTGCGCTGTTTTATACATTGTATTCTTCTCTTGACGCGTTATTTTATACATAAGATTTACAGCAGAGAGTATCTTATTAAGTTCCTCCTTTTCCTGCTTTGTAAAAGTCATTAATTCTTTCTTTTTACGCCGGAACTCTTTATCGGTATATAAGTGTTTTTGTGCATAAAGTTTGTCATAAGCTTCAAATTTGCTGTTAAATTTATCTAAAACAGACGCTTTGGGAATAAGCCGCGCCTTCTCGTAATAGTCAAGAACCAGATGCTGCGGGTAGACAGAATTGATAATGTCCCCGTCTTTTTCAATACACAAAGCAGAGGCAATGGTATTAACCGTCGTTGACATTTCGTTTATAGTCTCTAAAATACGCAGCGGAAGCTGTTTGAGATTTTCTTCCGTAAATTCCGGCGGTAAGCCGTTATTAATAAGAAGCTGCTTTACAAAGCTTTCATCAACCCCGCTTGATAATTCATTAACAAGGTTTTCATAATACTTTATAAAATCATTTTTTATACTTCTCTGGTTAATTAATCGGGAAGCTTGTTCATAATAAACATCATCCATTTCACCTGTCAAAATCCCGCCGGTCTGAATAAGTACTGTCATGACATCATCAGGCGCAACTTCAAGGAGTTCGGCAATTGTGCTAATTTTCTCTTCCTCATAATTTTCTGATAATTCTTTAAGAAGGACTTTAAGATTCGCTAACACCTCGTCCTTATCAGGCTTACAGTCGAGAATTTGTGAATAGACTTCAATAATACTTTTGTATGTCAGTAAATCCAATGCTTTATTAATTCTCGCTTTAAGTTCCTTCAAATCATATATACCAGTTTGCCCCGTAATACGCTTTATTTTATCAGGCTCATCCGAATCCAATACTTCACCGGCAATCTTTAGTTCCTTTATCAATGCCTCTTTACGGTTTCCAATGTTCATCCTTTTGTATATATCATCATATAGTGACGGCAGGTTTTTAATATACTCCCCGCTTGTATCCAAAAACTCTAATGCACCTTCTTTAGAAGGCGGAATACCCGTATTCTTTGATAAGCTTTCTATTATAAAATTATTGCCGGTATTTACTTCATCCCGCAGTTTTTGAATATTGTTAAGAAAGACCTCATCTTCGTCAAGTAAATCTAATGTAATCATGTGGCTTTGAAGCCTGTCAGGCAGCATACAGCCAAGTAATACCTGATTTCTAAATGCAGAAGCCGCATCTACAAGAGCTTTAGCCATACCATACTTACTCACCTTTTGCGGTAAAGCAGCAAACCTGATTTCCTCCGTCAATGCATAAATTTTTTCAGCATCAACATCCGATATATTTTTATTTAATGCGAATGAGTACCGGTCATTCAAATAATTCCTTACTTTTGCCTGTTTAACACTAACCTCTTCATTATCAATATATAAATACTCGGGTGCAACATCAGCAGCATTTAAATGCTTAGCATCCTTCTTCTGCAAGCCCATTATCCCGCTGATAACGTCGTGCGCCATTTCTTTATAATCATCACCCAGCAACTCTCTGACAAAGTGTGCAAGATTACCATATAAAGTCTGCATTACTTCGGCATTTTTAAGTATACCGTCAATACCATGCTGTCTTTCAATCAATTTCTGCTTTAATATAACACTCTTTACTCTTTGTAACCTTTGTTCTGTAACTCCTAACGCGGCAATATAATTATGAACAGCGGACATCTCATTATCAGGATTAATAACCTTTACATGGGAATCATTATATACATTAAATGATAGCTTGTCATAAGGTACATAATTAACAGTAACAGCAGATGTTGTATTCCCAATATCTGCAATATGCATCCAGTTGGCAGTTGCAGCATCAACTATTCTCATTCCAAGCGAAAGCATGCCTTCATAATCAATATCTGCTTTCTTTACAGCAATTTTTTCACCGCTGCCAAGCTCTCTCCGGTCATAAACCAGCATAGTCTCTGAATCATCCAGTTCATCAAGTATAAAATCCACATAATCACGTTTATGCTCATAGGCCAGAAGTTTTCTTGTTACGGAAAAAGCAACACACATACTGGTAGAAGCCTGATTAAACGCTTTTACATTCGGAACATCGCTGTTAACACTATCCAGTGATAAATCGTTTATTATTTCCGAAAAAGCCTGAAATTTTTTGTCTTGCAACTGAGGATTAATTTTATAATCATCACTTAAAAAATAATTTAAACATTCCAATATATATTTTTTGTCATCCAAAGATGTTTCAGAAGAAATAATAAAATACTCAAGATTGTTTTTTGCATACTCAAAATCTTTTTTAGTCGGGTTATATGATTTCATCTTGTCTAAAATTTCATTATGAGTATTAAGAATAGATTTTTCTTCATCGCTTAGTTCTGTACTACCGGTTAAATTTTCACTGTTTTTTACCCCCGTATCAAGTCCGGCCTTCACAGCACATGCAGAGGCTGCAAGTATTAGTATGCTTTTCCAGTTATTCTTTGGACTGAATTTAAATGGTATATTAACAGCGTATCGTAAATTTTTTGCAGTTTCATACAAAAATTTAGCCCCGGACTTAGTACCGCTCTCAGAAATATTCTTTATCGATTTTAAAATATTCTTTTGATTATTCTCGGCAAGTGAATAACCGTTCTCCATTGCCAATTGCTTTACAAATGCCCTGTCCTGCCTAACTCCGCGGAATGTTTGACTATTATTAAATTTAACTTGCATACTACCTCTTTTTGATTATTTTAAATCTGAACATAATATAATTTGCTATATCATTCTTAAATATTACAAAAGTTTTACAATTACCAAGCGTAAATTAATACTTACGGCATGCCGGTATAAATACCTGTATTGCAGTCTTTATAATACTTTTAGAAATTTTTTCTTGTTAAGTTTTGTAAAAATTTGCGCTTTTTTCAGCGATTTGCAAAGAATTGAAATTATATTAATAAATTCTGTTCTTTTTTTATTATACTAATTGCAGAGGGTTGATTTTTCATTTAAAAATAAAGGAGTTCATTAATGGAGACAAAATACAACAACCAAACACTAAACGGTATTAATGAAGATATTTTCGATGAATTATTAACAATAGAGAGCCTTATAAAAACAACTGTAAATAATTGTTTAAATAAAGAACACTCTGCTTTGTACTATACCGGAGAAAATATAACAAAACAGCTGAGTGAGGAACGCAATGACTATATAAATGTTCTTACAATTGCGCTTGAAAGAGTTAAACATGTTCAGATGCTGAATGATGAAATAGAAGAGATTATATTAGAATCTATAATTTAGTCCGTTCATACTACAAAATGGGACTTATATATAACTTTACGCCAAATACACTCAAAATACAGATATAATGTCATTCCGAACTTGTTTCGGAATCTTACCGGTAGTAAGCCCCTGAAGCGCGAACGAGCAGAGAGCGGAGCCCGGAAACGGTGAGTTGTCGGGCGCAGACTCGTTTAACGCGAGTGAGCAAGAAACAAGTTCAGGGAGGCAATTTTAACCTTTTTTAGTGTAAAATGCGATATAAATCCCTTACTTGATATTTTTTTTTGAGACTTTATAATAAAAACAGGTTGCATTGGCAGCCTGCAGTTTTAGTATTGCCGATTTATCAGTTGGGAAATATCTACCAGGCTGCACTTCAGTAAATCTAAAAGAAATTTAATATAGTCGGAATGTAGCAGGGTCGCCCGTTTGCAAAGGTGCCGGCGGCACGTTTGGAAATGGGGCAGGCGAATGGAGAGACCGAAGGGCTCGATGGAGCCGTTTAGCCGAATCTTACCAAGCTGCGCTTCGATAAACTCAAAACTTAATAATTCTTCTGTCGGAATGTAGCGCAGCTTGGTAGCGCACCGTGTTCGGGACGCGGGGGTCGCAGGTTCAAATCCTGTCATTCCGATTTTTTAGTACTTATTTTAGGCCTGACGGACAGGATTTGAACCTCTGTATCTGTAGTTTCGGGCTAACCTCGCTCCCGCTCGGTTTTTCGCCCAAAACGTCCTGTCATTCCGATTTTTTAGTACTTATTTTAGGCCTGACGGACAGGATTTGAACCTCTGTATCTGTAGTTTCGGGCTAACCTCGCTCCCGCTCGGTTTTTCGCCCAA
>CALVDX010000007.1 GCA_944326425.1 Candidatus Gastranaerophilales bacterium
ATTCTTGAATGGAAAGTATAAAGCAGGGCAAGGGGAGACTTTCCATATTTACCCATTTGCCCCCTCGTTTACCCCCTTATTTACCCCTCCGGAGGTATTATGGTAAGTATTAATACAAATATCTCCTCATTAATAGTGCAATCTTCTCTGAATAAATCCACATCCAATTTAGAGACCGCCCTTGAACGATTGTCAACAGGATTTAGAATAAATCATGCAAAAGACGATGCAGCGGGATATGCAATAGCATCCGATATAACAAATAAGATAAATTCGTATATGACGGCAGAAGATAATATTCTATCAGGAATAGACCTTCTGAATACCGCATCAGAAACAATAGAACTGATGACAAATCAGATATTAAGATTAAGAGATATAGCAACACAAGCCCAGAACGGCACATACGATACCCAATCACTGTCAGCTCTAAACCTGGAAGCAGAGAATATAATAAGTGAACTGGAGAGATTACGAACAAGCACCGAGTATAACGGAATACCCCTTTTTGAAAGCACCACCCAAGCAACCCCGACCCCTCCTGTAACAGAAATACGGACAGTAGGAATAGAAAAAGAATCAACAAGCGAAATAACAGTAACAGAAACTCAAACAGCAGCAGGAAGCACAACGCTTGGTACCTTCCTGAATTTTGATACATTAAAAGAGATAGAAGTAAAAGACAGTACAGGCTCAACTGTAGCCGCAGAAAGCTTTGATGAATACAATACGATAAATGACCTATTAAGCTTTGCAAGACGAAACGGCCTAAATGCAACAATAACAGATGGAATAATAACAATAAACTCAACAACAGGCCTTTACCTTGAAGATAAAACATCAAACGGAGTACTGGATGCATTGGGGATAGGTTATTCACCGAATGCGACAGTGACAACGACAGTGGGAACGAGTACGACCTCCAGCGGTGAAGTAACGTACGGAAACAACCGACCGGCAGAAATAACCGATACAATCGGGAGTGTGGTTAATTTTAGCGGAACGCAGACGATAACGGTAAAGAATCAGAACGGAACAGCACAGGGAACGTACGGGATAACGCAGAGTACAACATTTGATGACTTGTTTACCTTCCTTAACCAGCACGGAATAAGCGGCGGCATAACAAACGGAGTAATAACGTTAAACTCAACATCGAATTATGTAGAGGGGAGTATTCTCGCACAGCTTGGAATCGGGACAGATGAGGATATAACCAGCCAGACTGTTGTGACTAATGCGACATCTGGGAGGATTACGTATAAAGAAAAAGAAATATATGAATATATTTCATCTCACCGTCCTGCTGAACCTGACGATATTATTGTTCCTGAGGGGATCGGCGGTTATGGACATGGGGCTATTACTTCAATGACTTTTTT
Source organism: Candidatus Gastranaerophilales bacterium (assembly GCA_944326425.1). Lineage (GTDB taxonomy): Bacteria > Cyanobacteriota > Vampirovibrionia > Gastranaerophilales > Gastranaerophilaceae > CALUTH01. The sequence continues at coordinate 1,383 of CALVDX010000007.1, forward strand.
GGTTGGTATAGGGTATATTGGGAATGCTGAATATGAATCTTATAATTTGAATTATGGTGCAACATATCAGGATTTAATTGATATTTTAAATGATAAACATGGTTTAAATGCGTCATTATCTAACGGAACTTTTACAAGAGATGAAACAGATATGGATGGCTGGATGGGGGTAGGTGCAGTATATATACGCTTTTATTTTCAGGATGGAAGTTCTTATAGATATGATTTTCTAGAACATACAACTGTAGAGATACCAACAGCTTTTGAAACCCAAACAATAACTACAACACAAACTGCCAGTGCCTCCACCCGTTTTTCAACCCTTGGAATAAACGGAACGTATACAATCAAAGCAGATGATGGCACAAGCGTCACCCTGCGCAGCAGTTCTACCCTCCGGAATGTGTTGAACTTTTTTAATACTTACAGCGCAGCCCATGGCGAGGGGAGTAATACATTTTCAAACGGGAGCTTTACCTTGACAGACTCTGTTGCAATGGCAATAGCCTCCGGCTCAATGAGTATTGATAGTACTCTAAAAAACAAATTAGGTCTAAACAATATAAGTATAAGCACTACTAGCGTAACAAACAAATCTAATACAACAGACGGTGCAGTTCTTCACTCAGGAGTATCAGATACAGTAAAACAAGATACTACTCTATCCCAGCTCGGAATAACAAACACCCAGTATATAACAATATCCCAAAACGGCACAGAAGAACTAATAACCCTGAAACCAACAGATACAGCCGATGATATCCTAACGTCACTAACAAACAAAGGAATAACGGCCTCTCTAACAAACGGGCGCTTCACATTTACAGGTAATGAAACCACATACATAGTAGATATGTCCTCAGACCTGGAAAGCGTACTGAAAATAACAACACCATATTATACAACAAGTACAAATAACTTAAACTCCAATACCCCATCAAATAAACTGACGTATACACAAACAAACCCGATAACAGCCTCAACCACATTATCAGACCTTGGGATAAATACAACCCAGTCAATAGTAGTAACAAGAAACGATGCAGATACAACAATAGAACTTGATTCTACAGATACGTTAAATAACCTAATTACAGAACTTCGCAGAAACGGCTTAACCTCCACAATAACAAACGGGAAGATTCATTTAAACGCATCAGATACTGCGTATATAAATACAATGGATACAAGCCTTCAAACAGCATTAAAATTAACAACTCCGTTCAGCGACCAGAAAGAGGTAACAGTAAGCCCCGGCCTTGGCGGCGGCGGAGTACACGAGATAGTAATCCAGGCGGGAATAGACGGCTCAAACAATTCACGAATAACAGTAGATACCGCCTTTAGTTTTCAGAACTTGCAGACAGTCCTTGATAACGGGATAGAATCAGCAGATGTGATAGAAAAGATAGATGAACTTCTGAATACAACCTTAAATAAACAAACGATACTTGGCGCCTCAATAAACAGACTGGAGAGTGCGTATAAGGCGGCGAATATAAACAGAACGCAGTTGGTGTCATCACTATCGACGATAAAAGATGCTGATATAGCGGAAGAGAGCAGCGAGTATCTAAGACAACAGATATTACAGAGTGCGAGTGCAACGCTGTTATCAACGGCAAACCAAACATCAAATGTGGCTTTATCCCTGATAAACGGGCTGAGATAGCCATACCCCCATCCAGGGCTGAACCATCCCCCCTGTATGGTCTCTTCCGTCGGACGAGTGGAGAAAATAGAGAAATACGCATTCCCAAATTGTAGGTTTTAGTAATTTTTGATTATCGAACCTACTATATTTTTTGCAAAGGATATCCAGCGACTTATGAAAAGCTATTATCGGGATAAAACTCAACCTAGAATTTCCCAAGTAATTTTGACACGCTATACAGCTTCTTTTTCAGTCCCAGCCGGTTGATTTAGATAATCTACTCCGCCGACTGCTTTGTAAAGATTTATTGTTGAAACTACATAGTCAATTTTTGATGAAATTTCTTCTTCTTCGACCTGCAGCATTTCTTTTTCGTGTTTTAAGTAATCAAGTCTTGACATTGCACCTATATCAAATTTTTGTGATGCAAGCTCAAACTTATGTTTTTGGTTTTTAAATATATCTGTTCCGTTAGTATAATTATCCCGCATAAGTTTTGCGGAAGTAAGCGAGTCATTAATCTCCTGCATAGAAGTAAGTACTACTTTTTCATACTCTTGAAGTGCTTCTTTTAAACCCAGTTTGCTTATTCTGAAAAATGCCATTTTTGCTCCGCCGGTAAAAAGGTCAATATTAGGAGTAATACCTGCCGAGGACATGAATGTGCTCGGGGTAAACATTTTTCCTGTCTGATAAGCGTTATATCCTATACTCCCAAAGATTGTAAAAGTAGGAAGCAGACTTGCCCTTGCCGCTTTAAGATCGTATCCTCTTTTCTCTACGTTCAATTGCATTTTTTGATAATCCGGACGGTATTGTATTAATGCTCCGTTTAATTCTGACGGAATTTCAAAAGTTGCAACATCTTCCCAGTCGCTGACCTGAATTTTTGACGGTGTGCGGCTGCCCAGAATAACAACCATTTGGTTTTCAAGAAGATCCTCAAACTCTTTCAAATTGTTTAAATGATTTTTGAGTTGTGAAAGCGATTGTTTTTCAGATAATACTTCCGTATAGCTGCACAGGCCCCAAGTATACTTTGTTTCTGTCATTTCAGCAATTTCTGTCTGAATTTCCAGCATTTTTTCGTAGTTTGAAATTAACTTTTTTGTTTTTATTAAGTTAAAATAATCTGCTGCAAAATTTGAAATCGTGGAAATGTATGCTGCGCGCTCGTTTTCTTTTACCATTGCCAATGATTTTTTTACAGAGCGTTTATTATTGAGATTTTTTCCCCAGATATCAATCTCATAAGAGGCAGACAGCGGCATTATAAACTGGCTTTGTTTGTAACTTGGTATCATCATTGACCCGTATTCGTTATCACTTGAGTGGAATGTTCTCTGGGCAGTTCCTTCAAACCCGATATATGGTAATTGATTAGCAACAGCCATTTTTACAGCTTCCTGTGCTTCCTGTGTTCTTATATTTGCTATTTTTAAATCCTGGTTATTCATAACCAGTTCTTGTATATATCCGACCAGTTTCTCATCATTGTATTTATTCCACCAGTCCATATTTGTATACGCCATACGGTAATCTGTTTCGGCAGCACAAACTAACTGTGAGGTAATAATTACAGATAAGAGCAGTCCCATTAATTTTTTAATTGTCATTTGTACACTTGCTCCTTGTGTTATTATCATAACACAGTAAACTATTTTTTTTCAATAGCTTTATGTAAATATTTTGTAATATAGAAAGAGAAAGGGTAAAACGGATGAACAACTGGTGTATCTGTACCTGCATTGTAGTGTAAAATAAATTATTGTAAAAAAAATTAATGACAGGGCAAATTTTTTGACTTACCGTTTTTAACATGCTTGTATTTAATAATCAGGAGACAGCAGTGAAAGTCAAATTTAACCCGAATACCGGCAATATAAAGCAAACGTTAAAACAGGTTATGAAATATAACACCGGCAGGCTTTTGCCGCAAAGTAATACTGCTGATAGTTTTGTTTCATCTGTCTCTAAAAACGTGAACAGAAAGAACTGTTCAAACGATTATATCACTATGGCGGCGGCTATTGCGGATTATGCAAAGTACGGCTTTAAAAGTGCAGAGAGTTTAAAACTTATGAGTAAGTATTGTATGGAGGGCGGGCTTGTTTATATTCCGGCGCTTTTTCTTGCTTTGCGTATGTATAAAGAATTGGGCGGTGACGGTTCTTCCGATAAAGATAATTTTATTTTTAACTCGTGTGAAAGAAATTTTATAAACTATCTGGATTCTATGAAAACAAACAAAAGGTTTGATACAGATAAAGTTAAACTTGCGCAAAAAATAGAAGCGCCTTTTAATTTCTTAAAGTTTCAATCAACGCTTGATGAATTGAAGGTGAAAAAGAAGGATTATCCTGTAATAAATGAGGCGCTTGATAACGTTTCAAGTATTTTTCTTGTAAGGGACGGACTTTATTTTTTGAATGAGACTCATAAACCTTATAAACATATTCTTGATATGGTAAATCTTTATAAAAAATTGCAGGAAAACAGCGGTAATATTTGTCCGGAGAATATTGCAATACGCTGTTATGATATACCTGAGCAGGCTCTTGAGTTTTATACTCCGGAAGTTATAAGGGCGCTGGATGGCATGTATCCGGGTGAATTCCATCCTGACAGTATGAATGTTGCAAAAGCTATAAAACAGGATGTGTTAAAGTTTAGCAGTCTATATAGTAAGTTTAATAATTTGCGTTTTATAACATCTGTAATGATTAATACCGACGAGAAAACTAAATGCCATTATGTGCAGGGGGTTGTACAGGATTTATACGCGGGAAGCGCAGATCTGGAGATTAAGGCGTACACCCGGGATGGGGAATTACTATATAATAACAAAATACATATTGATAATACACAGGCTGAACCTGTAGTAATGAAAAGCCATATTGAGGATTATAAGTCCAATTCAATTATTGACAGAGTTTTTGAAAGAAAAATTGAGACCGTTGATATTGTAAAAGAGCAGACTATAACACGGAAAACTCCTGACGGGCAAATTATAAGAAAAGAGTATTACAAACAATCACAGCTGCCCGGTGTGTTTGATGTGTTTTACGCTTATCCTGACGGAGATGTTGAAGTAGTTTCAAGAGGTGTAGAGGAACCTATAACAGGAGAAAAAGTTAAGAAAATGCATGTAACCTCGGCGGGCGGAGTTTCCGGCAAAACAGACTATGTGGAAACATTGAAGGGCGACAGTTCTTATAAATTCAGTATTACTGCTCCGGACGGCAAAGAATTGTTATCAAGAACAGTTCTAAAGAAAGTTATTGATGATAATCATATTATTTCAATAGTTGACGGCAGGGAATACAGTATAGAACTCGGGGATAAAAATATTACGGTTATCCGGCTGCAGGATGGCAAGCCTTGCGGCAAAAAATATTATTTAAAACGGGTAGAGGGTGAAAACAAAAAAGCACGGCCGGTTGTAAAGTCATTAGGAGGGGCTGTCAATGCTTTAAAACAAACACCTGCAGAGTTTATTATAGATTTAATACGGAGGAAAGTTATAGTTGAGGATACAAATTCTGCCGGTGCTTCTTTTCAGCCTGATAAAAATACAATTTTATTAGATTTGGACAATACCGGCAGCGGGTTTGTACTTACCCATGAGGGAACTCATTCTGCGGATTTGGAAAAACTATCTTACGGGCAAAGTTTTAAATATAATTTATCAACTGATAAATCTTTAAGAAAAGTAATGAAAAAAGAGCTGATGTCTGTGATAAAGACAGAGCCTTCTGTAATTCTTGAGCGCGATATGAATTATTATTTTATGTTTACTAATAAAAACAGGGGAGAATGTGAAGTTCTGGCAGATGCAGGTGCTCTTTTCAATACAGCGCCTGATAAAACGAGTGTTGCGCTCAGGGTATTTGAATTATTGAGAAATTTCCCCGAAACAATTGCTAAATGCGCAGAAATATTGACGCAGCATCATAGGAATAGTTAGTATTTAAACGGTTTATATTTTTTGTATTTCATATCCCAGTTGTAAACTTTGTAACCTTCCGGTGTAACATTTATTTTAATAGAGTTGTTTATATCAGTTCTTGCGCAGGGAATATTTTGAAGCAGATCTAAAGTTGATCTAGCCGGATGCCCATAGATGTTTTTACCTACAGAAATAACTGCAAAAGAAGGGGTTAGTTTATTAAGAACACTTTCATCAAGGACACCATAAGCGCCATGATGCGGAACTTTTAAAATATCAATATCAGGGATGTTCCAGTTTATATGATTAAAAGCGCTCACTCCCGCGTCGCCCGTAAATAAAAGCTTAGTATTACAGTATTCAACAAGAGTTATTATAGAGTTTTCATTATCTTCTTCATCAGGATTAAAACCGGCAAAATAATTTGTTAATTTTAACCCGGGCTCTTCATAAATGACTTCGTTATTTTTTGCGTAAATAACTTTTGTATCTTTATATTTTTCCAGTGTCCTAAAAATATTTTTGGCAGTATAAGTTTTCTGTTTGTTTGAATTTAAATATACTTTATCCGGTTTGCCAAATTTAATTAAGTCTGCAGTGCCGCCGGCATGGTCATTATCAAAGTGTGTGACAATAATGAAATCTAATTTCTTTATTCCGTTGTCTTTCATATACTTTGTTACGATAAATTCAGCCTGGGATTTTCCGCCGTTATATCCGGATTTGCCGGTGTCTATCATAATATATTTGTTTTGGGGAGTTTTCAGCATTATGCAGTCGGCGTTCTGTACATCGAAGAAAATTATTTCAAGGTTTCTACCGGGAATCCTTATAAAAGAAAGTAAAAAGACCAGTGTTAATACTGATATTGAAATTAAGACAGGTTTTGTAAATAATTTGTTTCTTAAGATATAAACTAACAGGATAAGTAACGTGTAATAAACCAGAATTTGAAAAATTAAAGGGCGGGTTGTAATAATAAGAGAATTCGGCAGAGAAGAAAAGAAGGCTGAAATATTGATTATTGCGGTGAGAAACGGGGTTAGTACAAAATCAAAAATCCTGCAAATAAAACCTCCGATAACAGGAATGCTTGCGATAATTGAGCCTATAAAACCGCCAAAACTTACAACGGCCAAAAAAGGAACTGTTATTATATTAGCAAAAACAGAATATAAGCTTATTGTATTAAAGTAAAACATCTGTATCGGCATAACCCAGATTTGAGCAATAAGCGGAACAAATATGCTGCCGGAGATACTGTTTAAAACTTTATCCTTAAACGAAAGAGTGTTTCCGTCACCGAATTTTATTATAAGCGGGGAACAGACAAGTATCCCGAAAGTGACGATAAACGAAAGTTGAAAACTAACGTTATTTATATAAGCCGGATTATACAGCAGCATAAGAAATGCAACCAGAGATAACAATGCGATACTATGGGTGTCGCGGTCAATAAGTTTTCCGGCGAGTATAAAAATAATCATGATTGCTGCTCTCACGACAGATGCACCGAGACCTGTCATCAGCGAGTAGGCTATAATTAGCGGGATGCCGCCGGCTATCCTGAGTTTAAAAGGCAGTTTAAACCAGCCTGCAATGATAAACCAAAACCCGTAAATAAAGGCTACATTCATTCCTGAAGCTGCAAGAATATGTAATAATCCTGAGTTTATGAAAGAAGTTTTTATATACTCGGGCGGTGCAACGGCGTCATCACCAAATACAATACCTCCAAGTAATTCAAGGTTGGGTGATTTTAAATATTGCCCGTGGGTAGATAGTATTTTGCCCCTGAGTTCATTTAATTTTTGTATAAATATCCCCCGGAACGTGGGTTTTATATTTTCAGAGGTTATTTTTGAAATATCGCTGTATAAGATAGTATGTGCTCCGTAGTTTCTAAGATAAGCGCCGTAATCAAATTGCGACGGATTCCCAGGTTTAAACGGAGGTCTGAGGCTGCCATTTATTGTGTAATAATTTGATATTTTTAAGTTCTTAAATGCATCCTTTCCCTCTTCGCTTTTAAGGTTTACAAGAAGTTTTGCGTTTATATCATCAAGGGTTTTATGTTCATAGACTGCTTTTGAAACTTTAAAGAAAAAATTTGAGTTATTCTCAATATTACTGTTGGGGATTGATATAATCTGTCCTGTAAAAGCTCCCTCTACAGGCGCAATGTTAAGTAAAATATCGGAATCTGATATTCTATACATTGCGTTAAACAACCCCAGATAAAACACAAATCCCCATATCAGCGGATATTTGGGTTTTGTAATTCCGCTGATACAAATTGCGGAAAGGAGTATTGTTACAAACAATGAAAAAATTATTGAATGATGGAGCATACAGGCACACAGTCCTAAAATGTATACAAATGATGTTATGAACATCAATGCATTTTTGTTAATATTGACTTGTGTAATTTTTTGCATGAACTTATTATGATACAAACAATTAGAATTAATCAGTGAATGTAAAAATTTGTAAAAAACAGGCAAATAATAATATTCACATGTTTTATACAGTGAAGAAAAGATATAAATATGAAAATAGTGCCAATAAATAATAATATATATTCGGGCAAAAAATACTTTAACTCTTCCCCGAAATACTCTTTGCTCAAATCTTTTACGGGCAGGCCTGATTTAACAAGGCCTGGTTTCTTAAAGGGGTTAAAATCTGCGATTGCAAAGTTTGCTGCGCCGGCAGGGACTGTTTTTACAGTTCCGGCCCTATTGCCAGATAGCCGGACTGATAATGCTGCCGAGCGTAATAATCTTTATTTGGAATTAAATACTGATATTGTTTCTCCGAAATTATTTTTTGATTTTTATAATACTTCTCCGCAATTGGCAAGAACAGTTGTTAAATCAGGCAGAAGGGTTACGGATTTTGATATTGTCAGGTTAAATGATTTGAAAAGTTATAATCTTTCCGATAATCAGTATGAAGCTTTGGGGTGTATTTTAGGTGCTAAGTATATTAATAACAGACCGGTTTTTTCTACCGGAGAAATAACTGCAACATATATTGATGCTTTGGATGAAAGTACCAGTATTGCCATTATTAATAATAGAGAAAAACTTGATAATATTTTTTCAAGTATTCATAGTACTCTTAATGCAGGAAAGGATTATTTTGATACGGCGGTAGTTCTTAACTCTTCTAAAGATTTAGGGGCTGAGGAGATGCAGCAGTATTTTGAAGTAATGTCCGAGTATGATTTATCTGCTTTACAAGCCTGGGCGGGCTGCGATATCAGTGTAAGGCAGGAGGTTTTGCATCAGATTAGTGAGAATAAGTATTTAGAGCCTTATCTTGAAAAATATTATTCCGCAATTATACCAAGTGAAAATCTTCTTAGAAAATTTGAATTGATAACGGATTTTGAGAAAAATGGAGAGTCACTGGAGAATATACTAAAATCTCCGCAGGATATACTGGATAGTGTGTATGATGCTGATAATATAAAAAAGGGAATTTCCCGTATTAAGTCGCTGCCGCCGGAGATGTTTCAAAATGTGTGTAAAACTTATATGGGGGATATTATTGTACATTATGAAACCTTAAAGGATATTGGAAGTGTCCAACAGTCTACACCGGTGGAGGATTATATTTGGATTGTCGAGAATACAGAATTGTTGTCCGACGAACTTCGGGAGGCTCTTTTCAACTCCGAGAGGATTTTTAGCCTTCCGCTGCTGACAGATGATAATAAAGCTTCTTTCGGCAGAAATGCTGCTTTGCTAAACCGCATGTCCGGTAAAGATATAAATATTCCGGGATATAATATTCTTGATATTTTATTAAACAGGGATGCCGAGGATAACTATCGGAAAGCTGAACACGTTATAAATGACAGTGTTAAAGATATCCTGAAGGAAATTGAATATAAATGCAGGGATACAAATCCCGTATTTGTGGATATAGCAAGAAAATATCTTAGTAACAAAGACAATATTTCTTCTTTGCTTCTAATCCCTGATATAAATAAAGAGAGTATAGTTGATAACTTTTTTCAGGTTTCTAAAATTCGTGCAGCTATAGCTAAGGCGCCTGAAAAATATTTGAATAATACAAAAGATAATTTTTCGGATTTGGAGTTATGTTTTTTACAAAAGTATCTTGAACTAGGAAATAAGGATGTTAAAGCAGCAAAGGAGTTTTTTGATACATTAAATTCTTCTATGCAGGAGAAATTCTTTTTAGTAGCAACCAGTATAGATTATAATAATATACATTATATGAATATACTGTACAGTGCACTTGCAGTAACAGACGCTGAATATATGAATATGCTTCTTGCAAAACGTTTGAATAAATTCAGGATGAGTATAGGCAAAATTTACAATTTACCTTATAATTCCAAAAGTGTTATTAATAAACTCATAAGACATGGTAAAAACAGGAATGAAAAGGGAGAAATAATCAAATTATCCGGCAGACAAAAAGAACTGATAATTGATTATATTCCTGCAATGCAAAAAACATTAGGTAAACGGTTGGATTCTTTAATAGAGAAATATAGCGAACCTGTTGGCCGAAAGCAGGATTTTGTATTTGATCTGGAAGGGTTTATAACGGAATACAGCCGGATAGTGTTTGAAAAACTGGGGTATGATAACGATTTGCATGCTAAATATGCACAATCTTTGGGAGAATGGGATAAAAATTATATTCATCATTTATTGCTGCCTAATTCCAGAGATACCGGCGAACTTAAACTTGTTTTTGATTTAGTAACCAGAGGAACGTTTAATGAATACATTTCAAATCCTTTTACCCCTCACGGGCAATCAAATAAACAAACAAAGGATATGTTTGGTATATATGGAATCAATTTTGATGTTTGGCTTAAAGGGATTGAGCCGGAAAATATTGCCTGCGCAGGCAATATTTATACCATAAAGCTTTTGGACCGCAGCGCCAAAAATATGCTCTTCATGGGAAATTATACCTCCTGTTGTACGGCGTTGAATGAGGAAAAGGGGGATTCTGTTCCCAATTATCTTTTAAATACAGCTTTTAATGTTATTGAAATTGTGGACAAAAACGGTAAAATTGCTGCGACATCAAGAATTTTCATGAGTACGGATGTTAATGATGAACCGTTTCTTGTAGTGGATAATATAGAAGTAAGTAATAAGTTCCGCGCAACTTTAAATGATGATACAAGCAGAGAGTTTGTAAAAGATGTATGGAAGTACATTCAAAAGTATGCAGAAAATTTATCTGATAAACATATTCCTGTTTATATGTCGCATAAATATCCCAAAATAAAACTTCCTGATGTTCCCGTAGAATCGCGGAGAATAAAGCTTTTGGGCAATACTACAAAACAAAAACTTTATATTAATACCGTTGGTGAACATGTTAATACAAGAGACAGTTATGTTTGTGATGTATTAAATATATTCAACGAACCTTTATGAAGTATAATTGGGTTATGACAAAAGTAATTTTTATAACCGGAACAGGTACTGATATAGGTAAAACGTATGTTTCAGCGTTAATAGCGAGAAGTTTAACACTGGGAGGATACAACTGCAGATATTACAAACCGGTGTTAAGCGGGGCTGTTATGCGTGATGGAGTGCTGCATCCCGGAGATTGCGAATATGTTATTAAAACCGGCATGCTGAAACAGATTCCGTCAGATTCCGCAAGCTATATTTTTGAGGAGGCTGTTTCTCCGCATTTAGCGGCTCTTCATTCCGGTGTGAAAATAGACCGGTATAAGATACTTGAAGATTTTGAAAGGGCAAAACAGGGATGTGACTATTTAATAGTTGAAGGAGCAGGCGGAATTACCTGCCCGTTGTCGCTTGAAGATGATAACAACTATTTGATGTCTGATCTTATCAGGGATATGGGGCTGGATTGCATTGTTGCTGCGGATGGGGGGCTTGGAACAATTAACTCCGTATTGCTTACCTGTGCGTGGGCAAGCAGTAAAAGTATTAATATTAAGGGCGTGATAATGAACAGGTACAGGTATTTTGACAAAATGTATGAGGATAATATTAAATCTGTTGAAAGGCTTTGCGCGGTACCTGTTTTAGGTGTAATTGAAGAAAATGCTCTTGATATTGATACAAGAGGATATAAATTATCGGACATGTTTGAGGAGGACTAGTCTATGGATTGGCAGGCAGAAGATTTAAAGTATATTTGGCATCCGTGCTCTCAGATGAAAGATTATGAAACACTTCCTCCGATTGTAATTGAGCGCGGTGAGGGTATCAACCTTTATGATATTAACGGAAAATGTTACAAGGATGTGGTAAGTTCGTGGTGGTGCAATCTTTTGGGCCATTGTAATCCCCGTATTACAAAAGCCCTGAAAGAGCAGTCTGAAAAACTGGAACATGTTATTTTTGCAAACTTTACCCACAAGCCGGCGGTAACTTTATGTCAGAAACTTGTTAAATATCTCCCGGAAGGGCTTTGTAAGTTTAATTTCGCCGATAACGGCTCATCGTCAATTGAAATGGCTCTTAAAATGAGTTTTCAATACCATTATCAGACAGGAAATCCGCAAAAGAAAAGATTTATGGCACTCTCAGACGGTTACCACGGTGAAACAATAGGCGCTCTTTCGGTCGGGGCGCTTGATTTGTACGCAGAAATTTATAAGCCCATTCTTCTGGAAGTTAATCGTATTAAGGCTCCGGACTGCTTTAGATGCCCTTATGGCAAATGCCGTGATAATTGTCAGTGCGAGTGTATAGAGCAGGCGCAAAAAATGTTTGAACACTGCGGGGAGGAAACGGCTGCGCTTATTATAGAACCTCTGCTGCAGGGCTCCGCAGGCATGCGGGTTTATCCGCCGCTTTATATTAAAAAGCTAAGAGAACTCTGTGATAAATATAATGTACATTTAATAGCCGATGAAATAGCAACCGGGTACGGCCGGACAGGGAAAATGTTTGCCTGTGATTGGGCGGAGGTTTCTCCTGATATAATGTGTCTTTCAAAAGGTCTGACCGGCGGGTATATGCCGATGGCGGTTGCAATTACTACTCAGAAAATATTTGATGCTTTTTATGACGATTATTTAAAAGGCAAAGCTTTTATGCACTCTCACACTTATGCGGGCAATCCTCTTGCATGCGCCTGCGCTAATGCTGTTCTTGACATTTTTGATACAGATAAGGTTTTAGATACATTACCTGCTGGAAACGCTCTTTTTCATAAGATTGTCAGTGAAAAATTCCTTTCCAATAAGAATGTTGGTGAAGTCCGTCATATAGGATTTATTAATGCAATAGAACTTGTTAAGGATAAGCGGACAAAAGAGCCGTTAGATTCTAATTTGCGTACAGGTTATCAAATTTATAAAAAAGCGCTTGAAAAAGGGCTTATTCTGCGACCGCTGGGTGATGTTTTATACTTCAATCCGCCGCTTATAATTACGGAAGAAGATATGCACACGGTTGTTAATATGGCCTATGAGTCTATGGTTGAAATATTAGGGGCATAAGTTTTATATTCTGAGTCCGGCCTGGAATTTTTCCATTTGTTTGGATAATATTTTTGCCATTCTTGCCAGTACAAGTACAAGTGCTGAAACATCGCGTCTGCTGAGATTGCCGCTGTCATTTATATATATTTCTTCGAGGATTATTGTTAGATGCTTAATATTGCTAATTTCACACCCGATTTTATTTATCTGGTATTCAAGTCTTTTTAAATCTTTTACTTTCATTTGATGTTCCTTATTAATTTTTATAAACTTATTGTTGAAAAATATAACTTATGCAAGACAAATATATCTTGTATAATACTATTAGTTGTCATATTTGTCAAGTAATTGATGAAAACGTATAATAGGAGAATGGAAAATTTTGTAAGAAAGCAGATTAAGATTTTACTCCTTCAGGAAGATATGATGCTGAAAGAGCTTGCTGCAAAGTTATCAGACAAACTTGGTAAAAAATATACACCGGATTCTTTATCCCACAAAATTGCAAGAAACAGTATTACTTATAGTGAAATGGTGGTTATTGCTGATCTTCTGGAGTATGATATTAAATTTGAAAAGCGGAAAATATAAATGTTTATAGGTTTTACGGATATTAAATAGTTCTGAGCACGGTTGGACTTTTTCAATACTCATTGCCCGCCAGTAATAACCGGTAAATCAATAATAAAGGTTGAACCGTTATTAACTTCGCTCTTTACGGAAATTTTGCCCCCGTGGAGTTCTACGAGTTCTTTTGTAATGGTAAGACCGAGACCTGTAGATGCTTCTTTCTTTGTATATGCAGAATCAAGCTGTACAAATTTTGCAAATATTTTCCCGTGGTATTTCGGGTCGATACCGATACCGTTATCGTGTACGGATAAAATTACACGGTTCTTTTTATTTTCTGCGCCGAGTAAAATTTCACCGTTTTCAGGGGTAAATTTAATTGCGTTGCTTACAAGATTATAAAAAACCTGCTGCATCTTTTGATAGTCTGCATAGATTTCAAAATCCTCATCAAAATCTTTAATCATTCTTATGTTTTTCTTTGCTGCAAGCGGTGCAAGTACGTTGCAGACTTCTGTATAAAGCATGTCAATACTAAATCTGCTGCGGGAAATCTTCATTGCCTTTGCTTCAATTTTTGAAATATCGAGGATTTCGTTAATCATCCCGAGAAGCCGTAATCCTGAAACGCGGATTTCGTCGACAAATTCTTTTTGTTTAGAAGAAAGTTCTCCGTACATGCCGTTTTGCAGAATTTCAGAAAAGCCGAGTATAGAGTTTAGCGGTGTTCTTAATTCATGGGACACGTTTGCAAGAAACTCGTTTTTTACTTTGTCCGCTTCTAAAATTTTTTCATTTTGTTCCTTTATTGTTTTGTAGGCGTTATTCTTTTCAATAATTCCGTCTTTTAAAGCTTTTAACTGAATTTTAAATACATTGGAGAGTTCAAGGTCTTTTATTACATAAGAAATTATGCAGGAACAGGTTTTTAAAATCGCCAGATCTTCATCAGTGTATAGCTGTCCGTCATTTCTGACAAGCACAAGAATCCCGAAAACAGTTTGCCTGATGATTAGTTTGGATATAGCATAGTTACAGTCTTTGCCCTGAATTTTTAAAGTCTTTATTATCGGGTTGTTTTCATCTGCAATATAATTATCTTCAGAATAAATAAGTTTTTTTTGCCGTGTACTGAACGGGAAAGTGCTGTTGATTGAATAATTTGAATAATCGTTAAATGAATACTTTAATTGCAGGCTTTCAGGGTTTACATAGTAAATAAAGACTTCTGTAAACTCGAAAATTTTTCCAAGTTTTTCAAAGATACCGCTGATACCGCCTTTTTCGTTCAGGTTGGTTTCAAAAAAGAGCGGAAAAATATTAAGTACTTCATTATTGCTGATTTTTGGCATAATTAAATTTTAGCAGAGTATAGGACTCAGAGCAATAATATATTTATATGTTATACTCTAAGAAAGAAAACAGAGTTTTGCAGGGAGCAAATTACAAATAAAGTATCCCGAGGTAGAGCAAGTAGAAGCGGAGGTAAAAATGAGAGCAATAGTATTTGATGAAACACTGCAGTATGTTGAAGATTATAAAAAACCGCTCCCGCAGCCGGGCGAGGCGCTTATAAAAGTTACGCTTGCCGGCATTTGCAACACTGATTATGAAATAACAAAGGGTTATATGGGATACAAGGGAATACTTGGGCATGAATTTGTCGGAATAGTTGAGGAAGTTAACGGTGAGGATAAGTCACTTATTGGCAAGCGTGTAGTTGCAGAAATAAGCTGGGGCTGTGATAAACCTGATTGCGAATGGTGTGCGGTTAAAAACTACCGTCACTGTCCGGAACGTCATACACTTGGGATTTGGCGCAAGGACGGATGTTTTGCTGATTATGTAACAATACCCGTTAAAGTTCTTTTTGAAGTTCCTGATAACGTAACTGATGAGCAGGCTGTGTTTACAGAACCTCTTGCTGCAGCTTGCGAGATTTCAGAGCAATTGCATATAGAACCCTGTCAGAGAGTTCTTGTTCAGGGTGATGGTAAACTCGGGCTTATTACTGCAATGACCTTGAATTCACAAAATTATGATGTTACCCTTGTAGGAAAGCATCCTGAAAAACTTGATTTAGTAAAAGGGTTGGGTATAAAAACAGTTCTTCTTGATGCGCTGGGCGGAAAGAAGTATGATGTGGTAGTAGAGGCAACCGGTTCTGTTTCAGGGTTTGAATCTGCTATGGCGCATACAAAACCGCGTGGTGTTCTGGTATTAAAAAGTACTGTTGCAACCGGAAAAGAGCTTAATCTTGCCCCTATTGTTATTGATGAAATTACTGTGCTTGGCTCACGCTGCGGGCAGTTTAAACCGGCTTTGAGACTGCTTGAGCGGCAGGCAATTGATTTTTCAAAACTTATTACGGCAGTTTATCCGGTTGAAAAATCTTTAGAAGCTTTTGAAAGAAATAAAGATAAAGACTCCGTTAAAGTCCTTGTTAAGTTTTAACATGTCTTTTGCCTGCATGTAAGCAGAAGATACCGGATTTAATAAAGTTATTATGTTATAACTTTTCTAAAATGTGGCACTAATTATATTGGAGGTGTCATGTTTTCTTCCGTATCAGGAATAAGTTTTTATCGTTACGATGATGAGCTTGAGGCTAAATATATTGCCCGCCGGCTTATGTCGTACGGAATTCCGCCTACAGGAGATGTAACTACTGATAGACAGCTTCTTAAAAAGGTTGAAGCCGGTGCGGCGCTGCAGCCCGTCGAAGCAACGAGAAGCACAGAGGCGGAGATGTTTACAGGCGGAACAGAGTATAGCCAAAATATTAATCCCGAACGTACAGCGCTCGAAACAGAACGCCCGGGTGCAGAACAGTTAAGTATACTTATGAAGCTTAGATTAGGGTTAATTTAGTTCTGGTCAAGAATAACAGCGCCCTGTTCTTCTACCTTTAACGTTCTTACGTCTGCTGATATTCCAAAGCCTTCCCATATCTCTTTTACGTAGGATTTAATTTTATCTGTATTGTAGCTTTTTGAAATAACAAGCAAAGTTGGACCGGCACCGCTAATCACACATCCGAGAATTCCCTGTTCATTTTTTAATTTATCCATGATTTCAGTCATTCCGGGAATTAATTTTACTCTGTACGGCTGGTGAATTTTGTCGTTTAGCGCCCTTATCATAAGCTCGTCATCAGCTGTTTCTATTGCGTGAATTAACATTGCAGAGTGTTTCAGGTTATAAATCGCATCTGTAAGCGGGATTTCTTTAGGGATAACAGAACGTGCAATTGCGGTTGAGAGTTCAAAATCCGGTACACATATAGTCAAATCCCAATCTTCCGGCCACTTTAGTTTTCTGTAAATAACGCTGCCGTCCTCCTCCAGAGATGAAAATACCACACCGCCCAGTATAGCGGGGGTTACATTATCAGGATGCCCCTCAACTTCTGTAGCAATTGATATTAAAGCCGTTTCATCAGCAGGAAATCCGTGAAGTTTATTTGCGGCAATCAGCGCCCCTACTATGACTGAAGCAGAGCTTCCTAACCCTCTGGTAATCGGGATTTCTGATTGTATATTAATCTTAAGTTCGGAGGGCTCCTGGCCTATTGAATTATATAACAGCTCGATTGCTTTGTAAGCAAGATTATTTTCGTCACGCGGAATATCTTCAAGAAAGGCTGTTCCTGCGTCACTGCTGTTTGCAATTATGTTAATTTCTATTCCTGAGCCCGGAAGAACAGTTTCTTCTATTGTAATAGTGTTATAAATAGGCAGCGCCAGACCGAAACAATCAAATCCGGGTCCTAGGTTTGCTGACGTTGCAGGAACTCTTACACTAACTTTCATAAATCATCCTCATACTTTAAACAAATTATAACATGGACACATTTATCTTCCCGAATTTAGCCGATAAATCATCCAGATGATGCACTAAATATAGTTCCGGATCCAAATCTTTTTCACTTAAATCGATAATTGCACCCCATTCTGCTCTTCCGTGGTGTGCAGCAATCATTTTTGCTATATTTTTAAATCCTGCATTCATACAAATAGAAAAACCGTATTGTGAGTGCGTAAGCCAGTCTTTTCTGAAATTTTCATCATAATCTATCAATCCGGTTTCGGTATCGATTGTGTACTCAAAAATTTTGCCTATATCATGCAGCAGGCATGCCGCTATAACTTCGTCTTTATTAATTTTAGCCGCAAATAAAGGAATATTTACTTCTGCAAAACTCAGGCATTCCAGAGTGTGTACCATCAATCCGCCAATATAGTTATGGTGCATAAGTTTTGCTGCCGGAGACACTTTGATTTTCTCTTCGTTTTCTTTATAAACACTCAGGGTGAATTCTTTTAATTCCTGATTAGAAATTCTGTCAATATATCCTGTTAGCTGTTTAAAGGCATTATCCCGTTCTTGTTCGTTTAGCCCTGTTTTGGCTTCTTTTATTAATTCTAATGCCGAAACAAGGCAGTTGTTATATTTCTCGTTAAAAGAGCCTGAAACAATTCTAAGAAGATTACCGGAACGAAAAAGCTTTGCATCAAGCCTGTTTAAGGTTTCTTCCCAGAGAATACAGTTAAGCAGGGATTCATCTGTGGTATCTTTTAATTGAAGTTTTCCCATTTTTGTTCCTGCTTTTGTATCGCCTATAGAGAATACAACTACTTCATATATTGTTTCGGTACTAAACATAACGACTCCTATATTTTACTGTTCTTTAGTACCATAATAGCAGAAACAGGGGTAAAGTTAAAAATCTTATACGCTGTGATTATATTTGCAAAACAAAACAACGGATTTAAAATCCGTATTCCTCCGTTTTTTGTTCTCTAAACCTAACAGAAACCCGCCATCCCCTCTGCTCTTCCATCTTCCCCCCTGGGCTGAAAGATGGGCGGTTGCCAGACTGTTAAGCCAGATAGTTAAAAGTTTCTTTTTGAGACTCGTCAGTGATTATCTTTTTTTCACAAAAGTCTTTCCATAATGCTATTTTATGGAACATTTCTTCCATTGTATTTTGAGGAGTGCTGTTTTCCTTTTTTGCCCCAAAATAATTATAATGGTCGTAATGACTATTTTTTACTGCAGGTTTTGCAGTATTTCCCCCTAAATATGAATTGTTTTTCGCAGATGATAAACTGGAAATTGCAGACACTAACATGCAAAATTCACTCCTTCTAAACTAATTTTACCATGGAGAAAATAAAAAAACAATAATCCTGAAGCAGAATTTTTTTTAGTAATATAGTTTAATTTCGGGGCTATAATGTAACAAAATGTAAATATTCTTCAAAAAACGTTAAAGTTTTCTGCAAAAGATACCGTAATACAGAGAGTAATGTAGTACAGGTATGTGTTAATCCAAAGAAAGGAGAAATATATGACGACGGATGTATCACAAATGATAGCAGAATACCGCGCTAAGAATCCGGTTGAGACACTATGTAAAACGGATAAAGAAGTGGCGAATATGATGCTTGCCCAACCCGGAGCATTGACTTATCTTGAAATGGAAGCTCTAATGAAAGCATTTAGCGGAGAGCCGGATCCGATTGGCGATATGGCGGATTTTTCCGGTAAAAAAACATCAGAGGTTGATGACAGCAAGTTTGCTAAGTATATGCCTCAAGGGGATGTTCCTGCACCTAAAGATTCTAAAAAAGGATGGCTGGCTGCTGCTATCGGCGGTGCAGTTGCTATCGGTGCAGCCTTTTTAACCAGAGGAAAAGGCGGTAAAGCAGTAGCAGCATTTGAAAAAGCCGCTGCCGGTAATGCCGGTAAGGTGTTCAAAGGTGTAGCCGGTGCCGCAGCAGGAGTGACAGGTGCAGCAGCACTGACAAGCTGCAGCGAGGATTTTACATACGCTCCGGACACAGATATAGATTTTAATGTTACATTTGATATATCTGATCTTACGGTACGGTTAGATGAGCTTATTGCACAGAATTCTGCAAATACAGCATTATTTCAAAGCATGCTTGATTATATTGAAAAACTAACTGAAAACCAAGTAGAGCTTTCCAATACTATAAAAACCATGTTAAATGATATACTGACTATCTTAAATGATATGAAAACAGGTGATGATGAAAGAGCTGTTCTGCTGGAAAAGATTCTGGATGAAATCGTGAATGGAAAAGAAGAAAATCAACAATTGCTGAAAGATATTCTGGATATTATTAAGTCATTTAAAGATGAGCAAAGCGGCTTTAATAATATGGTAGTTGCGTTGTTGAATGAAATGCTTACTAAGCTTGACAGCATGGATAATACAAACAGAACATACTATGATAAGATACTGAATGCCATAAATGAACTTGCTATGGGAAATACTGAATCGGCAGAAAAATTTATGGATGTTCTCAACAAAATCTGGGAAGCTATTAATTCAGGAAATGAAATTTCATCTAGTCAACGGGCAATTCTAGATGCAATCTTAACAGCAATTACAGAGATGAAGAATACTGCGCCTGAAGTTGCAGAGGAAATCTCCAGCTTCTTGAATCAGATACTTGATGCTGTTAATAAAAATAACAACCTTACATCAGAACAAACGGTTCTTATTAACGCAATTCTTGAGGCTGTTACCGGTATTCAAGAGGGAACTCCTGAAACAGTCGAAAAACTTACTGAATTCTTGCAGAAAATACTTGATGCAGTTAATGAAAATAACAACTTTACATCAGAGCAAACGGTTATTCTTAATGGAATTCTTGAAGCTGTTACTTCTCTTCAAAATTCTACTCCTGAAGCAGCTGAAAAACTTACAGCTATGCTGCAAAAAATTCTGGATTCTGTTAACAACTGTACACAGGTTAATGTTGACGGATTTAATGCAGTTATTGAAGTTCTTAAATCTATTAAGGCTGCTGATGCTGAACAGGCAGAAAATATTGCTAACCTAATAAGTGATATGTGGGAAGGTATTGTTGCCGGTAATCAGGAAATCATTAATGCTCTTAAAGAGCTTAGTACGTCCGGTGCTGCTAATAATAAAGAACTTATGGAATTTATTCAAGGGCTTTATGATAACTCACAAATCAGTGCCGATGAACGTACTGATAAGATTGTTGATGCAATTAACAGTGTCGGTCAAATGGTTGCAAAACTTGAAGAAACTGTTAAGACTACAGGTGATGCTATTTCAAATGCTATTCAGGATCTTGGTACAAAACTGGATGCTCTTCTTAAAGCTTATCAGGAAGGCAATGCAACAACCCAGGATGTATTATCTGAACTGCGTACAATTATTAACGCCCTTAATGAAAATAACGGTTTAACCAGTACAACCAATGAATATCTGCAAGAACTTCTCAATAAAGCAGATCAAATAATTAATGGCGGCGGTGATTTTGTAGATTATACTGAAATCCTTAATCAAATCCTTGATGCAATCAACAATGTTGCAGCCGGCATTGAAGATATTAAGATTGGCATGGGCGAAAACAATGACGATATTGTTGCTGCTTTAGAACAAATCATTAATAATCAAAATGTTCAAACGGATGCGCTTAATGAATTTGCTGCCGCAAGTACTGCAAATCAACAAAAATTGATTGAACAAGGTAATACAATTATTGAAAAATTAGAAAAAATCAGCGGTGACTTAGGCCAAGGTATTGCTACCATAATAGAAAAGCTAAAAGACAGCGATGCACAGCTTGCTGCGGAACTGGCGGCATTAACCGAGGCTCTTGGGCTTAAGATGGATGATAATGCTCAGGATATCGTAAATGCAATCAACGGTTTGGAAGGTAATCTGACAGCTATTGAAGAGGCTATTAAAAACCTGATCGATGTTGCAGGCAATGATAATCTTGATTTAACAACTACAAATAACTTAATACAAACAGTTATTAACCTGTTAAGTAATCAAAGCGATCCTGCTTTTGACCTAAGTGAAGTTACTTCATTACTTGCTGCAAACAACGATTTGTTGGAACAGCTGCTTAATAAAGAAACAGGCGGGTCAATTGATACCGGTGCAATAGAAAATGCATTGGCAGAGATATTAGATGTTATACGTAACATGAATGTTGGCGGCGGATCAGGAGGTGTAGATCTTACTACAACAAACAACCTGATACAAACCTGTATCAACCAGTTGTCACTGTTAGTACAAGCGCAGTCTACAAATGCAGATATCATGGCAAGTGTAACAAATCTTGGAACGCAGTTGACAGAAGTTATTTCCAACTTGCAATCAGGTAATGTTACTACTGATGAAATTAATGCTAAACTCGATGAAATTATGGATGCTATTAATCAGCTTTCAAATAGTATTAATTCATAAGTTGTACAAACAAAGCAGAGGGGCGCGGTTTATGCAAGCCGCGCCTTTTTTTTGTTATCAAAGGAACAACAGAAGGTTCATGTGTTTGGGCTTATATTTCGTTCTGATTTATTATTGCTTTTTCTGCGCCACTTATACTTTATTCTTTTCCCCTTCCTTGCCTTGTGTTATAATACTCTGTAAAAAGAGGAATTTATGAGAACGATTACATTAATTCAAGGCGACGGGATTGGACCGGAAATAACAGAAGCTGTTGTAAAAGTTATTGATGCGGCCGGCTGCGATATTGACTGGGATTTACAGACTGCCGGGGCGGATGTTATAGAAAAGGAAGGAACACCGCTTCCCGAACGCGTACTGGATTCGGTTCGTAAAAATGGTGCAGCTCTGAAGTCACCGGTCACAACGCCTATAGGAAAAGGGTTTAGATCGGTTAACGTTGCTTTACGGAAAGAGCTTGATTTGTATGCTAATCTGCGCCCCTGCTGTAATATTCCTTCTGTTAAAACACGGTATGATAACGTGGACATTGTGGTTGTAAGGGAAAATACAGAGGATTTATATGCCGGAGTTGAGGAAAAAATTGATGATAATACGGCGCATAGTATAAAAATTATTACAAGGCAGGCTTCGGAGAGAATAGCTGAGTTCGCATTTGAGTATGCTCTTAAAAATAACAGAAAACAGGTTTCTGCAGTTACGAAGGCTAATATTTGCAAACTTTCTGACGGCTTATTCCTTGATGCAGCAAGAAGTGTTGCGGAAAAATATCCGCAAATACAGTACAGAGAAATTCTTGTTGATAACTGCTGTATGCAGTTAGTGCAAAATCCCTGCCAGTTTGATGTTCTGCTTTTGCCAAATTTGTACGGCGATATAGTTTCAGATCTTACAGCCGGATTAATCGGCGGCCTTGGAGTTGCACAGGGGGCTAATATTGGTAAAAATTGCGCGGTTTTTGAACCTGTTCACGGTTCGGCGCCGGATATTGCGGGGCAAAACAAAGCTAATCCTACGGCTATTATACTTAGCGCCGTTGAAATGCTAAATTATATTGGTGAAACGAAAAAAGGTTTAATAATAAAAAATGCATTGTTTAATACTTTCCGGCAGGGAATATGCACTGCAGATTTGGGCGGAACATATTCTTGTACGGCATTTACAGATGCAGTTATAAAAAATTTACAGGAGTAAAAATTATGACAGTGTTAGAAAAAACAGTTAAATTTGATCCGGGCTGGGGCAGCTATGTGCTTGTTTATTCAGGCAGTGTGGAGTATTTATACAAGGATATTAATAAATTTAAAAACCTTAGCCAGCGAAGTTTTAAATTTAAGCAATATTTCCCTAAAATATTAAAGCTCCTTGAAAATAATATAGGCTTTTACCTCGGCTGTCTTTTGTGGGCGGTTTATTTGAAAAATTCCGGTGATGCAGAATTTGTTGGTAATCATTGTCTCGGGCAAAAATACGATGAAAAGTCGCCTGATTTGGAAATTGATTATATTTTGACAAGTATAGATAAATTGAAAGCGGATTATAAATACTATACAGGCAAGACTACAGATTTTCCGGAAATTTATAAACTGGTTCTTGTTACTTACAACGAGTTTTCGGAAATAAACAAGGGTTTTACGGAAACTTATAATACAATTGATTTGAAATTGCCGGCAAATCTTAAAACTCCTTCTAAAGAAGATTTGGAAAAAATCAATTCTGCAATAGAGTCAGTTGTTGAATCCGGAAATCTGGAAGAACTTATCCCGCTTGCAGGTATTATATTATAAAGGCAGCAGAATGATGTTTGGAGAAAGGCACAGCAGTTATGGAATACGTACGTATAATAAACAGTGCAAGGGGGCTTGAAAAAGCAGATCTTGTTATCAAAAATGCAGGTGTTGTAAATGTCTTGACCGATGAAATCTATAAAGCCGATATTGCAATAACAGATGGTGTTATTGCAGGTGTTGGCAATGATTACTCAGGTATTCGTGAAATTGATGCAAGAGGAAAGTTTGTAACTCCGTCTTTTATAGATGGTCACGTCCACCTTGAAAGTTCTATGCTGATGCCGTCAGAGTTCGCCAAACTGGTTGTACCTTGCGGGACTACGACAGTTATTGCAGATCCGCATGAAATATCCAATGTTCTCGGACTTCATGGTATAAGTTTTCTTAAAAACGCTGTTGAAGGACTGCCGTTGGATGTATATTGTACTCTTCCTTCCTGCGTGCCTGCTACGGGATTTGAAACTTCGGGGTTTGATTTACAAAGTTATGATTTATCAATGCTTATTGACCGTCCCTGGGTTTTGGGATTGGCGGAAATGATGAATTTTACAGGAGTGCTTAACAATGATCCTGTTGTTTTGTCTAAAATAGAACTTGCCAGACAGTACAACAAACGTATTGACGGGCATGCTCCGCAATTAACCGGAAAAGATTTGTGCGCGTATGCAGCGGCCGGCGTGGCTTCTGATCATGAGTGTACAACTCCGGAGGAAGCTGTCGAAAAATTAAGACTCGGTATGTATCTTATGATACGCGAGGGAACGGCTGCCAAAGATTTGGAAGCCCTGATTCCTGTTCTTCTTTCCTGCAACACGGATAAGTGTTTATTTGTAACGGATGATCGTCATCCGCATGATTTGAAACCTCATATTAACGGGATGGTAAAAATGTGTGTCAAAGCCGGATTGAGTCCTGTTAAGGCGGTAAGAATTGCGAGCCTTAATACTGCGGAGTATTTTGGATTAAAGAATTTAGGTGCCATAGCTCCCGGGTATAAGGCGGATTTACTGATTTTGCCTGATTTAGACAACTTTGAACCCGAACTTGTGTTAAAGAACGGTAATATTGTTGCACAGGACGGCAAACTCTTATATGAAATTAATTCCTCAATTCAGGGAACTGCACGCGGGTCTGTAAATGTCCGTTGGATTGAACGTTCGGATTTCAAAATAGAGGCCGGCGGCGATAACAAAAGTCCTGTAGCACGGGTCAATGCTATACAGGTAATACCAAATCAGCTTATTACAAAAATATATGATGCAAACGTGAATATAATAAACGGTTATGCTGAACCTAATCTGGATGATGATATTCTGAAAATTTGTGTAATAGAACGCCATAGAGCCTCCGGAAACATTGGGCGCGGGTTTGTGAGAGGGTTTAATCTTAAGTCGGGGGCTATAGCGTCAACTGTTGCCCATGATTCACATAATATGGTTATTATAGGAACAAATGATGAAGATATGTATCGTGCTGCAGTAAGGCTTATAAAACTTCAGGGCGGCAAGGTGGTTGTAAATAATGGTGAAATTCTTGCAGAGCTTCCGCTGCCGATTGCAGGGCTTATTTCAGATAGGGATTATGAGTATGTAATCAATCAGTGTGATGCTTTAAATAATGCTGCCGCGGGGCTTGGCTGCACCCTCAATGATCCTTTTATGGCAATGGGATTTTTATCCCTGCCGGTTATTCCTGAAATTAAGATTACTGATAAAGGTGTGTTTGATACTGGCAAATTTGATTTTATAGATATTTTTTCAGAGACAGGTGCTGTTGTAAAATAGCTTAAATATTATATTTTTTTTCAAAGAAGGGTAATAATTTTAAAACAGTGCTCACTTCATTCTCTTCATCCTGCCAGCATTGAGTTGTTCTTGTTAGTGTGCCGTCCTCCATCGCGCGCTTAATTAGTACTGCATAGTTAATATTTACGAAGTCGATTTTTGATAATTTTTCAAGATAAAAATCACTCCCGCCGCAGTTGTGGCAAAATTTTTCGGCGGGAATGATGCTTTCGCCCTTCTTCACGCTTTGTAATCTTACCCCGCAGCACTTGCAGCGGGTTATGTACCACTCATTAACAATATATCTGCCGCAATCAGGACAGTATTCTCCGTCAGATAACGGTGAAACCTTGTCATGCTGACATTCGCTTTTGGGTATAAGATTGTAAACTAATTCAAGAAACAGATTGTTTATCATAGTAGGGTTACTCCATATGTACAGTTATTGTTTTAATAATACTTTTATTTATGTCAATATTATGCTATGATTTTTTTACTTGTAATACGGAATAAAGCAGAAAATGGATAATACAGTATTTTCAATAATATTACCTGTGTATAATGTTGAGCAATATTTGCGGGAATGTCTGGATAGTATTATAAACCAGACTTTTCAAGAGTTTGAGGTAATCTGTATTGATGACGGGTCGACTGATAATTCGTTCTCCGTATTACAGGAATACGCACAAAAAGATAAACGTTTCAAAATCTTCAGGCAAGAAAATCAAGGCTCTGGTATCGCTAGAAATTATGGAATAAACACAGCTAAAGGCAAGTATCTGGTATTTGTTGATCCTGATGATTGGGTTGTCCAGGATTATCTGGAGCAATTATACGATGCGTTTAAAGAATCGGGTGCAGATGTTCTTCAGTTTGATTATATGAAATATAATGATATATCAAAAAAAGGAAAACCGCGTA
The DNA here is from genome assembly GCA_944326425.1 of Candidatus Gastranaerophilales bacterium. Classification (GTDB taxonomy): domain Bacteria; phylum Cyanobacteriota; class Vampirovibrionia; order Gastranaerophilales; family Gastranaerophilaceae; genus CALUTH01. The sequence goes on from CALVDX010000007.1 coordinate 27,788, forward strand.
CTTATGGTTACGAATTAAAAAAATCCGGCGGGAAGAAAAATATTTTCAAAGACCCGTATTATGACCGGTCGGATTTAAAACTGTATATTCGCGGGATGGTGTGGGATAAAGCGTATACTCTTAATTTTATAAGAAGTAAGCATCTAAAACTTGCACCTACTAGAATTGGACAAGATAATTTGTTTTCAATCGGAGCGGTTTTAACGGCGGACAAAATATTTTATTTAAACAAATACTTGTATTATTATCGTACAAGACCCGGTTCTGCGGTTAACAAGGTTACTAAAAAAGCTTTTTGTGTATTTGATAATATACAATATGTACATGATTTTCTGAAAGAAAAAAATCTTTTTGACGAATGCTACGAGGATTTTGCGGAATACAAAATACAACATCTGCGTTTATTCTATAATCTTATTCCTGAAGAATTAAAAAATGATTATATTGAACAGACAAAAGGAATTCTTTCAGAGAGTGAATATAAAAGGCTTTATCACCAAATTAAAACAAAAAACCGTTCATTTTTACAACAAGTTTTTTCAATCGGCAATAAGTATGATAATGCCGTAAAGAGCAAAATAGTAACAATTCTTGGCATTGATTTTGAGATTGGTAAAAAATAACTGCGTATTATCGTTACAAAAATTTGTAAACTTCTGGACTGAGGTTTTTTTGGGTGTATAATATAAATGTATTTTTTTATAATAATTTTGTGTATTAGTTTATAAACGGAGTTTGATAGTATTTATGACTATTCAGGATTGGTTTGAAAAGCGAAAAGAGGCGCAGATTAGGCGCCGTGAAGCTGAAAAACATATGGAAGATGATGGACAGCCCAGTTTGTGGACTAAATGTATTCATTGCGAAAACCAGATTTTAAAAGCTGATTTAGAAGAAAATATGATGGTTTGCCCCGTATGTGAATACCATTACAGAATAAATGCAACAAAAAGAATAAAACTTTTGTTTGATAATGACTCCTTTGTTGAAAGATTTAAAAATATTAAACCGACTGATCCGCTTGACTTTGTTGATACAGAGCCGTATAAGGAACGTCTGGAAAAGGCGCATTCTAAAACTAATTTGGATGAGGCTGTTATAACCGGAACAGGTACCATAAAAGGACATCGTGTTGCTGCTGCAATAATGGATTTTGACTATATGGGCGGCTCTATGGGCAGCGTTGTCGGAGAGAAAGTTACAAGAATGATGGAAGAAGCAATCAAACAAAGAGTTCCTATGATTGCAATAACATCATCAGGCGGGGCCAGAATGCAGGAAAGCGCATTGAGTCTTATGCAGATGGCCAAAACTTCCTGTGCTGCCGGTAAGCTTGATGAAGCAGGACTTTTATATATCAATGTCCTTACAGAACCTACATTTGGCGGTATTACTGCAAGCTTTGGCACTCTGGGTGATATAATTATTGCAGAACAGGGTGCCCGTATTGGTTTTGCCGGACGCAGGGTAATTGAGCAAACAATCAGGCAAAGCCTTCCGGCGGATTTCCAAACGGCAGAATACCTGTTAAAATACGGACAGGTTGATATTATCTCTAAACGGGCCGAGTTAAGGGATAAGCTTGCAGACGTGCTCAGTATGCATGGAATGTAATCCGGCAAAGTACGGCAAACGGTCAGCCCCCGATATCAAAAAACGGTTTGGCTTTACGATCGGAATATGACAAGCCATAGGCGGCGGGTAGCCCGATAAAATATAAAAACTAAATTGGAGTATAGAGAATGACAGTGTTGGAGTTTGAAAAACCGATTTTAGAAATACAAAAAAAGATAGATGAATTTAAAAAAATGAGTTTGGAGTCAGGTATGGACTTTAATGGCGAAATTGAAAACCTTGAAAAACAGGCTAATGAAATAAAAAGAGAAATGTATGAGTCCTTAAAACCGTCTCAAAAGCTTCAAATCGCAAGGCACAGCGAACGTCCTAACTTTTTGGATTATACCAATATGATGTGTGAGAATTTTATAGAGCTTCACGGAGACAGAGAAGGCTCTGATGACAGGGCTATAATCGGAGGTCTTGCTACCATTGATGGCCGTAATGTCGTTTTGATTGGTACCCAGAAGGGAAAATCTACAAAAGAAAATCTTGAGTATAATTTCGGGATGCCGCAGCCGCAAGGGTATAGAAAGGCATTGAGATTATTTAAACATGCCGAAAAATTCAGGCTCCCGATTATAACACTTATAGACACACCGGGAGCTTATCCGGGGATTACTGCCGAGCAGACGGGGCAAGGTATTGCAATTGCAGTAAACCTCAGAGAAATGTCAAAACTTACAGTTCCTGTTATTGCCGTTATTACCGGCGAAGGGTGCAGCGGCGGAGCGCTGGGGCTTGCTGTTGCAAACAGGGTATTTATGCTTGAATATGCATACTATACGGTTATTTCACCTGAAGGGTGTGCGTCTATACTCTGGAGAGATGCTGCAAGGGCTGCGGATGCGGCTGATGCGCTTAAAATTACTGCAGATGATTTGCTTAAGTTTGGCGTTATTGACGGCAAGATTAATGAGCCGTTAGGCGGCGCGCATACTAACCCGCAGGATATGAGCGACAGACTTAAAAATGCGCTTATCGGCGCGCTGGAAGAGTTGGATTCCTATTCTCCCGAGGAATTAAAAGCCCAAAGATACAGCAAATTCAGAGGAATGGGTGTATTTAACGAATAATGGACAATTATTTTGAACTTGTTATAGATATTAATCCTGCTATATCCGATGTTGTATCTGATATTTGCTTTTCAAATTTTGACTGCGAAGGGGTAATACTTGCAGAAGAAACCTATAAGGATTTGGAAATGGTTTCAACAACCGAGGGGGAGTTGAAAGCGTTTCTTGTGGCAAATCCCGGTAAATCCGTTATAGCTCGTATTTTGACTGAAAACAGAAACTTGCTTTTAACGCGCGGGTTTAGCGACGAAGAACTCGGAAGTTGGGCTTTTACAATTGCGGAAAAAGAAAATCAGGACTGGTCGAAGAAATGGAAAGAAAAATGGGATGTCACGCATGTAAGTGACAGAATAACCATTGTTCCTAGCTGGATAGAGTATAAACAAAAAAGACCGGATGAGGCTATAATCACTCTTGACCCGGGATGTGCCTTTGGTACTGGTACGCACCCGACTACACAGTTGTGTATGCGCGCGATAGAAAAATATGTTAAATCAGGGGATTCCGTTGCCGATATTGGCATGGGATCGGGGATTCTCGCTATTTGCGCCAAAAAATTCGGCGCAGGATACGTTTACGGATGTGATAATGATGAAACGGTTATTGATGTAGCAAAAGAAAATGCCGTTAAAAATAATATTGACGCAGTTTTTGAACTCAATACGGCCGATAAAGTCAAGCAGGAATTTGATTTTGTGTGTGCAAACATTCTTCATAATGTTCTTGCAGAAATTATGGGTGATTTAAAAGCCTTGATGAAACAGGGCGGGAAAATTGTTTTAAGCGGTATTCTTGATGAAAAGAAGATGGTTGTATTTGAGGCGGTTAAGGCAAGTTCGTTAAAAGTGGTGGAGGAAACACACCTTAATCAGTGGGCGGCAATAATAGCAGAGAGGGTATAAAGATGGAAAAAGGCGGATGTACGGCAATAATAATTCCTGCAAGGTATGGTTCAAGCAGGCTTGAAGGGAAGCCGCTCATTAAAGTGCTTGATAAACCTATTATTCAGTGGGTTTGGGAGAAAGCAAAGCGTTCTGCCAAAGCTGATAAGGTGATTGTCGCAACAGACGATAAAAGGATTTATGACGCGGTAGAAGCCTTCGGCGGAGATGTAGAAATGACATCAACGGAGCATAAAAGCGGGTCAGACAGGATTGCGGAAGTCGCTTCCCGTCATCCTGAGATTGATATTATAATAAATTTGCAGGGGGATGAGCCGTTAATCAGCCTTGATGACATAAATGCCGTGATTGACGGGGTTAAAAACGATGAAACGGTTGATATTTCAACACTTGTACGCGAGATTAAGGATGAAGAAGAGGCAAACAATCCTAATCTTGTAAAATGCGTATTTGATATAAACAATTATGCGTTGTATTTTTCCCGCTCCAAAATCCCGTTTGAACGCAATACCGGTATGAGTAAAATTTACGGTCATTTAGGGATTTATGGTTACAGAAAAGAATCGTTATTTAAGATGACAAAACTCCCGCAGACTAATCTGGAAAAAGCAGAAAGCCTTGAACAATTGCGGGCGCTCCAGTCCGGCATGCGTATAAAAGTTGCCGTAACGGAAAATATTCCTGTTGGAATAGATACGATTGAAGATTTGGAACATTTTAAACAATTGGTAGAAAAATAATAAAAAACCGGTTTATTAAAAACCGGTTTTATTATGCAGTACTTAAAGGTCTATTATTATTTTACACAATTACGTTTGAGTTTTTCAGTTGGTTCATTTCTGCGATTAATCTATCAAAACCTGCTTTGTCGATATTGCCGTTTGTAGCGTATTTGTTAAATATCTTAGTAAGTTTAACCATATCGTAAGCATCCATATCAACTGTATCGTGGTATCTGCTGCCTGCGCCGTATGCTGTGTCTGCTGTTGCTCTCATTGCGTCGGCTTCATAACCTGATAAGTATGCTATGAATTCGTCAAATGAGATTTTGTCGTCACCGTGTGCATATTCTTCAAATATTTTGTCAGAGTTTTTAGTAACCTGTGCAATACTTGCATCGTTGTGGTTTAATAACCAGGAACCGAATGTAGAGCCGACTTTTACACAGTTACCGTTTTGTTTATCTCTGCCGTCGAATGTTACTGTTGTAACTTCCGCATCTGCTTCAGACCAGTTTTGTGTTACGTTTTGGTTTTTAGTTTCGTCAATATTTTTGGGTTTTGCTACTTCGTCGGTACAATTTTCACTAAATTTATTGAATGTTGTACCATCCGGAAGCTTGTATTGTTTTGTATCAGGATCATATTTGAACGCTGTTTTGTTGCCTTGTTCATCTTTATAAATAACATATACATTGCCTGCGCCGTCTTTTGCTAATTGTAATCTGTTATTGTTCCAGGCTTTATCAAGGCCTGCAGCTTTTTCATCAAGCCCGATTGATGTCCAGAAGTTTTTGCGTGCTTCTTTTGCTTCTTCTGATGATAACGGATTCTTAGGGTTGCCTTTATCGTCTAATAAATCATCAAGGTTATATTTGTTGTCTACGACTTCCGCCTCTTTCTTAGGTGGAGTTGGCGGTGTTTGCTCTACCGGTTGAGTTGGTTGAGTCGGTTGAGTTGGTTGTGTAGGTTGTGGTTGTTGTGTTTGGGTGCTTACTTTACCAATAGTAGAATATTGTCCGGGAATGTACGGATTGTATGGGTTATACGGGTTATAGCTGCTATAGTTATTATAGCTGTTATGACCGCAAGTACATCCGCCGCCTTGTTGACCGCCGCCAAACCAGCCGCCGTTGCCGCCGAAAATGTTGCCGAGTAAGCCGTTGCCGCCGAAGAGACCGTTAAATATGCCCATTCCTAAGCCTATGCCGATACCTTTACCGAACATTGGCCAGAAACCGCCGCCGAAGCCAAATCCAAATCCGCCGTAACATCTGCCGCTGCGTCTTGAACCGTTAAAGATGTTAATTACTTTGGTGTTCCTGATATTTACACCGCCGTGGCAATGTCTTGCGTCGAAGTTACAAGGTAAAACCCAGACCATATTTTTATCCTCATATTTTGTACTGCTTATATATATAAAGTATATAAGGATTATAAAATTTCACATTTGAGAGGATTTGTTACAAAACTTAACAAACATGTCTGAAGCCCTCTGCGCATGGGTTTCAGCATGAAAAAAGCATCCTGTTTCAGGACACTTTTTTTCATGTATTTATATTTATTAAGTATATACTACAGAGCAAAAATATCGGGATAATATTTTATATCGGGGCTATACGCCCCGAACCCCGTATCTGCCATATCATAGGTTACATAAGTTTTTGTCGGGCTAAAGCCCGACCTATATATCTTTTGTCCTTCCGGACGGGAGCAGTAACGCCTCCGGCGGGTCCTCCGGACGGGGTCTCTTTTGGCGGCAAAAGAGACGTAAAACCGTCACCCTGTTGCTGCGTTCGCTCATCAATTGTATAGTTCAACATCAAGCGGGCAAACTCGACACTGTGTGTCTCAAACAATGCCCGCCCTGTAGTTGTTTCACTAACATTGATGGCTCACTTCGCAGAGGGTGATTTTTTAATCCTGCAATTGCGGGGTTGGATTAAAAGATGGGTGATCATCCCGGACAATAATATGTAAATCGGGGACGTATAGCCCCGATTTAGTCTTAATTATTATAAATATTAAAGAAATTTTTAAGTATTTCGTACCCTTTCAGCATTGTTTTATAGTTTACCCTTTCTTCTGCCGAGTGCATATTGTATACATCTGCTGTTCCTACTAAGAATGGAATAAATTTTTCTCCGTGTTTGTTTTTGTTATTTGCATAAATATGAGTTTCTGCTCCTGCGTGGAAGGATTCAACAGAATTTTTTACACCCGCCATTTCGCTTGCTTTTGTGTGAACCTCCGGTATAAAATCGTCGTCGGATTTTTCAAACGGCAGAAGATGAACTGAAAATTCAATTTCTGCTTTGGCAAGTCCTGCGTATTTCTTATTGAAATTTTCTATGTAATTAATCATTATATTTTTAAGTTCCTGTTCTTTTTGAAGGTTAGAACTCCTTATTGAATAAGAGACTTTAGCAAGTGTATTGATTATATTAGTTGAGGAACGGTCAACAATTTCTGTAATATAGTCTTTTGAATCAACTTTATCATCAACAATTGCTTTTACCGCATTTTGTATACCGCCGCCTGCTATTGCGCCGATGTTGCAGGAGGTTACGACACCGGTTTCATCTTTGTAATAAACTCCTTGAGGGAAGTGGTTAATAAGTTCGCAGACAAGTTTTACGGCATTAAGTCTTGATTCATCATCAATATCGATTCCTGAGTGGCCGCCTTTTAGCGCCCTTACTGTAACTTTTACATTTGTATAACCTGCACCTGCAATTTGTAACTGGCCTAATTTGTCAGCATCCAGTACAAGAACATACTTTGAGTCTATTCTGTCAAACTCTGCATTCTCAATCCCGCTCATTCCGGTTTCTTCATCCCTTGTAAACAGAATTTCAAGTCCGCCGTGTTTAATGCCGCTGCTTTTAACATCTTTTGCAAGTTTTAACGCACAGGCTACACCGGCTTTATCGTCGGCACCTAAAGTCCTGCCGTTTGCTTTGATGTAATCGCCGTCAAAAATTAATTCAACAGGTGATGCGTCTCCGACAACATCCATGTGCGCAGATAATAGAATTGGTTGTTTGTTATTATCTGTCGCCGGAATTTTTAAGTATAAATTGTTGTAATGATCGCTTTCACATTGAATTTCATTTTCTTTTGCAAACTTCTTTATCCATGCAATTACTTTTTCTTCCTTTTTAGAGGGACTTGGAAGCTCTGCAAGAGAGCAAAAAATATCTATTAATTCATTTTCTTGTCTAACATTATTCTGCACGGAAAAACCTCCTTCCTGTACCTTCTTTTCCGATTTTTACTGATAATTTAGCGCCGCATCGCGGACAGCAGCCTACGTATGCAGTACCTTCTCTATTCTTATACAATCTGCCGTAAGTCTTGCAGCATGAAAACCATATACCGAGAAATTTTCTCGTGGTTAATTCTTTGTTTTCATTTTCTTTGCCCGTTTTTCCATCTCCTTTTTGAGCCGTTTCTCTTCTTTTCTGCATTTTTTGCATTTTTTGTCTTTTTTGCATTTTGTGCAAACATGAACTTTTGGGGCTTCATAAGCAACTCTTTGTCTGCTCCCGTCATTAAATGCGCTTGCTGTAAGAATATTCATATATTCGCACCCAAAATGTGCATAATCAAATATGATAACGCCACCAAGTCCGAAACGTCTGCTTTCATGAACTATTCTGATTAAATCTTCAGGCGCTCCTTTCATAAATGTTACAAATAATCCGGCATAGAGTTTTGTTTTTCTGGCACTCATATTTCTGATTTCGTTAATCATACTTGCCGTAGTTTTTGGGTCGCATGTTAAAAATAAAGGTGTAAAGCCATCTACATAATCGTTTCTTGACCACGTACGCCAATCCTGAATTTTAGTGGTCAGTGCTGTTTTATAGTTTGGGAAAATAACTGTTGTAAGGGTAACATTTTTTGTACGGCATAAATCCGATGCTTTTTTTACAAAATCAGTAATTTTTTGTGCTCTGTAAAATAACCACGCATCCCAGAGAACATCGGTCCTTGTTAGTTCTACAGGGTCAATGCCGTACTGTGCTTTAAACCCTTCTCTTGTATACGAAGTATATCCCCAGGTTGATTTTTCATAGCCCGGAATTTCGGGTGAAATGGACTGCGGATAGCGGATGTAATCAAGGTTAATACCGTCAGGGGAGTATTTGCAAATTATTTCGTCAAGGAGTTTCAGTAAAAATTCCTGTACTTCGGGATTGGCCGGGTCAATAAAATATCCGTTATGTTCAGAGGTTGAATAAACAGGTTCTATAGAATTTGCGCTGTTTCCCGGAAGATTTGTCCAACCGGGCCGTATTGACAGGATGTAGTTTGGATAATTCTTCGGGTTTTTGTTTCCGACATAGAAGGTTTCAAACCAGATATGTACTTTCATTTTTCGCTTGTGAGCTTCTTTTATCCAGATGTCTAACGGATCAAAGCCGATAAATTCTTCATTCTGTTCGATAAATCCGTAAGAAAGCATCAAGTCGCTCGGATAAATTGTTTTTCCATGATAATAGGTTTCCAGAAATACCGTATTAATACCGGATTTATTTAAAAGATCAAGGACTTGTATTATATCGTCTTTGGATTTGCAGGTTGGACGTATCCATACACCTCTTAATTCATCCTGTTTATAAGGTACGACGAGTGACAGCGCTTCATTAGCATACTCTATGGCTTTTCCTGAGTACTTTTGTACATTTGCGCTGTCTTTCTGTGCTTTATATATGTTTTCTTTGGATTTGTTAATTGCAGTAACGGTTTTTCTTGCATCATATCTAGGAGTTGTTTTAATATAGAAGTTCATTATATTTTGAACTTCTACAAGTTTAAGTTTGGCGCTGAATAAGAATGTGTCGGATGTTATATAAGATGTAATGGTTTTATTTACCGGGTCAATATAAACTTTAGCGCCTACAATCAGGTTTTCATTTATCCAGTGTTTGGCTTCTCCATGTCCGCTTATTACAACACCGTTTGCAGGAATTAAAGTATTTGCGCCGCTTAATTGGGTTACAATTCCGTTAACGACGAGTGCCTCTGTACCAAATTCATTAGTATTTGTGCGCCGCCCGAATTCAGGAGTGTATACTACAAGCTGATTTGTGCCCCTTAATCCGGGAAACCGCGCACTTCTGGGGTTGTTTTCACTTGTCGGGTCAATTACACTTACTTTGTGCATGGTCTGATTAAAAATGATTTCTTTTGCATCCGGCTGAAACGGCTGAAATACAGCCATCGCATCGGCTGCATTAATACTGATACTCATAAATATTAACAGTATTAGTATAAAAAGACGTCTCATCCTTAAATTTAATCCTCGACGAAATGAATCCTTGTATTTTTATAATATAACGTATTGGATGAATTTAATTCCTCTAATAAGCGTATTTTAGTATTTAATTCTTCGGACGGATTAATTTTGTAGGCTTCTTTTAAGTACTTCAATGCAGAGCGTGTGTCGCCTAATTTCTGGTAAATTGTGCCGATTTTATTATTAACATTGTATATGGACGGGTTCCTTATGTAGGCTTCATTGTATTGTTTAAGCGCTCTTCTGTACTCATCTCTGTTATAGTAATAATTTCCGAAAACTTCATAGCCCGGGGCATAGTTTTCGTCGATAGTCAGAGTCCTGTAATAAAATTCTTTGGCATACCGGTTTTTGCCGGTCAGTTCATAAAGAATTCCCAATTTAAGAGCGTAGGCCGGATTGTCAGGGTGTTTAGACAGCAGCGTTCTGTAGCACCCTATGGCATATTCGGCATTCCTGAGCCTTTCTTCTTCTATTTGAGAAGTTGTTGCAATTGTGTAATACTGAAATCCCTTATCCTCAAACTCTTTTGTGTTAATCAAGGAATAATCTATTTTAGGGGTGTATTCAATTCCGCCTTTTTCAACAGCAAAAGCTGTGCTGGTAACAAATATAATGAGTAATAATAAAATAAATCTGAGCATATTCTTATTATATCAACAATCTGCCGGATTATAAAAGATGTTGTTATTTTAGAAATTTTATAATATACTGTACTTATTATAAACAGGAGGGTTTCTAATGGATAAACATTTTAAGTCAGTATTGGCAATCTCAATTGCATTTGTTCTGGGCTGTGGTTTTAACAGTATTGCAAATTCAAGTACAACTGTTAGTAAAATTGCTGTTGTTGATGTACCAAGAGTTGTTTCTCAATCAACACAGGTTAAAAATTTAAAAGCTGAACATGATAAAAAGAAAAATGAAATGATTCAGCTTATGAATAAAGCAAAATCAGAAGTAGATGCACAAACTGATATTAATAAGAAAAAAGCTATAGCAGAAAAATACGATAAAGAATTAGCAGCTAAAAGGGAAGCTGCGGCAAAAGATTATGCAAAGAAACTTGCAGATATAGATAAGAATATAACTGCCGTTATTACAAAACAAGCACAGGCTTCCGGCTATGATATGGTTATAGCTAAAGCTTCCGTACTTTACGGCGGTGATAATATTACTGAACAAGTTATTAAAAATATCAAATAAGCTTGTTTTAAAATAGTTAAATTTTAAGGTGCAGTACAATATACTGCACCATTTTTATTATGAATTTTACATATATTTACAACGACAGGCTGTTTTATTGACTTGCTCCTGCGTTTACGTTATCGTTTTATTGATAAATTTAATGGAGAGAAGGTAAACTTATGGATTTTGCAACTAGTTTTACTATAGATGTATTAAAGGCCCTTGGCTCTTTTGCGGGGTACGGTGTCGGGATTATAATTCTTACAATTATTGTGAGGGCCGCGCTCTGGCCGTTAGGTGTTTCCCAGCAGCGTTCAATGCGTATGATGCAGAAGCTTCAGCCCAAAATGAAGGCTATTCAGGAACGTTATAAAAACGATCCGCAGACCATGCAGCGTAAGATGATGGATTTTTACAAAGAGCATAAATTTAATCCTATGGCAGGATGTTTTCCGCTTCTTGTACAAATGCCTATCTTTATTTTGTTATATTCTGCATTGATGAGTCCTCAATTTATTCAATTGGCGGGTGATTCACAGTTTTTATTTATAAAAAGACTTGATTCTACGCTTAAAACCAGCGCCGGCATCTCTCAGGACGGCGTTTTAGGTGTTTCTAAATACGACACATTCATGACCGGCAAAGTCGCTAAGGTATATCTCAAAGACGAGGTTCTTGATAATGTAAAAATTACAAAGCCGACCAAGGCAATAGAGGTTCAGGGAGAACTTACCCCGGGGCAGCCTGTTGATTTTAAAGTCAGTCTTGATAATTTAAACCTTAAATTCAGCCAGTTAGACAGTATCGAAAAGGCGGAAATTGATGTAACCGACCTTCAGACTAAGGAAACAGAAACCCTTACTTTTGAAAGAAAAGGCGGAATCTTAGTTGCAACAACACCGACCAAAGAGGTGCAGACTGCTTTCCACTATGATGTACTGTTGTTGATAATTCTGTTTGGTTTAACGATGCTTGCTTCCCAAAAAGCAATGATGGCAATGACTAAAGGACAGGAAATGGACGAGGCGCAAAAGGCTATGCAAAAGTCTATGAATACTTTTATGCCGATTATGCTGATGTTTACTTTTGTAATTATTCCTATCCCTGCCGGTGTCCTGCTTTATTTGATTTCAAGCAACGTGTTCCAGGTTCTTCAAACTATTGCGATTAATAAGCAGCTGGAAATGGAGGACCATAAAAAAGCAGAAGTTGTCAGTGATGAAGATTTAAAGAATGCTAAGAAAATTCAGGCGAAAGAATAATGCTTGTAAGTGATTTTGATTATAATTTACCGGAAGAATTGATAGCACAAGTCCCTGCTGATAAGCGGGATTTGTCGCGTATGATGGTTTTAAACCGTAAGGATAAAACCATTCGCCACCATATTTTTAAGGATATTGTAGACTTGATTGATGAAAACTCAATTCTTATCCTGAATAATACAAGAGTAATACCTGCAAGGCTTTACGGATATAAAGATACAGGCGCAAAGATTGAAGTGTTTTTGTTAAAAGAACTTGAACCACACAGATGGGAGGCGCTTGTAAAACCGTCTAAGCGTGTTAAATCCGGTATGATACTTAAAATTACAGATGAATTGTCGGTAGAAATCCTCTCCCCTGCGGAGGATGACGGCAAGTGGAATGTAAGTCTAGAATATGAGGGGAATATTTACGACGTACTGTCGCGTGCTGGTAATGTGCCGCTGCCTCCTTATATTGAACGCAAAATGACACCTGAAGAGATTAAAAAACTTGATTACGAACGTTATCAGACGGTTTTTGCACAAAAAGAAGGCTCTGTTGCCGCACCTACTGCGGGACTGCATTTTACAACGGAAATTCTTGAAAAACTAAAAAATAAAGGTGTTCAAATAGGTTATGTAACATTAAATGTCGGGTTAGGAACATTCCGCCCTGTAAAATGTGATGTTGTAGAAGAACACAAAATGGACAGTGAGAGTTTTGAAATTTCCGCCCGGACGGCAGAGTTGATTAATAATGCAAAAGCTGCAGGCAAAAAGCTTATTGCTGTCGGGACTACTTCCGTAAGAACACTTGAGACTGCCTATAAACAGTTTGGAGAAATAAAGGAATGTCAATCGGCATCCACGCTTTTTATTTACCCCCCGTATGAGTTTAAAGTTGTTGACAGTTTGATTACAAATTTTCACCTGCCGAAATCGACACTTCTAATGCTGGTGTCAGCGCTTGCCGGCAGAGAGTTTATAATGGAAGCCTATAAAGAGGCGATAGAAAATAAATACAGATTCTACAGTTACGGTGATTGTATGTTTATAAATTAAAAACCAAGGCGGCAGTGTAATTTCTGCCGCGCAGGTTTTTAACCCATAAAGCCCGGTTCATCTTTATCAGATTTATTTTCTTTGTCCAATTCTTTAACTGTTTCCTCAAGAGCTTTTTTTAAATCATTATCCTGATCTATTTCTCTGATGGTTTCTATGATAGTATTCTCTGTATCACGGTTTTGCTCTAACATCATACCCATAATACTTCCGGAGGAATTTTTCTTGGGATTATTAGATATTTCATAGTTAACCATCCAATGATTGATATAAGCTTGATCCTGTGTTGACAAAGATGCCTTGTTATCTTTAAGCCAGATGCTCAGTTTGTTATATTCTTCTTGGCTATCAATCTTCTTGTTTTCTCCGCCAAATTTTTCAAAAAGTTTTTGAATATTCTGAGGAACCTTATTGTTAGGTTCATTGTGTATTGCCATAATTAACTCCTTTCTATTTTACACATGTATTTTAATAGTATGTATAACGGCACGGTTTAGAAAAACTTTAATAATTTAAAGTGCATTGTTACAAAAATTTACAAAAGGATAAAGGGTATGAGAAGGTTAATGATCTTATTTTTTACAAATTATATACGGCGATGACCGCTCGCTTTTTATGTGTAATTTATAATGTTTTTTTAGGGGATTTTTAACTTTACAATCATTTGTAAAATGAGTTTTTTTGTACTACTATTTCTTTATAAATACCTTAAGGAGAAAAGATGGAAGAATTACTTAGAAAGAGTGCAAAAGAACAGAGCGAAGCTTTAAGAAACAAAGAGGTTTCTGCTGTAGAATTAACAACAGCTTCATTAAACAGAATTAAAAATATTGATGATAAACTAGGCGCATTTAATTCTTTGACAGAAGAAACGGCGCTTAATACCGCAAAAAAAGTCGACGAGAAACTGGCAAAGGGTGAAAAATTACCGCTTTTGGCAGGTGTTCCGCTTGCTTTAAAAGATAATATGAATCTTATCGGGTCTAAGACAACAGCATCAAGTAAAATTTTGGAAAACTTTGTATCACCTTATAATGCGACAGTTACAGAAAAACTTTTAAACAACCTTGTTCCTATTGTAGGGAAAGCAAATCTTGATGAGTTTGCAATGGGGTCGTCAAATGAAAACTCTGCATTTAAAAAGGTTCATAATCCTTGGAATTTAAACAAGGTTCCCGGCGGGTCATCCGGCGGTTCTGCTGCAGCGGTAGCATCCTGCGAGGCAACTCTTGCACTCGGTTCTGATACCGGCGGGAGTATAAGACTTCCTGCAAGCTTCTGCGGTATTGTAGGTATGAAGCCGACTTACGGTATTGTTTCACGTTATGGTTTAATTGCGTTTGCATCATCCTTAGACCAGATCGGGCCTTTTGCCAGGACTGTTGAAGATGCCGCAATGCTCTTGGAAGTTATTGCAGGGCATGATAAACACGATTCAACATCTTTAAATCGCCCTGTCGAAAATTACACGGCACATTTGACGGATGATATTAAAGGCAAAAAAGTCGGTGTAATTAAGGATTTGATGGGTGAAGGGCTTTCTGATGATGTAAGAAAAGCTGTTGAAAATGCTATTGAAACATACAAATCTCTCGGCGCTGAAATTGTTGAAATTGACCTTCCGAATATCAAATACTCAATCGGTATTTATTATATTCTTGCAACTGCTGAATGCAGTTCTAACCTTGCCCGTTTTGACGGTGTAAAATACGGACACAGAACAGAAAATGCGCAAAACCTGCTTGAAATGTACTGTAAAACCAGAGCCGAAGGTTTCGGGGATGAAGTAAAACGCCGTATAATGCTTGGTACTTACGCTTTAAGTTCAGGGTATTATGATGCGTACTACAAAAAAGCACAGCAAATGCGCAGGCTTGTAACGGAAGATTTTGTAAACGCGTTTAAGAAGGCGGATATTTTGATTTCTCCGACCTGTCCGAACACGGCGTTTGATTTGGGCTCAAAGGCCAACGACCCGCTTGCAATGTATTTAACTGATATTGCTACAATTAGCGCAAACCTTGCAGGTATCCCGGGAATGAGTGTTCCAGCTGGTTTTGACAAAGATGGTATGCCGATAGGTTTACAAATACTTGCACCACAGCTTGGCGAAACTTCATTATTCAACTTTGGTTACAAGTTTGAACAAGAACACGACTATTACAAAAAGCAGCCTAAAATTTAATTATGATTAACAGATTAAAAAACAAGGTCATTGTCTCCTGTCAGGCAATGCCGTCAGAACCTTTATATAAAGAAGACTGCATGATTGCAATGATGCAGTCTGTAGTAAAAGGCGGCGCCGGCGGTTTGAGAGTTGCAGGGATAAGGGATGTTGCAAACGCTAAAAAGTTATTTGATATTCCTGTAATAGGTATTACAAAACCGGAGGTTATACCTAAAAACTATAAAGAAATAGTTTATATAACTCCTACAATCAGCGATGCTCTTGCCCTTGTCCGCGCAGGGGCCGATATTGTTGCTTTTGACGGTACGCAACGCCCGCGTAAAGATTCAACGCTTAATGAGATTATTAAGTATATAAAAATAAATAACCGCGTTGCAATGGCGGATATTTCAACTGTTGAAGAGGGGCTGAAGGCTAAGGAAGCAGGCGCGGATATCCTTTCAACGACCCTTTCGGGATATACAATTGAATCAGGCGACAGGGGGGAAGGCCCTGATTTTGAACTGTTGGAGGCTCTTGTTAATCAGTCCGGTATACCTGTGGTGCTTGAGGGGCGGATTTGGACAACGGAGCAGGTTAACAAAGCCTTTGAAATTGGTGCGCACTGTGTTGTTATAGGGTCGGCTATTACGCGCCCGCAGTTGATTACTAAGAGGTTTGTTTCAAGGCAGGGAGTTTAGCTGGATGGAAGTGCTCGGTATAGATATTGGCGGTACAAAGATTTATTGTGCAAAAATTAATGAAAAAGGGGAAATAACCGGTGAAGTTTTGAAGAATAAAACCCCTCAGAATAAGATTGAGTTTGAAGCGCTTATGAAGGAAATTATAGCCGGTTATGGAAATGGGGTTTGCGGGGTAGCAATTTCAACCGCCGGTACTGTGTCTAATGAAAACGACAGGATAATAGGTTCAACCGGTAATATGTTTAAAGAGTACCCTAAAACTGATTTTAAATCACTGACGCACCTGCCTGTGTTCATAGAGAATGACGCAAATTCTGCTGCCTGGGCAGAGTATAAAATCGGGGCATCAAAGGGCTCTTCTGTTTCTGTACTCTTAACACTCGGGACGGGTGTTGGCGGCGGGATAATTATTAATAATAAACTTCTTAAAGGTAAATCAGGCGGAGCCGGAGAGATGCATTTTAAAATGCGGATGGATGGGCACAGACGATGCACCTGTGGAGCGTATGACTGTTTTGAGATTTATGCCTCGGGAACGGGACTTAGAATCACGGCGCAGGAAATGTCGTGCAATCCCGATATTACAACCTATGACGTGGTTGCGGGACTTAAATCCGGTGATAAATTAATGACAGATATATTTGAACGCTGGGAGAGTGATATAACAGAAGGGGTAATCGGTCTTGCAAATCTTTTTGACCCCGATTGTGTTGTGTTATCAGGCTCTATGGCAGAGTACGTTAATACTGAAAAAATAGAGGACAGAGTAAATTCTGAAATAGTTACGGCTCCGACAAGGGTTGTAAAAGCTGCGGCTGGGAATTATGCAGGCATGATAGGTGCTGCTTTGCTTGCAATAGAGGTCTGGTATGGGTAAAGCTAAGAAACGCGGTTTTAACAGAAAACAAAACGGTTTATATCAGAATATAACACGTGCAGAGGCTGTTGCGGAAGTTATACGCATGAAACAAAACAATGAAGATCCCGAGTATTTAATGTCATTGTTCGGGCTGACTGTAGAAGAACTCCTTGAGGCCGGCGCAAGTTATGAGGATATTTAAGAAATATCCGTTTTTTATTTAATGATTTATTACAAAACTTAATTTATACTTGTATTTTAAAAATGTTTTATTTATTATAATTTATAGCACTATGTACACAAGAAATAAGGAATAGCAAAAATGAATCCGATAATCAAGAATTTAGAAAGTCAATATACGACAAGGGAACTTCCGGAAATGAATCCGGGTGATACTGTTAAAGTATTTGTAAGAATTATTGAAGGTAACAAAGAAAGAGTACAGGCTTTTGAAGGTACTATTATTAAGGAACATGGTTCAGGTATCAACAAAACTATCACTGTAAGAAAAGTGTTCCAGGGTGTTGGTGTTGAACGTGTATTCTTAGTATACTCTCCGCGTATTGAAAAAATTAACGTATTAAGACGCGGTGATGTAAGACGTTCAAAACTCTACTACCTGAGAGAACGTTCAGGCAAAGCTACTCGTATTAAGGAAAAGATTGAAAAAAGATAAGTCACATATTCACTGGTATCCGGGGCATATTGCTAAGGCGGAGCGGCAGTTAAAAGAACAACTTAAACTTATAGATGTCGTAATAGAAGTCTTAGATGCCAGAATACCTTTAAGCAGTACTTATAACGACATAAAGAAACTTCTGGGAGACAAACCGAGGTTTCTTTTGTTAAATAAGTCTGATCTGGTTGACCCGCAGGAGATTAAGCAGTGGATGGAGTATCTCAAATTAGAGACGGGCTGCACGGTGCTTTTAAGCGACGGGAAGAACTCGTTTAATTTTAATAAGATTATTGATACGGCTGTGGGTCTTGCCGAGCCCAAAATTCAAGCTTTGATGGCAAAGGGGCTTTTGAGGCGCCCTGCCAGAGTTATGGTCTGCGGGATGCCGAATGTCGGTAAATCAAGTATTATTAACCGGCTTACCCGTTCGTCAAAGACTAAAACCGGCGCAAAGGCGGGAGTAACCCGCCAGCAGCAATGGGTGAGAATCAATCCGAAACTTGAACTTCTTGATACTCCGGGGATTATTCCGACACGTCAGGACGACCAGAATGCTGCATCAAAGCTTGCGATGGTTAATTCCGTTTCAGAAAATGCTTATACTGCTGAATTTGTTGCAAGGGAACTTCTTGAAATCCTTGATAAAAAATACCTTGCAAAATTACGTGAATATTATAAAATTAGTGAATTTCCGACTTTAGAAAATATTGCACTTTCAAGAAACTGGATAAAATCTGCCGCGGAGCCGGATATTGAGCGTACTGCAAAATATGTTTTAAAAGCATTCAGGGATGGGGATACAGGCAGATTTATTCTTGATGATTTGCCCGATAAACCTGAGAAAGAGTAGTCAATATTTTTCGCCGGCATTATTCCCGAAATGTTTTTAAAAATAGCCATATAAATTGTTTTTTGCTTAAAAATCCTATAAGTATACGATGTATATCATGCCCAAATAATGTAAACTTCCTACTGTAGTACATCTACACTTGGTGAGAGGTAAAGTTGAAGAAATTTAAATTCCGGCTGGATGTTGTTTTAAACATGCGTCAGCGCGAGTTAGAAAAAAAACAGCAGGAGATGGCTGAGATTATTAAGGTTATTGAGGAACAACAGGCAAAGCTTTACTCAATACTTGATGAACGCTCAAAAACGGAATCAAATTTAGAAACACTGATGAACTCGGAAGCAATAGATGTAGTTATGATTAACGGGCATAGGAATTATTCGCTAAAACTCGTTAATGATGCCAGAAACCAGGAGGCGGTTATCAATCGTGCCAAACAGCTTTTAGAACACAAAAAACAGGAAGTTCAGGAAGCATACAAAAAAGTAAAAATCCTTGAAAAACTTAAGGAAAAACAAGAAAAGCAATATATGACAAATATAGAACAGATATTGGCAAAAGAAATCGATGATATAGCTGTAACAAGGTATAAAGCAGGTTAAATATGGTAAAAGAACTTGTAATGGACAATATGTATAATCCGGACATGCTCTCAGACAGAATGAAGGGGGCGGACCGGTTTGCATTTGATGATACCAGCGCCTTTCAGAATATCTTTGATAACAAAAATACTTATTCAAATGTTGATGATAAATTTTATCCCGGACGTGATTTGTTATTAAAAAATAATAATACTTCTGACGGCGGAAGATTTTCTGATAATAATGGTTTTGTTAAACAGAACAGATTTGAAACCCAGGATAAATATCAAGATAGAGTGCGCCCCGATTCAACAACCAGAACACCGGACAAATTAACAAATACTTCTGATAGAAAGTTTCGGCAGGATAATTTTACAGAGTCTGACGGTTATTCTTTTTCTGTAAGGGATTCTTTACAGGAACGAAGCGTGGAAGTTGATTCCTGCAAGGATACAGAACAGAATATTTCAAATGAAACAACCACCGGCACAAGTGATACAATATTTGATTCTGATGATGCAGTGCAAACTGAAGATTTATTAAAGCAGGAAGGTGATTATTCAGATAATAATGATAGTACTAACCTTGATTCTGAAAAAACAGATATAAAAACTTTTAACACGCAGCCGGCAGTAGAAAATATAACAGATACAGTTCCTGTGTTAACGCAAAATATAACTGCAGCAATTCCTGAGAATGTGCAAATAGCAGCTAATACAGAAATACCTGAAAAATTGGAGGATATAACTAATTCACTCTCGGGTTATAATTCCGAGTCTGTAATTGATGATGCTGTTATAACTAATAATACAAATTCAAGTACTTTACAAGCTTTTACCGGCGTTGAAACAGAAACTAAACAACCATTGGATAATGGTATTCAAATCAGCTCTGATGATGGTTGGGAAATCCTTGATAAGAATTCGCAGTATGAGTATACAGATATGGTTATGATAAATGAAACATCAGAAGCAGCTGCTGATACTACTGCGGAAGTTTCTGCAAATTCTAATTTGACACAAACAGTTGAAACCATTGATGAGAATTCAATAACAGAGTCGGAAACGTTTAAGAAGAATCAAATTAATGATAGTATTCTTAAATCAGAACTTCAGACTGAAGTCACGGCAGGTGGTGATATTGAAACAGAAACAATTTCAAATAACAGCAGCAATAGCGGGGCGGGTGCAGATGAAAACCCTGTCACAGAAACAAGGACAGATAATGAAGCCCCTTCTAACTCTATTGAGAATGGCGATTTAAAATCTCAAATTGTTGAAGATGAGGATGCAGTTTTGGATTCTGTATCAAATGAAGAAAAAAATGTTCAAAAGCAGAAAACAAGAGTTCAGGAACAAACAGAAACAGATTTGAGAAGCATTTCTCCTGATGAACAATCTGATACTGATGTTGAACAGGTTACTGGAAATGAAAATGATGACAGTGAAATAACAGTTGATGAAGAAAATACAGATACAGAAATAGAAATAATTTCTGATACGGAGAATTTAACTGACAGTGAAAATCCAAAATCTGGATACTCTAATGAAAAATATAATAATGATGCAGATACTTCTTTACAGGAACGAACCAGATTAGCTTATGTTGATATGACAAATGTTTCCGAACCGGTTGAAAATGATATTCTGACCCAGTTGGAAAACAGGTTTGGCAGTGACGGTAATGAAATATATTCGTCAGTATCTAAAGAAACCGATTCTGTCAATGATTTAATTAATAATACGGATGCGGATGCAGAGCTGTTAAATGAAAACAAAATGAAAGCCGCTTCTTTAGAAGAGGTAGTGGATGAGGGAATGGCTGATGAACTTAATATTAAATTAACTGATAATGCGTCAGGTTCTAAGCAGGTTTATTCCGGTACAAATTCCACAGCCGAACAATTAATAAGGTATTCTATAGAAGGGGAAACAGGGTTTGATAATAGGTTGGCCTCTGCCCTTAAACAAAATGTGTCTCAACAGTCATCAAATGTAATGACTAATTCTAAAGAGATACTTGCTCAAATTAATGAAAAACTAACAACTTTTAATTTCCGACCGGGGGCAAAGCTTACTATGCAGTTAAGCCCTGAAAATCTTGGTACTGTTGAGATTAAGTTAACAAATACACTGGAGGGGATAAGGGCAGAAATGACAGCCACCTCTGATGATGCTGGAAATGCTTTAAACAAACATATTGACGACTTAAGAGACACATTACAAAAGTACGGTGTACGTTTGGACAGGGTTTCTGTTTCAACAACCCAGCCCCAGCAATCTAATACCCAACAGGATTATACAGAACAGGGGCACTCGCAACGCCAACAGCAGGAGCAAAAGGGGCAATACAAAGAAGAACGGGGAACTCAGAAATTTGAGGATATGGTAAGTTCGTTTTATGAAGAAGGAAACAAGGAGTAGGAGGAAAATATTATGTCAATGGTAACAGACCAGATAACAAGTTTACAAAATCAATCGGAATTTGCGCAGGCAAATAATCAATCATCTAATACATCAAATAGTGTTGAATCTGATTATACAATGTTTTTAACCCTGATGCTTGAACAGTTGGAAAATCAAGACCCGACAGAGCCTATGGATAACAGTGAATGGCTGTCCCAGCTTGCACAATATTCAACATTAGAACAAATGACCCAGATGAATGCTAATATGGAAGATATTATGACCGGCTTAGACGGTATTTCATCAAGCGTCGGTACAAATGCCGTTATTACCCAAACTATGTCACTTGTTGGAAAAGAAGTTACTATTGAGTATTCGGAAACCATAAAGGATGAAAACGGTGAGCCGGTTACAAATGAAAACGGAACAGCACAGACAGAAGAAAAAACCGTAAGCGGTGTTGTTACGGAAGCAAAATTTGAAGGCGGTATCGGTTATGTTAAAGTCGGTGATGAATATTATTCAATTGCCAATGTAACCTCAATACGGGAGCCGGCAGAAAGTGCGGAAGAAAGTACAGCTTCCGGCGGGAATGCGGCGGTTGATGCGGCGGCAGCAGCGTATGGCGCTCAGCAGAGAACGCGTTCAACTGCAAGTATAATTAACGATATTTTATAAAACTAATAAACCTAAATATAAATGAGCAAATTCGGAGGAGGAAAAGAATGTCACAAGCTCTTTACACATCAGGAACCGGGTTAAAAGCCGGAACCAACCAGATTAACGTTGTATCAAACAACGTTGCAAACATGAATACGACTGCATATAAATCAAGTCGTGTTAATTTTGAGACATTGTTTTACTCTGATTTGTCCCATAGTTCAACGGCGAGTGTTACATCCGGCGGAGTAAACGCAAAGCAGGTCGGACATGGTGTTCAAATCGGGAGTATAACACGTAACTTTACTCAGGGTACATTTATTAATACCGGACGTGATCAGGATATGATGATTTCCGGTAACGGATACTTTGTCGTTACTGACTCAAGCGGACAAAGTTTCTTAACCCGTGACGGGTCATTTTCTCTTGACTCGAACGGTGACCTTGTAACATCGTCAGGTTACTATGTAATGGGTGCAACAAACACTTATTCAACAACAGCCTCAGATGTAAATATACATATCCCGACATTGTTAAATATGGATGTACACGCTACTACAGCGGCTGAGTTCGGCGAAACACTTGTTTCTGAAATGAATAATGCCGATATTACAGCAGGAACCTTTACAATGATTATTAATGACGCAGGCGGGCCTCAGACTGTAAATATTACATTGGCACAGGATGATATTGATACAATGGATATAAACGCTCTTGTCGGCGAAATTAACGCCCAGTTGCAAGGGGCAGGTGCCGATGACAAAGTTACCGCAACCGTTACAGATGGTACAATTACGTTTGAGGCCGCTGATGCCGATACTGCAATTGAGTTTGAAACACCTGAAGAAGGCGGTTCAAATTTCGTTGAAGAATTAGGCTTGTCTAATGTAGAAAAAGCCGAAGGCACAGACAACTATGTTACAAAAGTTGCCAACTATTCGGCAGTCGTTGATGAAGCCGGTTCATATAACGCAGCTGTAACGTTGGAAGACTGGGGGGTAAGCAATAATGGTATTATAGAAGCTACTTACTCGGATGGTTCAAAATTAACGGTTGCAATAGATGAGAATAATGAAATGACCTGGCAGATTACAACAGGTGATTTTGTTAAAATTACCGGCGATGATGTTACTATGGATGATGGTGTCCTCGACTATGCCAACATGATGCTTGAAATGTGCATGGTTGTTAATGAAAGCGGTTTGGAATCCGATAGTAACAACTTGTGGACGATTGGTTCAAATGCAGGGACTCCGTATTTCGGAGTTGCGGGCTACGCGGCATTTGGTACAATTCAGACAGGCGGTTTGGAAGCATCTAACGTAGAGCTTTCGGATGAATTGTCTGAAATGATACTTGCCCAGCGGCTTGTGCAGGCAAATTCACGTGTATTCAACACTGCAAGCAGTACACTTGAAACGCTTGTATACTTGGGGCAATAGTTAGGTTAATGTAAAGGCATGCCCTTTTGAATGAAAAAACGTGTCAAATATGTTACAAAAGGGCATGAATTTACAAAACTTAACAAAGTGCAGGCATGCTGAAATACATGTAAATCATGGGTTTGAGCGTGCGGGTGAAAGAGGCAAAAATATTTACAAAGATATATTTGTCCGCCCATGAAAGTTATTATATAATCAAAAAGAGGGTAGGGGAAATGGGTAAGAGTACAATTGAAAAGAATCTTCTACTTATCAGAAACAATATCGCACCTTGGAAACCAAATATTATTGCAGTAACAAAATACTACGATAAAACAGCAATAGAAGAAGCTTATGAATGCGGGTTGAGGGATTTCGCAGAATCCCGCGCTAATGATGGGATATCGAAAATTGAGTCATTGTGTAAAGAGCTTAGGGAAAAATCGACGTTCCATTTTATCGGACACGTACAGAGTAATAAAGCAAAAAAAATTGTTAAGTATTTTGATTATATCCAATCAGTTGATTCATTAAAAATTGCTGAAATTATTTCAGATTATGCTCTGGATATGGGTAAAAAGCAAAAAGTGCTTTTAGAACTTAACAGCGCGGGTGAAGAAACAAAATTTGGATATGCCAGAGAAGGGATGCTGAGGGATTTTGAACGTGTGGTCAGTCTGGATGGGATTGAAGTTTGCGGGATAATGAGTATGGCGCCACTGGCTGCAGAAGAGAGTGAGCTTGAATATTTGTTTGAGGATGTAAGAAAATTTAAGCAATCACTCGAAGAGACATTTGGGTACAAGCTGCCGGAACTTTCTATGGGGATGAGTAATGATTATCATATCGCTGTTAAACATGGCGCAACTATGATAAGAATAGGCAGAAAATTATTTAGTTAAAAAATTGGAGGAAAATAAGAATGACTTTATCAGATGGTTTAAACGGAATAATCAGTTTTATAAAGAAAGGTTTTGAAGGCAGGGACGATGATCCGTTTGATTTTGGCGATGAGGGTGAAGAATATGTTTCTGATGGCAATGCAGCATTAGATGTAATGTATAGTCCTAAAAATGAAAACAGATGGGACAGAGAAAGAGATAACAAAGTTGTTTCCCACCCCAATTATCGTACAGGTGAAGTTACAATTATGGAACCGCGCTCATTCGGTGAAGCTGTTCAGATTGTTAAAAAATTAAAGGATAAAAATACAGTTGTTCTTAATTTACATCTTCTGGATAAAGAACAATCCCAAAGAACAATTGACTTTGTATGCGGAGCTGCACATGCATTAAACGGCACCCCGCAAAAAGTAGGTGATATGGTGTTTGTGTTCACACCTTCAAACGTTGCACTTTCTGTTGAATCTGCTATGGTTCAAAACAAGTTCAGCGAATCTTTGTGGAACAAACCCCTATAAGAAGAGAGAGATTTTAAAATACTAATATATTGATTTGTGATAGTTGGATTTTCAGGGTGCATTTGCACCCTTCTTTTTATTATTGTCAAAAAAATAGCTATCAAAATTATTATTTTGATAGCTATTGCAAGAAATATGATAGTTTCAGGTGTTTCTCCATAATAAATTATATATTTATTACAGTATGCTAAGCCCGAGTGGAAATTTCCTTTGAAGTCCTAATCTTCTGCTTTTCTGTAAAGTGCGCCTTTTTTTTATAAACTGCTAAACTTATCAATGTAAAATTCCTAAGTTCGTTATAGGAATAATAGCATATATTATTTAAAAATGAATATATTTAAACTGACCGGAATTAAATACAATAGTTATAATAATATGAATGACTTTAAACCTGTAAAACAAGAAAAATCTGTTATTAGTATAAGACTTGATACAGAAGTATTAAAAACAATAGACGAACTTTCTCTTAAGACTGATATAAGCAGAAATGAGTTCATTGTGCAGGGTATTGAGTACGCTCTTAAGAATTTTAGGAAGGAGTAATTTATTTCCTGCACCGAAGAGATAGCCCGGAGAGAATCGTTTGGAAATTAAAATCATATAATGCACGCATTTCTCCTGACATGCCAAGACCGCAAATATTACAGTAAGTCTTATCAGGACAGCCGGAATAACATTTCCCGTCAAGAGTTATGAAATTAGTTATCCAGCAGTCTTTTTTGAAATCAGGACTGATTAAATATTTGAGTCCCCTCTCGCTGTTTAAAATTTTATAACCGCGTTTTTTGTAGTTTAGAATAGTTTTTATGATAGCTTCACGGTCATTGACACATAGAGCGGTTTCTCCGTTTACCGGATTGTAGAAGTTAAATGAAATCCCGTTAATATAAGGGCTTTTTTGTACAAATTCAAGCACCGCTTCTATTTCATCACGGTTTATCTGGTTAATAACCATATTTGCGGATACTTTTCGAGGGGCAGGAAACTTTGCAATATTTGCTTTTAGCGCTTCAAATGCTCCCTTTCCGCGGATAATATCGTGTGTTTTTATTCCGTCAATGCTGACAAAAACATGGTCAGCGTTAAAATATGAAAAATCATAACTGGCGTTTGTTGTAACTGTTGCAGAATAAAAACCAATTGACTTTGCAAGAGTGCAGAGGTCGTTTATGGTTTTATATTCACCTGTTACCTCGCCGAGCTTGGTATCTAATTCTTTACCATATTTACCCCTATATTTCCCCCTGCCTCCCTTATATTTACCCCCTTCGCCGCCTTCAAAATCCACAAACCGTGAGCCTTGATTATACGAGTAAATCAGATGTTCTTTGATTTCATCATAAGTCATGCTGTATGGTTTTGTTTTATCTACACAGCAGTGCTTGCAGTTGTAGTTGCATTCATTTGTAATAAAAATTACGGTCTGCAGCGGTATCTGTTTACCTGAAAAACGAATTTTAAAATACCAGAGCGGTAGGTATAATAATTGTTTTATATTCATAATACCGCCTTCAGAATATAGTATAAGGAAATTATACTGACAAACAGTGTCATATAATCGCGTGCCAGCAGCCAGCGTGAATAGAAATACTCGTTCCCTGTTTTTATGGCCGGTTTCCATATTTTTCTCGGGATAAGCTTGAATAATACTTTATGGCGTTTTGTATCTCTCATTACATATAAAAGATAAACCGCAGCAGGCAAAGTGATTAGCAGGATTAAACCAAGTTGTATTGAAATAGTGAAAGCCAGTCCGTATGGTATGGTTGTAAGTAAAAACAGAGCAAAAAATCTTAAAAAGTCATTTTGTAAAAGAACAGCAAGTGTGGTTTTGGAACATGCAATATCTGCATTCATATCTACAACAGAATGGACGTAAACAATATTAGCGGATAGCAGACCGGTGATTATAGAGACTATTACAGGAGCGGCATCAAGAGTTCCTGTTGTAACATAATAAACCCCGCATCCTAATAATGGTCCGAACATAAGTCCGATTGTTAATTCTCCTAGTCCCCTGTAGGAAAGTTTGAAGGGCGGGGCACTGTAGCAAATTGAGAAGAAGGCGCCTGCCGCTATGAAGTATAGCACTGGAAAGCCAGTTTTGATTATGAAGTAAAGACCTATAATGGCGGCTGAAAATCCCAGCCAACAAGCCCAGATAAAGAAATCTTTCGGCGCTGCTTTGCCGTTAATAATGTTTTCACACTTTAGCGCGCGTCCTGTTTTAATTTTGTTTCTGGTCTGAACTTTGCCTTGTACGTAGTCAAAGAAATCGTCAAAAAGGTTGGCGCTGAGATGTACGCAAATTACACCTGTTAATGCAAGCAATGCATTTAATGGAGCGAATGTATTACTGTTTAATGCTGTGCAAATAATCACAACAGAACTCATTATACTTTGCGGCAAAGCCCTGTAACGTGCGTTAGCTAAAATAAAAGCCAGTTTGTTTTTAAGCCGGATAAACATTAGATTTTAACCTTGTGAATATTTATTGATATTTAAAATCTGCGCCCTTTTTGGAGTTGATTCATCATTTTTTTCATGCCAAGCAGGCTGCCTGCACCGCCGCCGAATTTACCGAATGATTTTTTCATATCGTTAACTCCTTTCATCATCTGGCGCATTTGTTCAAATTGTTTGATAAAAATATTGATATCATGAAGCGGAATGCCTGATCCTGCAGCAATACGTTTTTTCCTGCTGGAATTAATAATGTCCGGATTTTCACGTTCCTGCGGGGTCATTGATGAAATAAATACTTCAATTCTTTTGAATTGTTTTTCACCCTCTCTAGATATAAGCTGTTTATCGTCGCTCGACATATTCAATCCTGGAATCATGCCGAGAAGCTGGTCAAAAGAACCAAACATTTTCATTTGTTTTTGCATTTTTAAAAAGTCATTGAAAGAAAATTCTGCTTTAGCCATTTTCTTTTCAAGTTCTCTTGCTTCTTTTTCGTCAAATACTTCCTGCGCGCGTTCTACAAGGGATACGATATCGCCCATCCCGAGAATTCTTGTAGTCATTCTTTCAGGATAAAAATCTTCAAGTGCGTTGAGTTTTTCACCGGTGCCAGTCAGCTTGATTGGTTTACCGGTACAGTAGACAACGCTTAATGCAGCCCCCCCTCTTGAGTCGCCGTCAAGCTTTGTAAGAACAAGTCCTGTAAGGTTTAATTGTGCGTCAAAGTTTTCGGCAACATTGACAGCTTCCTGTCCTGTCATAGAATCAATTACAAGCAGTTTTTCCTGCGGTGCAAAAATCCGGTCAATTAACAGAAGTTCTGCCATCATATCTGTATCAATCTGTAAACGGCCTGCCGTATCTAGGATTAAGACATTATAGCCGTTAGATTTTGCATATTCTATTGCTGAGCGTACAATATCTGTAACATCTTTTGAATCTTTTGTAAAAACCTCTGTTTCAATTTCTTTCCCGAGAATTTGAAGTTGGTTTATTGCCGCCGGCCGGTAAATATCGCATGCGACAAGCAGCGGATTTTTACCTTCCTTTTTAAGTTTAACTGCAAGTTTTGCCGAAGAAGTTGTTTTGCCGGAGCCTTGCAGACCTAGCATCATAATAAGTGACGGGTGTCCGGAAAGGTTGAGCGGCTTAAGTTCCTCGCCAAGGAGTTTTACAAGTTCATCATGGACAATTTTGATAAGCTGCTGGGATGGGTTTACTCCCTGGATTACATTTTCACCCTCTGCACGGTCTTTAATGTTTGATATAAAAGATTTAACGACTCTCAGGTTTACATCAGCTTCTAATAATGCACGGCGGATTTCTCTTATTGCATCGTGCATGTTTTCCTGAGTTAGTTCTTTTTCTCCGGAGGTGCTTCTTATTATATCCTGCAGTCTTGACGATAGTGATTCAAACATAACAGTATTATGGCTTAAACAAATAATAGTTGCAAGCGCAGCTGGATTTCCGGAACTCTGTTCTTAGAAAAACGTATCTTTATTAATTCTTAATATCCGTAAATATTGACCTTTAATGAAAAATATATTTTAATAAGTGTATTAAAAACATTAATAAGTGAATTGCGGGAGTAAAAAGGAGGGACACAATGAAAGATTTTAGACATGTACCATTAAATGGAGAAAATTATACTGCTTCTGATATTAAGCAGTTGATAATGGAAAATAATGTCCGTTTCATTAAATTACAGTTTGTTGATATAAACGGACAGGTGAAAAATATGTCCGTTCCTGCAGAGCATATCGATAAAATTCTATCCAATGAAATTATGCTGGATGGCTCATCAATTAAAGGTTTCAGAAATATTGAAACTTCTGATATGTTTTTCTATCCGGATATGAATACCTTCCAGATACTTCCTTGGCAGGAACGTGATGGGATGCGTTCCGCGCGGTTAATTTGTGATATTCACAATGCAGACGGAACTCCTTTTGAAGGGTGCCCGCGCTGTAACCTCAAACGGATTATGGCAGAAGCTGATAAGATGGGCTTTTCTATGAATATGGGGCCTGAAGCCGAGTTCTTTTTATTTAACCGCGACAAAGACGGTAATATAACAACAAAAACCCAGGATAATGCCGGATACTATGATGTAGGACCGGACGATCTGGGGGAAAATGTCCGCTCGGATATTGTTGCCTGCTTGCAGGAAATGGGGTTTGATATTGAAGCTTCCCACCACGAAGTTGCAGACGGGCAGCATGAAATAGATTTTAAATACTCAGATATTCTTACAACGGCTGATAACGTTGTAACTTTTAAAATGGCAGTAAAAGCTATTGCTACGCAGCATAATCTCCATGCTACATTTATGCCTAAACCGATTTTTGGTATAAACGGATCGGGAATGCATTGTAATATTTCGCTGTTTAAGGATGGGAAAAATGCTTTTTATGATCCGGATACAGAGTATCAGTTAAGTGATACTGCAAAGTATGCTGTTGGCGGACTCCTGAAAAATATTAAAAGTATAACTGCAATTTTAAACCCTACGGTTAACAGTTATAAACGCCTTGTTCCGGGCTATGAAGCTCCTGTATATCTGGCCTGGTCACTGGCTAACAGAAGTGCACTGTTAAGAGTTCCCGCAAAACGGGGAAATGCTACAAGAGTTGAACTCCGTTCTCCGGATCCGGCTTGTAATCCTTACTTAGCGTTTGCTACTATTCTTGAGGCCTGTCTTGACGGGGTAAGAAACAAAATAGAGCCTCCTGTTCCTGTTGAAAGTAATATATATAAACTATCTGATAAGGAGCGTAAAAAACAAAAAATTGACTCGCTTCCGGGCAGCTTAAAAGAGGCACTTTGCTGTCTTGATAAATCCCTTATTGCAAATGCGGCCCTTGGTCAGCATATCATGCATGAATTTGTTACTGCAAAAGAACATGAGTGGGACGAGTTTAGAACGTATGTTTCACAATGGGAGCTTGATAAATATTTAGCCAGATATTAATTTGTGATAAATGGCGGGCCGCAGATAATAATACCTGCGGCCCGCCATTTATGTCTGTATTCACAAAAAAGAGTTAATGTAGTAAAATTTTTATATGATAGACAGATATTCATTACCTGAAATGAAAAAGGTTTGGACGCTTGAAAACAGGTTCCAGCGTTGTCTTGATGTGGAAATTGCAGTGTGTGAAGCATATTGCAGACTGGGAAAAATACCGGTTGAGAATTTTGAAGAAATTAAAAAAACTGCAAGGTTTGATGTTAAGCGTATAGATGAGATTGAAAGAGAAGTAAGACACGATATAATTGCCTTTTTGACCAATGTAAATGAGAATGTTCCTGCCCGGTCAAATAAATATATTCATATGGGGCTTACAAGTTCGGATGTTGTTGATACCGCTAATGCTCTTTTATTGAGAGATGCGTCAAATATAATAATTAAGGATTTAGATACTGTAATCAGTTCTGTTAAAGAATTAGCATTTAAGCATAAAAATACCGTTTGTATCGGGCGTTCTCACGGTGTGCACGCAGAAATTATAACTTTTGGATTTAAGCTTCTTAATTGGCTTGATGTTCTTGAAAGAGCAAAGAAAGACTTTATATACGCTGCTGAAGAGGTAAAAACTGGTCAGATTTCCGGTCCTGTCGGGACATACAGTAATGTTGATCCGGAGGTTGAACAAATAGCCTGTGAAATATTGGGGTTAACACCTGCAAGAATTTCAACACAGGTAATTGCAAGGGATATATATGCACGTTATTTGCAATCTCTCGGTATTATTGCGTCTGTGTTGGAACAGTTTGCTACTGAAATACGTCATTTACAAAGAACGGAAGTCCGGGAAGTTGAAGAAGGTTTTGGTGCGCACCAGAAGGGCTCTTCTGCAATGCCACATAAACGTAATCCTGTTTTATCTGAGAATCTGTGCGGGCTTGCCAGAGTTGTAAGAAGTAACACGGTTGCTGCAATGGAAAATATAGTATTGTGGCATGAAAGAGATATTTCGCACAGCTCGGTCGAAAGAATTATTTTTGCAGATAGTACTATTTTGATTGATTTTATACTTAATCGGTTTAATGGAATTATAAAAAATCTTGTTGTTTATGATAAGAATATGCTTAAAAATACCGATATGTACGGCGGGGTTATTTATTCCCAGAAAGTGTTGTTAAAACTTGTTGAAAAAGGCTTAAACAGAGAAGAAGCATATACTATAGTTCAAAGAAATGCTCTATATGCGATGGATAATAATACAAGCTTTAGGGAAGGCCTTATGAAAGATTCAGATGTAAAAAAATATTTAAATGAGCAGGAAATATTAGACTGTTTCGATATAAGCGGGTATTTGCGGAATATTGATAAAATTTTTGCCCGTTTTGAGTAGCATTTACTTGCAAAAAATGATGTAGGTGCTAAAATAAAAAATGTAGCTTGATTGCAGGCCGAAAAGTTTTCAGGGTGCCGGCAATGGAAGTTGATAATTAAATACTAACAGTATGCGTCCGTAGCTCAGCTGGATAGAGCAACTGCCTTCTAAGCAGTGGGTCGCGCGTTCGAATCGCGCCGGGCGTATTTTTTATGCCTTATCCTGTCTGCGTTTTGGGAACTGTATAATATTTGTTTCTCTCTCCTGCTTTTTTATTCTCACTTTTTTCTCACATTTTTCAAATATTGATTTTGAATAAAAATTAATTAAGAAATTGCGTCGCAATACTACGACGCTTACCATCAATTGTTATAAATTGAAATTTATGTATGAAGAGTCAATTTCGTCTTGTGATATTCCTATATATCGTAATGTGATAGCCGGAGATGAGTGGTTTAGTATTTTTTGTAATAAAACAACATCATTATATTGTTTATAGAAAAAATAACCAAAGCTTTTACGCATCGTATGGGTACCAATATTGATATCTGTTATTCCAACAGCGCGGCAGGCGTCGTTTAAAAACCTGTAAACCTGTGAACGATGCAGCTTGCCCAGTTTTTTCCCTGTAAACAGCGGTTTATCGGAATTTACCATCCCGTCAGTATATTCACCAATTAGTTTGCAGAGTTTTTTATTTAACGGAAAACGTTTATATTTTCCGGTTTTCTTCTCACGGTTTTCAAGAAATGATTTGCCTAGTACATCACAAACGTTTAATCCGGGAATATCAGAAACCCTAAGTCCGGAATTAATTCCCATTGCAAAAATAAGCCGGTTCCGTTCGTTTGTCTTAGCTAAATAATTTTTTCAACTGATTCAATGTCTTTTTTTTTCTTTTGCCAGCTTCTACTAAATTTTTCATACTTACCTCTTTCTACAGTAAAAAGTTTTGCTGTATGAAAAATGTAAGAAGTAAACGTTCCGGTTTCAAATACAAAAAGAGTGCGTAAAAACGCACTCTCTATATTTATTTGTTCAGCAGTTGTCTAAATATTTGCTGTATTTTTAGGTCTTGGCCCTGCGGCTACGATTTCTGCCGGCATATTAGGATATTTTGCAGCAAAGTTATCAGCAAACATTTGTGCAAGTTTATTAGCTTGTTCATCGTAAGCTGCTTTATCTGACCAGAGTCCGCGAGCATCAAGTTGTTCATCAGGAACATTAGGACAAGATACAGGGTAGTCAACATTAAATATTTCGTGATGTTTAAATTCAACATTATCGAAGGATCCGTTTAATGCAGCAGTAACCATTGCTCTTGTATAGGCAAGTTTCATACGTTTAGCCCCTGATGCGGCACTTCCGCCTGCCCAGCCAGTATTAACAAGATAAACTTTTGTGCCGTATTTATCAAGTTTTTCACCGAGCATTTGAGCATATACAGAAGCATCCATCGGCATGAACGGTTCACCGAACAGTGTTGAGAATGTCGGCTGTGGTTCTGTAACACCGCGTTCTGTACCGGCAAGTTTTGATGTGAAACCTGTTACAAAATGGTACATTGCAGCATTTTTATCAAGTCTGCTTATAGGAGGAAGTACACCAAATGCGTCTGCTGTTAAGAATATAACAACCTTTGGGATACCGCCTACACTTGGAATTTGAGCGTTATCAATGTAGTTAATAGGATAACCTACACGGGTGTTTTCAGTAAGACTCCCGTCTGCGAAATCAAATTCACGGGTTTCAGGATCCATAATAACATTTTCTACAAGAGAGCCAAATTTAATTGCGTTGTAGATTTCCGGTTCATGTTCGGCAGAGAGATTAATACATTTTGCGTAGCACCCGCCTTCAAAATTAAAAATGCCATCCGGAGACCAGCCGTGTTCATCGTCACCGATTAATTTACGTGCCGGGTCTGCAGAGAGAGTGGTTTTTCCTGTTCCTGAAAGCCCGAAAAATACGGCAGTTTCTCCTGTTGCCGGATCCATATTTGCTGAGCAGTGCATCGGAAGAACATTCTTCTTTGTCATTATATAGTTCATCGTAGAGAATACAGACTTTTTAATTTCGCCTGCATATTGTGAACCGCAAATAATGATTTCATGCGCTTCATAATCTATAATTATTGCTGCTTCGGAATTTACACCATCAACTTCCGGATCACATTTAAATCCCGGAGCGCAAAGGATTGTATAATCCGGATTTCCGTAGCTTGCTAGTTCTTCAGCTGTTGGACGAATTAATAACTGATGAATAAACAGGTTTTGGCTTGCAAGCTCATTTATGACACGAAATTTCTGAGTGTATTTTTTATCTGCACCTGCAAATCCATCAAAGATAAAGATTTCACGGTTTTGTAAATAAGCGGTTATTTTACCTCTTATTGAGTTATATTTTTCACGGCTGATTGGTCTGTTTACCTTTCCCCATGCTATTTCATTATGGACTCCGTCAGTGTCTACAATGAATTTGTCTTTAGGTGAACGTCCGGTGTATTTACCTGTTGTAACAACTAATGCACCTGTGTTGCTTAAAGTCCCTTCACCTCTGCGTAATGCCGCTTCTGTAAGCTGTGCAGGAGTAAGGTTGCGATAAACCGCTTTGGGGGCTATGATACCCAGTTTTTCAATTCCATAAGTTTCCATAATTATTTCTCCTTCGTGTTTTATTTTACCATAATTATATATTATTCTAAATATTATACAATAAATAAGTTTAAAGAAAAAACTCAGGGTGTTTTATTAATAGTTTGCTTAGTGTTATTATCTTCGTCATTGTTATTATTTTTATCAAATTCATGCCCGATAATTGCTCCGCTTGCCGCAGAAAGGGCTGTATATACGGCAATAATAGGGAGAGAAATTCCTCCAAGAATAGCCGTTCCTATAACTGCACCAAGAGCTCCAGCTGTTCCGAACAATCCGCCTATCGTTTTTGTGTATGTGTATTTGCCCTGAAAAACCGGTGTAAGTTGTGTAGTATGTGTGATTGTATGTGTTTTGGGGGCTGTTTGTTTATGAGGGATGTAATAATTGTTAATTGATTGAATTTTCATATTGGTATATTCCTATTGTTGTAATTCTAACAGGAAAACCCTGACCGGTCAGATAATCCGCTTACTCGCAAATATGTTCAAGTGCTTTTTCAAACACTGTTTTTACGTGGTGGTCACTTAAAGCATAATATACATTTTTTCCTGTTTTTTTAGCGCGTACAAGTTTTGCTGCGCGCAAGACTTTTAACTGGTGTGAAACTGCGGATTTTGTCATATTAAGAAGTACAGCCAAATCCCCGACACACATTTCACTTTCTTCCAATGCCCACAATAGCTGTATTCTTGTACTGTCGCCCATTACCTTGAAAAAATCCGATAGCTCATAAAGTAAATTCATATCCGGCATATTAGGCTTGATTTTATTGACAAGTTCTATATTTATTGCTTCGCAGTCCGATTTTTTATTTTCCATGGCTTCCTCTTTAGTAATTATATAACAGATGAATAACTATTCAACTGTGTTAAGTAATGTAACAGGGGTAAATAAAGGGAGTAAATATAAAACCCCGCGGCTATTGATTTATGAGCGTTGCATAGTTTTATCTTACAAAAAAATTTTGCCATATACACTTGACAATTGAACAACTATTCAATTATAATATTAGTACAATAATTGAATAATTATTCAATTGTAAAAAGGAGAGCCGATATGTGCGAACACGAACATCACCACCACGATACACAAAAAGACAGAACAAGAATTTTCAGGATTATTTTCTCGCTGATTATTTTCGCAGCGGCTTTTCAGGTTGACGGAGCGGCGGCGTTTATAATATTTGCAGCGGCTTATCTCCTTGCAGGTGCTGATGTTTTGTATAAAGCTCTATTACATATTAAAAAGGGCAGACTCTTTGACGAAAATTTCCTTATGGGAATAGCGACCCTCGGGGCGTTTGCAATTAAAGAATACCCCGAAGCCGTTATGGTTATGGTTTTATATCAGATTGGCGAGTATTTTCAGGATTTAGCGGTTGAAAAATCCCGCCGTTCAATCACTGAGTTAATGGACATACGCCCGGATTACGCAAATGTTGAGACAGAAGGTAAACTTGTAAAAAAATCTCCGTCAGAAATTGCAGTCGGGGATGAAATTGTTGTAACAAGCGGTGAAAAAATACCCTTGGATGGAATTGTGGTTTCAGGAAGCGCGGTTGTTGACACCTCTGCCTTAACTGGTGAAGCTGCACCGAGAGAATTAAACACGAGTGATGAAGCAGTAAGCGGATGTATAAACACAAACGGATACTTAAAAATAAAAGTACAAAAAGAATTTGGAGAATCAACGGTTTCTAAAATTCTGGAACTTGTAGAACACGCTGCCGGTAAGAAAGCAAAAGCAGAAAATTTTATAACAAAATTTGCACGGTACTATACGCCGATAGTAGTTTTAGGCGCCGTTATCCTTGCAGTTGTTCCTCCGATTATTACAGGCGGCGCATTCAATATCTGGATATTCAGAGCATTAACATTCCTTGTTATTTCATGCCCGTGTGCGCTTGTAATATCCGTTCCGTTAGGATTTTTTGCGGGGCTTGGCGGTGCAGCAAAACACGGTATTTTAATTAAAGGAAGCAACTATATAGAGCTTCTGTCTAAACCGGATACTGTTATTTTTGATAAAACGGGAACGCTTACCAGAGGACAGTTTGAAGTTGTAAAAGCTGTTCCAATAAGCGGCTTTAGTAAAGAAGAAATTATTGAATACGCTGCTTATGCGGAAAATTATTCAAACCACCCGATAGCACTTTCTCTTAAAAAAGCATACGGTAAAGAAATCGAAACTTCAAAAATTTCCGATGTTGAAGAATTTGCGGGCAAAGGAGTAAAAATTAACCTTGGCGGTGAATATATTGCAGCAGGCAATACTGCTTTAATGGATAAACTAAATATTAAATATACACCGGTTGATGATGCGGGAACGGTTGTTTATATTACAAAAAGCGGAATTTATGCAGGATATATTGTTATTGCGGACGAAGTAAAAGAAGATTCTAAACGCACAATATCAGAACTTAAAAAAGCAGGTGTGAAAACGGTTATTCTTACGGGTGATTCCGAGTCTGCAGCTCTTGCTGCGGCAGAAAAACTCGGAGTAGATAAAGTTTACTCAAAATTACTCCCTGCAGATAAAGTTGAAAAAACAGAAGAAATAATAAATACAAAAACAAAAGACAAATCAGTAATTTTTGCGGGCGACGGAATAAATGATGCGCCGGTCTTAACAAGGGCGGACATTGGTATTGCAATGGGCGCGCTGGGGGCTGATGCAGCAATTGAGGCTGCAGATGTTGTAATTATGGACGACAAGCCGTCAAAAATCCCTGCTGCCGTTAAAATTGCAAAACGCACAATGAATATTGTTAAACAAAATATTGTATTTGCAATTGGGGTTAAAATAATATTTTTGGCCCTCGGTGCTGTCGGGCTTATGACAATGTGGGGCGCCGTTTTTGCAGACGCAGGGGTTGCGCTCCTCGCAGTATTAAACTCGCTCCGTGCGCTTAAAGTCTAAACAAGCATTGCAGATTTACTGACGGTTTTATCCCAATGATATTCCTAAATTGCTGGCATAATATTAACAGTTAATAATTTTTAAAACAGGGGCTTGATTGATAGCAACTCTCAAATGTACAATAGTACTATTAAGAAGGAGGCAATGATGAGTAAAAAAGTTTTGGTTATCTCCGCAAGTCCCAGAAAAGGCGGAAATTCGGATATACTATGTGATGAGTTTATCAGAGGCGCAAAAGATGCCGGTAATGATACCGAAAAAATATTTTTAAAAGATAAGAAAATTAATTATTGTACAGGATGCGGATTTTGTAATACTAACAATTATACAGCGTGTTCACAAAAAGATGATATGAAAGGAATCCTTGATAAAATGGTAGAAGCAGATGTAATTGTTATGGCAACACCGGTTTATTTTTATACAATGAACGGGCAGATGAAAACTTTTATTGACCGTTGCTGCGCAAGATATACACATATAACGGACAAAGATTTCTATTTTATAGCAACTGCTGCCGATGACAGACAAGCGGCCCTTGAAAGAACAATTGACGGATTCCGTGGTTTTACCGACTGTCTTGATAATGTCAGGGAAGCCGGCTTAATCTACGGTGCAGGTGTATGGCAAAAGGGCGAAGTAAAAAATACTGACGCTCTTAAAGACGCTTATGAAAAAGGCAGAAATGTATAAAAATTTAACAAGTAACTAACACGCGCAATTTAAAAATATAAAACGTACAAATAAGCACTAAAGAAGGATGGAGAAAACAATGATTTTAGACAAAGTTAATACCCCTGAGGATTTAAGAAATCTTTCGATTGATGAGATGAATACTCTTGCGGATGAAATGCGGGAGTTAATTATAAAAAAAGTAAATACAACCGGCGGGCACATGGGGCCGAATCTCGGGATTATTGAAGCAACAATTGCAATGCATTATGTATTTAATTCTCCTGTAGATAAAATAATTTTTGATGTATCTCACCAATGCTACCCGCACAAAATATTAACCGGAAGAAAAGAAGGGTTTACGGATCCTGATAAATACCTTAAATACACCGGTTACACGGCTCCTGAGGAAAGTGAACACGACTTATTCAAAGTAGGACACACATCTACTTCAGTCAGCCTCGCGGCAGGTGTGGCAAAGGCAAGAGATTTAAAAGGCGAAAAAGGAAACGTTATTGCCCTGATTGGCGACGGGTCGCTCAGCGGCGGTGAAGCGTTTGAAGGATTTGATAATGCAGCGGTACTCGGAAGCAATATAATCATTATCGTTAACGATAACGATATGTCTATTGCAGAAAACCACGGCGGGTTATATTCAAATCTTAAAGAATTAAGAGAAACAAACGGCAAATCAGAAAACAACTTCTTTAAATCCCTCGGTTTTGAGTATCACTACGTTGCGGACGGTAATAACATTGCATCACTTATTGAAACATTAAAACAGGTTAAAGATACTAACCATCCGGTTGTAGTGCATATTCATACTTTAAAGGGACACGGGTTAAAGGTAGCGGAAGAAAACAAAGAAATGTTCCACTGGATTATGCCGGGGACACTTGACGAAAATAAACCGGCGCTGTCAGTACCTGTTGAGGATTATAATTCAGTAACAAAAGAATTTATCCTAAATAAAGCAGCGCAAAACCCTGCAACTGCGGTCATTGTAGCAGGAACCCCGGGTGTTTTCGGATTTGATTCAACTTTCAGGAACAAATTAGGGAAACAATATACAGATGTAGGTATTGCGGAGGAACACGCTGTTGCTTACGCATCTGCGCTTGCAAAATCGGGCGCAAAACCTGTACTCTCATTGATGTCATCTTTTGTACAAAGAACCTATGACCAGTTATCACAGGACTTGTGTTTAAATAATTCACCTGTAACACTGCTTGTACACTGGGGCGGGATTTCCGGCGCGGATGCAACCCACCTTTGCGTCTTTGATATTCCGCTGGTTTCAAATATTCCAAATATGGTTTATCTTGCACCAACTTGTAAAGAAGAATACCTTGCAATGCTTGAATACTCATACAACCAGAATGAGCACCCCGTTGCAATAAGAGTGCCTGCAATCCCGCTTAAGTCAACAGGGGTGAAGGATGATACTGACTATTCAATACTTAACAAATTCAAAGTTACCCATAGCGGGAAAAAAGTTGCAATAATAGGCCTGGGTAATTTTTACAGCCTCGGTGAAAAGGTAAGAGAAGAACTCAAAAGAAAACTCGGTATTGATGCAACACTTATCAATCCGCGCTTCATTACCGGCTGCGATGAAGAATTACTCAATGAACTTAAAAAGAACCACGAAATCGTTATTACGCTTGAAGACGGGCTTTTAAACGGCGGGTTCGGTGAAAAAATCGCAAGATTTTACGGTAATTCAAGTATGAAAGTTCTCAACTTCGGGGCGGATAAGGAATTTCCGGACAGAGTACCGCTCAATGAATTGTATCAGCGTTATCATTTGATGCCGGAACTTATAGTCAGCGATATAGAAAAATGTTTGGAGGTAACTTATGTATAAAAAATTAGCAATATTAACGGCCGTATTTACAATAATAGGAGGCAGCACTGTTATGGCAGAAGATTTTAAACAACCGTTTGCACAGGGGGAAATTAACCCTTATAATAAGTATTTTACGGGAACAACTTATCTGAATATGTTAAGCCCCAAGGATGAAATCTGGAATGCGCCAATCGGAAATGTTACATTTGAGCCGAAGGCAAGAACAAACTGGCATAAACACTCCGGCGGACAAATCCTCCTTGTAACGGCAGGCGAAGGCAGGTATCAGGAGAAGGGAAAAGAAATTCAAATTCTTAAACCCGGTGACATAGTAAAGATTCCGCCCAATGTTGAACACTGGCACGGGGCAGGGCCGGACGGAATGTTCGCTCACATATCGCTTGAAACGAACGCACAAACTAATCAGACAACCTGGCTTGATCCGGTTACGGATGAACAGTATAAATAAGAATTATTAACCAGGGGCGGCAGATGCCGCCCCTGGTGTTTTATCTAATATAAAAAACGCAAAAACTATTGCTTGAGTCGTATTCTAAGTTTGTTTATTGGCTGTTCTATTATTTTATACATACAAAATCCAAATCCAAAAACAAGCAAAATGTATATAAAAACCATTGTTGAATTTCTATAAACAGGTCTGGTGGCATAAAAGATGTAGTTGTAAAGGTATATTGAATAAGATGCTACAGCAACTTTTGTTATACCATCTTTTAATAATACTGGTAATTTTTCAAGTTCTTCTTTGTATAAAAAGCATAAAGAACCAATTAAAAGGCTCTCAATTATTGCAAGCAAATCTATCATTGTTCCAATAAAGCCTTTGCTTTTTGCAAAAATAAGCAAAACTAAAGTAATAACAAGTAAAAGTAATTTAAAATATTTATTCTTAAAAAATTCTAATATTGGTCTTTTATAAAGAGTCATTCCAAAGACAAAACAAGGCAAATTAATAAGTATAGATTTGTTATAGACACTGCCCTTAATATGAAAGTGTACTGAAGCCCACACTGCTATAACAAATATTATAATTGTAGAGATTTCTAAACCGTATTTTGTATTCTTCTGTAGCTTGTACAGTAGCGGGAATATTAAGTAAAAATTAAACAAAACTCCTAAAAACCAGAAAACTCCGCTTAGCGAATAAAAATTTGCATTATCAAAAGTATGAACAAGAAAAATATGTGATAATATAGCGGATATTCCTATCGGTTTTGGTGCTATTCCCATTTTAACTAAAAAATACCAGATGATTATGGCAATGTAGTATGCAGGTAGAATTTTAATTAATCTTTTTTTTAGGAAATCAAAATAACTTTTTTTTTCATCGTATACTTTGCAAAGGCAATAACCTGAAATTAAGAAAAATAAGCAGCAGCCAAGCCATCCTCCGGTAATAAATGCATTTTTAAATATTTTACCGAATGAATGCATATTATTAACCCCTATAAATCTGGCAACATGAAAACTTGTAACAAAAAATATTGCTAAAAATCTTGCAAAATCAATAAAAAATAATCTGTTCATATTTTGTTCTCTTTTAGGCTACATACATTATAAGTAATGTAACATAAAATTACTTTGTGAACAATAAGACTACAAAACAATCACTGGAAAGAATTAAAAGTTTAGGTAAAAATATCGCGATTCAACGGAAAAAGCTTAAATATTCACAGAATAGGCTTGCAGAAATTCTTGATATTTCAAGAGAACACTTAGCAAAGATTGAAACGGCAAAACGTTCGGTCAGTCTAGATTTATTAATTGCAATAGCAGATAATTTGAATATTAAAGTTAGGGATTTAATTGATTTTTAATACAATGGGAGCGAAAAGTTATTTGTGTGATTTATTATAGAGGAGAATCAATGGAAAGTTTAAAATATGTATAAATTCTAAAAAGCAGTTAATTAAATATAATTACAATACACTAATTATAAATTTATACATTCAAAGCACTTCTTTAAATTATGATAAAATTTGGTGTACGAGTAAAAATTTAAAAAATGTGAAAATAATGAGAGAATCAAAGATGAGGTTGGATATTAAAATATATTATATTACTTTTTCCAAAAATATCCTATTAGCTAATTATAAAAACAGCCGATAAAGGGACTCGAACCCTTGACCTACTCATTACGAATGAGTTGCTCTACCAGCTGAGCTACATCGGCTTTTTAATTACTATTTAATTATAACATAACAAACAGATATTTTTTTCAAGGTTCTTTTTTAGGAACTTATATACAACGTTACACCAAATACACTCAAAATACAGGTATAATGTCATTCCGAACTTGTTTCGGAATCTTACCGGTAGTAAGCCCCTGAAACAAGTTCCACTGCTGTCCATGATAAATTTGATATTTATCTTCTTCTTTTTTCTACAGTTTCTTAACGAAACAATAACAAGCCTCGTTTTGTTTGAGCGAAGCGAGTTAACGAGGCTCGGGTTGAGTTTAGAAACTGTATTTGGGAGCGTGTTTTTTCTTTCTTTGTCCAAGTTTCTTTCTTTTTTCATCGCAATAAAAAAGAAAGAAATTTGGTGCGGGGTTTGGGGGCGCATAGCCCCCGATAAAATTATTGTCTTGATATTTTTTAAAGATACTCTATTTCAATAATATATTGTTATATAAATAATTAATGCCAAATTATTCGGGATAGTTGTGGAAACAAGTTCAGGGCGACAATTTTAACCTTTTTTAGTGTAAAATACAATATAAATCCCCTTTTTTATTTAAAAAATTTTTATAAAGAATTAATTACGGTGGTAATTTCAATAAATTATATTCATGTTATCATATTAAATATGAAATAAGGAGTTGGAAATTGTCCGTGATAAACGTATGTCTTGCGTGCGACAATAATTACGCAAAGTATGCAGGTGTTGTTATTGCATCAGTTTTAGTAAACGCGAACCATGATGATGAACTAGTTTTTTACGTTCTTGACGGCGGAATTGAACAGGATAACAAAGAAAAAATTTTATCGCTTAAAAATATAAAAGATTGTCAGATTAATTTTGTTGAAATTGATAACAATCTTTTTAAAGATTATATGGCTATTAAAACTCATTCGTATCTTACAATTGCGGCATATTACAGGCTAAAAATTACATCAATCCTTCCGTCTGTTAGCCGGGTAATATATTTTGATTGTGATGTTGTGATAAATTCATCTCTCAAATCTTTATTTAATAAGGATTTAGGAGATGCACCCGTTGCCGGCGTAAAAGATATTAATAAAAGAATGCTGAAACGTAATCCTCATTATGTAAATTCCGGCATGCTTGTAATGGATTTAGACAATATGCGGAAACAAAATGTTGAGCAGGCTTTTCTTGATTACACACTCAAAAATTTTGAAACAATTAAAATGGGTGATCAGGAAATTATCAACGAAGCACTTAAGGGTAAGATAAAAGTTGTTGAAGATGAATGGAATGTTCAGTCCAGCAATTTTACAAACCGCTCCAGTTATACAACTATTCCTCGCTGTATTCATTTTGTGTCAAGACAAAAACCGTGGCATTTCGGTTCTTTCAGCTGGCATAAGGATTATTATTTCAGGTATCTTCAGTGTACCCCGTGGGCTTTATCAGAGGAAGAAAAAAAATACTGGTATACGAAGAATAAAATTGCATCTTTCTTCGGATATATAAAATACCGCCCTTTGTTTTGGCTGCGCCCGAGGTATTATCAGGCACTTTTCTGCAGTTATATAAAACCGTTGTTTGTCAAAGAAAAAAGCGATGTTTTTGTTGTATTTAATACAGCGGGCTTAGGCGATGTTCTTTTGTGCAACGGACTTTGCCAGAATATAAAAAAATATTATCCGTCTTCCAAACTTGTATTTGTAACGGATAAACCATTTAAAGATGCAGCTCTGTATCAGGAAGGCGTTGACAGTGTTCTGACAATAGATAAACACAAAGGGATAAGAGGTATATCGGATTTTATCAGGGATTTTCCGCATTTACCCCCAGATGCATGTTTTTTAACCTATAGAAATGAAAGGAATTTTTTTATTTCCAAATGTATCGGCGCAAAAAAGGTTTTATTCTACTGGAAAACAAGAAAAGGTAAAATTCAGTCCAGACATACAAACTTGCTGTCGCTTTATATAAAAAATAAAGTAGTAGATTTGCCGATAAAATACAATCCGCCGGAATTACCGGAAAATTTAAAAACACTATTACCGGCACCCGAAAATTATGTAGTATTTTGTCCAGAGAGTAAAAATCCGCCCAAAGACCTGCCGGTAGATTATGCAATAGATTTATTAAAAAAACTAAGCAAATCTTATAAAGTAGTATGTACGGGACATGGAGAAAAATGCCGGAAATATCTGGATCAGCTTAAAACTGCAGGATGTGATTTTATTGATTTGACTGATAAAACATCTATTTCTGAATTGGCTGCAGTTTTAAAAAACGCTAAGTGTACGGTAAGCGTCGACACCGGACCTGCACACTTAAGTTATGCGGTTGATACGCCGACAATTATTTTATTTAGAGAAGTCGGACCGTCAAAAGATTGGGCGCCGGATAAAAAACTCTATCCGCATACTTTTGTTTTTGAAAATGATGTAACAACCGGGCAGGTATATGATACCGTTTTATCATTGGAAAAGGAATTAAGTGATGCGTGCAAATAAAGTATTTTTTATCAAAGACATAGATTCACATTATGTAATTTATTTTCTGGGTATCAGAATACAAATAAAACATAAATCAAGGTTTAAGTACAAAGAGGCGACGGAATACGGACTTAACAGAGAAGAAAGAACACCGCGGCTGATTGTCTCTTTAACCACTCACCCGGGTAG
This sequence comes from Candidatus Gastranaerophilales bacterium, assembly GCA_944326425.1. Taxonomy (GTDB): domain Bacteria; phylum Cyanobacteriota; class Vampirovibrionia; order Gastranaerophilales; family Gastranaerophilaceae; genus CALUTH01. The sequence goes on from CALVDX010000007.1 coordinate 72,390, forward strand.
AATAAATTGCGTGCACCTAACGGTGAATACTCTGCTTACACAATCATTGAAACCGGATAAAGTTATTCTCTGGCTGGCAGATTCACAGTTTCCGAACAGAGAACAAGATTTGCCGGCAGAATTGTTAAGATTAAAAGATTATGGACTTACTATTGATTGGTGCGAAGATTTAAAGTCATACAAAAAACTCCTGCCTACGCTCAGAAAATACCCTGATGATATTATAGTCACTGTTGATGATGATGCGTATTATGACAGCGAATTACTTTCAAGTTTATACAATGCTTATTTAAAAAACGGCAATAATGTTTACGCAAGACGCGTTGTAAAACTTGAACTTGATGAGGATGATGAACTCCATCCGGTTTCCGCGCGTAAGTTTCTTTATGAGGATAATTATGAACCTGTTTTTCTGCACCAGCAAATTGGAGCGTTCGGAGTAATGTATCCTCCGGGTGTACTTCATAAGGATGTTTATGATATAGAGAAAATAAAACGACTTCTGCCTACTCACGATGATGTCTATTTCTGGGCTATGGCTGTTTTAAACAATACAAAAATTCAGACTATCCTCGGGCACAAAGCGGATATTAATTATATAGACAGCTCCCAATCTTGCGGTTTGATGAATATTAATCACAAAAACGGTACGGGGATATCGCTTGAAGATGCGTACAAGTTAATGATAAAAGAATATCCGGAAATTTTAGAACACATAAAAGCAGAGTTGTCTGAAAAATAAATTTAGTTCTTCAATTTTAATTTTTTATTTTTCTACAGTTTCTTAACGAAACAATAACAAGCCTCGTTTTGTCTGAGCGCAGCGAGTTAACGAGGCTCGGGTTGAGTTTAGAAAGTGTTTTTGGAAGCGTGTTTTTCTTTCTTTTCCCAAGTTTCTTTCTTTTTGCATCGCAACAAAAAGAAAGAAATTTGGTGCGGGGTGCGGGGGGCATAGCCCCGATAAAATTATTATTTTAATATTTTTCTAATAGGCTTTATTAAAATATCGATAATTGATATAAAATTATCTAAAATAGTAGTGTAAACTATTGACAATACATCAATCCGTATTATTATATAAATGTAAGGCTAAACTAACATTTTATAATAATGAAAATAAGAGAAACCTTAAAAATTGCAGGAAAATACATTGATCAGCCGCTTTTGATAAACAAAATCCACAAAGCGGCGCCTTATACGCTTTGCGGACTGGGTGCAGGGTATGTGGGGTATGATACATACCATTCACCGGAAAAGCATAAAAAAACTACTTTTATTAAAAGCGGTATGATTATGGCGGGAACTATCGGGTCGGCACTGTATGCACCCAAAATTGCAACAAAAATATTCAGAAACGGCGAAAAAACATTTGCTAAAAAAGATATAATAAAAAGAAACACCGGACTTGCGGAGGAGTTTTTACAAAACAGAAACGCTGGAAAGAGAGAAAAGAAAATCCTTAATAAATCAAAAAACAAACTCTTGAAATTTTCTGAAATAAAATATTTGTACAATAAGGGTAAACAGGATAAGGAGATAAAACGGTTCTTAAACAACCTTATTCCGGAGCCGGAGGCGCCTACTTCGCACGATATTTTTACGGAAATCGGCTGGCTGTCTGTTCTTGGATTCATTCCGGTTATTGGCGGAGTTGCAAGCGGGTGCATTGCTGATGCTATGACAAAAGACAACTGGAAAAATAATATGCCAAACAAGGTTAAAGAGGGGGCATATCAGTTTCTGGCAAATATTTTTCTATGTAATATCGGGGCTTGTGCCGCGTTAAAAATGCTTGAAACATTCAAAATCCGTTCAAAATCTGCAAGAGTTGCAGGGATGACCGGCGGGATTATAGGTACCGGAGTAATAGGGGGGAATGCAATTGCAAACTATTTAGGCAAGAAACTGATTGACCCGTGTTTTGATAAAATGTGCAAACATCAGCCGCATAATAATACCGATGCTTGCGGCAGGCATCCGGAGGCTCTGGATATAGGACTGCATACTGATGATATTGCAACTATATCTGTAATGTCGGGTTTAAAGTGGATAGAGCCGGTATTGCCGATTTTCTATACAATATCCGGCTATAGGGCAGGTATAGGCTACCGAAATGAGGGACAGGGGTAAACATATATTAATCATCAAGTCCGCGGGTAAACAACCAGTATACAATACCTATAAATGGAGCAATATATATACCGTAGTGGACATGGTTTATTATGTGTCTATTGAGCATGTAATTGTTATGAAGCTCAATATTATACAAAACCACTGATACTATAATACCGGGTATAGTATAAATAATCAGTTTTATTATTGATTTTTTCATTTTACTCATACCTCAGCGCGTCAATCGGATTAAGCAGCGATGCTTTGTATGCAGGATAGTAGCCGAACGCTATACCTATAAATCCTGAAAACCCGAGGGATAGAACTATTGAAAACGTTGAAATTACTATTGTCATATTAGAAAATACATCAACGAGTTTTGCGCCGATTATACCGACAAGTACCCCTACTATACCGCCGAATATTGAAAGGATAAAGGATTCTATCAAAAATTGCAGCCTTATATCAGATGCTTTAGCGCCTATCGCCATACGTATGCCTATTTCTTTTGTTCTCTCGGTAACTGAAACCAGCATAATATTCATAATCCCGATTCCGCCGACAATCAAAGATACCGACGCAATAGAGAAAAGTAAAACTGCAAAAGTTTGTGCAGAAGATTTCAATCGTTCCTGAAAATCAGCCGAGTTTCTTATGCTAAAGTCATCGGTCTGATATTTGGTTATATGATGGCGCATTCTTAAGATTTCAGTTATATCTTTTTCGGCCTGATCCATATCATCCGCATCCCGTGTTTTAACCATAATCATTTTTACCATTCCCGGAAAATCTGTACCAAATACTTTTTTCTGCGCGGTCGAAATCGGGATAAATATCAGGTCGTCATTGTCCATCGGGCCTGATTGACCTTTGGTTTTTAAGACTCCGACAACTTTAAAAGGAATTCCGCCGATTCTTATAATTTTGTTTATGGGATTTAAATCACCAAATAGTTCTGCTGCAACGGTTGAGCCTAAAATAGCAACTTTGGCACTATTTCTGTCATCATCGCGGTTAAACTTTCTGCCAAAGTCGATATCATAGCTTTTTATGTATAAGTATGCGGAATTTGTTCCGTAAACTGTTGTTGACCAGTTCTGGTTTCCGTAAGTAACCTGCTGTGTCCCGCTTAAAACCGGTGCGACGGCAATTACTCCCGTCGCATTTTTTCTTATTGCATCGGCATCTTTTATTGTTAAAGTCGGTCTTGAGCCTGAACCCTGGCTTACGCCTCCGGATTTTGCCGCGGAAGAACGAATGGTCAGCATATTACTTCCCATGGCTTCCATATCTTTGGTAATCTTTGTACTTGTCCCGGTGCCGACTGCAAGCATTATAATTACAGCGCTTACACCGATGATTATACCCAGACTTGTTAAGCCTGAGCGTAATTTGTTTACTTTCAGTGATATTAAAGCCATTTTAACGATTGATTTAAAGTCTATCATAATGTTACCCTCTTCGGTGAATTTGATATGTCCGAGATAATTTTGCCGTCTTTAAATGTAACAATTCTGCGGCAATACTCTGCAATATCATTTTCGTGGGTTACAAGAACGATTGTCTTTTTCATTTCCTCATTCAGTTTTACAAAGAAATTCATAACCTCTATACTTGTGCGTGTATCAAGGTTTCCTGTAGGCTCATCGGCAAGTATAAGCGGGGCATCGTTTACAATAGCACGTGCAATTGCAACTCTCTGCTGCTGCCCGCCGGACATTTGGTTTGGGAGGTGAAACTCTCTGTTTTCAAGCCCAACAATTTTCAAAGCTTCTTTTGCGCGTTTGTGTCTCTCGGCTTCAGGAATCCCTTTATAAATCATAGGGAGTTCTACATTATCAAGAGCAGTTGTTCTAGATATAAGGTTAAACCCTTGAAACACAAACCCCAGTTTAAGATTTCTTATTGTACTTAATTCGTCAGGCGTTAGTTTAAATACATCAACCCCGTCAAGGTGGTATTTACCGGAAGAAGGTTTGTCAAGAGTTCCAAGCATATTCATAAAAGTGGATTTGCCCGAACCTGAAGTACCCATTATTGCTACAAACTCGCCTTCGTCAATGGACAGAGAAACATCATTAAGCGCATTTAATGACTCTTCACCCATTTTATAAGTTTTTATTGCGTGTTCTACTTCTATTAACGGCATTTTTTAAAACATCCTCGGCGGCCTTCCGCTGTTTTTGTTATTTCTTACGGTACTTCCGCTTCCTGTTGCAATAAGGTCACCTTCTTTAATTCCGGAAACGATTTCCGTAAATGTATCGTCGCTTGCTCCTGTTACAACTTCTTTTCTCACAAGCTTACCTTTCTCCTGAACCCAGAGTCCCTGTTTTTCATAACGCCGGGTATTCTCAGGCGGAGAGAATTTGAGTGCGAAGTTAGGCACTGCAAGTACGTCTTTACTTTCAGATACAATTATTGAAACATTTGCGGTCATACCGGGCTTTATTTTTAAGTCGCTGTTATCAACGCTTACAATAACTGTATATGTTACAACGTTAGAAGTTGTGGTAGAGTCAATCCGAACCTGTGTTACTACCCCGTAAAAGACGTCATTCGGATATCCGTCTAAAACATATTTTGCTTTTTGTCCTTCTTTAACTTTGCCAATATCAGCTTCTGATACGGCAACTTCTATTTGCATTTTCTCAATATCCTGCGCAATTGTAAAAAGTTCCGGCGCATTAAGAGTTGCTGCAACCGGCTGCCCCATATCTATATCACGGCTTATTATAATTCCGTCTACGGGTGCGGTTATTTTTGTGTATCCTAGGTTGACAAGAGAGCTGTTATACTCAGCTTCTGCCCTTTTAATCTGATATTTTGCTGCGGCCACCTGCGCTAATGAAGCCTTGTAATCACTTTCTGCCTGATCAACTTCGGATAACGGAACGTACTGTTTTTCATAAAGTTTTTTATACCGGTCGTACATCTTTTTATCAAGTTCAAGTTTTGCTTCCCTTTCCAGCAATGTGGCTTTTGCATTATATAATGATGCTTGATTTTGGTCTACCGTTGCCTGAAAAGTCCGCGGGTCAATTTCTGCAAGCAGCTGTCCTTTTTTTACAACGGAGTTAAAGTCTGCATATAAACCACTGATTAATCCTGATACTGTCGAACCTACGCTTACGGTATTAACAGGATTTATTGTTCCTGAAGCTTCAACAACCTGTGTTATATCCCGCTTTTTTGCCGGCTGCAGCCTGTATGAACTGTCGGATTTTTGGGATTTTAATATACAGCCGCCTGTTATTGCGATGATTATTATTAATATTAGAATAAGGAATAATTTTTTCTTCATTTATTTTTTCCCTTTATTTAAATTTTTTGCTTCTTTTTCTTTTGTGCTTTCGCAATTGTAGTGGTGCATACACATTTTTCTTTCAAGATCCGCTCTTGCTAAGTTATAATTATACACAAGTGTTACATACTCGTTACAAGCATTATTATAGTTAACTTTGGCATTTTGTAGCTCAATAAAATCACTTATACCTACTTCATAACGGCCTTCTGAAAGTTCAAGGTTTTCCAGAGCCTGACGAACCTTTACTTCCATCAGCGGAATTTGTTTTTCCAATTGTATGGCTGTAATATAGGCATCTTGTACCTGACAGAATATATCAAGTCTTAATGTTCCTATCTGGCTCTCGACGTAATCAACCTGAATTTTGGCATTGTCAATTTCATGTTTAATCTGTTTAATATTAAAACTTGTGTTAAGATTAACTCCTATAGAGTAGTTATTATTTGAATAATTTTTTGTGTTTGAGAAACTGTATCCAAGTTGTCCGCTGAGAGTCGGATAATATTGACGCTTAATGTATTTTAATTCTTCCTCCATAGCTTTTTTAGAAGCTTCCATTGCTCTTAAATCGTGTCTGTGTTCATAAGCGTAATTGATTGCTTCTTCAAAAGTATACGGACATTTTTCGTATTTGTAAGAACCTATTACGTCTGTTTTTTCCACGGCAGATTTAAATGCAACATCAATATTTGCGTCAGTAGCAGTTTTCCCTGTGTTGTCTGCTGTTAAAAAACTTGTTGGATAATAATTGTCGGAGAGGTTAAACGTTTCTGTATTCTCAATTGTATATTCAGGCGGGTTTAAAACGGACATACTGTCATTTAAACTTACCCAGGCAGTCTGGTAATTTGTTTCAGCTTCAATTAATGCGATTCTTGCCTGTGCGAGGTTATATTCCGAGTTTACAATATCAACTTTTGAACGGATACCTTCTTCAAAAAAAGCTTTTGTTCTGTTATAATCTCTAAGATTAATCTGTACGTTTGCTTTTTCAACATCAACATAAGCTTTTGTTGCAAGGACGTTATAATAAGCACTTTGTACTGCAAACATCGTATCGTGCATTGAATCTTCATATTGTAATTGCGCAATGATTTTATTAAATTTGTACATTCTAATGTATGCGCTTGTTTTTCCGAAGTCCCAGATTAACTGTTGTAGTGTAGCAGAAGCAGAGGGTAAAGTTCTTGACGTTCCGCCGCCGGGTCTTGTATCTTCAGCACCTGAAATGCCTGCACCGAGGGAGATAGTCGGAATATATGCTGATTTGGCAATCCCGATATTATTAATTGCGGTTTGGAGATTCATATAGGCACGTCTTATATCGCCGTTATTGTGAATAGCTATATCAATACAGTTTTCCAGAGTGAGAGAGTCATTTTTTTGTACTGTAATACTTTCCCAGACTTGTTTTGCCTGAGCGCACTGACAGCCGATTATAATAAGCAAAAAGCACGCAAGTGCCAGTATACGTTTCAATGAACCCTCCCTCAGGGTCTATTTTATGATATATTTTTTTTATGTAAATCATATTTCTGGGGGATTTTGTGCTAATATTAATAATACGAGGATAAGAAATATATGAAAAAGAACATTATATTATTGACCGTATCATTTTTAGGAATGATTATTACAATTTTATTAAGCAATCTTTTGAACGGAGTAAGCTCTACATTGATACTTACTGCTGCTGCTATTGCTTCGTTGGTTTTAAAAATAGTATTCTTTGCTATCGCTATATATACCCTTGTTAATACTTTTAAAATTAAAGGCGGGTGGGGAATAAAGATATTTAAATTTTTGAATTGGGTTTATGTTTTATTTCTTACATTAATGTTTGTGTTTATGATTTATATTGCGGCAAAACTTGCTGTAGATAATTATAATTACCATAATACGCGGGCTTTAGAAATTATTCCTGATACTGCAGTTAAGGCAAAGATTAATCCTCTGGTTGATTATAACGGCTTATCAAAGGATTTTATTCTAAGTTTAAGAAGCGGGAATATTGATTCTAACTTTGCCAAGATGCTTGATTATTCGCCTAATGAGTCAGTATGGGAAAAAATGGAGGATAAAGGCGCCTGGTTTGCCCTTGATAAATCTGTATGTTTTGATAATCGTACGGATTGCCGGAGAAAGGCTAAAGGAGTGTCCGCAATGAGCAGGATTATCAATAATCCCATGATACTTATTGCGCCGGTGATGATTGCAACATACCATCTGGATGAAAAGCTTCCTGTGTGTTCTGATGAAGGATTAAGGCTTGTGCCCAAGGGACTGTATCTTGATGTAGTTAATAATAAAATTATTGTTATTTATAAAGGAACAAAGGCATTAACTAAGTGTAACTATTTACAGCTATCAGGTCTTAATGCCCGTGATGTCGGGTATGAGTGGGCTAAAGTTAACAGAAAGCAAAATATAGAATTCCCGTATCCGGAGAATATTTCTAAAAAAGTATACCAATTTAAAGACGCTATTGTCGGCGGAAGCTTCTGTGAAGATGATAAGAAGCCGGGTGTAAAATGTAATGTACTCTATCCTGTTGATGATAAAGTTGTATTCAGGGTTACGTCATATCCTGCAAACATTGAGTTTAAAATCTGGGATAAAAAACCTGTGTCCGGGCATCAGGAATCCGAATTAAAATTTGAAATTCGTTTTGTTGAATAATGTGTGAGAAAGGGTAAATCTGACGAAAGAGACGATTGATTAATATTGCAGCGCCCCAAATGTACACGGAAAGAATTATCGAGTGATATTTATTCCTGTTTATGCTAAAATTTAGCGGTAAATTATATTTTTAGAGGAAAAATGATGGAAAAATATTATTGTACAACCGCGATAGACTATGTTAACGGTGCTCCGCACATCGGTCACGCGTATGAAAAGATTTTGACCGATGTTATTAACCGCCACTATTCACAAAGGGCTGACTTAGCGTTTATGCTTACAGGTACCGATGAACACGGAATTAAAATTCAAAAAACTTCTGCCGCCAACGGTATGACGCCAAAAGAACTCTGCGACATGAACGCCCAAAAGTTTAAAGATGCATGGAAGGCTCTTGATATTGATTATACTAGATTTATCAGAACAACCGATGATTATCACGAAAGAGTTGTACAAAAAATATTTAAAAAACTGGTGGAAAAAGGTGATATTTATAAACACTCTTATACAGGACTTTATTGCAGCGGGTGTGAGTGTTTTCTTAATGAAAAAGACTTAACAGAGGACGGGCTCTGCCCTGATCACCTTAAAAAACCTGAGGTTGTAGAAGAAGAAAATTACTTTTTTAAGTTGACTAAATACAAAGATGCAATAATTAAACATATAAAGACAAATCCTGATTTTATAGTGCCCTCGTTCAGAGCGAATGAGGTTTTGAACCAGCTGGAGGATATTCAGGATATCTCTGTCTCGCGTGCTAAGTCCAATGTTTCATGGGGAATTGATGTCTTGGATGATCCCGAACAGGTGATTTATGTTTGGATTGATGCGCTTTCAAATTATATAACCGCTGTCGGGTACGATGTTGATGCTCAAACTGATGAGTTTAAAAAATTATGGCCGGTTGATGTTCACGTAATAGGCAAGGATATCCTCAAATTTCACAGTATTTACTGGATAGCTATTCTTATGGCGCTTGAACTTCCGCTGCCTAAACATATATTTGCGCATGGATGGATAACGATTGATGAAACAAAAATGTCAAAATCTCTCGGCAATGTTGTTTCTCCGACATCCGTATTAGAAAATTTCAATCTTGAATATCCGGATGCGTTTAGATATTATATGGCATCTGCTGCCCCCTGCGGAAAAGACGGAAACTATTCCGACGAAGATTTTAAAGAAAAAGTTAATGCGCATCTTGCAAATTCAATGGGCAACCTGCTTAACAGAACTTTATCAATGCTTGTAAAATATTTTGACGGGGAAATAAAACCTGAGTTTAAAAAAGACTCCCCTCTATATGAAAAATCACTGGAAACAATTAAGGCTGTAAAGCACCATTTCGATTATTTTGAAATTCAGGAGGCTGCGCAAAAGATTATGGAACTTGTCGATGCAGCAAATAAATATGTTACGGATAATGCGCCGTGGACTCTTGCAAAAGAAGAAAAAATGGAGGAGTGCGGAGTTGTCCTTGCAACGGTATTAGAGGTAATGTGCGTAATTGCATCGCTTATTTACCCTTACTGCCCTAATATTGCAAAATCTATGGCGAAACAGCTTTCTTATGATATAAGTACAAAACTTGATGATATTACCTGTGATAATATTAAACCGGGCAAACTTATTTCAAAAGAGGATATAAAGCCGGTATTCCTGCGGGTAGACAGCGAGTTTGCTGACAAAAGCAAAAAATAAGTCAGAATGCCGGTTCTGTTTATGAAACCGGCATTTCTTTACAATTTGTAAAAAAATAGTCAATTTTTCTTTCCTTAAAAACTTTATAGAAATATAAGGGATATTTTATAGGAGAAGAAACATGCCAAATACTGTTACAGTCAATATTGTTGATGCTAAAACAAATCAGCCGGTTAAAAAAGCTACATTAACCGTACAAGATAAAGATGTTATTAAAGTTTTTGATCTCTCAAATATAACAGAACAGGAATTTATTAAATTACAGGAAAAGGCAAGAAATGCACGTGATATAGGTGTTCTTGACTATTATGATTTTACGCCTGAAGAAAAACTTGAACAGGCTAAGCAGAATAATTATGAAAAATATTACGATATAAAACTGAGTGATGACGGAAAGTACTTTGAAATTAAAGTTAAACCGCAGGGGGCTTTTTCGCCGGGATTTAACGGTTACGATATAAAAGCTGACTTTGGTTTGGCAGAAAATGTTCTTATGAATAATAATAAGGACTATATTGTTGAACACGCTCCTGCAGGCTCAACTTCGGACGGAAAAAATACCGATTTTGATAAAACTACATTTTCACCGGATTACACAATAAAGATTCCTGTCGGCGAAGCTTCATTTAATAATGGTCCGTCAGGCTGGTTTAGCCGCTTATGGACATAGTTTTTAATGACATATAAATGCTGCTGTCACTGAACAGAGTTTGTGATATAATCGGGGTATGGAAAAGTTTGAGTTTTTCAACCGCTTTAATTCTGCGGTGATGGTGGTTAGGGATGATAAAGCTGTTGTGTTTAAAAATAATGTTTTTAAACGTTTTTTTAGTGACTTTACTACTCTCAAATCTTTTTCCCATAAATTAAATTATGAAATTTGTGCATTAAATAGCGGAGATGTGCAGACTCATAACCCTATTTCGCAGGCTTTGGTTTCTAATGAAGATTTTTCCTCACATGTGAGCTATTTGACAAAAAACAGCGACTATATGTTTTTTGATATGAATACGACCAAGAGAAATAATTACCATATAATAGTTTTTACGGATGTTACCGATAAAGTGGGCTCGCAAACTCTTAATGATGAGAATAAAAAACTTAAACGTAAAAATAAGACTCTGGAGGATGAAAATAAAAGTTTACAAAAAATAAAACAGCTGGCACAGTCGCAGGCTATGAAGCTTTTGCTTCTTAATAATATTTCTAACATTATAAGGCTTTCAATAAGTACCCCTGAAATTCTTAAATCTACTCTTAAAGAGCTTGAAATAATGTTCAACACATTCAAATCTTACTATGCTGAAAAATATGGTGATGGTTATAAAATAACGGTTTCATCTGTTAAAAAAGAAACAGGAAAAGTTATAAACTTTGATGACGATACGGAAAAAAAATTGAAGGCAAAGCAGGTCGGGTATAATTACTGCCTGCGGGAGTATAACGGTGCAAAGCCGTTTCCTGAACGTGTACAGAGGATAGTTGTTCCTATTTATAATAAGGAAGATTTGCTGGGAGTATTAGTACTGCTTACAAGACAAACCCGCAGGCTGAATGATGAGCTTGAAATCTTTGACGGTATTTCCTCCCAGTTGGGCAGTGCTCTTTTGCAGTCGGCACTTTATGAAAAAAATGAAAAAATGGTAAAAGAACTTACCCTGACTTTAAGAGAGTTGAAGGATACACAGTTAAAACTTATAAATTCTGAAAAAATGGCATCTTTAGGGCAGCTTGTAGCCGGAATTGCGCATGAAATTAATACACCGCTTGCTTCTATTAAGTCAAATAATGAAATTGCTGTAAAATTGATAAAACGCCTTAAAGATACTGATACAGCAGAAATTCTGAGCGAAATTAATACAATTGATACAGAAGCAATTAACCGTATAAATAAGATAGTAACAGGTTTAAGAAAGTTTGTACGGCTTGATGAGGCGGAGCTGCAGGAGGCAGATATAAATAAAGAAATAGACCTTACACTAGATTTGATAAGGCACGAAACTAAAAACAAAGTGACTGTAATCAAGCAATACAGCGATATACCGCTTGTCAAATGCTACCCGAACATGTTAAACCAGGTTTTTATGAATATCCTTGTAAATGCCTGCCAGGCTATAAAGGAGCGAGGTGAGATAATCATTTCTACGGAGTATTGCGATAAAAATCTGATTGTGCGTATAAAAGACAACGGATGCGGAATAGATGATATAAATAAAATATTTTTTGCAGGTTATACAACCAAGGGAGTTGGTGTGGGGACAGGGTTAGGGCTTGCTATATCAAAGAAAATTATTGAAAAACATAATGGAAAAATATCCGTAAATTCCGAGGTTGGAAAAGGCAGCGAGTTCGTTATTACTATCCCCGGTTAGTAGCATTATGACATGTTTATATATTGCTTAAAATTCAATAATAGATTGATTCTTGTTAAAATTTTTTCAAAAAATACTTAAAATTTGTTAATAAATCCTCATAGGTGATGACTATTTTAAAAAATATGTTATTATATAAGTGTAGGTTTTACGCTTAATTATTTTAAAAGATTTAAAAAATATAAATAAAGTGTGAGGCTAAAAACTAGGAATATAAAGAAAATAAAGAATATATGTAACGAAAAATTTACAAAAAATATCCTCAAAAGCAATTATCCAATATAAAAATACTTTATAATAATGTAAGTGTAGATATATATTTATTCGTGAAACGGAGGTTACGTTTATGGCAATTACTGTCAGCGGAAAGAAAAAACAAGTAAGAAAAACATTCACCGAATTACTTTCTGATTTAAGAACAAGCAGTTCAGAAAAGGTTAGATATAATGCTGCAAGGGTTTTAGGCGAATTAGGTGACTTAAAAGCAGTTGAACCGTTAATTGATGTATTGAAAAATGACAAAAACGGCTCAGTAAGACTTTATGCTGCAAGAGCTCTGGGTGAATTAGGCGATTCTAAAGCAACAAAGTATCTTATTGAATCACTTCGTGAAGATAGAAATGTTGACGTTCGTGTACGTGCTGCAAGAGCTCTCGGACGTTTGGGCGGTAAAATCGTTGTTGAACCGCTTGTTGAAGCTCTTAATGATGAAAACTCACAAGTTTGTATTACTGCAACTGATGCGTTAATTGAAATCGGCGACGTTGCAACCGATGCATTAATGAAGTCATTAGATCACGAAAAAGTTAATGTTCGTTGTGATGCAACAAGAGCATTAGGCGAAATTGGTAATAAAAAAGCTGTAGATAAGATTATTAATATGCTTTATGATGAATGGGTAAATGTTAGAATTTACGCAGTAACATCATTGGGCAAATTAAATGATACCAGAGCAGTACCGGCATTAATTGATGTTATGAAAAACAAAAATGAAAATGATTTGGTACGGGCAGGTGCTGCAGCGGCATTAGGTGTTCTTAGAGATCAACGTGCACTTCTTCCATTGAGAGAACTTATTATGGAAGCAGAGGAACTCGGCGAATTGGAAGATACAGCGCTGAAATCCTTCAAAAAAATTATGGCAGCAAATTGGCAATCTATTCCGGGTGCTGCTCCGCAAAAGAAACCGGCAACTACCGGTATGACATACTAATTTGACGGTTATATAAAAATATAAAAACCACCCGATATATCGGGTGGTTTTTTATTTTGCCTGAAATTATTTTTGTACGATGGTGTAATTGATTCTGTATACAGTGTATCCGATATTTTATAATCTAAAGAATTAAATTAAAACTTCTAACCTTCGCAGAATAAAATGCTTTTTCAGAATTATCATTTTTTACTCATTTTTAATTTTTTCTCTTAATCTTAAAACCCTCCGTTAAGATGATGTACACATAAAATCTACGGCAAAAAATATCCTGCATAAATATTATTTTCCATGCCTCATTTAAAAAACTCTTGATTTTTTGAAAGGCATGCTGTGCATGGATTTGAGGGGGAAAATTAATCTAAAGATGTACATCTTTTTATTTATGCCGAACCACTTAAAAATCAATCAAGATGTGGATGTAGAGCTCATCTAAAAGGTTGTAATATTTTTAGTGTAGATAATTAATTAATATTTTTTTTGAGGAGAGGGTATAGTATGAGACGTGAGTTCAAACAGAAATCAAGTGTTCTTTTAATTGATGACAATTATGAACACGTGAACGGAATTAAGGAGCTTTTAAACTTAGAAGGCACATTTAATGTAGTGAGCGCTGCAACAAGTGTTAATGTCGGAGTTACATTAATCAAGCGTCACAATCCGGATATTGTAATCTTAGATATGAATATGCCGGAAAGAGACGGGCTGCAAGCATTGCAAGATATTGAAGCATTAGGACTAGGAACAAAAGTTCTTGTATTAAGCGGATATGATGATGCGGATTTGATATTTAGAGCAATGAAACTTGGCGCAAAAGGTTATATTCTTAAAACAATGGCTTCTGCACAATTAATTTACGCAATAGAAGAAGTACTGTCCGGAAAAATTTATCTTCCGCTTGCTATTTCATCAAGGTTTTTTGAATATTTCCAAAAGACATTCCGTGATGAAGCGGCAGCAGTAGAAGTTAAAGAAGAAAACTTCCTTGATGCGCTTACCCACCGTGAAGAAGAAGTTCTTGAATTATTAACCCAGGGCATTACTTATAAAGGAGTTGCTAATAAACTCTTTATATCGGAAACAACGGTTAAAACGCACGTTAATAACATTTTTCAAAAGTTACAGGTTAATGATAGAACACAGGCTGTTCTATACGCAATTAACAATGGGTTTATGAATAAAAAAGTTAAGATTAAATTATAATAATGAAAAGAGTAGTACCGAAAAAGAATTTGTTAAAAAATCTTATTTTTTTACAGGAAAATAAGACAATAACCAGACGTACGGTAGAGGGAATGTTCAGGGCGTTTGTTGAGCCGATTTTGAACTCTCCTCAGGAAGGTTTGGTCGTCTACAGGCTGCTGGATAAAACTCCTTATCAGGGGCTGCTGAGCAGGCTCAAGTATATAGATGTCAAACTTATTGACTACACGAAAGATACAACATACAAACAGGACGTATGGGAAGACACAGAATTCCTCTGTCTGCTTACACAACGCTACGGAATAGTTTTTATCTGGGATTTTTCTCTTGATGCGGTGGATGGTTATGCAGGGTACTATTTAAAATTTAATTCAAGACTTCTTGATGACGGTTTCAATATAATTAATGATAACTCAAAAATCAGTCTGAAAAAGTACATGGAAAAGTTCCGTCCGGACAGACGGGATAACGACATGTTAAACAGTGTTATGCTTAACCTGTTTGATATGTATAACTCTCAAACACAGGAAGTTATTGCGGTTGACCTTGAACGTGAAGAGATGGACAAAACCATTGAAGAGCAAACAGGGTACGATAAAAAAACAAGATATATTGCGCACGAGATTAAAAATCAGTTGTCGATATGTGAACTTTATGCACAAATTATCCGTAAATACTGTGAAAAAAATAATATTGAAGGTGAAACAATTGAAAACGCGGTTAACAGTATTATAAAAGCTGTCGGTATGGCTAACAATAACTTGTTATCCCTTAAAACAGTTGATGAAAATAAACTTGAACCGTGCAAAGTTAAAGAATTAATAAATGAAGCGGTTTCTCTTGCAGGAGTATATTTAGAGGGTAAGGGAATAGAGCTTTGTGTATCAAACAACACGGAAGCGGAAATTCTTGCTGATAAAAACAAGTTTATATCAGTTTTAATAAATCTTATAAAAAATGCTGCAGAAGCATTTAATATAGAAGAAATTGGTGACGAAAACGGGAAAAATCAAAAAGAAAAATTAATTACTCTATCAACAAAGCTTGAGGACATGTTTATAAAAGTCCGCATATCGAATAACGGAAATCCGGTTAAAGATGCTGAAAAAATCTTTGACGAGGGGTACACTACAAAAGCAGCCGGCAGCGGGTTGGGCCTTGTTATTTGCAAGAAGGATATAGAGGATCAATTCGGACAGATTAAACTTCTTAAGTCAGATGAAGAGTCAACGGAGTTTGAAATATCAATGGGTATAGTTTAGGTATCCGGAGGATAGAAGTATGAATTTAATAACATCAAATTCAATGGAATTAATGAAGCTCGGGATGGACGGACTTATGGCGCGTCAGAAAGCGGTTTCTGCTAATATTGCCAACGTAATGACCCCGGGTTATGTACGAAAAGAAGTTGCTTTTGAAAGCCAGTTAAATGAAATCCGCGAGAGTGAGGCTTTACAAGATTATCTTAAAGGGCAAAACAGTATTAAATATAATCCTAATTCAATAAATGAGTTTACAAGAGAAATTCCCAAATATAGGATTCCTACGGTGCAGGAGAAGGCGTATTTACAATCTGATATAATGGCAGATTTCGATCCGCAAATTGTAGATGATATTTATAACGGGCCCTCAACCGATGGAAACAATGTAGAATTAGAAAAAGAAATGATGGATTTATCCAAAACCGGTACAAAATATCTTATTTTGTCCAATCTGGAAAGCCGTGCTTTTCAAGGTATATCACAAATAATAACCGGTGGTCAATAAAGATAGACAGGAGGTGTAATTATGAGTTTCAGCGCATTTGATATAGCCGGATCAGGAATGATGGCTCAGCGTATTAAAATGGATACGGTTGCAAGTAATATTGCAAACGTTAATACAACACGTAATCCTGACGGTTCTCCGGGAGTTTATATAAAGAAAAATGTATCATTTAAGGCTATTTATGAAGATAACCTTTCACGCGGGCCGCAAAACTTTGGCGCCAATTCTGTTGATGCGGAGTTTGACCCGTCAACAGGAAATATGATGCTGAATACAGGTATCGCGCTTAATACTGGTATGATTTCAAGCGGGGTTGAGGTTGACCGGATTTATGATTCCGAAAACGGGGTGAAAATGCTTTATGATCCGTCACACCCGGATGCGGACGCAGAGGGATATGTTAATGTCCCTAACATTAATATTGTAGAAGAAATGGTTGATATGATTGCCGCCTCTAAAGCGTATGAAGCAAATGCTACAGTTGCGCAAAACGTTACTTCTATGATTCAGTCTGCTATGAATATATAGAAAATGTTTAAATGGGAGAAAATAGTTCCACATAAGGTTATGTAACAGCCGGAACAAATTTTTAAGGAGTATAAGAAATGGAAATAACAAGTTTTTCAATGCCTGAATATAATAATTTGGATGCTGTAAGCGAGTATAATAAATTTCTAAAAGGACATGCAATGTTTGATGTCCAGAATCCTGAAGATTTTGATAATACTCTTTTGTTTGAAGAAAAAAAATTAGCAAAAACAGAACCTGAAAAACCCTTCATAGAGCTTATGGGTAATGCGTTTTCTGACGGTCTAAATTCAGTGGATAAAGCCAGAAAAGCATCAGAACGTGCAGAAGAAATATTTGCATCAGGCGGGGATATCAGCGTTCACGAAGTTATGATTGCAGCAGAGAAAGCAAGCTTAAGTACACAAATGGCAATACAAATCAGAAACAGAATACTAAATACTTACACTGAACTAAACCAAATGCAGCTGTAAGGACTAGAGGAAATACGGAGTAATGTATCAAACTCCTATACTCTTTTAGGCAGAATGCATAAGTTTATGTTCAATAATATACCAAACCTTATATTATGGCAGGGAGTTAGTTGCACCCTGCTTTTTTATTATTGGTAGATCTCAAAGAGCATTCTAATTATTATCAGCGCAAATCTCATCTCTATTCTGTATTGAATTTTGTTTAAAATTTTAGTAAAATATATAGGTTAAATAATATCTCAATAAGGAATTAAAGAATGAAAATACAAATGCAGGTCTTAATAGCACTGGGTTTAGGGTTGAAAAGAAACTGGCATATATTCTCCGGTCTTATTCTCGGGATGATTGCCGGAATATTCCTTCATAAATATAATCTTCACCAACACTACGTAATGACTATTCTAACGTTTGTTGGTGAATTATTTATAAGGCTTATCCAGATGGTGGTAATACCGCTCGTGATTTCGGCTATAATTATCGGAATTACAAGTATAGGTGATAATAAGCAGCTTAGTAAACTCGGCACCAAAATGATAGGATATTACGCAATAATAACATTTGTTGCTGTTGCAATCGGCGCTGTTCTTGCATTAGTGTTTAAACCCGGATTAAGTGCTTCACAGTACATAAGCGAGTTTGCTGCAAGTGATATTCAGGCAACAGTTGCTGCTACTATTGAAGCTCAGCGTGCAAATGTCCTTAATATATTCCTTAACTTTATACCTAAAAACCCGCTTGAGGCTCTTGCAACAGGGAATATGGTTGCAATTATTGTATTTGCGGTAATCTTTGCTCTTGCTCTTGCAAAAACAGGTGAGACTAACCGCCCGTTTGTAAGTTTCTTTGAATCGATCTTTGCGGCAACAATGAAAGTTACAGACTGGATTATGTGCTTTGCGGCTCCCGGTGTTTTTGCTCTTACTGCAGTCAATGTTTCGGCGTTCGGGCTTGATGTATTTTCCAGTATTTCAAAGTACGTTGGAGTCATAACTCTCGGTTTCCTAATCCAATTGTTGATTGTTTATCCGATTTTCTTAAGAATTTTTTCAAAGGTTCCTGTATGGATGCTGTATGCAGCAATTGCGGAAGCTATGATGGTGGCATTCGGGACGGCGAGTTCTTCTGCTACCCTGCCTTTAACAATTGCCTGCTGTGAAAAACGCGGGATATCACATAAGATTTCTAGTTTTGTACTACCGCTGGGTGCTACTCTTAATATGGATGGTACAGCCCTTTTGCAAACCGTTGCGGTTATTTTCCTTGCACAGGCCTATAATGTTGCTCTTACTCCGTTCCTGATTTTGCAAATTTGTTTCCTGGCGGTAATTGCTTCTTCTACCTGTGCGGGTATTCCGGGTGCGGGTTTAATTACAATTGCGCTTATCCTAAACGGTATGGGATTATCGCCGGAACAACTGGTTGTAGGATTTGGCTTCCTGCTTACGCTTGACAGAGTTACCGATATGCTCAGAACTCTTGTTAACGTTACTTCTGATGCTGTTGTGGCTGCCGCTATTGCAGATAACGAAAACGAAATTAATTATGACCTGTTAAATAATCCGGAAGAATACAAAGAAATCATTTAGTTATGGATGAAAAAATAATAGGTTTTTGGGGATATCCTGATCCGCAGTTAGTAAAAAAAATACGAAACCAGTATCCAGACAGCCGGTGGGTTGATTTGGATATTGATTTTGGGGTGCCTGATAAAGAAATTTTGCCAAAAGCATACTGTAAAATAATTAAAAATATTATAAATAATGCGTTTGCATTTAAACCCATTAAAATCGTTGCTCCTATCGGTAAAGACAAATGTGACAGCGGATGGTTTGCAGCGCGGGTTCTGACTGATTTCGGTTTTGATTGTGAAACTTCTGTTTATGAAAAACTTGAACCCAAGCGCCCGATAAGAGTATGCACAAGTAATTTACCGCTTGTTGAAAAATTTAATACGATAATGAATAATATTTTGGACGGCGTTCCTGATGCAGATTATTCTCAAATAAAACCGCAATTCGGGTTTTGGGGTGTTCCGCCTAATGATTATGAAATTTTAAAACTTTTCCCTGATACTACACATCTTTACGGCTGGACGCGTTGTGTTGAGGCAGGTACTCCGGCAGATTTAGAGTTAGAAATGCAGATTGATACAGATGTACCAACTGTGTTTTATGCACAGGCTTTCTGTTCTAAAACCCAGCTTGCAAAGTATCTGGCAGATAAATACAACGGTCTGTACATTGATGTAGATGATTATATCAATAATTCTATAAAAGCTAAAATCGAAGCGTTTTTGAGGTTGAGATGATATACTTGGATGCGGGAACAACTTATTCTAAAATAATCACAACCGGGAATGATATTTTCCCCGCTGAGTATTTTGCAGGGGAAAAGAAGGATAGAAAATATTATATAATACCGTCCTCAATCATTAAAACACTTAATATTAAACCGAACAGTTCCTGCGGGCACATGAGTAATTCTACAGAAAACGAAATTATTGCACTTGCCAAAGGCTGCAAGGGGAAAGTAAGTGAGGACGCTGTGGTTTTAGATCTTGGAAGCAGGGATGCAAAGTGGATAAGGTTTAAAGCCGGTAAATTTCATGATATGGACTGGAATACATCCTGTGCAAGTTCTACCGGCGCAACGGTTGAAATGCTCTTAAAGTTTTATAATCTTAAAAGAGAGGAATTGGAGTTTAATCCCGAAAAATTCGCAGTTACGTGCGGAATTTTCGGGCTTGAGAAGATTATGGATGATATTTCAAACGGCGGAGAGGCAAGAGCTTCTATAGCAAAATTTATACACGGGATTGCATATAATGCGTGGGTATTTGCTAAAAAACCGGAACAGATTTATTTATCAGGCGGATTTTGCGATAATGGTTGTTTTGTACATTCTTTAGGACAATATTGCGGTGTAACTGCCCTTGGACGGTTTGTTCTTTGCGAGGGGTTAATTGATGAGTAATATTACAAGAGGAAGGGCAGGAGAAAAACTTGCTGCGGATTATCTTATAAAACACGGATTTAAAATTCTTGAAACAAACCGGCGCTTTTCCCGTTTTTGTGAAATTGATATTATCGGAATGGATAAAGATACGCTTGTTTTTGTAGAAGTTAAAACAAGAAAGAATAATAAATCGGGAATTCCGTTTGAGGCGGTTACAAAAACAAAATATGAGCATATAAAGACAGGTTTATTTACTTATTTGAGAGAAAATCCGCAGTATAAAAAATACCGGATTGATGCAGTAGGAATAACTCTTGAACCTGAATTAAAAATAGAGCATTTAAAAAATATTTAACTTTTTTACGGCAAAAAAATAATCGGAGTTTGCAAAATTAAACAGTAATTAAATATTTACGCCCTGCATCATTTGAATAAGCGTACTGATAGTTGTATCCATAGAAACAATGTCTGATGTTCTCTGCTGCAGGAAAGCATTAATTTGCGGCATCATTTGAATTGCGGTATCGAGTCTCGGATTTGTTCCCGGCTGGTACATACCAACGTCAATAAGGTCTTTGTTTTCGCGGTATAAAGCCATTATTGCACGAAGTTTTCCGGCAGCCTCTTTGTGTTCAGGGGATGCAATAGACGACATAAGCCTTGAAATACTTCCCAAAATATCAATTGCCGGATAATGGTTCATTTCTGCAACTTTTCTTGAAAGGAAAATGTGTCCGTCGACAATACCCCTTACAATGTCAACAATCGGGTCTGAAATATCGTCGCCTTCCATAAGTACTGTGTAAAGCGCTGTAATTGAGCCTTTTGAACTATTACCGGCTCTTTCAAGTACTTTTTGAAGCCATGAAAAAATTGACGGCGGATATCCTTTCATTGTCGGCGGTTCGCCTACTGATAATCCGACTTCACGTCCTGCCATCGCGCAGCGGGTTACGGTATCTGTCATAAGGAAAACTTTTTTCCCCTGATCCCTAAAATGCTCGCATACAGCGGTTGCGGCAAGAAGACATTTTTGACGAATCAACGGCGGCTGATCTCCTGTAGAACAAACCAGAACAGAGTGCTTCATACCCTCTTCCCCGAGAGCGTCCTCAACAAATTCCTTAACTTCTCTGCCGCGTTCACCAATCAGTGCAACAACGTTTACATCCGCGTCTGAATTTCTTGCTATCATACCGAGAAGAGTACTTTTCCCGACTCCGGAGCCGGCAAATAACCCCAGACGCTGGCCGCAGCCCATTGTTAAGCAGCTGTCAATTGCACGGACACCGGTTGAGAAAATTTCTGAAATAATGGGTCTTTCAAAAGGTTCAGGCGCTGCACCCTCAATCGGCCGCCACACTGCGCCTGTTGTATCAAGCGGCATTCCGTCGATAGGTTCTCCAAGCGGATTAATAATTCTCCCTAATAAAAAGTCACCTACTGGAATAATAATAGGTTTTCCGTTAGTTTGAACAAGACATCCCTGTCCTATTCCGGCTCCGTCATACAATAAGAGCAGCTGGGCTACATCGCCTTTGAATGCAACAACTTCTGCCGGTTTTTTCTCTCCTGTATATGTTTCTATATAGCATAAATCACCTATTTTAAGTCCGGGAAGTTTTACTTCAACAGTTAGCCCGAGCAGTTTTGAAACACTGCCTTTATACTGATAAAGTTCGGTATCCCTTATCTGTTCTCTTGCTTTGGTTTTGAGGTTATCTAAATACTCTTGATCTACGCCTTCCATTTTTTACCCGTATTAATAGACAGGGATATCAACCGGCTCTGTAAGTTGTACACCAATGACCTGTCCTTGTTTTAAGTAAACACTTTTACCTTTTCTAAACATATCGGCAATGCTGTCGCCGATAAAATATCCGGCACCGCCTATTGCTCCTCCTATTGCGCAAAAAGGAGTTGTTAAATATTGAAGCCCCGGCATTGTATCTTCTGCTGATAAGCCCACATCAACTGCATTGCTTGTAATTTCTTTTGTTTTTTGCCAGTTTTCCTGTACAGCTTCTCCGTAGCCCAAAGAACCGTAAATCCCGCCGTCAGCAGTTAAGTGCGTAATCCCGGTAAGCCCCATTGCAAGCGGCAGCTGTCTCCCGCTTGGTGTAACAACATGGTCAAAATCAAGATACAAAACAGCCCCTTTTGAAAATCTTTTTGGCTGGGTGATTCCCCTGACGCATCCGCGGACTACAGATCCGGAAGGAAGTATTACATTTGCTCCGGAAACCTGTTCGGTTAGAAGCATAGCATTAAAATAGTCGCCTTCGGCATTTGTTCTTGTATCAATAGGTGAAAGCAGCTGCAGGGATAAAACAGTCCCGGCAGGTATTCTTTTGGTTTTTGCATCCGCTTCAAACGGTGCTGCAAAAACAGTGTTTGCAAACATTAATAGTGTGAAAATTATACTTAAAAATCTCATGGTAAACAGCCCCTCCGTATACCGGATTATAGCATAATAAATGTATTGAGGCAATTGTACTTAAGGTTTTTATAATCGGAGTGTTGGCAATTATTTTGTTTTGAATTATAATCCCAATATGGAAAGAAAAGTTATTTCTAATAACCGTAAAGCCTTTCATGACTACATTATTTCAGAAAAATATGTGGCAGGCATTGTGCTGACCGGAACAGAAATAAAATCTATACGTAAAGGCGGAATAAACCTGAAAGATAGTTTTGCAAAAATTGAAAACGGGGAAATATTTCTATATAATTCACATATTTCACCTTACGACCAGGGTAACCGGTTTAATCATAAGCCGGACAGGGTTAGAAAATTACTTTTAAACAAAAAAGAAATTCTTAAAATCGAGATTAAAATTAAAAAAGACGGGTTTACAATTGTGCCCCTGGAATTGTTTTTATCAAAAGGATTTGCTAAACTGGAATTAGGTTTAGGCAAAGGTAAAAAATTGTATGATAAACGCGAAACTCTAATGAAAAAGACTCAAACAAGAGACATTGAGCGTAGCCTTAAGAGATAAGGAAGTTAAATGTTATCCAAAGACGATATTTTAAAAAAACTGAGCGCAGAGAATTATTTTATAGACCTGAAGTCTTTAGAAATATTTATTTCAGACTGGCAGATAGATCCTGTCTATGAGGATGAAAACGGGATTGAATTTTATGATGATATTTCGGTAAAAAAAATCAGAAGAGGAATATCACTAAAGGCACAGGGGTATCCGGATAATACAATTGCGGAAAAACTTGAGGATAAGCCGCAGCAGCTTCCGGAAGCAGAGGGGCAGCAGCAGGTTTTAACAACCATCGAACCGGAAACAGAAAGTACCCTAGTCCAAAGTACGGGTAAGCCGCAAAAACTCAGAAACCTGACTTTAGATATAAGTTCCCAAACATTGCAAATGCTCGCTGAAGCTGTTGCTAAAAAAATAACCGATGATATTAAAGAATCCGATTTCGCTCAAAGTTTAATCGAGGCCGGCGGATATAAAAAAGATAATGAAATTTTATCAAAACAAATTGCAGAACTGCTTGACGAAAATAAAAAATTAGCCCAACGTATAGAAACTCTTGAATCTAAAAAAGGTTTCTGGGCAAAATTGTTCGGGTAATGTAGTTCTCTGATTTATTTTGATTTATAATTACTGTATGAAAAATATTGCGTTTATATTTGGAACCCGTCCGGAGGTTATTAAGCTTGCACCCGTTATTTTAGAGCTTAAGAAATATCCTGAATTATACAGAGTTTTGATAATTAATACAGAGCAGCAAAAAGAACTTTCTAACCAAACATTGGGATATTTCGGCCTTAAGTCGGATTATAACCTTGATGCAATGAGGGATAACCAGACTTTAGCAGGAGTGCAGACCAGAATTATGAATTCTCTGGATGATGTTTATAATAAAGAAAAAATAGATGCTGTTGTTGTTCAGGGAGATACAATGACTGTATTGTGCGGTGCTTTAACCGCTTTTTATCACAAAATTCCGCTGCTCCACGTAGAAGCCGGACTGCGTTCTTACGATAAATTTGAACCCTTTCCGGAAGAAGGCATAAGACAAATGGTTTCAAGAATTGCTGATATAAATTTTGCGCCGACAGAGGCTAATCGTGAGGCTTTGCTAAAAGAAAATATCAAACCGGCAACTGTTCATGTCGTTGGTAATACAGTTATTGATGCACTTTCCTGCCTTTCAGAGAACGTTCTTGAGGCAAGCAGGGCGTTTTTTAGTTCTCAAAATATTTCTACGGAAAAACTTGTGCTAATCACTGTTCATCGCAGGGAAAACCATGGAGAACGGCTTGATAATATTATAAAAGCAATAACTGTACTTGCAGAAAAATATTCTGATTTTACTTTTGTACTTCCTGTACACCCTAATCCAAACGTAAAATTAAAAATAGAAAAAAATCTTGCCGGTTTAAAAAATATAAAACTGCTTCCGCCGCTTGATTATCCCAATCTTGTTTATTTAATGAAGCACGCACACCTAATTCTGTCCGATTCCGGCGGAATACAGGAGGAAGCGCCTGCGTTTGGCTGCCCTGTTATTGTTTTAAGGTATGAAACGGAACGTAAAGAAGGTATTGAAGCCGGAGTTTCGGTTTTAGCCGGCGCTGATTATGACAAAATTGTTTCAGAAAGTGACAAAATACTTTCAAAGACAAAGCAGCAAACCCGTCTATGTGTTAAAAATCCCTATGGTGACGGGCTTTCTTCTGTGCGAATAGAGAAGCTGATAAGAAACCTTTAAACCTATATTATGTTTTGGCTGGCTGCTTCGTTTAGCAAATCGGTAAGTTGTTTGTACTGGCTTGATTTTACTATGGTGTCGACTTGGTTAACTCTTAAATCATTCAGGCTTGCCATAATTTGTTCAACTTTTGGTTTGTTTGTTCTGACTGTTAACCGTGAAATCAGTTTTAAGTTTTTTAAGACATTGTCAATATTAATGTTTAATAACAGATTTAAATACGCGCGGTTGTCTGCATGATAATTTTTTTCAATCATGTATATTATTACAAGTTCATTTAAATCTTTTACGGTATATTTTTTTATAAGCCTGCTTTTAAGCTGCTTTAACCATTCAATTGATTTTTTCTCATTTATTATATAGTCTATGCTGTTTCCTTCTGTGACTAGAAAATCAATGAATTTACGGTCTTTTTTACTAAGGGAATCTGATATAAAAATGGGAAAAACATCATCAATATAATTTCGGACCTGGCATGCTATTCCTGCAATGGTACTGTTAAATATTTCTTTCATTTCTATAGATATTGAGTTGTTTTCCTTTGTTGTAAAGAGTTGTCTGTAAATATGTATAAATTCACTTCTTTTTTTATTACTAAGACTATCAAGAAACAGTTGATATTTATTTAAATAATTTTTTATTTTATCTGAGCGTAATAATTCACTTATTGTTGCTTTTATGTTTTCATTTAACTTATCCTGTTTAAGCTTATATATATCAAAGTAGAATAAACTTAAGTCTTCGGGACATTCAAACCCTATCTGCAATATAGTTTTTCTAAACTGGCAATAACGTTTATTTTGTTCTTGTGCTATTTGAAATAAATTGTGTTGATATTTTTTGTCTTTGAACTCAATAAATCCGTAATAATAGCCCGTTCTTAGCAGATTTTCAAGAGATAGGGCTTCAAATTTTTCCATCAACCCTCTGATGGTTAAATCTTTTGTGTCTGAACTTTTCGTTTTTAAATAAATATTTTTGTTACTGGCGAGAAGTTCCAGTTTTTCAAGTTCTTGTTTAGATAACATTATTTTAGTATTCATACTTACAATCTTTCTTCCTTAAGTTGCTTCGATAATATGTACGCTTTTTAGTTTTTATCTCAAATATTGTATTAATAGGATAAATTGTATTGCACCATTTTTCTATTGCCCACCACGGCTATTGTAAAATTTTTATAAATGTAGTATAAGGCTAGCCCGGATATGGAATTTATAATAGTTAGTTTGGTACAAAATATTGATATGAAAATAGTAATTATTGGAGCTGTAGCTGCCGGAGCAAAGGCGGCTGCAAAATCAAAACGCCTTCTTCCTGATGCGGAAGTTGTTATATATACTAAAGAGGAAAATATTTCTTATTCGGCCTGCGGCCTTCCATATTATATTGAAGGGAATTTTGAGGATGCAGACAAACTTATTGTTCGTACGATTTCCGATTTTGAAAGTAAAGGTATAAAAGTATTTAATAAACATGAGGTTACAGCTATTCATCCGGACAAAAAAGAAATAACTGTTTCAAATCTTGTCAGCGGGGAAAAATTTGTAACTTCTTACGATAAACTCTTGATTGCGACGGGCGCTGTTCCGTATATCCCGGACATTAAAAACAGGGAAATTAAAGGTATTTATACTTTAAAAACAATTGATGACGGGATAAATATCAGAAATCGAATGCTAAGTTCTAAACGCGCAGTTATTCTCGGCGGAGGATATATCGGACTTGAACTTCTTGAAGCTTTTATGCAGAACGGGTTAAGTATCACGCTTCTTGAGCGGAATCACAGTATTATGAATTCTTTTGATGAGGATATGGCATCATTAATATCTGCTTATATTTTAAAAAATTACGGAGATAAGATTAACATTATTACTTCTGCGGAGGTTGTTGAATTTCTCGGTGAGGAAAGTATAACGGGAGTAAAATTGGCAAACAGTCATACAATAAATACAGAAATGACCGTAATATGCAGCGGGGTGACTCCGGTTGTTAATCTTGCACGTGATGCGGGGATAGAACTCGGACAATCCGGGGCTATAAAAGTTAACAGCAGAATGCTTACAAATATTCCGGATATCTATGCTGCAGGTGATTGTGTAGAAAAAATTAATATGATATCGGATACCCCGATGTGGATTCCTCTCGGCTCAACAGCAAATAAAGAGGGGCGGTGTGCAGCACTTAATATGTGCGGCACGGTTGATGATTTTGAAGGAATTTTGGGGTCGGCAGTTACACGGTTTATGGATATGACAATGTCCCGGACCGGATTAAGCAGTAAGGTTGCAGAAAGTTTAGGGTACGATGTTGTAAGTGCTATTGTTACTAAACGCGATAAGGCCGGTTATATGCCTGCTGTCGGGTATGTTATATTAAAAATTCTTGCAGACAGGCGCTCTCATAAAATCCTTGGTGCACAATCTATCGGGTCCGGTGATGCCGATAAAAGAATAAATACTCTTTCTACTGGGCTTATCCGCGGAATGACTGTTGAAGAACTTAACGATGCTGATATGACCTATGCTCCGCCTTATTCTACAAGTATTGATCCTTTAATTGATGCAGCCAGAATTTTAAAAGATAAATTATCTTGCTGTACAAATTAATCTGGTGGTATAATCTAGGAAAAGAGCGAGGATTTGTTTTTGATTTTTAATGATATAACGGAGTTAATAGGAAATACTCCTATTGTAAGGTATAACAGTCATATTCTTTTAAAATTGGAATTTTTCAACCCTTCGGGCTCTGTTAAAGACAGGGCGGCTTTGTTTATGCTTAAAAAGGCAAAAGAAGCAGGGTTGATTAATGCGGAAACAATTATAATCGAGCCTACAAGCGGCAATACAGGTATAGGACTTGCGATGTGCTGTGCTGCTATGGGCTTAAGACTTCTTGTTGTGATGCCGGAGAATATGACCGAAGAAAGAAAAAAAATGATAAAAGCCTTTGGTGCAGAATTAGTTCTAACTCCTGCAGCGGATGGAATGCAGGGAGCAGTAAATAAAGCAGAAGAATTACATAAAAAATATCCAGACAGCTTTATTCCTATGCAGTTTTCTAATCCAAACAATACGCTTGCACACATAGAAACAACTTCAAAAGAAATATGGGAACAAACCGATGGGCAGGTTGATATTTTCGCTGCAGGGATAGGGAGCGGCGGCACCGTTTCTGGAACAGCAGCCGGACTTAAAATATTAAAACCTGATATACTTGCATACGGAGTTGAACCGGCAGAGAGTCCTCTTATTACAAAAGGAATAGCAGGACTGCATAAAATTCAAGGTATCGGAGCAAATTTCATCCCTGAACTTTTTAATAAAAATGTAATAGACGGAGTTATTACTGTGGAAGGGGATACAGCAATAAAAGAAGCAAGGGAGCTGGCCATATCAAAAGGCATTCTTGGCGGAATTTCCGCAGGTGCAAACCTTGCTGCTGCTAAAAAACTTGCGGCGATGTATCCTGAAAAAATGATTGTTACGGTCATTCCTGACTTTGGGGAAAGATACTTATCCGGAGAATTATTCCAATGCTGAAAAAGATAAAAAATCTTGCTAAACGTGCAATTGAGAGAGTAAAAGAAGATGTTCAGGTTATTTACGACAAAGATCCTGCAGCAAGAAATATTGCAGAAGTCATTTTTTGTTATCCCGGATTGCATGCTCTTATTACTTATAGAATTGCACACAAGCTGTGGTGCTGGAAAATTCCGTTTATACCAAGACTTATGACATACTGGACACGTATAATTACAGGTATAGAAATTCATCCGGGCGCTAAGATCGGAAAAAGGTTTTTTATTGACCACGGAGAAGGGGTTGTAATCGGGGAAACTGCAATAGTAAAAGATGATGTTTTAATTTATCAGCAGGTTACACTAGGCGGAACAGGCAAAGATGAAGTTAAACGCCACCCTACAATAGGCAACGGAGTAATTGTCGGCGCGGGGGCAAAAGTCCTCGGAAATATCGAAATAGGCGATTATGTTAGAATTGGTGCTGGGTCTGTTGTTGTAAATAATGTACCTGAACATTGTACAGTAATAGGAGTTCCCGGCAGGGTTGTTAAGCAAAAATTTTATAATGCGGACGGAGTATTAATGCATAATAGAATTCCTGACCCTGTTACGTGTGAACTTAATAGAACAAAATACGAACTTCTTGATCTTAAAGAAAGAGTTGAAAAACTGGAGAAAGGTGAAATCTGCAATAAAGATTAAACTATCAGGAAATTATACTTCAACATCAATATCTTTGATCTGTTTTAAGTGCCAGATAAGCCCGTCTAAAGCGTACTCATAACTTTTTCTGCCGAATCCTACAACCTGTGCAATTGATACACCCGAAATCATAGATACATGCCTAAATTCTTCTCTTGAATGAATGTTTGTCATATGAACTTCAACCGTTGGAATATTAACAGCAGCAATTGCATCTCTTATTGCAACACTTGTATGCGTATAACCTCCGGCATTAATAATAATTCCGTCAAAAATACCAAGAGCAGATTGGATTTTATCTATGATTTCACCTTCATGGTTGCTCTGATAGCATTCAAGTTTGGCCCCTCCATTTGATG
Source organism: Candidatus Gastranaerophilales bacterium (assembly GCA_944326425.1). Taxonomy (GTDB): domain Bacteria; phylum Cyanobacteriota; class Vampirovibrionia; order Gastranaerophilales; family Gastranaerophilaceae; genus CALUTH01. The sequence continues at coordinate 102,015 of CALVDX010000007.1, forward strand.
CGATTTTTGTTAAATCCTCTTCAATATCTGCAAGTGTTGTATGGCCGTATTTTTGCGGCTCTCTTACCCCGAGAAGATTTAAGTTAGGTCCGTTTATCAAAAGAAGTTTCATTATACCAGCCTTTCAGATATTTTGTATTTATTGCTAATTTATTATACAATATAACCGTATAATTGAAAAGTTAAGGATATTTTTATGAGATGGTATGATAATGATCCGATATTAAAAGAGGCGCTTGAACTCTTAAAACTTCAACCTGAAGAAACAAAGAATGAGGCGGCAAATTTTATGCTTAAACTTCAGGAAGAAGTTGCCGGTGAGGTAATAGAAAGAGTTTATGACATTATGAATACTTATCAGGGAAAGGGCAATCGCTGGTACGATAATGACCCTGTTATGATGAAGGGTATTGAATTATTAAGGAATGCACCCCCTAAAACCCAGCGTATAGCGGCTCTTAAACTTCTTATAGCGTTAGAACAAAACAGTTTTGATGAAGTGTAAATTATGAAAGACGTACAAAACCTTGCAGACAGCAGGGGAGTAACAATCCAAAAAGTAGGAATAAAAAATCTTGACTTCCCGCTGATTATCCAGAGAAAAGACAAAGACAATATAGTTGTATCTGCTAAAGTAACGGCAGGGGTTTCCTTGCCGGCACACTATAAAGGTACACACATGTCACGATTTGTCGAAATACTAAACGACTGGCGGAATAAAAAACTAATAGGCGTTGATATTCAGGGCTGTGTTCAGGCAATGGTTGAACATCTCAATGCGAAATGCGGATATTTGAAATTTAAATTCAAATATTTTATTGATAAAAAATCTCCGGTTACGGGAATAAGTGCACCGTTGTGTTATGATTGCTCTTTTGAAGGGATTCTGGAAAACTATGGAGAAGAAGACGAAAGTTATACTTTTTATTTGGGAGTAAAAGTGCCGGTAACAACGCTCTGCCCCTGTTCTAAAGAGATATCTGATTACGGCGCCCACAACCAGAGAGCAATTGTAAAAGTAAAAATTACTTATGATCCGGAGGAGCATATCTGGATAGAAGATTTAGTAAGAGCGGTAGAGGATTGTGCATCGTGTGAATTATATCCGCTCCTTAAACGTGAAGATGAAAAGTTTGTGACAGAAAAAGCATACAATAATCCCAAATTTGTAGAGGATTTATTGCGTGATGTTGTTTTAAAACTGAGGAATAATGATATAATTGATCAGTTTGAGGTGGAATGCGAAGCTTTTGAAAGTATCCACAATCACTCCGCCTGGGCATACCAAGCCGAGGGGTAGGGGGTAAATATATTGCACGATGAATCTGACCTGAGTGCCTGGCTAAGCATTTACCTTGCAGGAGCGGCAATGATGAGGCGGTAAATGTTTTACTCTTTATTTTGCTTTTCCCAGAGATTCTGCTTTACCGGTTGTTCTTTTTATTAATTCTGCAAAAATTTTATCAGAATGTATTTCATTCATATAATCAACACCGACGGCAGTACATCCGCCTTTTGTTGCCACATTTGAAATCAATGTTTCAACCGGAATATCTGCCTGCTCAATCATTTTTGCAGAGCCTATTGCTGTTTTTAATGCAAATTGGAGGGCTTTATCATATTCCAGTCCCAATTTTTTTGCTCCCAGCGCCATTTCATTAATTATTTTATAGAAGAATGCCGGCCCTGATCCGGAAAGAGCTGTAACTATGTCAATTTGCGTTTCATCTATATCTATGCAGAAGCCGATATTTTTTAGAAGAGATTTGATAATACAAACGTTTTCATCAGTTGCATACCTGCCTTTTGCAACCCCAAAAACGCCTTCGCCAATAAGGGCGGGTGTATTTGGCATAACCCTTATTACAGATATTGTTCCGCCTGCAGTTTTTTCTATCTGTTCTGTCGTAACTCCGGCGGCAACCGAAACAAGTATTTTATTTGTGTTGTTTATTTCATCTTTAATGTTACTAACGCACTCTAAAATATATTGCGGTTTTAATGCTAAAATTATAATGTCAGAATTTTTTGCAGTAGTCTTAACATCTGTTGTTACAGTAATTCCCAGCCTTTTAGACGCTGTATCTGCCATCTCTTCAGATACTTCAACTCCGGTTACTGCGGTAAATCCTGCCTTTAATACTCCCGAAATAATTGCACTACCCATTTTCCCGCAGCCTATAAATCCTATTTTATTAATATTACTTAACATACATTCTCCCTCCGGTGTTGACTATCTATAATTTTTTAATTATTATACTTATATTATAAGAAAAATTAGCTGAAAAGGAAATAGAACAATGAGACGTACACTAGAAGGAACAAAGGTTAAAAGGCAGCACGTAAGCGGTTTTCGTGCAAGAATGGCTACCCCGGGCGGTCAGGAAGTATTAAACAGACGCAGGGCAAAAGGCAGACATAAAATTGCTATTACTGCTAAAGAACGTGCTTAATTATTAATACAGGATTAAAAAATAAGGCGCGCAGCAATCGCGCCTTATTTTTTTGTGCTGGCTGCGGGGGCTGCGGACTGTTATTTTTTAATCTTTATCCATTGATTTAATAGATACAGCTACTTTATCTTTGAAAACATGATTTATTTTATTAACCATATCGTTTGAAGAATTTACCCAGAACATTGATGCTGTTAAAATTTTACACTCTTCATCACAGGGAGATAAAACAACAGGATCAGAACCGTGATATTCAACAAGAATATTTTTAAGCGCACAAAGTTCTTCATACTTAAACTCGTCAAGCAGGTTGACGGTAACAAGGTTAGAATTTTCAACAGTTTTAACACTGTCAATAATAATACTTGTTTGATCCTCATCACGATGCTGAACTTTACCCGATATAATAACTTTTTGTTCAGGCTGGAGCATTTCACCATATTCCGCAAGTTTGTTGTTAAAACATACAATTTCTACTTTGCCCGTTAAATCCTCTAAAGTCATAAATCGCAAGAACTTTGTCGGGTCTTTTTTGGTAGGAATTTGTCTTGCTGTAGTAATTAGTCCGCAGATAGTGACAAATTCGTCCGCTTTCATATCTTTAAGTTCGGAAATTTTATGAGTCATTAAGAATGGCAGCTTATTACGAATACTAAATAACGGGTGGGAGGTTACGTAAAATCCCAGAAATTCTTTTTCAAATGACTGAATTTGTTTATCATCAAATTCTTCATCCGAGCCGCCTAACTGGTATACTGTTTGGTTAAAACCATCGTCATCACCAAGTGAAGCAAACAGGCTAACCTGCCCCATTGCTTTTTCCTTTGCTTCTTTTGCGGTTGATGAAAGAATGTATTCCATATTATCAAGGAGCTGTTTCCGGCTCTTTTCAATATTTGAAAAAGCTCCGGCTTTAATTAATCCTTCAAGTAAGCGTTTATTAACAAGTTTTGTATCAAGACGCTTACAGAAATCAAAAATATTTTTAAATTCGCCGTTTGCTTCGCGCTCTTTAATAATTTCTTCCACAACGCCTTCACCAACCTGCTTAATAGCCGCAAGCCCGAACCTTATATCATGCCCGTCAGGTGTATATTCAAGGAAAGACTTGTTAATATCTGGCGGTAAAACCCTTATTCCATACCTTTGTGCTTCTTCAATATATGACTGCGTTTTATCCTGATCGCCTGCAACGGATGAAAGAAGTGAAGCAAGGTATTCAACCGGATAATGGCATTTTAAATATGCAGTCTGATATGCTACAAACGCGTATGCTGCAGAGTGGGACCGGTTAAAGCAGTATGATGCAAACTTTTCTATCTGTTCAAAGAGCGCCGCCGCGTCTTTTGCGCTCATCCCGTGGCGTGCGGAGTTTGTAATAAATTTCTCTTTTTGGGCTGCCATTTCTTCCAGCTTCTTTTTGCCCATCATACGGCGAACCATATCTGCCTGACCGAGAGTGTAGTCTGCAAGGACCTGGAAGATTTGCATAATTTGTTCCTGATAAACAATTGTTCCGTACGTATCTTTAAGAACAGGCTCCAACAGCGGGTGGGCATACGTAATTTTTTGACGTCCGTGCTTACGTTCAACGAAGTCAGACACCATACCCGACCCGAGCGGGCCCGGACGGAAAAGCGCAACAAGGGCGCCTAAATCTTCAAATACGTCCGGTTTTAAATCCCTTACCAGTTTTTTCATTCCGGATGATTCCAGCTGAAATACACCGTCAGTCTCACCCTTGATAAGCATATCGTATGTAGGTTTATCATCAAGAGGTATTCTGTTAATTTCTAAATCTATTCCCTGACATCGTTTTATTAGTTTAACGGTTTTAGAAATCATGGTAAGGTTTCTAAGCCCTAAAAAGTCCATTTTTAATAACCCGAGTTTTTCAAGGTTAGCCATCGGATATTCTGTTATAATAATTCCGTCTTTTGATGGTTGTACCGGAACTATTTCATCAAGCGGCATGTGAGAGATAATAACCCCGGCAGCGTGCATACCAATATTGTTTTTAATTCCTTCTATTGATTTTGCCATATCAACAAGCCGTTTAACCTGTTCATCGGAATCGTATAATTCCCGCAGTTCCATACCGGGCTGCAGTGCATCATCAATTTTAGCCCCGGGAGTTGCAGGAATGAGCGACGCCCACTTGTTTGAGAGTGCATATTCAATACCAAATACTCTTGCTACACCCTTCATCGCTGCACGTGCGGCAAATGTACCAAATGTAATAATCTGACAAACTTTATCCGCGCCGTATTTCTGGGTTACGTAATCAATAACCTCGCCCCTGCGTTCAATACAAAAGTCAATATCGACATCGGGCATACTGTAGCGTTCAGGGTTTAAAAATCTTTCAAACAACAGATTGTGCGCAATCGGGTCAAGGTCTGTTATACCGAGCGCGTATGCAACAACACTTCCTGCTGCAGATCCCCGTCCCGGGCCTACCGGAATATCATGGGTTTTAGCAAAATTAATGAAATCCCAAGTAATAAGGAAGTATGCAGAGAAGCCCATTTGTTCAATAATACCGAGTTCATATTTAACACGATCAAGAATATTTTGCGGCACTTCTTCTCCGTAGCGGGCCTGACAGCCTTTATGAACAAGATAGTCCAGATATGATTCAATAGTATATCCGGCAGGAACTTCGTAATGCGGCAGTGGGCTTTTGCCAAATTCCAGTATAAGGTGGCATTTTTCACCTATGTCTACTGTATTCTGGATACATTTATCAAAAGTTTCCGTATCCATCCATTTAAAAGCATCCCGAAGTTCTTCAGGAGTTTTTACATAAAACTCATTATTTGGGAAATGCATTCTGTGCTCATCGGATTTTAATGCATTAGTCTGCAAACAAAGAAGCGTATCATGAAAATCCGCATCAGCTTTATTTAGATAGTGTGAGTCATTTGTGATAACAGTCTTTATATTAAGTTCCTGCGCCAGTTTTAAGAGCATCGGGTTTGTTTTCTTCTGTTCCGGCAGCCCGTGATCCTGAAGTTCGATATAATAGTCCTCGCCGAATATTTCTTTAAATCTAAGAGCCGCAGCTTTTGCCCCCTCGTAATCATCGCGCATTAAATTTTTAAGAACTTCGCCGCCAAGGCAGGCCGACAGACAAATTAGCCCTTTGGAGTAGGTTTTAATCAAGTCCATATTAATACGCGGCTTGTAATAAAACCCTTTGCAGTGCGCGGTAGAGACAAGTTTAATCAGGTTCATGTATCCATCCTTGTCTTTTGCCAAAAGTACAAGGTGATAAAGCGGATTATCATTAGGATTTTTTTCTGTTATGTCGCCGTCATGAACGTAAAATTCACATCCGATAATTGGCTTTACTCCTGCCTCTTTACAATTAAGATAAAGATCAATAGCACCATACATAACACCGTGGTCGGTTATAGCAACAGCCGGCATGTTATGTTCTTTGGCAAATTTGCAAAGGTCTTTAATTTTTATTGCACCATCCAAAAGCGAGTACTCGGTGTGGAGGTGTAAAGGTACATATTGTCTTTCTTCCATAATTATAATTTAGCACAGTGGTTGTTTAATTTTTGTAAATCTTTTAAATTTTTTCGTACAAAGTTTCTGCTTCCTGGATGCTCACATTGCCGGCAGGAATTTTTACAATGCGGACTTTTAAAGTCCCTGACGCATACTCAATTTCTAATACATCGCCCTCTTTTAATTGTTTTGCAGGTTTTGCCGGATTCCCGTTAACAAATACACGCCCGTTTTCTGAAACAGTATTGGCAACAGTCCTTCTTTTTATCAGCCTTGATACTTTTAAAAATTTATCTAATCGCATTTTAATTTTAACTCCAATTTAATTTGTATTATACTTCAAAAGTTATAGGTATACTTGACAATTAAAAATACCTGTATGATAATCAAAGCATGATGATTAATAGTTTGCGAAAATCCCTAATAACGTTTTGAGGCTTGTTTTTACAAAACACGTTATTCCCGCAGCTGTGTAAAAATAAGACCTTATATAAGGTCTTTTTTAGTGTAAATAATTGTAACGATTTAATCTTAACCAGGCAAAAATAAAATTTATAGTTTTTAAATTAATCAGAAAGGTAAGTGACGGATATGAAACGACGACAAAAACATCATACAAGTTAGGTTAGTTTTAGTAGTCAGATTAGAGGAATATCAATGTTTTCACCGGTTATACAAGCAAAAATATTTTCAGTTATAGGCAATCCGTCATCTATAGTACCGCTAGGGCTTAAAGATATAACAAATGCAACGGGTATGACGCTCGGTTCATACGTTACGGGAAAAGAGGAGGGTTTAGATAGATTTATTGACGAGTTTGGTACAGAAATTCTCTGGTTGATGGGAATTCCGTTTTTTAAAGGTGTAATCAATTTATTGGGCTTTAGGGCACAGGGGTTAGATTATAATTTTGATGCAAGAAATTTTAGAAATCCTGATTTAATTCCACTGCTGAAAAAATATACTCCGGATGAATTGAAGAAAAATGTTAATAAAGTTATAGCAAATGAAGGTAAATATAGAAAGCTTGCAACCGGAAAATTTGTAGCCGCAGTGAGTTTGGCCTTAGCAACATACATAAGCCTTACTAAATTTAAGCAAAAATACACGGATAAAAATATTGTTAAAAATATATTGGAAGAATACAAACAGCACCAGCTTAAAAATGGTAAAATATCACAAGCCGAAGCTGCAAAAGAAATTGAGGAACAGGAAATAGAGTCAATTGTAGATGATATAATAGCAGAAGAAAATGCTGAGGAAGCAGAAGAAAATAATCCTGCCAAGCCGGGACAAAGTATCAGAGTTGATTTGGCGCCTGCAAAAATAGAAAAGTCTAACAATTTGCAAAACTCACCGGCATTCACAGGAGCCGGGTTTATGAAGGCTTTTCAAGATTTTGCAGCAGATCCTGTTAAAAATATGTGGCTTTTGGATGGCGGTATTACTACTGAAAGAATTGTTGACGCAAGAGGACCGCAGGAAAGATGGGGATATGCCTTTAAAGAATCCATTATTTTATTCTTCTTATATGTTGCAGGTCCTTGGCTTCAGAGTGCATTAGAAAAACGTGCAAAGAAAGTTTATAACAAAACTATTTCTTTTGATGCAAGAGTTATTGAAAATCCGGAATTTAGAAAGGCTTATGAAACAAATTCGTTAAAGCCGGATTTAGAAGCTTTTGAACAACTCCTTGATAAAAATATTAATCCGGAAGCAAAAGATGCTCTGACTCAAAAACTTAAGGCTCAGGAAGAACTTAAAATTTATGAATTCATTCATAATAATAAAGACAATTTTGTTGTTAAAACGGCGATGGAATCTGATATGATTCAAACTTATAAAAAGAGAAAATCAAATATTGGATTGAAAGATATATTTAAATTCTCGTTTACTGAAGATACCGGTCAAATAGATACTAGAAAGTACATTGATATAGAAGCTTTAAAAGACCACTATAAAAAACTTGTACAATTGATGGAAGAATATCAAACAAGAAAACCTAATGAAACGACAGAGCAATTTTTCCATACTGTAAAACGTTTAAAACGCGGTGCAATAATAAATAATATAGGTATCGGTATTCTGGTACTAGGTATAATTACACCGACAGTAATGGTAATGAAACGTTTGCTCTCTCCCAATGACAGAGAATTTTGCCGTAAAAAAGAAATCCGTGAAAGGCTAATAAAGGACGGTGTTATTACAGATTATATGGCATAAGCCAAAAATCGGCCCAATCGGATGGATTTGTACATATAAATAGGTTTTGGACTGAAAGATTTAAAACGCAAAAATGAGATTAATCAAATAATTTTTTACATTTTTCCTGAATATCTAAGGCAATATCTTTGGCAGCTTTTTCTTTAAGCCCTATATTTTTGCAACCGCTAAAATATCATCTAAATCAGGATTTTTGCTTTCGCCGTTAATCGTAGTTGCATGTTCTCCGTTAAAAGCAGAACTGTCATACGCGGGAGACAGGTGCCATTCTTTTTTTATTGTCATCATAAAGATAAGAAAAATTTTTTGAGTGGTCGTCTCGATTATGCGCAAATACGTTAAAGCACATCAGCCTGAATAATTGTTCAATATCTTCATAATCTCTTGTAAGCTCAAGGGTAAGTTTCATCAATATATTGTAATCAATATTAGGCAGCCTGTGACTTGTTTCTAACACCCCGCTGGCTGATACCATATGAACTTTTTTGCCAGTTTTTCCGTTTTTGCGGTCAAATCTTTTTACCACAAAATACCCCGAACAAATTTTTGATGAAAAGATCTCGATTTGCAAGTAAGAATAAAATTGCACTTTGTTGCACTTATTTTGAACTGGCGCAAAATAGGCTTTGTGGGCGAGTTAGAGCCTGAAACTGGTTCAGGGTGACAAAATTTTAGTGCAAAAGAGTGCAAAAAATGAGTAGATGAGTGCAAGAAAAGACCGGTACATCTCAATACTAAAAAACAGCCTCAAATCGGCTGTGTGTTTGATTTTTTATTAAATTTTCCTCGTCTCAATGTCCCAGAAACCTATTAGCTATAAAGAAACTGCTATTTAAAGATTAAATGCTCAAAAGAATAAGATTAATTAGATAATTTTGAACTTTTTTCTTGAATATCTAATGCAATATCTTTTGCAAATTTTTCTTTGAGGCCTATATTTTTTGCAACTGTTAGAATATTATCTAAAGTCGGATTTTTACCCTCGCCATTAATTGTTGTCGCGTGTTCTCCATTAAATGAAAAGCTATAAGTCAAATC
>CALVDX010000008.1 GCA_944326425.1 Candidatus Gastranaerophilales bacterium
CCGAAAACGCCCTCGCAGAGCGGGCTGTCCAAAATAATCAAAGTATCCGTACAAATAAAACCGGTCGTTAAATTACATCAATCTGGTCGTTAAATTACAATTATATCGGCACCTTCTCTCCTAAAAATAAAAAAGGCTAAGCCAAAGCTTACCCTTCTTTATTCGGAGAAGGCGGGATTCGAACCCGCGGTGAAGTTTCCCCCACACAAACGTTCCAGGTTTGCACCTTAAACCACTCGGACACCTCTCCGTGTTTATTATTTAATTTTTAATTTATTATGTTTTTGCACTGTGTTTTGTACCGGCAGTTACTTAAACATAATAAGTATTACCTTTTTATTTTACAAGAAGAAATTTTGGTTGTAAATACCAGATGATGTATCTTTGATTAAATAGCAAGTTTTAAACCTATACATCCGATAGTTATAAGTAATAGTGAAATTATTTTAATTATGCTGATTGTTTTGTGAAAAAATACTATTCCTATAAAAACAATCATAAATATTCCAAGCCCGCACCATATTGCATAAGCAATACCGACTTCAATACTTTTCAGAGCCTGAGAAAACACAACAAAACATACCGTATAAAATACAATGGTTAAGATTGACGGAAGTAAGGTCCTAAAACCATTTGACATTTTTAATGCTGTTGTTCCCAGTATCTCAAAAACTATTGCACAAAATAAATATACCCAGGCCATAATTTTCCCTCCGGTACAGGATTATACACCGAATAAACACAAATTAAAACGCCGGGGAAAATTTCCCCGGTGTTTTTTATGAAAAACAACTACCCCCTAATAATATTTGTTATTTTAGCACCACCATGAGTGACAATGGTGATGATGTATTGGTGGAGGAAAACAGCCGCCGCCCCAGAAGCCGCCAAAGCCCCATACGGATGGAAATCCTCCCCAGAATCCGCCAAACGGTGTAACTCTGGACATGAGCCCGAAAGCCGCTCCCATTGCCGCGCCTGCAGCAATTCCTAATCCGACATTTTTGAAAAAATTTCCTATAGACATAATTCTCTATTCCCCGTTGTAAAAAATTATTTCCTTATATGTATAAAGTATTTTTGTTTTTAAAAATTGCCTTTTTGTAACAAAAAAAAGAAAATATCTTTATAAACAGGAATACAAAGCTTTACATTTTTTTGTTAATTAATTTTGTATGGTATAATTTTTCTATGATGAAAAAGATTATCGGTCTGTGTATCACATTATTATTTCTGGGGTTGATATTCTACAAAATAGACATGGTAAATGTTATAAGTGTGTTGAAACTTTTTCACGTATCATATTTGCCGTATATTACTTTATTATACATTATTGCTCTGGGGCTTCGCGGAGTAAGATGGAAACTGTTTTTAGGAAATGAACCTAAATATTCGTGGCTGCATCTGGCTGAAATTTCAACTGTCGGTACAATGCTTAATATATTTATACCCGCCCGTGCGGGGGATTTATTCAGGGCTTATTATATAGGCAAAGTAAAAGGGGAAAAAAAACTTAAGATTTTCGGATCTGTAATATTAGAAAGACTATTAGACGGTACCGCTATATTTTTAATTCTTTTATTTTCGGTAAAAGTATATTTTTCAACTTCAGAAGCTATTAATATTACAACAACGCTTGCCGGCATTCTTTTTTTAGGAAGTCTTAGTGCTGCGTTTGTTATTTTTCGTTCTCCTAAGGTATTGGGTAAGTTTTTTGATCTAATAGAAAACAAATTTTTCAAAAAAGAAACCGGGACAAACAATTTATTTTTTAAAATTAAACATCATGCATTATCATTTAGCGAAGGGTTTTCCGTTTTAAAAGATAACAAAGTTCTGGTATTATCTTTTATTTACAGCCTCATAATATGGGGATTAGAAAGTATTGTAGTATATTTTATAATTAATTCTTTTGGACTGGTATTTCCTTTATCCGCAGCTTTATTTGTACTCACTCTTACTACTTTTTCTACTATGCTGCCATCTACTTCTATATTTTTGGGACCATTTCAAGCTGCATATATCCTTGCTTTGAGTATATATGGGGCGGATAAAGAAATGGCGCTTGCTATTGCAGTTGTTCACAATTTGATTTTAGTAATGATAGTTTCCGTTATCGGTTTATCGTGCTTGCTCAGATATAATTTTCACCCGGACAAAAATACGTTAAACGGTTGATACCAATTTTGCTAATTATTGTATAATGTACATGTAAAAATAGAGGGAAGGGCTTAGGGAAATGTTAAATAATATTAATGATAACAACAAAGATAATTTGTTACATTCACCCCTCTCGGATACATTAGGAACAAATAATGTAAGATTTGTAAACCGTAATGCGTATTCAAATAATCCTTATTCACAAAGTTTATACATTGATCAGACAAATATTTCAGATACGGCATTAAAGCTTTATGAGCGGGATAATGATATAAAAAAATTTACGCAAATAGCAATGTCTGATATGAATGATAATTCCCATATAGAATTGATGGAACAGTTATTTGCAGAAGGAGTTTCCGATCCTTTTGATGATAAAACAATTGAGGAATTATCCGGTAATTCTGATTTATGGGATGACTTAGGGCTATAAATGTGCTAAAATATATGTACTATGTCACGGATTGATTATTGGGCTACAACAAGTACTCATGAATATATGTATGAAAAGGCCTGGGAGTATTATTCAAATGGTAATTATACTGATGCACTAACTCTTTACAGTGAGTTAATGAATTCCGGGGTTGATGATGAACTGTATTATAATGCCGCACTTTGCTGTAATAAATTGAATAAGCAGGAACAGGCGGTTGAGTTTCTGGAAAAATCTCTTGCTTTAAATGACAGACGGTTTGACGGTTTCATCCTTCTCGCTGAAATTTACTCAAGTCTTAATTCTGCATCTAAAGCTATTTATAATTATACCCGCGCACGTGCATTAAAACCGGATCATTCCGGTGCCTGTGCTGCTCTTGTTGATTTATACGCAAAACAGGGGCAAAAATTTGAATCAGATTATTATCGCAGTCGTTTTTTACAATATACAAAAGATAAAAGGTCTGCGCTCTATCGTTCGTTAAATGCGGAAAATAATAATGCCCGTGCAGAAGCCGGCAGATATTTCTTAACTGCTTCAAGGGCCTTTGCAAGGGGCGACTTATTTACTGCCAAGCGTGATTATAAAAGCGGACTTGATATTTATCCTGCAGATTATGAAAGTAACTTTACATACGCGCGTGTATGTAATGATTTAGGCGATAACACAGAAGCTGTAAAATATTTTATAAGAGCAATGTTTTTAAACAATGAGAATGCAGGGTTGTATATGTATATAGCTTCTGTATACTCTAAACTCCGTGATTATTCCCGTGCGTATTGCTTCTTAAAGAGATACCTAACTTTGTTGGTTTCTACCCATAATCAGGCAGAGTACCTTAAGACTATACAAAGTATAAAATCACTTGAACCATACTCAAAAAACGGAAGTGTATCTGTTTCGTCTGCAGAAAATTATTTCAATTCAAACAGATATTTTGAGGCTTATTTAGAATACGGGAACCTTGTTATACTTTCAGAAGGGCAAAATTCTGATATAGAAGTCCGCCTGCAATTATTAGAATTAATGGTACATCCTGATACATACTGGTCTAAGCTGTATTTAAGGAAAGGTCAGGCTTTATATGACTCGGGAAAAATTCGTGAAGCAAATAGTTTCTTTTCACGTGTGATGGAAATCTTACCTCCAAATAGCAGCGGATATAAACTGGCAAGGTCTAAAATTACAAATGTTTAAATTTTTAAAACGTTTTTTTTATACAAAAATATTGAAACGTAAATATTACAGAACGGGGAAGTGCAACGGCTGCGGGCGCTGCTGCCGTAAGATTTATGTTAAAAACTTTAAACATGTAATTACTGATGAAAAAGAGTTTGAAAAACTTCAATATCTCCACCGGTTTTATTCCTATTTGAAAATTATTGGCAAAGATGAAACAGGATTGATATTTGAGTGTACAAATCTGGACCCTGAAACTAATAAATGTAAAATTCACAAATCCCGCCCCGGAATTTGCAGGAGATATCCGCAGGAAGAAATGCTGAGCATGGGCGGAGAATTATCGGAGGGCTGCGGGTACAGGTTAGAACCTATAATTCCTTTCTCAGAGGTTTTTGCGAAAGTTTCCCGTAAATCTAAAAAATAAACTTGTGGTACAATATAACTTATGGAAATACCAATCAGAAATTATGCACACCTTGGGGATGCAGTGTGGGAAGTTATTGTAAGGGAGTATACTATTGATAAAACTTCACGTATTGAAACACTGCATAAGTTAACTACAGACAGGGTAAACGCAAAGTTTCAGCACGATTTGTTTATACAAATTGAGGCCTTGCTTACGGAGGAAGAAAAGACGCTTGCAAGGCGGGCGAGAAATTTATCCGTTCCTGTGTCGAGAAGAAATATGCAGTCTGAATATCGTCTGGCTACTGCGTTTGAAGCTTTGATCGGGTATTGGTATTTGAATGATAAACAGCGCTTTGACCAGATAAAAGAGATATTGGTATCAAAAATTACAATGGAGCCGTAGTACAAAGTATGCCTAAGATAGTTCAACTTGATAAAAATTTAATAAACCAGATAGCGGCAGGTGAGGTTATTGAACGTCCTGCTTCTGTGGTAAAAGAACTTGTGGAAAATTCAATTGATGCGGGTGCAACACGTATAAGTATTTCAATAGAAAACGAGTGCAGAAATATAAGAGTTGCAGATAACGGGTGCGGTATTGATGCGGAAGATATTACACTTGCTTTTTCAAAGCATGCAACAAGCAAAATAAAAAATGTTGATGATTTGTATAGTATTCATACCTTAGGTTTTAGAGGGGAAGCACTTGCAAGCATAATCTCTATTTCAAAAGTGTTTTGTACAACCAAAACAAAAGATGCGGAAAGCGGCACCCGCGTTGAGTGTCAGAACAGCGAGGTAAAAAGTGTTAAGACAGGCTGCGCGGACGGTACAATTATGGATATACGCGACTTGTTCTACAATGTCCCCGCGCGCTTGAAGTTTTTAAAGAGTGAGAAAACGGAATTTTCTTATATTTCGGACTTAATAACAACGCTTGCTATTGCTAATCCTGATGTAAGTTTTGAACTTATTCACGATAAGAAATCTGTTATGAAAACTATAGGCAAAGGCGGCTTGATGGCAGTTGTAAGCAATCTGTTTTCAAAAGAGACATCTGAAAATATGAAAGAAGTTCTCAAAACAGACAAAATTTCCAGTTTACAGCTATCAGGATGTGTATCTGTTCCGAGTTTTACCCGTTCAAGCAAGAAAGATTACTACTTGTATGTAAATAATCGTGCTGTTAAATGTCCGGTTTTCCAAAAGGCAGTTGATACTGCGTATAGGAATACAATGCCTCAGGGAAAATATCCTTTTGTCATTCTTAAATTGGACATACCTGCTGAAGATGTTGATGTAAATGTTCATCCTACAAAAAAAGAAGTACGATACAAAAATCCTAATCAGATATTTAATTTTATATTATCTTCTGTAACAGCCGCATTAACCGGTGGAACAAGAACACCGGTGCAGGAAACTGTAAAACAGGATGAAAAAATAGTATCATTTTCACAATATGCTTCAGCACCGCCGGTATTTGTTTCGGATAAGGCCGATGATGATATCTCAGTGGATGTAAGACATTCAATACCGCCTTCTTTTTATAAAGCGCCGGAAATTTCAAAAATCTCTGCACCATCTTTTAAACAGAGAGAATTTTTACCGCAAAATACTGTAGTAGAACTAAGAAAAGAAGAGAATATAATAGGACAGTATAAAAAGACTTATATTTTAATAGAACGAGAGGAGGGGCTTGAAATCGTAGACCAGCACATAGCAGAAGAACGATATATTTACGAAAAATTGAAAGCTTCACAGCAGCCATCCTCCCAATTGTTGTTTATATCGGATGTGCTTACTGTTTCATCGGAGGATATGGAGAAGCTAAAAGAAAATAAAGCACATTATGAAAAATACGGGTACGGAATAGAGTTTTTAAACGACAGAGAGGTTACATTTAAAAAACTGCCGGCCTCAATTGCAGGCATGGATGCAAAGGAAATACTTGATGATTTGCTTGAAAATCTGCAGGGGGATGTAAATGGTATTGAAGAAAAGATTCTTATAATGACTTCCTGTAAATCAGCAGTTAAAGCAAATACTTCGTTAAATTTATTTCAAATGCAGGAAATAATTAAAAACTGGCGAACCTGCAAACAACCCTATACCTGCCCGCATGGCAGACCGATTTCAAAAATCCTTAAGCACGAAGATATTGCTAAGTTTTTTATGAGGAATGCATAAGCGTACACATTTAGCAGTGAGTTGAGATAATAAATATCAACCTTCTAAACCTTGACGTGATTGTAAAAATATGGTATCCCCGATAATAGGAACATAGTATAGAGAGGAATTTAGGATGGCTCAGGTATCAAGAAAGCTTATTGTAGGCAAACCTATTACACTGCCGGAAGAAGTAAATGATGACTTAATTTTTGATATAGATGTGGCGCTTGCTGAAGAGTATTGCAAAAATAAGGAATATGAAAAGGGCTTTGAAATATATGAAAGACTTGTTCGTAAGGCGTTTGGCGATATTGAGCTTAAGAATAAATACATGCGTCAGATGAAAACGTATGCAGATACGTTGTTAAAAGAAAAAAAATACAGTAAAGCTCTTGAACAGTATAAAAAACTTTTAAGACAGAATGTAACGGATCCTTATATATTTAAAAATGCTGCAATTTGCCTTAATGAAATGGGACAGCCGGTCAGGGCGCTAAGGTTCTTTGAAAAGTATGAAGAAAATGCGTACGATAAAGAAGAAGTTTATAAATATCTTGCCGATATTTATTATGAAAATATTAAAGATTATGAAAAGGCAATTGATTATTATGAAAAAATGATTGAAAAATACGGTGATAATGCTCATGTTTACAACATGCTGGGGCACTTGTATTCAACGTATTACCAGGATAAGTATATGGATAAACAAATATACTATCTCAAAAAAGCAGCAGAACTTGAACCAAATAACAGGGTTATTATAAAGAATATCGCTTATGTCCTCGGTAAATTTAGAAAATTTGAAGAAGCTGATAAATACTATGCAAGATTACAGCAGCTTAATCCTTCCCACTCAGACCTTCACAGCTACGGCGGGTATCTGGTCAGTAAGCGTGATTTTGAAAATGGTTTCAGGTTTCTTATGCATCGTTTTGCAAAAGAAGACTTACAGGAAGGAGCATTTCCGCCTATATTCCTTAATAAAAAAGTCCGCTGGAATGATAAGATGGATTTATCCGGAAAACATGTTATTCTTCACTTTGAACAGGGGTTTGGCGATTCTATAATGTTTATCCGTTATTTGGATTTAATAAAAGAAATGTGTGATAAGGTTTCAATTGTCGTACAACGTCCGCTTTTGGAGCTTTTTGCCGGCTCAGATCTAGGTTGTGATATTTATCCTGATGATATTCCTATGGGGTTAAAGTATGATGTAGTGATTCCGATGATGGATTTACCGCTGGTTTGCCACTCTACTCCGGAGACAATACCTCATCCCGAAGGGTATTTAAAAGTTGATCAAAAATATATCGATGAATTTAGAGAACAATACATCCATAAGAACGATAAATTTAAGATAGGGGTTGCTTATGAAGGGTCTATAATGGGTAAGGAAACAGACCGTGATATTCCGTTTAAATTTATGTACCCGTTAATGGAATTACCGGGGGTTGAGATATATTCATTCCAGGTGTCTGACCCGAGTAACCAGATGGATAGAGTGCCGGCGAATTTACAGTTTATAAGATTAGGTGATAAGCTTAGAAACTTCAAGGATACCGCTGCCGGTTTAAAATGTATGGATATGTTTATATCCTCTGATAACGGGGTTATGAACCTTGCCGGAGCGCTTGGAATTCCATCTATTTGTTTGTTTAATACAATTTCTGAGTGGCGCTGGATTGTGACACAGGGAGAGGATGTAGTCTGGTATAAGAGTGTAAAACCATTACAGTGCCCGACGTCAAGAGCCTGGGATATTCCCGTAAGGCAGGCAATAGAAATAGTTGAAAAGCGTCAGCTTGAAAAATTGAATAACACTTTGAAATTGTCAGCGCCGAAGGGATCAATAAAATCTAAAAATATAAGCCCCAATGCTGCAGTTTCACTGGACGCAGTTGCAGAACTTCTTGGGGGAGAAGAAGAGCCAAAGAAAACTGCTAAAAAGACTGCAGTTAAGAAAAGTACTGCTAAAAAGACAGTATCTAAAGCGGGCGAAAAGAAAGCAACAGCAAAGAGTTCTTTAAAAAAGCCGGCGGAAAAGAAGAGCCCGTCAAAGACATCAAATGTTAAACCTGCAAAGAAAACAACCGGCAGGGCTAAAAAGAAAGAAGAATAGAGTTATATAAACAATACAAAATACCCGTAATAATATTTACGGGTATTTTGTACTTAGGAAAAAAGAAAAAATGGAAAATTAATTTACATCTGATACGTACTCGTCTAAGATATATTCTTCTTCGGGTACAGTTCGGCTTACCGAGTCATAATATAGCTCTGCGCGGTGTTTTAGTTCATATTTTGCATCATCGCCCGCTAATATAGCAATAATTTCACCTTCTTCAGACTCCTCCGGTGTAAGGTTATCTTCTGTTTCTGTTTGGTTATCTAAATCTTCTTCGATAATTGCACGTTCTTTTTTTGCCATCTTTTTCGCATTGAATATTTTAAGCCGGCCCATTTTTTCGCCTCTGTACAGGCAGCCCATAAATACTACTGCATTTTCGAGTCCTTTTATATTAGGAATACCGTTTTTAAAATTATAATAAGCATTTTCTATATCTAAATCAAATTCTTCACCGTAAGAGGCAAGAAGTTCTTTTGCTATTGCATTTAATAAAGTTCTGGATTTAAAGTTATCGTTTTTTGCAGAGGCAATACTGAGTTTTAAAGAAATTTCCGGATCATATCCGCCGACCTCCAGTGTATCCGAGTGTGCGGAACGTGCGATAACATGTCTTGCTCCGGAGGTTAGAGCTGCAAACATGCGCGGATTAACTTTTGCGCTGTTTGAATCAAAATTCCCGCCGACTTTATTAGCATTCCCTGTATTATTAACGTTTTGCGAATTATTTCCGCTCATTTATTGTCTCCTGTACTTTTTTATAACGGCATTTCCCTTAAAAAACTTTAATAAAAATAAGCAAACTGTTACATAAATTTACAAATATTTTTTTTCGCCCGGCGATGAAGGATATTATTCAATAAAAACATATATTACGCCCGTAACGCGGATTAAAATCTTTATAGAAAAATTTGTTTTTAACTAATCGCGAGCCCGCAGAAAACTTGAACAAGGATGTTTTTATTGTATAATTTACACTTAGGAACAGAGTAATGAAAAAAGTCAAATTAACTACCTTAATATTTATAGCGTTAATTTTGGGACTTTTTGTAGGCTGGCAGTTTCCGCATTTTGCGCAGAGAATGCACGTGCTTGCAGAAGTGTTCTTAAGAATGGTGAAAATGATAATTGCACCGCTGCTGTTTGCGACGCTTATTATAGGTATTGCAGGGCATGATGATGCTAAAGGTATCGGCAGACTCGGAGTAAAAACCATTGTTTACTTTGAAATTGTTACAACGTTTGCTTTAATAATAGGTTTAATAGTTGCCAATCTTATGCGCCCTGGTGAGGCAATGGATAATATAGGCGCACAAACAACCGGGCTTACTCAGATTACACAAATGGTTTCATATACTCAGCATGGCTCTTTCGGGCAAATGCTTTTGAGTATATTCCCGACAAGTATTGTTCAGTCGATGGCAGAAGGAAACCTGCTGCAAATAGTTGTGTTCTCTATCTTTTTTGCTCTGTCAATCCGCGCGGTCGGCTCGAAAGCCAAGCCTGTGCTGGATGTATTAAACAGTGTTGCATCAATAATGTTTAAATTTACGGAATATGTAATGTGGTTTGCGCCGATTGGTATCTTTGGGGCAATTGCCTATACAATTGGCTGCAACGGCATTACGATACTCAGGAACTACGCTAAAATTATAGGTTCTTTATATTTTGCTTTAATAATATTTGTAATTTTTGTATTATCAATTGCCTGTTTTCTGGTAAAAATTTCATTTAAAGATTTAATAAAAGCTCTGCGCGGCCCTGCCTTACTTGCATTTACAACGGCAAGTTCAGAAGCGGCACTGCCTAAGGCTATGGAAATTATGGAAAAATTCGGCGTGCCTAAAACAATTGTAGGGTTTGTAATGCCCACCGGATATACTTTTAATCTTGACGGCTCAACACTGTACCTTGCTATGGCTGTAATCTTTTCGACCCAGATTGCAGGGATACATTTAAGTATAGAAGAACAGCTTGTCATAATGTTTGCGCTTATGTTTACAAGTAAAGGGATTGCAGGCGTTCCGAGAGTTTCTTTGATTGTTCTTGCAGGAACACTTACAAGTTTCAATATTCCGATTTTAGGGGTTGCTATACTTCTTGGTATTGACCAGATACTTGATATGGGCAGAACTACCGTCAACCTTATCGGGAACTGTGTTGCAACCGTTGTTATTGCAAGATGGGAAAAACAGTTTGATTATCGTAAAATGAAAAGATTTGTCAAAAGTTTAGATAGTGTAGAAAAAGAGTTAGTTGAGGCAAAATAATGAGTGAAGTAAAAGAAAAGAAAGATTTTAAAGACACTTTAAACCTTCCCAAGACAACCCTTGAAATGAGAGCAAATGCGGTTGTTAAAGAGGTTAATACCCAAAAATTTTGGGAAGAGAAAAATATTTATGAGAAAAATATTGCGCAGCGCGACAATACAAAATCTTTTGTTCTTCATGACGGGCCGCCGTATTTGAGTTCTGATAAAATTCACGTTGGTACTGCCTTAAATAAAATTTTAAAGGATATTTTAATTAAATATAAATCAATGTCCGGTTTTTATGCGCCTTATGTCCCCGGATATGACGCACACGGGCTGCCTATTGAAAATGCCGTTGTAAAAAATTTAAAAGGCGGCAGACACTCTGTAACAGAAACAGAATTAAGACGGCTTTGCAGAGAATTCGCGGCAAAGAACCTGAAAGGTCAGGAGTCTGAATTTAAGCGTCTAGGTGTCTGGGGAAACTGGGAACACCCTTATTTGACAATTGCACCGGAATTTGAGGCGGAACAGATAAGAATTTTCGGCGAAATGTTTAAAAAAGGATATATAGAAAAGGGGATGAAACCTGTTTACTGGTGCGCTTCCTGCGAAACGGCTCTTGCCGAGGCTGAAGTTGAATACGCAGACCATACCTCTACTTCAATATTTGTAAGATTTAAATTTGATAAAGACGCGCAGGAAAAGATTTATAAATTAATCGGGGAAAGCGGAAAAGATGTTTATGCGGTAATCTGGACAACAACCCCGTGGACGATTCCGTCAAATATGGCAATCTGTCTGCACCCGAATTTTGATTATACATTCTTTGAAAAAGGCGGAGATATTTATGTAATTGCGCAGGGGCTGCTTGCCAATTTCTTAAACGGTGTCGGCTGGGAAGAAAGTGATATACGCGTAATTGGTGATACTGTTAAGGGTAAAGAATTAGAACTTCTTAATACTACCCACCCGCTTTATGACAGAAAATCTCCGATAATTCTGGGCGAACACGTTACGCTTGATGCCGGTACAGGTGCAGTTCACACGGCTCCGGGACATGGTCTGGAGGACTATGAAGTCGGCCGGAAGTATGGTATAGAAGTATATTCCCCGCTTGATTCAAGAGGCTGTTGGACGGACTTAGTTCCCGATTTAGAGGGTGTACCTTATTATAAAGGCAATGCTATAGTTATTGAAAAGCTTGAAGCCTGCGGCGCACTTCTTGCAAAAGAGGACATTAACCACAGCTACCCGCACTGTTGGAGATGTAAAAAGCCGGTTATTTACCGTGCTACACCGCAGTGGTTTGTTAAGGTAGACAAGTTCCGTAAGGAAACCTTAGAAGCGATTAAAAATGTAAAATGGATACCTGCAAGCGGTGAAAGCAGAATTTCCAATATGGTAGAAGGCCGCTCAGACTGGTGTATTTCCCGTCAGAGAGCGTGGGGTGTTCCTATTCCCGTATTCTACTGCGAAGATTGCGGCGAAGTAGTTGTTACCGATGAAACAATTGAAAACGTTGCAAGAATATTTGAGAAAGAAAGTTCTGATGCGTGGGTTAAATATCCGGCAGAAGAACTTTTGCCGGAAGGTTTTATCTGCCCTAAATGCGGCAAAAAGCATTTCAGAAAAGAAAAAGACATTATGGATGTATGGTTTGATTCCGGTTCTACCTGGAAAGCCGTTGTTGAAAAGCGTTCAGATGAATTAGGACACACTCCTGTTGATATGTACCTTGAAGGCTCAGACCAGCACAGAGGATGGTTCCAGTCATCACTCCTTGTATCAATGGCCGTACAAGGGAAAGCACCATATAAAACCGTTCTTACACACGGATTTGTATTTGGCGAGGACGGACGCAAGATGTCAAAATCCCTCGGCAACTACATAAGACCGGATGATATTATCAAGAATTACGGTGCGGATATTTTAAGACTCTGGGCTGCATCAGTTGATTATAGAAACGATACCAAAATCGGCGATAATATAATTAAACAGCTTACGGAAATATTTAAAAAGACAAGAAATACCGCAAGATTTTTACTCGGTAATATCTTTGACTTTGACCCTGCTGTTGATTATGTTAAATACAACGATTTATTTATGATAGATAAATTTGCGCTCGGCAAACTCAACAAACTCATTGCAGAAGTAACGGAAGCTTTTAATAACTATGAGTTTTACAAATACTTCCAATCCCTGCAAAACTTTGCGAGCGTTGATTTAAGTTCGTTTTATCTGGATATTGTAAAAGACAGACTCTACACATCAGGCAAAAAATCATTATCAAGGCGCGCATGCCAGACAGTTCTGTATGAAACCCTGCAGGCGCTTGTAAGAATACTTGTTCCGGTAATGCCGCATCAGGCAGAGGATATCTGGCAAAACACACCTGAAAATCAGCGCGGCGGGCTTGAAAGTATCCTGCTTGCAGACTGGCCGGTTGTAAAACCCGAATGGGAAGATGAAAAACTGGAAGGCGAGTTTGCAAAAATCTTAAAGGTAAGAGAGGCTGTAACAAGGGCGATAGAACCTTTAAGGGCGGATAAAAAAGTAGGAAGTTCGCTAGAAGTTGCAGTTCATATCAAAGCGGACGACAATGAGGTATTAAAGGCAAACGAATCAGAATTGTGCAATATCTTTATTGTTTCGCAGGCTTATGTAACGGAAACTAAACCTGCTGAGGTTATGAACGAGTACACCGAGGACGGTTTAACAATCTGGGTAACAAAAGCGGAAGGCGAAAAATGCGAACGCTGCTGGAAATACCGTAAACTCGGAACCCATGCCGGTTATGAAACAATTTGTGATGATTGCTACGAGGCAATAAACGGGCAGGGGTAAAGGGGGCGGTAAGTAGTACTAGGTACTATCTACCGAACAGAAGCCTGACCGGTTACTAAATACTTAAAAAGAGTGTAAAATGATTATTTTACACTCTTTTTATCAATAATATAAGTATTATAGTTCAGGTTTCAGCCTTACAAAAATCAACTAATTCGTTCGCGCATTGGAATTTTTCCAGAAAACAAGTATAACACCAAATAGATGAGCTGCTGAACCAAGTCCCGTTGCTATCCCGAATAAATTTCAAATTATTTTTCTGCTTTTTCTACAGTCTCTTAACGAAACAATAACTAGCCTCGTTTTGTCTGAGCGTAGCGAGTTAACGAGGCATGGGTTGAGTTTAGAGACTGTCGTTGGGAGCGTGTTTTTTCTTTCTTTTTCCAAATTTCTTTCTTTTTCATCGCAATAAAGCGGATTGCGAGCAGAGGCTGGAGGGCAAAACGTGAGTTTTTGCCCGTAACGCCGTTTAACGCGAGCAATCCAAGACAAAGAAAGAAATTTGGTGCGGTGCACGGGGGTGCATAGCCCCCGAGAAAATTTTTATTGTATAATAACTGTGTATGAGAAAGAGAGATTTCAAACGGGTATTGAATATTATTGCTATACTCCTCGTATGCGGATTCGGATATTGCTACTGGGGTTTTGACCTTGTACCGGCAAGCAAATACGAAACGGTTGAAATGCAGGCGGGGCAGAATGAGGCTTTTTATGTTCAAAACTGGTGTACTGAAGATTTTGGACGCAGAGAGTTTATGTTGTGGGACAGAACACGGGTGGACTGCCTTACAAAGGACTACGCTTTAGAGTTTGACTTTGCGCATAAGTGGGCGGAAAGCGTCGGGCAGTCGCTGTATTATTCGATTATGACCAAAAGGCAGCCCGGGGTTGTTTTGATTTTGACAAAGTTTACGGATATTATTTATTTAAAACGACTGGAAGCTATTGCAAACAAAGAGGGAATAAAGATTTTTGTTGTAAAAGCGTATTAGGCTGCTTAAATTTTCTTTACAGCAAAGTAGAAAACGCTGCCTTGTGTTATAATTTCATGAAGGAAGGGACATAAGCCTGTCCTGTAGTTTGTAATATAGATTTGGGGAGAATGTATGGACGGAAACAATAAACCTGTAGTTAATTTAATATCTAAGCCGGAAAATATGCTTAAGACTGTATACACGGCTTGCAGAACGTGTTACAGCGCTGATTATCCGATTAATATTTATAACTCAACGGACGATGAAGAAAAAATGCTTAAACTTATTGAGCGTGTGATTTCTTCCGGTCACTATTCAACCATAGAACATATACAGGTTAGTTTTGCGATTTCAAATGTTTCAAGAGCCTGCACCCACCAGCTTGTAAGACACCGTCACATGTCCTTTTCCCAAAAATCACAGAGATATGTAAAAGAAAAAGGACAGTTTGATTATATTATTCCGCCGACTATTGAACGTAATCCTGAATTAAAGGAAAAGTTTGAAAACTTTATGGGTGAAATTTCTAAGATGTACTGCGAATTTACGGAGGCGGGAATCCCTGCAGAGGATGCAAGATTTGTTCTGCCGAATGCGGCGGCAAGCTCCATGGTCGCAAGCCTTAATCTAAGAGAACTTATTCACCTTGCTAACTTAAGACTTTGTACACGCGCCCAGTACGAAATCAGGACGCTTGTCGGTATGATGTGCAAAGAACTTGTAAAAGAAGAACCATGGCTTGCAAAATACCTTGTTCCTAAATGCGAACGTCTGGGGTACTGTGATGAAGATAAATCCTGCGGCAGAATGCCGGTTAAACAATAATTATGAGTGATATAAACCAAAAATTAGAAAATATAAGACAACTTCCCGAAAACGAACGGGTTTATGCCCTTAATGAACTTATAGAGGGCTGCGGCTTGGATTGTCCTGCGGCGGTTGAAGAATTAAAAAATATTTTAAAAGCTTACGATTATGGTAATCTCGGACTTGCACAAATAAACCCGATACTCGGAGATATTCAGTATAACGCGCAAAAGGTGGTTAAGTACATAAAATACGCGGAGAGCCTCGAACTTGACATGGTTATATTCCCCGAACTTACACTTACCGGTTATCCGATTGAAGATATTATTGACAGATACCCGGTAGTGGTTGAAGAAAACATCAAATGGCTTAAAGAAATTGCAAAAATTACGGGCAAAACCCGCGCGGTAGTCGGCTTTATTGAAAAAGTAAAAAACAATACGGGCAGACGGTATTATAACGCTGCTGCAGTACTCGGCGAGGGAAAAATAGAGAGTATTATAAGAAAAACACTGCTGCCAAACTATGCGGAGTTTTATGACCTGCGTTATTTTGAGCCTTCTCCTTTTATCGGCGCCCAGCCGCCTGAGACGTTGTGTAACTTGCAAAAGCCGTTTGAAACACCAAAACTAAATACTGTTAACGGTAAAAAATACGGTATAACGATATGCGAGGATTGCTGGAATAATGATGAGTTCTTTGTTCCGAATCTCTATAATGTTGACCCTGTAAAAGTTTTAGCGGACGAATATCCGGATGTTATAATAAACTGTTCCGCATCGCCGACACGAACAAAAAAAGAACAGTTAAAACACAACATGCTCTCATATATTTCAAGAGCGGCAAAGACACCTTTTGTATATGTCAATCAGGTAGGCGCAATTGATAACAATTCTTTTGACGGGTCAAGCCGTGTTTATAACGCCCGCGGGGAACTTCTTGCGCGTGCAAAATCATTTGAAGAACAGTTTTTAATTGTTAACCCGATAAAAGATTTAGGCAAAATTTACCCCCTTGCAAATGGGCTTGAAAAAACGTTAAGAGAGCCGAAAGCCTTTACTCTCGATTATGAACCGGACTTGGAGCGGACTTATAAAACGATTATTCAGGGGATAAGAGATTATTTTGCCAAAACAGGTTTTAAACGCGCGGTCCTCGGGCTGTCAGGCGGGCTTGATTCCTCTGTTTCGGCTGTACTTGTTGCGGACGCACTTTCTCCCGAAAACGTTTTCGGGGTTTCAATGCCGTCAATGATTACAAGTGACGAGAGTAAGAACGACGCTCAAACATTAGCGGAGAACCTAGGGATTAATTTTACCCACGCACCGATTAAATCAATGTATGACACGATTAACGCTTCTTTGCAGGAGTTGTTTACGAAAGTAGAAAGTAAATGGGAGGGGCGGTATAAACACTCTTTCACCCCTGATAATATTCAGGCACGCTCGAGGGCAATGCTTTTGTGGGGGATCAGCAACGAGTTCGGGCAATGCCTTCCTATTGCAACCTCGGATAAAAGCGAACTTTATATGGGATATGCAACAGTAAACGGCGATATGTCCGGCGGATTTGCGCCGATTGCAGATGTTACTAAAACCAAACTCTTTGCGCTTGCGCGCTGGATGAATAAAAACAGAGCGGTAAAAAATGTTATTCCGGAAAGTGTAATACTTAAGCGCCCGGGTGCAGAGCTTGCAATAGACCCTAAAACAGGCAAACCGCTTATTGCAGAAGACGCACTTATGCCGTATGAATTTATGGACGAAGTTATCTGGCGGATTGAAAACAAACACGAATCCTATAAAGAAATGTTTGAAACAGCGTTTCTTTATGAAAAAGAAAACAATATTTCGTTGGAGCAAAAAACGGAGTGGCTGGATAAATTCTACCGCAGGATGTCAACAGCGCTTTATAAATGGTCTATTCTGCCGCCGTCAGTTATTGTGGATGCCCGTTCGATTAATAAGAATGATTACAGGCAACCGATTACATCTTCGAGAATTAATTATAAAGGTCAAACGCCGGAAGAAATTGAAGATATTATTGCCGCATGGGAGTAACTAAAAAGGCACTTTACACTGCCGGCGGTGTTCTATGCCTCTTGCGTACAGGTCTGGCATGGTGTATCATATTAGTATGTCAAGAGAGCTTTCTATAATAATTTTTGACAAGAATAACCTGTCGTCGGAATTAACCGAAATATATTTAAAAGAACTGGAATATATAAAAACGGTTAAGATTTATCAGGATTATGTTCAGGGACTTGAAGAGTGTGCTGCATTGCCGCCGCAGGCTGCCATTGTCGATATAACCGAAAATATGGAATTCGGGCTTGATATTGTTTCAAAGCTTTCCAAATCAAAAATTCCGGTTATTGTTACTTCGCTAAATACTAATGCTTCTACGATTATTAAGGCTTTAAGATGCGGTGCTGTTGAGTTTTTGGCTAAACCGGTTTTAAAAAATGAGCTTCATTCTGCAATTTTAAAATTAGTAAATTCCGATACCGGCGGAGAAGATGCAGAATGCAAAATAATTACATTATTCTCCGGTAAAGGCGGCAGCGGTAAAACTACTGTAGGGGTAAATCTTTCACTTGAACTGGCACGTCTTACGGGAAAAAAAACTGCGCTTGTAGATATGAACTTTTGTATGGGGGAAGCGGCATCATTTTTGGGTTTGAAAAGTTCGTTTAATTTTAGCAGTGTACTTGAAAATATTGACAATATTAAACCTGATATGCTTCTGGGAACTTTTGAAAAATATTCTGATACAGAGCTTTATATTTTATCAGAGTCCGTGAATGGAGAACTCCTTTCTGCGGTTACATTTAATCGTGTTGCAAGGTTTTTTAAAATTTTAAGAGAGATGTTTTCATACATAATTGTTGATTTACCCACCACTGCTGATGATAAAGTGTTTAAAACATTGAAGCTGGCAGATTATATTTTGTATATTACTTCAGTTAATTATAGTGCGTTGAAAAATACAAAAAATTGTATAAAAATCCTTTCCGATAATGGTGTTTCCAGAGATAAAATAAAGATAATACTTAACAGGTATATAGAAAATGACGAACTAACAACAGAAGAAATAGAAAATGAATTAGGGATGGAAATTTATAAGAAGATTCCTAATAATTATTTTACAGTTATGTCAGCAATAAATAAAGGTATTTCTGTACCTGAAGAAAATATAAATTCAAATGTTGCAGAAAGTTTTAGAGAGCTTGCAGTAATGCTTTCTGATAACATAATAGAAAATAGTTTAAAAAATATAAGAGGCAGATATGAATATCAGAGCGCGAATTAAAAATAGTAAGTATGATATGGATTTGACCGAGCTTAAGTCTGTTTTACTTGAAGCCGTTGCAAGGTGCGGGTATACGACAAAAGAAGAAATCGGCAAACTTGTAGAAATGGAACTAAGAAATCATGAAAATATGAGTGTCAGTAATTATGATTTACAGAGACTTATAACCTTTTTGGTTTCGAGTGTAAATGCATTTGAAGTTATAACTGATGTTTTTGATAATGATGAGGATGTAGATACTGTTTTTGTGAATTCTTTAACAAGTGTTGTTGCAGAAGGTAAAAATGGCGTACGTGATTTAAATCTTACAATAGCAGATGGTGATAAATTTGTAGAAGAGATTCTTAAGAATTGTAATTATACAAAAAAAGAGAATGGAAAAATCATAGATGCCGTGTCCTCTACCGGTGTCCGGTTTCATATTATAATGGAACCTCTTGTTTCAGCTGCGCCGGTTATGGTGATTAAAAAATTCAAGCCGCAAATTGCAAATTTTCAGTCATTAATAGATAACGATTTTATTATCGATAAAATGGCGGATTTTTTATCTCTGGCAATAAGTGCGCATCGTAATATAATAGTTAAAGGGCTTCCAAACAGCGGAAAAACTACTTTGTTGAATGCGCTTGTCTCAAAAATACGGGGAGACCAACGCATAGTTTTGGTATCCGATTTTGACGAAATAAAAATTTCTCATAACAATATTGTACGGTGCAGGCTAGACGGTGTTAAAGTTTCAGAATTGTTAAGACTTTTACCGCAGCGTATAGTTTTGGACGGGTGTAATAATCCCGAAATAATACGCGAACTTATAAAGTCTGATATTACGGGTATAATTGTTTCCACTGATAATATAGCAGAGGATTTGCGTGATATTCCTAATTCTGTTACTATTAACCTTAAAAAATTAACAGATGGAACTAGAAAAATAATTTCTGTTACAGAAGAGCAGGATGAATTATTCAGGTTTGACGCGGATTATGTAGAGGACGGTAAAGTCATAGGCCGGTTTGAAACACTGCGTGATATTCCTTTGTATGATGCTAATAATGAAGATTATGAATTAGAGGAACTTGCATCATTATCGGAACATCTTGCAGAAAAATAGAAAACCAAGGGCCTTATATACAACTTTACACCAAATACATTCAAAATACAGGTATAATGTCATTCCGAACTTGTTTCGGAATCTTACCGGTAGAAAGCCCCTGAAGCGCGAACGAGCAGAGAGCGGAGCCCGGAAACGGTGAGTTTTCGGGCGCAGACTCGTTTAACGCGAATGAGCAAGAACCAAGTTCAGGGGGCAATTTTAACTTTTTTAGTGTAAACTGTGATATAAATCCCAAAAACAAAGGGTTGATTATCAGATATGTTAATGGTAGACTTTACATAGCGGGGTATAAATCAAGCAGCGGCTGATTGATAACCTCCGGCGGTTTTCCGGACATTTACCGGTAAATCTGTGAAAATATGACGATACGCAAGACGGGCTGTGTGGTTGTAGCAACGCAAGCCCAGGGCAAATTGAAAACAAAATAAACAAAAGTCGTCACGGGCCTGTGGCACTCTGCCGAGCAAAAGGTGACTAAATGTCACGTTTTGCGAGAGGAAGGTAGCGTACTATGCGGAGCATAGTCAGCGCTAACGCAAGCCCAGGGCAAATTGAAAACAAAATAAACAAAAGTCGTCACGGGCCTGTGGCGCAGCGGTAGCGCAGGGGACTCATAATCCCTTGGTCGTGGGTTCGAATCCCTCCGGGCCCAAAAAAGAGACGGGATTTCAATTCCCGTCTCTTTTTTATTTTAGTGTTGTTTGTATAATAAAATTGTATTGAAGTGAGTGTTTGCGAAGGGCAGATGGTGCGATTATTCCAGCTAATAGGCTTGAGCCGCGTATTTTTTGTGCAGAAAATAATCAAACTATATGAGTCACTGATTACTCTTTTTTTCTACTTACTTATGTTTTTATTTTTTTTAATTGACTTTTTCTTTTCTCAACAAGTCTTTTTTGTCCAGCGTAGTTAAAGAGTTTTTTAAATAATTTATAAACCTTGATTAAAGAATTTTGACAATAATAATAAGTTTTAGTATATTTGTGTAATAAAGTTAAGAAATAAAGAGGTGTGGATTGGCAAGCTTAAAAAAATTATTAAAACTTTTCTTTGAGAAGGTATTTATATAAGTTTTACTGGGTATTTTAAGTTAAGTCTTTATTAAAATACCCGACTAGGAACTTTAATTTTTTAATCGCCTCTTCATAAGTAATTACTAATGACCCGAGGAGTCTGTGGTCAAAAAGTTCTACTGTTTGATTATTTTTGTTTACTTTTTTTATACTGTAGCAGTGGTGGTTGCTGAAATTTTTACTAAAATTTATCGCTGTTCCTGCAACAAAACTGCTGTCAGGATTATCGCTTATTTTATCAAAAATATCTCTGCTTTCTTTTTCTTTTGATTTAAGGGTGAACCTTATGCTGCTTTCATTAAGTTCCATTGGTTTTATACCCGTAAACATTTCAAGGAAGTTTGACGGTTTGTTAAACTCAAATTCTTCATTGCAGTTAGGAATGCGGCATACAAAGGACTTTTTAGAAGGATACTGCTGCAAAAGTTTGTTCATTGCTACTTCTAGTGCTTTAATAATGGGATTATGCGGAAAGTATTTATTTATTGGTATAGGGTTTAGAAACTTGTCCATATAAATCAAATCATCTGCTTCTTTTTTTGTTACAAAAAAATCTTTGCTTTCTCCGTTGATATTTCTGAATTTTATACGGTAATCATTTCCGCAATGTGCAATATTTTCAGCAAGAATTTTCATCCCGTTCTTGCTTCTTGTAAGCGCACCAATGGAGGAAACAAGATAACAATCCTGAAAATACTGTATTGCATATTTAAGGTTTTGGATTTCATTAGGACTGATAGGTTTCATATTTTCTGTAAAACATGTGAAGAATAAAAATTGCCTTTACTACATTATACTTGCAAAGCTGATAAAATCCGGTTAATATAATAAGTATATAGAGGTTGATAAGTGCGTATCCGTCCAATATCAGTTTATAAATATAACCCGCCCGCGTATACGGTAGGTTTAACAGTGCCGCGGTATGGATATTTACAATCTGCAGAGGTTGATACTGTTACTTTTCAGGGGAATAATACTTCTGCGGGGAATGTCCTAAAAAAGCTGCGGAATGTGATATGTCCGTATACCGGCGTGAAGATGATTTCCGGAGCCGAGATTAGAGGGATTGAAAAAAGAATAGATAAATCAACAAATATTAAAACCGGTGTTGGAATTTTATCCGGCTACACCGGTTATATGCAGAAGGTTGAAAAACAGATGTTTGAGATCTTTAAGAAATATTCTGAGATTAACCCAGGAGGAAAGTTTCAGGATTGCTTAAAAAAGATGTATGATGATGCGCTTGCCAAATTAAAAATAGAAGAATTTTTGGTGCTGGACAATGTTGATAAGATTTCTCTTGAACTCTCACCGAAAGCGGCGCTTGCCGTGAGGAGCAAAACAACCCGCTGCAGACAGGTTATACTCGCTAACCGTGCAGAAGATACATTTAAGAGAAAAACTTTTATTACCTCTCTTGATGAGATTACGCCATCTAACCCTGATGAGGCAAAAATATTAGAACGGATGAAGGATCAGGCGTTGTATCTGCCGACATCAGGAACAAGCGAAAACGCTTTTGTAGTAAAGTACGCAGGTCGTTCAGAACAGGAAATTGCAAAGAGACTTTTGAGGGCTTCTGTTGCAACGATTGAGCATGTAAGACCTGATTCAAAAGGCGGTGGAAATACTCTTGGAAACTTTATGCTTGTATCAGCGCAGGCGAACAGCAATCGTGCTAATATGCCGCTTGAAAAATATATCGGGCGTTATCCGGATATTCCTAAATACTGTCAGCAATATATAAATCAGATAATAAATTTAATTTATAAGGGAAAGCTTGGCGGGTGTGAAACATATCCTTATAAAATCAAAAAAACATTAGTGCAGGAAACAAACGGACAGGTAGTTCTAAACCTTTCAAAATATCGTTATACCGAGCGTCAAGCTGAAAAAATGGTAAAACAATATCATTTGCGTGCAGGGAAAAATATCATTGCTGGTAACAGATATTGATAAAAGATCTGTCAGAAATATTTTCTGTCATCTTGGTTGATATATTCCAGAAGTTATTGATGCTCTATCGTCAGGTTTGCAGATTGTATTTTTGCGGGACAAAAGCATGTCCACCCTATATCGTTAAGCTTGTAGTTTATATCTCAGTATGGCAAAATCATTTACCCCCCCAACCGCTAAGCTTGTAGTTTATATCTCAGTATGGCAAAATCATTTCCCCCCCCCCCAACCGCTAAGCTTGTAGTTTATATTCCGTGGTGGTAAAATCATTTACCCCCGGATTAAGAGAATATAAAGAAATCAGGTTTTTGATTTTTTGATGTTAAAATATTTTTATAATAGTAAATAAGGAGCATCAGGTATGTGCGGGATTGTAGGGTATATAGGTAAAGGCTGCGCTTTGGATATTCTTTTGAACGGGTTGTCCAAACAGGAGTATCGCGGATATGATTCCGCGGGGCTTGCACTTATTGTTAATGATAAAGTTGAAGTATTTAAAGAAGAAGGCAAGCTGATTAACCTTAGAAACAAAATTAAACCTCATGCCGCTAGACTTTTATCCTCCCATTCCGGTATAGGCCATATAAGATGGGCGACACACGGTGCGCCTACGACTTTAAATGCCCATCCTCATCAGTGTAACTGCGGTAAAGTGGTTGTTGTTCATAATGGCATTATTGAAAATTTTAAAGAATTAAAAAATGAATTAGAAGCTTGCGGATGCCGTTTTAAAACCCAGACAGATACGGAAGTTATTGCGCATCTTGTCGCTCATGAATTTTCTAAAGTTAAAAATTTGACAGAGGCAGTTTGTTTGGCAACTAAAAGATTGGAAGGCTCTTATGCTCTTTGTATAATGCATCAGGATGTAAAAGATACGATTGTTGCAACAAAACGTAATGCGCCGCTTCTGGTTGGTGTCGGTGAAGGTGAATATTTTGTGGCCTCTGATGTTCCTGCAATAATTGAATATACAAAAAAAGCTGTTTATCTTGAGGATAATCAAGTAGCAACAATTCATAGTGATTTTCTGGGGATAATGGATATTGACCATAATATAATAACTCCTCATATTGAAGTTTTGCCATGGGAGTCTGTATCATTAAGCAAAATGGGGTATAAGCACTTTATGCTTAAAGAAATCCATGAGCAGCCGGATGTAATAAGAAACATACTTGCTGATAAACTTCACAGTTCTGATGCAGATGTTAGTTTGAGCGGGGTTAATATTGATAAATCAATGCTCAGACATTTAAACAGAATACAGGTTGTAGCCTGCGGAACATCTTTGCATGCTGCTATTATCGGGAAATATATAATTGAAACTCTTTGTGATATAGCTGTGGACATTGAGCCGTCAAGCGAGTATATTTACAGAAAAACGCTTACAGACAAAAATACGCTTGTAATCGGAGTATCGCAGTCCGGAGAAACGGCCGATACGCTTACAGCCGTGAGACAATCAAAGAAACGCGGGTCGCATATTCTTATTATTACAAATCGTCCTGATTCAACAATGGCGCGGGAAGCAGACAGTTTAATTCCCGTGAATGCCGGAATTGAGGTAAGTGTTGCGGCTACAAAATCCTATATAGCACAGGTTATGTCTTTTTATCTTCTTGCAATACATATTGCTCAAATGAAAGGTACTGTTGATGAGAGTTTGACATCGGCACTAAAACATGAATTAATAATGCTTCCTATGAAAATAGAATCTGTGTTATCGCATAAAGAGCAAATAGCGGAAGTTGCCAGAATTTATTCAGGGTTTAAAAATTTTGTATTTATTGCGCGGGGTATAAATTATGCAACCGCTTTGGAGGGTGCATTAAAACTTAAGGAAATAAGTTATATAAATGCAACGGGTTATCCGGCAGGAGAGCTTAAGCACGGCCCTATTGCAATGCTTGATGAAACAATGCCGGTTATGTCAATTTTGATGACCGGATGTGTGTATGACAAAATTCTTTCAAACAGTGAAGAAGCTAAAGCCAGAAATGCAAGGATGATTGCACTTACTGATTCTGAAGATGAAAAATTGCTAGAACTGTTTGAACATATAATAAGAGTTCCTCAGGTTCATGAGCTTGTATCTCCAATTCTAGCCATTGTTCCGCTGCAGCTGCTCGCATACTATATTGCAGAGTACCTTGGCAAAGACGTAGATCAGCCGCGAAACCTTGCAAAATCCGTAACTGTAGAATAATGAAAATAATTTCTGAAAATATACAACTTAAAAATATTAATACTTTTACCACAGAATATATTGAATCGGAATTAAAAAAAATGAATATTGATGCGGTAAGGTGGGCTGTTATTGATGTGAATGAAAAAATTTTTACACTCTGTGTTTCTCATGTTATAATTTAGGTTGTGAAAGCGACCGGAAATTTATTGGGAAACCGGTAAAGTGTTAGGGATAAAGGCAAAACCGGAAAGGATTTATAAAATGAATTCAACAATGATAAAACCCGATATTAAAGATATTAATCTTGCAGAGCAGGGTAAAAATAATATTGAATGGGCGATGAAAGATATGCCTGTTTTAATGAAAATAAAAGAACGTTTTATTAAGGAACAGCCGTTTAAAGGTTTAAAATTGTCTGCTTGCGTGCATGTTACTAAAGAGACGGCGGCTCTTTGTACTGTTATGAAAGCGGGCGGAGCTGATGCGGTTTTAATAGCGTCCAATCCCCTTTCTACACAGGATGATGTTGCAGCAGCGCTTGTTAAATACTGGGAAATTCCTGTTCTTGGTTTTGCAGGCGAAAGCGTAGAAACATATAAACAGCACGTTAAAGATGCAATCGATTTTAATCCGGATATAGTGATTGATGACGGGTGTGATATTGTTGCAACAATTCACGCAGAAAAGCCCGAACTTGCATCGAAAATTATCGGTTCAACAGAGGAGACTACAACAGGAATTATAAGATTGCAGGCACTGGAAGCGCAGGGCGAATTAAAATTCCCTGCAGTCGGGGTAAATACCAGTCTTACAAAACATCTTTATGACAACCGTTACGGAACAGGACAGAGTGCAATGGACGGTATTATGCGTGCCGCAAATATTCTTATTGCAGGAAAAACTGTTGTTATATCGGGTTACGGGTGGTGCGGCAGAGGTTGTGCTTTAAGGGCTAAGGCTCTCGGGGCAAACGTCATTGTTTGTGAAGTTGATCCGCTTAAGGCTCTGGAAGCTGCAATGGAAGGGTACAGAGTAATGCCTGTTGCTGAAGCAGCTAGAATAGGCGATATTTTCCTTACTGTTACCGGCGATATTCATGTTGTTGATTTAGAACATATTTATTCAATGAAAGACGGAGCATTCCTCTGTAATGCCGGACACTTTGATCACGAGGTTAATATACCTGCACTCAAAAAAGAAGTTGTTGAAATTAAAAGAATAAGACCGTTCCTTGATGAGTATAAATTAAAGAACGGGAAATCGGTTTATGTCCTTGCAGAAGGCAGACTTGTAAATCTTGTTGCTGCAGAAGGTCATCCGGCAAGCGTAATGGACATGAGTTTTGCCAATCAGGCTTTAGGTATGGAATTTATTGTTAAAAATAAAGGCAAACTGGAACCGAAACTCTATACACTCCCTGAAAGTGTTGATAAAGAAATTGCACAACTGAAACTTGATGCAATGGGGATTTCTATTGATACATTGACGGAGGAACAGCAGAAGTACTTAAATAGCTGGAATATATAAATTTAATAAATATAATAAGTGGTAAAGGCGGTTTAATTTCCGCCTTTTTCTTTTTAAAGCATATTATTACGTGTTATAATTTTTTTATCAGGTAAAAGATAAGGGGCTTGTATGTGCGGGAATGAGTTAAGGCCGGATAAAATTCTTGTAAGAGGGGCAAGTGTACACAATCTAAAACATATAGATGTAGATGTTCCGTTGAATAAGATAGTCGGTATAGCTGGGGTTTCCGGCTCCGGAAAATCTTCGCTTGCTCTTGGTGTTTTATATGCGGAAGGCTCACGACGATATCTGGAGGCGCTTTCTACTTATACAAGACGGAGAATGACGCAGGCTGCAAAAGCGCAGGTTGATGAGATTTTGTATGTTCCGGCTTCTCTTGCATTACATCAGCGTCCGGTTGTTCCGGGAATTCGCAGTACATTTGGTACCGGTACAGAGCTGCTAAACAGTTTAAGACTTATGTTTTCAAGGCTTGCAAACCATCGCTGCCCTAACGGGCATTATTTAAAACCGACACTTCTTGTTGCCGCCGGAAAAGAGCTTGTTTGTCCCGAGTGCGGGGTTCATTTTTATGCCCCTGGTGCCGAAGAGCTTGCATTTAACAGTCAGGGAGCGTGTGAACGCTGCGGCGGAGTCGGAACAATCAGGATGGTTGATGAAACTACGTTGGTTCCGGATGAATCCCTTACGATAGATGAGGGTGCCGTTTTACCGTGGAACTCTCTTATGTGGTCGCTTATGACGGATGTCTGCAGGGCTATGGGGGTACGTACCGATGTCCCTTTCCGGGAGTTAACGGAGGCAGAGAGAGAAATTGTTTTTCATGGCCCTGCTGTTAAAAAACATATTTTTTATAAAGCAAAAAACTCAAATCAGGCGGGTGAAATAGATTTTACATATTATAATGCTGTCTATACGGTGGAAAATGCCCTTAAAAAGGTTAAAGATGAAACCGGCATGAAACGGGTTGAAAAGTTTTTGAAAGAGGACATTTGTCCGGACTGCAAAGGAACTCGTTTATCAGAAGCTGCGCGGGCGCCTAAATTGCGCGGGGCTTCTCTTGACGAGGTTTGTACAATGACATTGTCTGAATTAATAAACTGGGTTGACGGAGTACCTGTATCTTTGCCGGAAGAAATGCGTTCTATGGCGGAAGCTGTTTGTGAATCTTTTCAAACGACCGCAAAACGTTTGTTGGATTTAGGTTTAGGTTATCTTTCTCTTGACAGGGCGGCTGCAACATTATCTACCGGAGAAAGACAGAGAATGCAGTTAGCGCGTTCGGTAAGAAACAGAACTACGGGAGTGCTTTATGTGTTAGACGAGCCCTCCATTGGTTTGCACCCTGCAAACATCAAGGGGCTTAATACTGTTATGCATGATCTGGTTGCAGACGGTAATTCTGTGGTTTTGGTTGACCATGATACCCAAATTTTATCTGAAGCAAATTGGATTATAGAAATGGGGCCTGAATCCGGAGCTGACGGCGGCGAAGTAATGGCTGAAGGTACTATTCCCGAGATTATAAAAAATCCTGTTTCAAAAATAGGGCCGTTTTTAGAGGGGAGTGCTGCAACCCGTATACGGATACGAACCAATTGTGATGTAATGTTTAATAATGGTGAAATTTGTATTTCAACTTCAAATATACATACGGTAAACCTCTTGATGTTCATATTCCTAAAGGCAGACTTACAGTTATTACCGGAGTGTCAGGCTCAGGTAAAACAACTCTGGTTTTAGAAAGTCTTATTCCAGGGTTAGAAAAATATATTTCGGGAGGAAAATTACCGGAACATATTAAAAGAGTTAGTGCTGAAGGAATTAAGCATGTAAAACTCATAGACGCTTCACCTATTGGTATTAACGTTCGTTCAACTGTTGCAACTTATGCAAATGTTCATGATGAACTAAGAAAAGTTTTTGCTAAAACTGCGGATGCAAAAGAGTACGGTTATAAAGCCGGAGATTTTTCTTATAATACGGGTATTTTACGCTGTCCGACCTGTGATGGGACGGGTAGTATAAGTCTTGATGTTCAATTCTTGCCGGATGTAGATATCCCGTGTCCTGATTGCAGGGGCGGCCGTTATTCTAAAAAGACGGAAAGTATTAAGTATATTTCTAAAGAGAAAAAGTCTTATTCTTTGCCGGAAATTATGGGAATGGATATTAATCATGCACTTGAAGCCTGCCGGGATTTAAATGTTGTAAAGCAAAGGCTGCAGGTATTAAAAGATTTGGGCTTAGGGTATCTTACGCTCGGGGAAGCGACGCCGAGTCTTTCGGGCGGAGAAGCACAAAGACTGAAACTTGCATCAGAAATGGGGCACAGACAGGAGGATACGGTTTTTGTATTCGATGAACCGACAATAGGGCTGCACCCGCTTGATGTTCAGTCACTGTTAGGGGTTTTCCAAAAACTTATAGATAATGGTGCAACAGTAATTGTTATTGAACACGACCTGGATGTCATAAGTAACGCTGATTATATAATAGATATGGGGCCCGGCGGCGGCAAAGAGGGCGGGGAGATTGTTGCTGCCGGTATTCCTGAAAAGATTGCTTCCTGTAAAAAAAGTGAGACCGGTAAATATTTGAAAAAATATTTTATTTAAAATTGTTTTTTATCTGCGCGCTTTAATTTACCCGTGGTATAATAATTTTGTCGGAGTACAGGATTGAAAAAATTTGTTCTTTATTCATTTCTTCTGTTATTATCGGGGAGTATGCTGCTGCCGTTCGTTGTAATGCTTGTTCTTTCTTTTACTCCGGAAGGACAGATTTCAATAGGAAATTTTGATTTTACATTTACAATTGATAACTGGCGGAATGTGTTTAATAAGGTTCCTGTCGGGCGGTATTTTCTTAATAGTTTAATCGTTGCGGGGCTGACGGCTGCGGGGCAGATTATATTTTCTGCAATGGCCGGTTTTGTTTTTGCAAGAATGGAATTTAAAGGACGGGATTTTCTGTTTTATGTGTTTTTATTGAGTATGATGGTGCCGCCGCAGGTTAATATTGTTCCGTTGTTCTGGGTTATGAGTACTCTCGGGTTGGTTAATACCTATCCGGCATTAATACTTCCGGGGCTGTTTGGAGGTTTTGGGGTGTTTATGATGCGGCAGTTTTTTCTTGATTTCCCTGTAGAATTGGAGGAAGCTGCAAGAATTGACGGGGCAGGCATTTTTAAAACATTTTTTACAATTGTAATGCCGCTTGCAGCCCCTGCAATTATGACACTCGGAATTTTTACTTTTGTATCTGCATGGAACAGTTTTATGTGGCCGCTGATTGTTACAAATACGGAGGATATGCGAACACTTGCTCTCGGTCTTGCTATTTTTAAAGGCAGCTTGCGCGAATTAACACTATGGGGGGAAATGATGGTTTGTTGTACGGTTTGTACAATTCCTGCAATATTGATATTTTTGTTTGGTAAAAAATATTTGATAAATGATATTGCTGCAGGAGCTGTAAAAGGTTAACGGGATGATGATAAAAAGATGAAATAATTAATAAAAACAGCAGACAGCATCCGGCTTGTACAGGGTAAGTAAAATATATTTATAAGGGGAAAAAATGAAAGAATTAAAATCTAACAGACTTCATATTGGAATGTACGGAAAGACTAATACTGGAAAATCAACCTTGATGAATGTACTTCTCAATCAGGAAATATCAATAACCTCCGAAATCGCAGGAACTACAACCGATGTGGTTGAAAAATCTGCCGAACTTTTTCCGATAGGCGCGGTTACTTTTCTAGATACTGCAGGCTTAGATGATGTTACCGAACTTGGTGAAAAACGTATTGAGAAAACTTTGAAAGCAATTAACCGTACAGATGCGGGTGTAATTGTATGTGATTATAACGGGTTTTCCGAAAGTGAAAAAGAACTTGTATCAAAATTCGAGTCGCTTAAAATCCCGTATCTGGTTGTTGTTAACAAATCTGATGTGCAGCCGATTTCTTCCGATAAATTACGGGAAATTGAAGAGTACACTCATAATATAATGCAAATTTCGTCAATAAAAGATGACAGGTTAACGGACAAATTTGTTGAGGCGCTGCTTAAAATTCTACCGGAAGAGTTTGTAAATGACGTATCAATGATGGGTGATTTGATAAATCCTGAGGACACAGTTGTCCTTGTCACTCCGATTGATAAAGAAGCCCCGCGCGGCCGACTTATACTACCGGAGGTTCAGGCTATAAGGGATGCACTTGATAATAATTGTATTGCCTGCGTTACTCAGGTTCCGCAGTTAGAAAAAACTCTTAATTTGTTAAAAGGCAACCCGAGGCTTGTTGTAACGGATTCACAGGCATTTAAAGATGTAGATGGTATAGTTCCTGAGGATATTTATTTAACTTCGTTTTCTATTCTTCTTGCAAGATTGAAAGGTGACCTGAAAACATTTGTTGAAGGGGTAAAAACTCTTGAAAACATCAAAAACGGCGATAGAATTTTAATCGCAGAGAGCTGCACGCATCACAGGATAGATGATGATATTGCGCAGGTAAAAATACCAAAACTTGTTAGAATGAAAACCGGTGTTGAGCCGAAATTTGAATATTATTCAGGACACGATTTTCCTGCTCTGGACGGGTATAAATTGGTTATTCATTGCGGAGCATGCATGACAAATAAGAGAGAAGTTCTATCAAGGATAATGCTTGCCAAATCTGCCGGTATTCCTATCACAAACTACGGGATTACTATATCATATTGCCTTGAAATTTTAGACAGGGCGGTTGCTGTTTTCAAACAGTAAAAATATAAGGCAGTTAATGTTATTAAGGGGAATAGCGATTTATGCTAATTAGACAAAGCAGCTTATGAATGTCCGGCATTGTAACCTTTGTAAAGAATTGTAACATATCACTAAAGATTTGAAATTATATATATTTTAAATACTTTATAGATATATGGGTAGCATAAGTAATAACAATGTAATATTAACTATTGGAACAGGTGATGGAATTTCGCACGCCATAGATCGTCAATTGGATGCGGAACTGAACGTTGACGTTAAACTTGGCGCAAGTGAATGGAACTCTGTATTTAGTATTATAAAACAGGATAAAGCAGTTGCAGAAAAGCAATATTCCGGAGATGATTCAGATATAAACAACAATAAAAATTATATTGTTCAGGAAGGTACTTATCAGGTAACAAAAAATGCCTGGACTCAAATCGTTCAAATTGCAAAACAAAAAATGGGTATTACTGGTACAACTCCGGCTGAAGAAGAAGTAAAAGCAGCAGAAGAAGAAACCCCGCCGGTTGAAGGACAAGCAGAAATACAAAAATCTGAAGAGGTTGTAAAAAGTTACCTTCAAGCCGCAGGGATCCAGGTTTCGGATACAGATTTAGCTGATATTGTTGATAAATATGAAGCAATGGTCGGTTATGCAAAACTTCAAAATCAGGAAGTAGATGAAGCAGTGATAGAAGAAAGAGTTGTTAATTATGCAAAAGCTTTAAAATATGCGGCAGCAGAAGCGCAGTTTGCAGAAGATCTTGCAAATGAAGTAGAAACATCTGATGCAAAATATACAAATGCAGAAATTACAGAAGCCCTTGAAACCATAGATACAGACCCTGCAAAATTTAAAGAAGCATATTTGGATTTTGGGGCACAGTATGTAGAACAATACGATGATGCGGCAGGCGATGGTTCTATCAGTGTTGAAGAACTTGTTGCAATGGAAGCAAAAGAACTTGGACACGAATTGACAGATGAAGAAAAAAAACAGGCCGTGGAACTCGCTAAACAAAGAATTGAATTTCTTGATAAAAATGACAACGGTAAAATAGATAAATCAGAAGCAGCAGCATACCTCTGGGCAATGTCTAAAATCCTGGATGCAAAAGGTGAAGGAACATCTGATGATATAACTTCTGATGAATGGTTTGCCGCCCAAAAGGGGATAACAGGAAATGATGAAAATACACAGGAATGGTTTAAAAAAATATACGATTCGGGCTATGAAGGCTTAAAAGAAGAATAAAATTATAAAAACAATAAATATCTTAAAAAAAACGGTTTAATACCGGTTTTTTGTTGTGTCTAAGATTTGTGTCATTAGTATTTATAAGATATATTACAAACCTATGTTTTTTATTTAATATTTCTTAATATTTGCAATAAAAAAGGCAATTTTTCTTTAAATATTTACTTTATATATATACGAGTAATAAATTAGATTATTAAAGGAGAATACAATGGCTAAAGTTTTGATTTCAATGCCGGAAGAATTTTTAGGAAAAATTGATCAGGTTGCAGTCGGTGAAAACAGGACACGTTCGGAACTTATCAGGGAAGCATTAAGAAGCTATATCAGAAAAAGCAGAGTAAGAGAGACTGCTGTGTCAAATAAAAATGCAGCAATCTTAGAAGCACTGCTTGAATAAAATAAAAATGAGGATACGGAGAGAGAGAAAAAAGAGAGCACGGTAAGAAAAAGAGCGGAATCCCCTTTTTAAAGGGGAAAGAATTATGGGTTTTTATTAAGAGATAAGGGGGAAAAATGATTGAGATTTCTGCAATAACATATTCTGATGTTCTAAAATACAGAGCAGATTATTTGTCTGGCAATCATCTTTATAATATTACGGATGAAGAGTTTTATCGTTTATCAAATGCTTATGGTATGGATTGTTCAGGGTTTTCTCCTGTAAATAAACGGATTAGAATTTAAAAACTGTTTTCATGGTATCATCTTAAGTATGGAGGATGGACCATGGATGAAGTGAAAAAGGTTAAAAAGCCCATTCTAAACTATATTAATGTGTTTAGGGGGCTTGCTATTTTGTTGATTTTAGCAGGGCATACAATGCAAATGGGAGAAGCAGGAAGCTGGCTCAATTGTATTTCTAAAGAAATTTGGGCGGGTGGTACTGTTCTTTTTGTATTTATAGCGGGTTTTTTATTTGAGTATCTCTCATATAAGTTTGAATACAAGAATTACCTTTCAAAAAAATGGACAAATGTTATACTTCCATACATTATAACAGCGGTTCCGGGTATAATTTTGTGCTTTACGCTTCCAACGATTTATGGAAACCCTTTTGCTGACTATAATAAATTGGCACAAATCGGTGTGTTTCTGACAACCGGACGTGTTCATAATGTTCCGGCCTGGTTTATTCCTATGATTGTGATATTTTTCTTACTTTCAGCGTGGCTTTTGAATGCTGAGAAAAAAGGATACTTATACAAAATTCTGCCGTTTGCTTTACTTATAACAGTAATTTTTCCGAGACAGGATGTAGAACCGTATATGGTTGCAGATATGGATTTCTGGGGTAAGTACGGCGCGTATTTGTTATATGTTCTTCATGGCTTTGTCCATTTCTTTTCAAGTTATGTTGGCGGAATGTATCTTGCTGCAAATATTGATAAAGTTGATAAAATGTACAAATACAGACATTTGTTGCTCTGGGGCACTATCCTCGTATCTGCAGCAGATGTAGTTCTTGCCCATTATTACGGAATTTCAAACGGGTCTGTATCCAAAACGATATTTACAGTATGGGCACTTGTGATGCTTAAACATTATAATAGTTTTTTTGATGAACATCCCAAAATTAACAAATTTATGGACGTATGCGCAAAATACAGCTTCGGGTTGTTTTTTGTTCACTGGTACTTTGTATTTTTATTTAATGACTTGACCCAAATTCCGCCGGTTGTTGTTAATTTGCCTTTCCACCATGCATCACTGATTGTTGTTACACGATATTTATTTGTTTTTACTTGCAGTTTTGTTACGCTCTGGGTGATTAAGAAGATTTTGAAAATTATCGGACAGGAGAATACAAGAAAGTTTATTGGAGTATAATATACGGGAAGTGGAGTTTTATTAATGAAGCAAAGCGACTATTTATATTAAGCTAAGCTAAATAATATTGCTTTCATTAGTGGATTTTAAGTTTTCCCTATAAAGAATATTGTAGTTTAATTCCGGTAGTTTCAGGATTGAAGAGAAACGGGGTGTGGAGTAGTTATAATAAATGTAGTATTAGATATGGGGAATATTATAAAAAATCAATGACAATGATTTCAGGAGGACAGCAAAAACGGACATTCATAATACTTGTACCCAGCCCTCTGGTTACAATTAAAGTATTTTCTTTGATTTTAAATAGACCGTTTGCGTATTTAGTTCCAGAAGCAGAAGGGACAATAAGTGCACCGTAGAAAGGGAGTTGTACTTGTCCGCCGTGGTTATGTCCGGCGAGGGTCAGAAAAATGTTTTTATCAATATCAAAAAACGGATCCGGACTGTGAGACAAAAGAATTGTTGTATTTTCTGCGTGCCGCAGAGCTTTTTCCGGGTCGGGAATTCTGGTTTGTATATCTTCAATTCCTGCAACAGTAATATTTTTATTGTTTATTTTGATTTTTTGAGAACTGTTTTCAAGTACTGTAATATTATTAGCGGTAAGAACATCTCTTATATGTGCACCATCCTGCCACCAGTCGTGATTGCCAAGCACTGTAAAAAATCCGTATTTGGGTTTTATTTGTGCAAGCTCGGAGGCTATATCCTCAATTGGTAGAGTTTTTGATTGTTTGTATCCTTTAACAAAGTCTCCAGCAGAAAAAACTATATCAGGCTGCTGTTCGTTTATAAGTTTTACAATTCTTTTAAGTCTGCTTTTTTGTGCCGGAGATATATGAAAATCACTTACAAATACTGCACGACAGCCCTTTAAATCGTTATTTGAAAGTTTGTATTTTTTGACCAATAAAAACTTTGGCTCAATAAAAAAGCCCCAAATTAGTGATAGTATGCATAGCAGCAGAAATATTTTCATAAATTATTTTATGATACCAAAACCTAAAAGAAATGTGCAGACAATAAATATAGCCGCAACAATACCGGTTAATTTATTTAGTCCTTTTTCAGCACTTTTTTGTGATGCAAACATATTAGCGGCACCGCCGATTCCTGCTATGCCATCACCCTTTGGTGAATGCATGAGAATAAGTACAACGAGTAAAAGTGCTGAGATTGACATTAATCCCCAAGTAAATATAAGCATTTATTTTTTCTCCTTTTTGATAAAGTGAGCCCGTTTGGAGTTCAGTTTTATTG
The DNA here is from genome assembly GCA_944326425.1 of Candidatus Gastranaerophilales bacterium. Taxonomy (GTDB): domain Bacteria; phylum Cyanobacteriota; class Vampirovibrionia; order Gastranaerophilales; family Gastranaerophilaceae; genus CALUTH01. The sequence goes on from CALVDX010000008.1 coordinate 35,642, forward strand.
TTTCAAATTTGTATAACCTTGCCGGACGTTTTGACGAAGTTTTTGAGAACTCATCTAATTCTACAAGTCCTTCAGTCTGCAGGGCTTTTTTACGGAAATTCCGTTTATCAAGACTTTTGCCCATAATTAATTCATAAGCTTTTTGCATTTCCGTAAGTGTAAATTTTTCGTTAAGTAATTGATAAGCCACCGGACACATTTCTAAACGTTCGCGGGTTCTTTTAAGTGAATAGTTGATAATTTCTTTGTGGTCAAACGCAAGCGGCGGAAGATTGGAAACTTTGTGCCAATCAATATCCGGGGTAGACGTGATTTCAATATCTTCTGCACGGATAAGCGCGAAGTATGCACAGGTTATGACTCTTGATATAGGGTGCCGCAAAGGATCACCAAAAGTGTACAGCTGTTCAAGGTAAATATTGTCCACATTTGTTTTTTCTTTTAAAACACGCATAGCTGCTTCATCAAGATTTTCAGACATTCTGACATACCCGCCCGGAATGGCCCATTTACCTTTAAACGGTTCATTCTGACGTTTGATAAGCAGTACCTGAAGAGAATTATTCTTAATTGTAAGAATAACAATGTCTACAGTTATTTCATGTGTTTTTATTTCGTTAAACATAGTGTACCTGTTACAATTATAAAACAAAAAATATACTTGGCAAGAACTCTTGTTATTACCCGATTATAGGGGCCGGGAAAAATTGAAAAAATACTGTAAAATATCGGGTTCTTGTATGATTTTTTTGTTTATGCAACAATATTATTAAATTGCACAAGCTGCGATATTTAAGTAGTATTATTATTTAAAGTAATTTAATGTAGAAAAGGAAAAGAATATGGCTAGAAAAACTCCATTGGAAAAAATCAGAAACATTGGTATTGCCGCACACATTGATGCCGGCAAAACCACTACAACCGAACGTATTTTGTTCTATACAGGAAAAACCCATAAGATTGGTGAAGTACACGATGGTGCTGCAGTAACCGACTTTATGGAACAAGAACGTGAAAGAGGTATCACAATCCAATCAGCGGCTGTTACTGCGGAATGGAAAGGTCACCAGATCAATATTATTGACACTCCGGGACACGTTGACTTTACTATTGAAGTTGAACGTTCACTCCGTGTATTGGACGGTGTTGTTGCAGTATTCTGTGCGGTTGGCGGTGTTCAATCACAATCAGAAACTGTTTGGAGACAGGCAAACAGATACGAAGTTCCGCGTATGGTATTTGTTAACAAAATGGACAGAACGGGTGCAGACTTCTATCGTGTAGTTGACCAAATTAAAAACAGATTAGGAGCAAATGCGTTTCCAATCAGACTTCCTATTGGCGCGGAAGATAAATTCAGAGGTTTAATTGATCTCTTCACAATGAAGGCGGAAATATATACCAATGACCTCGGTACAGATATAAAAGAAGAGGACATTCCTGCTGATATGCTTGAAATGGCGCAAAAATACAGGGATGAATTGGTTGAGGCAATTGCGGGTGAAGATGATGAATTGATGGAAAAATACTTTGAAGATCCTGCATCAATTACTGTAGATGAACTGAAAAAAGGTTTAAGAAAGGCTGTTTGTAACAATAAAATTGTTCCTGTAACCTGTGGTACTGCATTTAAAAACAAAGGTGTACAGTTGCTGCTAGATTCTATTGTTGAATTAATGCCATCACCTGTTGATGTAAAAGCAATCGAAGGTGAACTTGAAGACGGTACAAAAGTTGAACGTCACTCTTCTGACTCTGAGCCGTTCTCAGCGCTTGCATTTAAAGTTATGACAGACCCGTATGTAGGTCGTTTAACATTCTTAAGAGTTTACTCAGGTGTTATTACATCCGGTTCTTATGTTCTTAACGCTACAAATGGTAAAAAAGAACGTATTTCAAGACTTGTTCGTATGTATGCGGATCAAAGACTTGAGGAAACAGAAGTTTACGCAGGCGATATCTGCGCAGCAGTAGGTTTAAAAGATACAACTACAGGCGACACGTTATGCGATGAAAAAGCACCGATTATCTTGGAAAAAATGTCTTTCCCTGAACCTGTTATTTCAGTTGCTATTGAACCGAAAACTAAAGCAGACCAGGATAAAATGGGTATTGCTCTTCAAAAACTTGCTGAAGAAGATCCTTCATTCAGAGTTAAATCTGATACAGAAACAGGTCAAACAATTATTTCCGGTATGGGCGAACTTCACCTTGATATCATTGTTGACCGTATGTTAAGAGAGTTCAAGGTTGAGGCAAACATCGGTAAACCGCAGGTTGCTTATCGTGAAACTATCAGAGGTACTGCCGATCAGGATTCTAAATTTATCCGTCAATCAGGCGGTAAAGGTCAATACGGACACGTTAAGGTTAGAATTTCACCTGCCGGAGAAAATGAAGGATTTGTATTTGAAAACAAAATTGTCGGCGGTGCTATTCCTAAGGAATACATTGAGCCTGCAAGAAAAGGTATGGAAGAAGCCCTTGAAGGCGGTATCTTAGCAGGGTTCCCGATGATTGATGTTAAGGTTGAGCTCTATGACGGTTCATACCACGAAGTTGACTCTTCAGAAATGGCGTTTAAGATCGCAGGTTCTATGGCAATGAAGGAAGGTACTAAAAAAGCATCTCCCTGTATCCTTGAACCTATGATGAAGGTTGAAATCGAAATTCCTGAAGAATATACAGGTACAATTATCGGCGATATTTCAAGACGTCGCGGACGTGTTGAAGGTCAGGAACCGCAAGGTAATACAGGTAATGTAATTGTAAGGGCAACCGTGCCGCTTGCTAACATGTTTGGTTATGCAACGGACTTGAGATCTAATACTCAAGGGCGCGGTACGTTCTCTATGGAATTCAAATGCTATGAACAAGTTCCGGCAAATATCGAAAAAGAAATTATCGAAAAATATGGAGCAAGCAAAGCATAAAAAAGATCCTTGCACGTATTTTATACGTGTTATATATATACTAATATCATTTAAGTTGCGGCAAATTATATTTGCCGTTTTTTTTACTTTAATTAATATTTTTCACTAAATCCCGCCTTAGACATATAGTTCTTTACAGGTAGAAGTACTTATTTTGTATCCTTGTTGTGATTTTCTTATATTTCTTATAAAATAATGTATAATAAACTTTTTAGGAGGGTATTTTGTACGGAATTATATTAGCAGGGGGATCAGGCAGTCGTTTATGGCCGATGTCAAGGGAGTTGTATCCCAAACAGTTGTTAAATATTCAAAATGAGGACAGTTTACTGCAAGCAACATACAAGAGGTTGGAAAATTTTATCCCGCACGGAAATATTATTGCAACTACTGGAGTAAAACACTTAGCTAATGTTAAATCCCAGCTTTCTAAAAATGGAGACGGATTGAAAGTTCTATCAGAACCTATTTCTAGAAACACTGCCCCCGCAATAGCAATTGCAGTAAAAAATATTCTTGCAAATAACGAAGATGATGTAGTATTAGTTGTTCCGTCAGACCATGTCATTAAAGATGTTGAAAAATTCAAGAGTTCTGTAAAAAAAGGTGAGCAGCTTGCTAAACAGGGATATCTGGTAACTTTTGGAGTTCAGCCGTCTTATCCGGAAACAGGCTATGGATATATTAAAGTCTCTGATACTATTGGGGATGGTTTTAAGGTAGACCGTTTTGTTGAAAAACCTGATTATGAAGAGGCTGTAGCATTTTTAAAAACCGGTAAATATTTCTGGAATTCAGGTATATTTATGTTTAAGGCCTCGGTATTTATGAAGGAACTTAAAAAACATTCTCCTGAAATATCTTGTTTGTTGGAAAGATTTGATTTCTCAAAATCTGATGAAATCCCGTATTTAGAGTACGAGCGAATGCCGAATATTTCTGTTGACTATGCAGTTATGGAAAAATCCGATAAAATCGCACTTGTAAAGTTAGAATGTGATTGGAGTGATTTGGGGTCATGGTCATCAATTTATGAATCAGAGAAAAAAGATGAGAACGGGAACGCGTTTGTGGGACATGTAATCGATATAGATTCTAAAAACTCTCTTGTTTATTCTTCTTCTAAACTCTGTGCATCAATCGGGCTTGAAGATACTGTAATTGTAGAGACGGAAGATGCAATCCTTGCTTGTAAAAAGGACAGGACGCAGGATGTAAAAAAGATATATGATATATTAAAACAACAGAATGACGATACACATCTTGTACATAAAACAGTTTTCCGCCCCTGGGGGTTTTATACTGTACTTAATCAGGGGGATGGTTTTTTAACCAAGATGATTCAGGTTAACCCGGGACAGAAACTGTCAGTTCAGTCGCATAATTTCAGAAGCGAACACTGGGTTATTCTTTCTGGCACAGCAAAGGTTGTTTTAGAAGGTAAAGATTATATTTTGAGTCCGGGAAACAGTATCGATATTCCGCTGAAAGCTATTCACTCTTTGCAAAATCCTTATAAGGAACCGATAAAAGTTATTGAAGTTCAATTAGGTGATCCGCTTATAGAGGAGGATATTATAAGGTACGAAGACATGTACGGCAGGGTATAGAATAGTTGCTATGGGACGAAAATTTGTATTAAAAACGATGGGATGCAAGGCGAATCAGTTTGAAGGCGGTATAATTACCGAAAACCTTGTTAATAACGGATATGAAGAAGTTAAAAATCCTGCGGAGGCAGATTTTTTTATCCTAAATTCATGTACGGTCACTCATAAAAGTGATAATGAAGCCCTTTATATTTTGCGAAACGCGAAACATGAAAATCCTGATATTATTAATGTTATAACAGGGTGTGTTGCGCAGGTTAAGAAAGAGGAGCTTTTGTCGCTTGGTTATGTGGATATTGTTCTTGGCAATGATGAAAAATTAAACATAAGCCGGTATCTTGCAGATAAGACAAGCTGCAGTGTTACTGATTTAATGAATAAAACTGATTTTACCTATGCTGTTTTGAACGATATTTATAAAACACGTATCGGGTTAAAAATTCAAGACGGGTGTAACAGCAGGTGTTCATATTGCGTAATTCCGTTTGCCAGAGGAAAGAGCAGAAGTGCAGATGCAGATTTTTTGGTAAATCAGATTAATCTGTATGCTGCACACGGATATAAAGAGGTTATGCTTACCGGTATTCATATCGGGCAATGGGGCAGGGAGTTAGGCAAGTCGCTAATTGACCTTTTAAAAGCGATAGAAAAAACTGATATCCCGCGTTATCGTTTAGGCTCGCTTAATCCTTCCGAGATTGATAAGGGGCTTTTAGATTTTTTACAGACCTCTGAAAAATTTTGTCCGCATTTTCATCTGTCGCTGCAGTCGGCTTGCGATAAGACATTAAGAGCCATGAACAGATTTTATAAAACAGAAGAATATCTTGCACAGATAGAGGATATAAAGCGGCGGTGGAAAAATCCATTTTTAGGGTCAGATATTATAGTAGGCTTCCCGGGGGAAACTGATGAAGATTTTGCTGTAACTTATAACAATTTGAAAACTTCGGGGCTTACTCAGATTCATACCTTCCCATATTCATTAAGGGAGGGAACAGCCGCAGAAACTATGCCAAATCATGTTCCGTTTGATATAAAAAATGCAAGGGCTGATTTGATTAAAAAATTGTCTGCTCAAAAATATGATACATTTTTAGAGTTGAATAACGGAAAAGAAGAAGAGGTGTTGATTGAAAAACGTCCCGATAAACGAACCGGTCTGTACAAGGGGATTACACGCAACTATTTGACAGTAACCATAGATTCCGGTAAACCGGATTTGTTTAATACGCTTCAAAATGTTCGTTTAACAGTGAACACGGGCAAAATTTCCGGACAAATAATTTAACCTGAAAAATCATCCGTTTTCTTTATACAAGCGTTCTTGACATTGACATGTGTTAGTGTTATCATTGTGTGGAAAGTTCCACACATAAAAGTGGTTGGAATGAAAACTGGACAACAAAGATATATATTACGCTTTGGGCGGGCAGGAGAGATAATAGGTAAGCCTGTTTGCCTGTGCATAAACGGTGAGGAAACATGAGAGGCAAAATTATTTTAATTTTATTAATAATGTTCGGGCTTATTGCTGCGCGGGCATTGTATAGTCATTTTGCAACAATAAATGCAGGAAAACGCGGAGCATCATCTGCTCCGGCGGTCACTGTTCAGAAAGTAAGCAGTGTTCCTGTAACATATTCATTTGAAGCCCCGGCAAGGGTTAGTGCTAAATATCGTGTTGAGGTTACCGCACGTATTAGCGGTTACTTAACGAAGAGCTATTTTAAAGAAGGTGATTTTGTAAAAGCAGGCCAGCTCCTATTTGAAATAGAACCTCTTGAATATAAGCTTGCTGTTCAACAGGCTAAAGGTAATCTTGATAATGCCCGCGCCCAGCTTAATTATTATGAAAAGCAACTTGCCCGATATGAAGAGCTTGTGCAAAAAGATTATGTTGCAAGGTCGGATTACGACAATATGTTAGCACAGCGCGATGCATATAAAGCACAGGTTTCATTGACAGAGGGCGCATATAATGATGCTCTTAGAAATTACGGTTATACACAGGTTAAGGCGCCTGTTGACGGCCGCATTGGTATAATTAATGTTACGGTCGGCAACTATGTTAATGCTCAGGCAGGATACTTAACTACAATAAATAGTGAAGATCCAATGTATGTGACATTTCCTATTGACTCAAAAGATTATGCTACATTAAATGAGATTGACGGAAGCGCCAATGTTAACCGGACTGTAGAGTATAAGTTTTCAACCGGTATGCTTTACGGCGAAAAGGGTGTTCAGGACTTTAGAGATAACAAAGTTGATGAAACTACAGGAACTATTACTTTGCGTGCAACATTTAAAAATCCGCATGGCGAATTGATACAGGGTGATTATGGCAGAATTATTATATTCTCAAATAATAAAGCACCAATGCCTACAGTTCCTGTTGAAGCAGTTATGGAAAATCAGGAAGGGCAGTATGTTTACAAACTTGACGAACAAAATCTTCCAAGACTTACTTATATAAAAACTACTGTTCAGCAAGAGGGTAAATGGATTGTCTCTAACGGAATAAATTCGGGAGACCGGGTTATTGTAGCCGGATTACAAAAGGTAATAGCCGGTCAACCGGTAAAAATTGTTGATAAAATTGAGGCAAAAGCTGCTGTTAAAGAAAAGAAATCATTGATTGATTGGATAAAAAGTTTATTTAATAAGAAGGATAATAAGGCAGAATAATTATGGCAGGAAATTTATTTATACAAAGACCAAAGTTTGCGATAGTAATTTCTCTGGTAATTATACTTGCTGGTTTAATTGCAATACCGACACTGCCGTTAGAAGAATACCCTTCAATTACACCGCCGCAGGTTATTGTGCAGGCAACGTATGCCGGAGCAAGTTCTGACGTTATTACATCAACGGTTGCAGCGCCTGTAGAGTTGCAATTGAACGGCGTTGAAAACATGATTTATATGTCCTCAACATCTTCAAACGGCTCGTATCAATTAACATTATATTTTGAAATCGGATCGGATCCCGATATGGCTCTGGTTAACGTTCAAAACCAGCTGCAATTGGTAACCCCCCGTCTGCCGGATCAGGTCAGAAATTATGGTTTAACAGTAAGAAAATCAACCGGCGGTCCAGGTGTTTTGATGATTGCACTTACTTCACCAAACCATACTTATAATGCTTTGTATCTTGCAAACTATGCAACGATGTATATTAAAGACGAAATAGCCAGAATACACGGTATAGGTACTGTTAACGTTTACGGCGCAGGTGATTATTCAATGCGTATATGGCTCAAGCCGGACAGAATGGCGAGCCTGGGTGTCTCTGTAGCTGATGTAACCGCGGCGATTTCGGCTCAAAACGTTCAAACCCCTGCCGGTAATATCGGGGTTGAACCGATTGATACACCGCAAATGATTAAATTTACATTGCGTACTACCGGTCGCTTGAAAGATGTAGAAGAATTTGAAAATATTATAATTAAAGCAAATACCGACGGCTCAAATATAAAAATCAAGGATATAGCACGTGTTGAACTCGGGGCGGAAAAATATACATCTATGTCTGATGTAGACGGTGATGAATGTTCTGTTATTATGGTTAATCAGCTTCCTGAAGCAAATGCTATTGATTTGGTTAAGAAGGTTAAAGCTAAAATTACCGAGTTGAGTAAGCGATTCCCGCCGGATTTAGTATATTCAATACAGTATGACCAGACCGAGTTTATACAGGAATCTATTAATGAGGTAATACATGCAATTGTTCTTGCTATTATTCTTGTAAGTATAGTAACTTACGTATTTTTGGGTACGGCGCGTGCTGCATTTATACCGTTCTGTGCAATTCCGGTATCCTTGCTTGGCGTATTTATATTCCTTGTATTATTTGGTTTTTCAATAAACTTGTTGATATTATTTAGTTTAGTTTTAGCGGTAGGTTTGGTTGTAGACGATGCTATAGTTGTGTTGGAAAATACTCAGCGGCACATTCAGGAAGGAAAAGATCCTAAAACGGCTACTGAAATAACAATGGATGAAGTATTTAATGCGGTTGTTGCAACTTCTCTGGTATTGATGGCTGTTTTTGTACCTGTTTCATTTATGTCAGGTATTACAGGACAGATGTTTAGACAATTTGCTATATGTATTGCAACATCCATAGGTTTGTCAGCAGTTGTCGCGCTTACGCTTTCTCCTGCGTTATGTTCAATTATTTTAAAATCCGGTGATAAAATTAAAGTAAATAAATATATCCAAAAATTTAATACCGGTTTTGATAATTTGCGGGAAAAGTATCTGGTTATTGTAAATTACTTTGTTTCTTCTCCAAAGAAAACAATACTTGTTTTGTTGGGAATAATTGTTTTTATTCTCGGTATGGCAAAAGTTATCCCGACAGGCTTCTTGCCCGATGAGGACAGAGGGGCTCTTATTTCGCAGATACAGCTTCCTGATGGTGCTACATTAACCCGGACAAATACCGTAGCACAGGAACTGGCCAGAGAGTTTGCAAAAATTCCCGGTGTAGAAACAATGCTTTCAATTGTCGGATTTAATGGTGATAACACAGCACTTCTTATTACCGACTTAGAGCCCTGGGGAAAAAGAAAGTCGGCGAAACTGCAAATTAATAATATAATTTCTGAAATCAATAAAATTACAGCAGGTTATTCAAAAGCGACTGTGTTTACAACCCAGCCGGCGGCCATATCTGGTATGAGTATGTTTGGAGGGTTTGAATATCAGCTTCTTGACAGGGGCGACCGTTCTGCGGATGAATTATATACCGAGGCTCAAAAGTTAATGGGTGCTGTAATGCAATCACCAAAGTTTAAGAGTATTTACACATCATATACTGCTTCGATGCCTCAAAAAATCATAGAAATAGATGCAGAAAAAGCAACTGCGCAGCAGGTTGCTATATCAGAGATTTATAATACGCTTGCAGCCCAGTTTGCATCTACATATATAAATGACTTTAATAAATACGGGCGTGTTTATAGGGTTTATATGCAGGCTGATTCGGAGTATCGTACTATTCCTTCTGATTTATCAAAGATATTTGTTAAAAATACGGTTGGAAGAATGGTTCCGCTTACGGCAGTTATTAATGTAAAAGATATAATCGGCCCGTACTCATTAACAAGGTTTAACCTTTATCCGGCGATAACGTTAAACGGAACTCCGTCTGATAATGTAAGTTCAGGTCAGGCTATGGCAGAAATGGAAAAAATATCAGATGAAGTTCTGCCCCGCGATATGGGTTTTGAATGGTCCGGAACTTCTTTGCAGGAACAAAAATCTGCAGGGCAAATAGGGCCAATATTGACGATAGCGTTAATATTTGTATACTTATTTCTTGTTGCACTTTATGAAAGCTGGACGTTACCGATGGCGGTTATGCTGATTGCACCGGTATCAATGTTAGGGGCTTTGTTCTTACAATATGTATGCGGACTTTCTCTTGATATTTATGCACAAATTGGTTTGGTTATGCTTATCGGTTTAAGTACAAAGCAGGCAATTCTTATTGTTGAGTTTGCAAAAGATGCAATGGAAAAAGACGGTCTTAATTATCATGATGCAGCAATGCAGGCTGCAAAGCTTAGATTTAGAGCCGTTATGATGACTGCAATAGCGTTCCTTCTGGGCTTGCTGCCGTTAGTTTTTGCGCAAGGTGCCGGTGCCGGATCAAGACATTCGATAGGTATTTCTGTATTCGGCGGAATGCTGGCGGTTACAACTCTTGGTACAATTTTAGTACCTGCGTTTTTCTCAATGATTACCCAGATGAAGCAAAAATTTTATGCATTTATGGGAAATAGAAAGTCTGGAGGCCGGAAATGAAAAAAATAACAGCCTTGTTTCTCTTAACTGTATTTTCTATTGCTCAAACCCCTGTTTTAGCAAATGTAATACCCAAGTTTGAATTAGGCAATATAATAATTGAAGATGAATATCCTGATAGTAATAAGGTCGAACCGCTTGTTCCGTCTTATGACAACAGTCAGGAAAGCTTAAGAATAGAAGGCTCAGTAGAGGCCTCGCCGGAACCGGAAAGTGCACCTGATTTAGGGTTGGAAGATTGCTTAAGAATTGCATTAGGAAATAATCCGCGTATAATGTCTGCAATGCAGGATATTCTGGCATCTGATGCCCGTGTAAGACAGGCCTGGTCTAATTATTTTCCGTCATTAAGCTGGCAAACCGGCTATACCCGTATAAAACAATTACAGTTATCTGACGCTATCGGCAGAAATCTTATATTTAATTACTGGGTATTGGGTCAGATTACTGCAAGCCAGATGTTGTACGACTTTGGTGTCACACAAAATCAGGTAACTATACAAAAAATAGATAACAAAATTTATAAAATGAATTTGTCTGAAGTTATTAATGATGTTGTTTATCAGGTAAAAGATGCTTATTACCAGCTTTTATACGCTCAGGAAAACAGAAATGTTGCAATGGATATGGTTGCGAAGTATACATTATTTTATAATCAGGCTAAGTCTTATTATGAGTCAGGAATAAGCCCGAAGGTAGATGTTACAATTGCCGAGGTTAATTTAAGTAATTCTAAATTAACTTTAATTCAGGCGGAAAATGCTGTTGATGTTGCTATAGCTAAATTAAATAACATAATGGGAGTTCCTTATTTTGATAAATATTCGTTATCTGACAGATTATCTTATAATTCTGTTGATATAACTCTTGATCAGGCTGAATGTATAGCAAAAGAGGCGCGTCCGGAATATAAAATGGCTGATTTGCGTGTAGAAAGTGCCTTACAGAATGTTAAACTTGTTAAAAAGTCCTGGGCTCCGCAGCTTACCGTTGAAGGGCAATTCCAGGTCGGCGGACGAACTATGGTTAATAACTATGGTTATAACTGGGGCGGGTATTTGACTTTTCCGACTATTAACGGGATGCTTCTGAAAAACCAAATAAAAGAAGCAAAAGCTTTATATTCAAAACAATTAGCCGAGTCATTAAACACTAAAAACGACATATATCTTGATATTCAACAGGCATATTACAACTTGAATGAAAAGAAAAATCAAATCCCGGTTGCAACGCTCGGTGTAAAACAGGCGAAAGAAAATTATGACTTATCTTTTGGGAGGTATAAAGTGGGCGTAGGTTCTCCAACGGAATTGAAAGATGCTCAGGTTGCGTACCAGAATGCTATGCTAAGTTATTTAAATTCTTTGTATCAATATAATTCTGCTCTTGCCTATCTTGAAAAGTCAGTGGGCAAAAACTTAAAACCTTGTGAAGTTCAGCTTAATAAAGAAGTTACGCTTCCTGATGCCCCAAAGGATAAAAAAGATAAGAACAAAAAAAGTAATTAATTAAAATGCATAATTGTCGATTTCAATTATATTTCCGGTAAAAACATTATCAAAACTTTCTTTTGTTAATGGTCCGCCGGCGCTAATGTAAACATACCCGTCAACAATTTCAAGCTTCCCGGTACTTGTAATTTGTGAGTCTGCAAGGTCTATTTCCCCGCCTACTTCTTTAAGTTCCCCGAGAGAGGTAACACCATCTCCAATATATGCGTCGCCTCCGATTTTTTCAAGTTTTCCGAGTGAAAGCCGTTTGACATTAAAGATAACATCACCTCCTATGGCTTTTAGTGCTCCGAGAGAGGTCGTATTATGGTTCAAATATAAAGTTCCGCCGACTGTTTCAATATTATTAAGGTCTGTTATATAAGAACGTTCAAAATGTGCGTTGCCACCAATTTTTTTGATTTTGCCGGTACTTGTTACAGGTGTGTTATTCAGATTGATGTCTCCTTTGACTATTTCCAACTCTCCGGTTGTTTGCAAATGGGAATTACAGCAGTCTAAATCACCGCCGATATATTTAACTTTGCCAAGGCTGCTTGCCAAAGAATCTTCCAAAACAGCATCCTGCCGAATTTCCCCAACCATTTCAAGAAGTTTATTTTCATCAATGCCTAAATCTGAAAATGTGAAAAAGTCTGATGGCTGGCAATATTCTTCTATACTTAGTGTTCCATCGGGCAATTCTTCCGGATTAAAACCCAAAAGAGCAAGTATTTCTTTTGTATTACTATTTTTTATTGCGGTATGCAGCGGTTTGTCAATCTCTTCCAGGTATTTAAACTTATTTTTTGCCTCATCGAATTTTCCTTTTGCCATGCCGCTTACTGTAATTTGATTTTCAGTGATATATTTGTTAATTTCTTTAAAACATTGATAGTCAATTTTTGTATTGTTGAGTTCATTTTGTATTTCTATTACGGAATCTCCCTGAAATCTTAAACAGTATTTTGTTTTTCCGTTTTCTAAATAGAGGTGAAAATCGCCTTCTGTAAGATATAATTCGCTTTGAATATTTTTTGTGCACCATGTTTTTGCAGATAAAGCTTTAAGTTTGTATACATTTTGCTCAAAATTTTCCGGGTCGTGGATTTTAGACGGTATAATTATCCAGCCGGTTTTGTTTTTAATTTGTTCATCAAATTCTGTTTTTAAATTATCCTGATAAACTTTGCCAAAGTTGAACTGGTAATCTTTGTCCAGTTCCAGATGTAATTTTAACTTGCTGAATGTTTCATTGACAATTTTTTTATTTAAAACAGGAGGAAGTGTATCAGTATCTCTTTTTAAATTTTTAGTTACGGCATCTATCGCAATTAGGCAGGCTGAAGGTATGGTTATATTTCTTAAAAGGCATTCTGCCCATTCTTCGAGCATTCCTCTTCTTTGAATAGTTATTTCGTCGTCTCTGGCTCTGTACTCTAAATCCTGTATCCACCTGAATCTATCCATAACCCATTTGTTGAAATCGTTAATGGAATTAAATTTTTCAACAGGTGCTTTGAATTTTCTTACGCAGGCGTAATCAAACCCTTTAAATTGATTAGGTTTCATTGCGGTAAAGTTTATGGAATAAACATTTTTTACTTGAGGGTGGGGTTTTATGTTCATAATGTATTAAAGACCTTCAAGAAAAATTTTTGCTAATTTATTAACAAATATTAATTATAATTATTAAGCAGGTATAGATAGAATTGCTTTAAGTGACTTTAATGTTTTAGGCGAATGCGATTGGATATGTTTATTTAGCAGGTTAAAACAAACATCAAGGACTTTGTCCGTAGCTTTTCGGTCGTAATCGCTTTCATAGTTAAAATCAAATTGTAGCATTGCTTGAAGGAAGTCTCTTATTTTGTGATTAAGTTTGAGATTGACATTTAAAGGTTTATGGCAATCTTTGCAGATAACTCCGCCCATGGGGAGCGATAAGAACATGTCTTCTGCAAGTATTTGATTACCACAGCAAAGGCAGGAATCAAGTTCAAGCGAAAAACCTTCGATAAGCATCATTTTTAGTTGAAATTTTATAACCGCAATAAGTATTTCCCGTCTGTTATCTGCAGTGTTAATCCTGTGCAGCCCTTTGTATAAGAGATCATATATTTCGTGGCTGGAGGGGTCGTCTTCTATGCCAAAGTTAGTTACAATCTCTGATATATAAGAAGAGTATACGAATTTATTCATATCAGTTCTGATATTTTTAAACTGGTTAAGGGATTGGGCCTGGCAAATTCTATCCATGCTTTTACCTTTTATAAGTGTGAGATTATTAGCCGCAAGAAGATCCATTCTTGCTCCGAGTTTACTCTTTGGTTTTTTAAGTCCTTTGGCAACTCCCCGCATAAGGCCTTTATCTTTAGAATACAATACTATAATTTTGTCTGCATCACTAAGGTTATAAGATTTAAGGTTTATTGCATCGGTTACATAATTATAGCTATTCATAATAATTTTTTGTTCCGGTAAAGGCTCCTTTAAGCATTTTAACTAGTTCATTTTCATCCTCGGAAACAGCGCATGCTTCAGCTTCGGTCAATTTCCCTTCCTTAACGAGGTTCATAAGTGATGTATTGAGTGTCATCATTTCATTATAAGAACCCTCTTTTAAACAATTATATATTTCTTCAAGATTATCTTTTACAATATAATCCTGAACGGTCGGGGTAACAACCATAATTTCACAGGCAGGAAATCTTTTTTGTTTTGCTGATGAATATATAAGTTTTTGTGCAATTGTCCCCCTTAAAGTTTCTGCAACCTGTTTTCTTATAATATCACGGGAGGATTGCTCAAACATGTTAACGATACGATTAATTGTCTGTATCGCGTCATTAGTGTGAAGCGTTGCAAAAACAAGGTGACCGGTTTCAGCTGCTTTGAGCGCCGAAATCATTGTTTCTTCATCTCTGATTTCTCCTATAAGAATGATATCAGGATCTTGTCTTAGTACGTATTTAAGACCGGCCGGAAAGTCAGGAGTATCAAAACCGATTTGTCTTTGTGACACGATGCTTCTTTTGTTGGCAAAAACGAATTCAATAGGATCTTCAAGCGTTACAATGTGTTTTTGATAATCTGCATTAATTATATCAATAAGTGCGGCCAGAGTTGAAGATTTCCCGCAGCCGGTAGGTCCTGTAACAAGAACAATACCATTATTTAATTTTGCAAATTGTTTAACAGCCTGCGGCAGTTCAAGGTCTTCTATAGTAGGAATTGCGTAGGGTATATTCCTTAATACCAGAGCAGGATGTGCGAGCTGCTGGCTGAAATTAACTCTAAACCGTGAGCAGCCCTTAATTTCAAAAAGAAAATCCATATCACATGCGCTGTATATTGAGTCTCTTAAAATATCAGGCACTATAACAGCCAATGCATCTCTTAAATCCGCTTCCGTAAGCAGCGGTACATTAACCTTCCATATAACTCCGTCTTTTCTTATGTATGGCGGGTGCCCTACTCTTAAATGTTCATCTGAGGCTCCCATTGCTACAGCTTTTTTAAGAAAGCTTATTATATTAAACTTTTCTTCCATCCTATTTATCTCCCGGCTACATTATAGCAAATCAAATTATTTGTGTCTATCATGCTAATCAAGCTTTTTTGTTTACAAATTGTAATAGAATGGCAAATTTTTTTTATTTTGCTTTTTTAATTATTGTAATAATGTATTAGGATACAAAATGAAAATATTAGCTTATTCTCTAACAAATAAAACTTACAATTCTCACGGTACTGCTTTTTCAGGAAAAGTTCCCAAAGTAAAATCTGTAAAAAATGCAAAAGAAGCAGTAGCTGTTGCTGCTTCCGCTGCTATTGCAGGTATTGCCGGCACCGCAGGTGTACCGGAAGAAATTTCTGATAAAACATTTTTGGAAGATCCTGCAATAAAATATTTTGTAAAAGAACAGTTAAAGAAATATCTCGGGCAGGAAATGTATGCAGTAGTTCAGGATAATTTTCAGAATTCTCCTGAATTAATGGATAGTTATCTGAAGTATAAAATAAAAATGTTGGTCATGGATTCCGGAGAATTAGCCGAGACAAAAGCAGAATATTTAAAAGAAGCATCAAAGGAAATTATTCTTGAACGGATTAAAAAAGGCCCTGAAGCTCTATCTGATATAGGTTTTAATTCCGGTACAGCGGAGTATTCTAATCTTGTTATAACTCCGGAGACCTTGTGGTGTGCAAAAGAAATAGGTTTATCTTTAAAACAATTTGCTAAATTAACCGGCTGCTCATACCAAACTGTTTTATCAAAAAGTATTGAGTACGGAACTACAATTCATACCCCTGGTGTAACAGCAAGATACCGTTATTTATCACAGCAGGAAGAAGATATCAGAGCATATATTAAAGCGGGGTATACACTGTCCGAACTTAAATATATGTATGGAACGTCAGAGAGTGTGATGTTAAGGTTGTTGAAGCAATTTGGAATACGTCCGGATCTACAAAACCTGAACAGTACGGAAGAAATTAATGATGAAGAGCTTTTAAAATTGTGGAAAAAAGGAATACCGGCAAGAGAAATGGCAAAAAAGTTAGGATGTTATTATGAAACAATTGCAGGAAGACTGTGCAAACTGGGGTTAGAAATAAACAATGAATTAGAAATAGATTATATTAATAAAACCCTAACCGCTGAAATCCTTAGTGAATGTGTAGAACAAGGAATGTCAGGTATGGCAATTGCAGAAAAATTCGGATGCAGAGCTCCGGAAGTTTATAAGAAGTTAAGAGAATACAATATTTTAACAACGGCTCAAAAAAGGCATAAAAATAATTCAGCGATTACAGACGAAGATATAATTGAATGTTACAAAAACGGTATGAATGCGGAAAGTATTGCAAACAAATTTAACTCTTCCCGTTCATATATAAGCCTTCGGATAAAGAGACTTAATTTGTCGCAAAAGTTTAAAGAACAACTAACAAAAGATAATTTACTGATAAAGTTTGTAAAAAAGGGTGTGCCTTTTGATATGATTGCGTATTACCTGAAGTATCCTTCAAGCGGGGCTGTATCGGAAAGACTTGCAGAGTTAAAAAAGTATATGGATTTCTAGCAAGACAGCTTTTTATTGCTTTATTGCCGGAAAATAAAGGGCGTTTATTTATACCGGTATCGCTATAAACAAATTTCAACCATTGACAATCATGCTTGAAACGGTATTATATTACTATAACTTAATGTAAGTAAGTTAACGTAGTATAATGAAGAGTAAAGGAGATTAATCTCATGGCACGTGAAAAGTATGAACGAACCAAACCGCACGTTAACATTGGTACTATCGGCCACGTTGACCACGGTAAAACAACATTAACAGCAGCTATTACAGGTGTTATGGCTGCAGCAGGTAAAGCTCAAGCAAAGAAATTTGACGAAATCGATGCTGCTCCTGAAGAAAAAGCAAGAGGTATAACCATTTCTACAGCGCACGTAGAATATGAAACAGATGCAAGACACTATGCACACGTTGACTGCCCGGGACACGCAGACTATGTTAAGAACATGATTACCGGTGCTGCTCAAATGGATGGAGCTATCCTTGTTGTTGCTGCAACTGACGGTGCTATGCCTCAAACTCGTGAACACATCCTTCTTGCTAGACAGGTTGGTGTTCCTAACTTAGTTGTATTCCTTAACAAATGCGACATGGTTGATGATCCGGAATTGTTAGAATTGGTTGAAATGGAAGTAAGAGAACTTCTTTCTTCTTATGAATTCGATGGTGACAATATTCCGTTCATCCATGGTTCAGCTTTAAAAGCTTTAGAAGCTGTTCAAGCAAACCCGAATGTTCAACGCGGTCAAGATAAATGGGTTGATAAGATTTGGGAATTAATGGATGCAGTAGATTCTTACTTCCCGACCCCTGTTCGTGACCTTGACAAACCGTTCCTGATGCCGGTTGAAGACGTATTCTCTATCACCGGTCGTGGTACTGTTGCTACAGGTAGAGTAGAACGCGGCGTTGTTAAAGTTGGTGACGAAGTTGAATTGGTTGGTTTAGGTGAAACAAAGAAAACAACTGTTACCGGTGTTGAAATGTTCAGAAAATCTCTTGATCAAGGTCAAGCAGGTGACAACATTGGTGCATTGCTTCGTGGTATTGACAAGACTGAAATCCAACGCGGTCAAGTTCTTGCAAAACCCGGTACAATTCATCCGCACACTAAATTTACTGCTAACGTTTACGTTTTAACCAAAGAAGAAGGCGGTCGTCACACTCCGTTCTTCCCGGGTTACAGACCTCAGTTCTACATCAGAACAACTGACGTTACCGGTTCTATCAAGTTTGATGGTGAAATGGTAATGCCTGGTGATAACGTTGTAATGGAAGTTGAACTTATCTCTCCGGTTGCTATCGAAGAAGGTATGAGATTCGCTATCCGTGAAGGCGGCAGAACAGTTGGTGCAGGTGTTGTTGATAAAATTCTTGCTTAATTAAGAATTTATCAGGTAATTAATCAAAGAGGGTGGCTATTGGCCCCCTCTTTTGTTTTGCAATGTGATAATTATTCTCTAATCAAATTATTAAGATATGTAACAAATATATACTTTTTATATATTATTTTGTCAATTTTCTTTACAATTCTGACTTATAATATATAAGAGGATTATTATGAGCAATATTAATTTTAATCTTAATACCGGAAAAGAAGATTTTCACTCTTTAAAAGAGGCAATCTTTAAGCGTGCAAGAGAAAAAGCAGAAGCTCTTAACCGTGAAGTAAAAGAAAGCTACACTGATGATATAAAATCAGATGTAATGGAGAGTGCGCGTATTAGTGTAAGAAATAATCCTTTTATTAATCTTTTGGAAGAACGTGAAATTGTTGAAGAAAAACAACCGGTGAAAGAGGTTAACAGACCGGAGATTTTACATTCCAGAGAAGTAAATTATAAAAGAACAAAAACAAGACGCTTCCCGTCAAAAATAAACAATGAACTTTACACGGCTGCGGTTAGAGAAGGCATGATGCGTGAAGCAAGTGAAACAATCAGACAAAATCAAAATGTTTTGAATAGTCTGAGATTTCTTAATACTCAGGCTGCAATTGCGCATAACAAGCCGTTTATTACCTCTGAAATTGAAGAAGCCCCGCGTGAAATTACTTTTGGGGTATAACGTAGTACAACAATAAGATTATATCTCATTGGGGGATAAGAATAGGTTAATCCTCTATCGGAAGATGTGTCATGTGTATAGGGGCAGCAAGAACGATTAACAAATCAGCGCCTGAAGCAATCGTTATATGTTCTCCCATTTTTCTTGTCGGACCGGGGCGGAATTGAAGAACACCCATAAAGTTTCTAACAATTCCTCTATGGTAATGCGGAACTTTTATGTACGTTTCGGGGTCTGTTAAGCCGCCTCCAAAAAGGTTATTATTTGCTGTATATAAATATCCTTTTACCGGCAGTTTAAAACCATCCGGCAATTCCATTGTATTTATAAATATTTTCATTGAAGCGTGTGTGCCTATAATCGGTTCATTTTTTTTCTCGATATATCCGCTGAACTTTGTGCCGCTTGGAATGATTTTATGTTCATATAAGTAGATATCATTAGTTGAAACAAAATTCAAAATATCTGTTTCGTCATTATATGCTGTTGAGAATTCCTGAAGGCTAATGACAGGGATGAAGCTCCCCGCCGGGATATCAAACTCGTTGTAGCCTTTAATTTCCGGAGCCGGTAGTACCGGAATGAGCGTAAAAATAAAAATTATAACAAATGTTAAAATTTTCTTCATAATCATATTTTATATTATAATAATCAGGAAGAGAAGGGGCAAGTACTATAATTTATTAGTATATTACTTGACAAGAAACCCCTTTAAAGCGACAATCAAAAAAGAGGATTATTAAAAATGACGAAACAAACATTCTTACATGATAAACATGTTAAACTCGGAGCAAAGATGGTTGATTTTGCGGGGTGGCATATGCCGGTGCAGTATACTTCCATAATAGAAGAACATAATACTGTTAGAAATGCTGTAGGTTTGTTTGATGTTTCTCATATGGGGGAAGTTATTGTTAAGGGCGAAGATGCTCTGCCCTTTTTAAATAAACTTGTTCCTCAGGATTTGACCAAATTAGTTGAACGTAAAGCCATCTATTGCCAGATGACAAATAAGCAGGGCGGGATTATTGATGATTTAATTATTTATAAGATTGAGGATGAAAAATATCTTATTATATTTAATGCTTCAAGAACTGATGAGGACTTGAATTGGATGGTTAGAAACAAAAAGGGGTTTAACGTTGATGTAATTAATGATTCTCATAATTACTCACTTCTTGCCATACAGGGGCCAAAGGCTTGTGACTTAATGAAATCAATCGGACTTACGGATTTGCCGCAGTTCTTTTCAATTAAGCGTGCTGAATTATTTAATGTAAATTTGTGGGTTTCAAGAACTGGATATACCGGCGAAGATGGTGTAGAAATACTTGTGCGTAACGAGTTTTCGGAAATGCTCTGGGATAATATTCTTGATGCAGGAAAAGAGTTTGGCATAAAGCCGATAGGACTCGGAGCACGCGACACATTAAGATTGGAAGCAGCATTGCATTTATATGGTAATGATTTAGACGAGGATACAACTCCTGTTGAGGCTGGTTTAGCCTGGTCTGTGTCCAAAAATAAAACAGATGATTATAACGGAAAAGAAATTATAATGGCACAGCTTGCCAACGGCGGGCGCAAAAAGCTTATAGGATTGAAAATGTTAGACAGAGGTATTGCGCGTCACGGGTATGAAGTGTATGATGGAGATAAGAAAATAGGTGTTATTACAAGCGGCGGTGTTTCTCCGGTAAGAGGTGAAAATATTGCACTTGCGTACATAGAAAATTCACCGGAATATAAAATAGATTCTAAACTTGGTGTAATGATTAGAGACAAAATATGTATGGCTCAAATTGTTAAGAAGCCATTTATTACAAAGAGAAATAAGACAGAAGTATAAGGAGATGAAAAAATGAACGAAAGCGCTTTATGCTCAAAAACTCATGAATATGTACTGGAACTTCAGGATAATCAGTATGAAATAGGTTTAACAGATTATGCAATAGAACAGCTTGGAGATATTGTTTTTGTTGAACTGCCTGAGGTTGGAGCAGAATTTGAAAAGAATGAAGTTTTTGCTACCATAGAGTCAGTAAAAGCAGCCTCCGAGGTTTATATGCCAATCAGCGGAAAAGTTATTGCTGTTAATGAAGCGATAGCTGACTCCCCTGAAACACTAAATGATGAAACAGCCGAAGACAAGTGGTTTATTAAAATTGAATCAGATGCGGATCAGGTAGAATTTGCTGATTTGCTTGATTATTCTGATTACAAAGAGGAAGTAGAGTAGGTATGGATAATTTTTTAGCGCATAACGATGAAACCAGAGCTTTAATGCTCAAAGATATTAATTGTAATACGGTTGATGATTTATTTAAACAAATTCCTAATATTATAAAAGAATTTAAGCTGTCTAATCCGTTAAATGAGTTAGATACTCAAAAAGAGATAAAAAGGATGGCTAATAAAAATAATACCGGTTATATTTCTTTTCTTGGTGCCGGAGCTTATAATAAATTTATTCCTGCGGCGGTTAGTTATGTTGCTGAAAGATTTGAGTTTTTAACGGCGTATACTCCGTATCAGCCGGAAATCTCACAGGGAACACTGCAAATTATTTATGAGTTTCAGTCTATGATTTGCAGATTGACAGGTATGGATATAGCTAATGCTTCAATGTATGATGTTTCTACGGCTGCTGCTGAAGCAATTCTTATGAGTATGCGTATAACTAAAAAAAATAAGGTTTTGATTTCTAATAAAATAAATCCCCAATATAAAGAGGTTATCAAAACTTATTTATGGGCTGGCGATTTTGATGCAGAATGGTTTGATTCCATTCCGGATAACCTGGCAGAGTATTCTGCAGTTGTTTATCAAAATCCGGATTTTTATGGCGAACTTACTGAAATAAATAAATTAAACGGCGCTGCAGGTAATCCGTTACTTATTGTTATTCAGGATTTGGCGGCGCTTTCTGTAATTGCTCCTCCGGTGAATGCTGATATTGTGGTTGGTGATGTTCAGCCTGCAGGAATTCCTGTTTGGTTTGGCGGTCCGCATGCCGGATATATGGCTTGTAAGGAAAAATATTTAAGACAAATGCCGGGGCGTATTGTTGGACGCACAGTTGATGCCGATGGTAAACAGGCTTTTACTCTTACTATTCAGACAAGAGAGCAGCACATCAAGCGTGAAAAAGCAACGAGTAACATTTGTTCAAATCAGTCACTTGTTGCCCTTATGACGACACTGTACCTTTCTCTTATGGGGGAAAATGGTTTTAAGCAGGCCGGGCTTTTATCGGCTAAACGGGCGCATTCTCTTTCTGAAAAGCTTGCTAAAATTGGTATAAAAACATTAAATAGAGATTTTTATGATGAGTTTACGGTAGAAGTTGCCGATGCTGATGATACATTAAAACGTTTGAAAGAAAACGGAATAATAGGCGGGCTTAAGCTTTCGGATACTAAAATCCTTGTATGCGCTACTGAAATTATATCAGAGAGTGATATTGATAAATATGTAAGCAGCTTATAGTTTAACATAGCTATAGTACTCGCTGCATTGGGAATGTGAATATCTATTTTTATGTAAAAGCCATTTGGGGTGAAGTGGAGTTATAATTACATTTCTATTTTACAAACGCTCGAATCGCCGAGATACTTATTCCAAACCTTAAGTACAGGACTATTTTGTGCTTCTTCAAGAGTCATATTTTCATATTTTTTTGGATTTTTTGCCGCGTCAAGCGCTTCTTTTTCCATTACCGTATATATTTCGCGAACCTGCTCTCCTGAAAAACTGCAATTGACCGTTGATTTGAAGTTTAATTCTTTAAATTCTACTATTTCTCTGTATTTGCAAGTGTATCCATCCCATCCGACAATATTTTTTGTCACTTTTGAGGTAACACCGTCTACTTCTATTTCATCAACACTTTTAAACTCAGAACAGTTTTTAAATGCGTTCATAAATTCGGCAGTATTATCGATTACAGATTTTTCCTGCGCCAGTGCAATACATCCGCAAGCAATAATAACTGATAAAAATACCAGAATTTTTTTATTCATGGTTTGCAACCTTTAATCTTGTCATTGCCCGTGCAAGAGCCATTTCTGCCCGTGTTACATCCATCTGGACATTAGATTTAGACAAACGTTCTTCTGCCCGCGCTTTTGCTTCTTTAGCCCTTTTGACATCAATATCTGCTTCTGCTTCACAGGCATTAGTAAGAATAACAGCGTTGTCATTGCTGAATTGAAAAATTCCGCCCATCGTTGCATAATAGTGGTTTTCATTGTTAATGACAACTTTTGTAACACCGATAGCCAGAGGTGTTGTTACCGGCTGTCTGCCCGGCAAAACACCAATAGCTCCTTCCGAACCGGTAACCTGAATTTCATCAGCATTACCGTCATATATTAATCTGTTATGTGTAATAATTTTTAGATGCATAATTATCCTTGAAGTGTTTTAGCTTTTTCTACTGCTTCTTCAATGGTACCAACCATATAGAAGGCTTGTTCCGGCAAATTGTCGTGCTTCCCTTCAATAATTTCTTTAAACCCTTTAATAGTATCTTCGAGTTTAACGTACTTTCCGTTGATGCCTGAGAATTGTTCGGCAACGAAGAACGGTTGAGACAAGAACCGTTGAATTTTTCTTGCTCTGTTAACCGTGCCTTTATCTTCATCTGATAATTCATCCATACCTAAGATAGCAATAATATCTTGCAGTTCTTTATATTTTTGGAGAATTTCCAGCACTTTTCTTGTTGTTTCGTAGTGTTCTTCACCGAGGATATCGGGAGTTAAGGCTCTTGAACTTGATGCAAGAGGATCAACAGCCGGATAAATTCCCAGAGATGCAATTTGACGGGATAAAACGGTTGACGCGTCAAGGTGAGAGAATGTAGTAGCCGGAGCAGGGTCGGTTAAGTCGTCCGCCGGCACATAAATTGCTTGAACAGAAGTAATAGAACCATCCTTAGTGGATGTAATTCTTTCTTGCAATTCGCCCATTTCTGTAGCCAGCGTCGGTTGATAACCAACGGCAGAAGGCATTCTGCCTAACAATGCAGAAACTTCTGAACCGGCCTGTGTAAATCTGAAGATATTGTCAATAAATAATAACACGTCTTGTTTAGAGAAATCTCTAAAGTACTCAGCCGCAGTAAGCGCAGAAAGACCTACTCTCATTCTGGCGCCCGGTGGTTCGTTCATCTGACCGTATATAAGGGCAACTTTGTCAATAACGTTAGATTCTTTCATTTCGTTCCAGAGGTCATTTCCTTCACGTGTTCTTTCTCCAACACCGCCAAATACAGAAACGCCGGCGTGTTCCATTGCAATATTGTGGATAAGTTCCATAATTAAAACGGTTTTACCTACACCTGCGCCGCCAAACAGACCAATTTTACCGCCCTTCTGGTAAGGCTGCAGCAGGTCAATTGCTTTAATACCTGTTTCTAATATTTCTATGTCAGTATTTTGGTCTATTAAAGACGGTGAAGGTCTGTGAATAGGCAAATATTCTTGAGTGTCTATCGGTCCCATATTATCAACCGGATCGCCAGTAACATTTAATATTCTGCCTAGAATATTCTTTCCTACAGGAATTTTAATTGGTTCTCCTGTATTTATCACTTTCATACCTCTTTTTAAACCGTCAGTTGAGGACATTGCAACTGTTCTTACTCTGTTAGAACCCAACATTTGTTGAACTTCTGCAATAATAACTTTACCGTCATCACCAACGATTTTAAGTGCGTTATAAATTTCCGGTAACTCACCTTGTTGAAACTCAACGTCAACGACAGGCCCGATTATCTGTGTAATTAAACCTTCATTTCTTTCTAATACTGGCATAATCTCTCCTCTTTAAACATGCTAATTTTAGCACAAACAATTTTCTTCTGCAATCTTATCTTAATTAAAATTGCAATAATTTATTTAAGAACAATTTCTCCAACAACTTCTCCATGGATGGTTTTAATAGTTTTGTCATACGGAAAATAACCCCATCCCAGTCGGGTCAGGTGTTCAAGAAGAGCAATTCTTCGGGCCTCCATACTGCAGTCTATTACTTTAATTCCAGTACAGCAATTATTTTCAGTGTTGTATACGATGCAAAGACCTCCCGCGCCTACTTTTGCTATTAATTTTTTATTAGCCTGCATTATTTCTGTATCAAGCCGGTTTTCACCGCCAATGATGTAGGGGTTGTTAATAAAGGCTGATTTTATAATTTTGTATTGAGGGTCTGAAAACATGTTTTTGTAACCTAAAACCATGTTTTTAAGCGGCATTGATAATATAGGTACTCCGCAGCCGTCTTTTGTTACCGGATATTCTTCAGTAATTTCGCATAATTTATTTATTCGATCTTTTACTAGTTGTTGCAGCGGATGGGTTTTATCATCATAATTTTTTGTATCCCAATTATTTACTTTGCAAATAGCAAGAAATAATAAATGTTTACCTGCACAGTTGTTATATAGTTCATTCGGTTCTATACCTTTAGTTTTAAGATTAAAATCTGAAATTTTTGATAAAGGCCGGTGTATTCCACATTTTAAATCTGATAATTTTAGCCCGAATTTGTTCAAAAGAGATGCTGCAATTTTTATATGGCACTCTTCACCGGCGTGTGAGGCGCAGATGAGTGCAATTTCTTCTGATGTTAAGTCGAAGGTTTTAGGAATATCAAAATCAATCATTAACGTTGCCTGAAGAGGTTTTGCACAGGAACGTAAATAATAGGCGGTATTAATTCCTCTTTCTCCGTCTGAAAATTCTATTAAATGTTCTTCTTCTGTCAGTCCGTCTCTAATATATTGCAGTATCATTGTTACACTTTATTTTCTTTAATAAACGTAAGGATACGTGAGAGTTTGACTTTTAAAATTTCACATTCTTCTTTTAATTTTTGGTTTTCAGCGAGAATATCCAAATCTTGTTCTTCGCTAATGACTTTAGGTATATTCTCATCTGTCAGCACAAATTTTTTGCCGGCTTCTTCTTTAATAAGCATAACGCTTCTCATATCTTTTTCTTTTATAATTCCCATTTGAACCATTAATTCTGCAATAAATACGTGTTTTCCTTTTGATTGCAGTTCCTGCTGCCTTGCCAGGACTTTTTCCAAGTCATCAATGGACATTTTGCCGGCTCTTATAAAGTATTCTCCTGTTCTGTACTTTCCTGCAATAAATCCGGCAAGTGCGGAAACCAAAACGGGTATGTCTTCGGTAAAATATTTTTGATCCATACAGAAGGTAAAAGCTTTGGCCATTTCTTCCATTGAAAAAGATCCTGCAAGTGCTATTTCAACTAAGTTCATATTGTTTTTGCAGCAGTTTAAAAATGTATAAATATTATCATCCCAGCAGCTGTCTTTATTTTCTAATTCCTGTTCACCCAATTCCGATAACTTTGGCTGATACACGTGGAACAGCTCATCCTGTTGCGCCGAAATAAAATCCTGACTTAAGTATTTTTTTAAATCGGTTGAAAGGTTGATATAAATTGCTTGTTTAATCCATAGAGGGAATTTATACAAATTCTCCATAAACTCGCTGTAACTATTTTTGTCCACTGCTCTTAATCCTTCTTTTAAATGATAGTAATAAACACAAAAGAATTATATCATATTATAAGGTACTATGTAAAGGAATATGAAAAATGGGAATGGACGGCTTATCTATGTCAAATACGGGTATGCTCAAAGAAGCTACTTCCCTTGATTATTCCAAAGAGAGTGAAGAGCTTTCAAAAGAAGATACTGAAAAAAGTATGATAGTCCAGGAGCTAACCCAGCAGGAACGTGTTAACGAGGAGAAAGAAGAGAACAGAAAACGTAGAAAAGCAAATAAAGAAAATCCGGAAGGAACTTCAGAAGAGGATGAACAGCAGGAAGCTGAGCCGGAAACTGTTGATGAATCGGGTGATAGTATTAATCCGGATGATTTGCTTCTTGTTGACGGAGAGAATAAGGGGTTTTATACTAAATTAAGTAAAAATTTGGAAAACATTGAATTATATGATAGAATAACAGACAGGTTGATAGGTACAATTACTCCGGAGGAATTGAGTTATTTAATATCAAAACTTAATATGGGTACGGGAATTTTTATCAACAAGAAAGTATAAGAGTATGAGTTATAATCCCTATAACAAATATGTAAAAAAATATCAGGAAAGTAATGTTAACACGGCGGATCCAAAAAAAATTATGATTATGCTGTTTGATGCCTGCATTCAATTCCTTGGAAAGGCCCGTCAGGCAATCGAAGAAAAAAAATATGCGGATAAAACAGCAAATATAAATAGTGCAAAACAAATCTTGAGAGAATTTATGCGTACAATTGATTTGGAAAACGGCAATGATACTTCAAAACATTTGTACTTATTTTATAATAGACAAATTAATAAATTAACCCAAATAAGTATCCATAGGGATTTAGCGGCGCTTGATACGGTAATGGCTGACTTAACCGGAATAAGGGATGCTTTTATAGAAGCTATAAAAATTGTCAATCAGGATTTATCAAAATCCGAGCAGGAAGAAGAAAGAATGCGATACGAAGAAGAGTTAAATTCAGAGCAAAATTCGCAGCATGATTACGGAGTTTAGCGGTGGAAAAACAGTTTCAACAATTAATGATGTATTATAATCAACTGAAGGAAATGGCTATTCAGGTTTCCAGAATGTTGGAAAACGAATCCTATAATGATGCTTTGACGATGCTTAATCATAGGAAAAGGGTTGTAAAAGAGCTGGGATTAATTCTTAAGTATTTGAAAATGACAGATAAGCAAAAAGAGATTGTGGAGAATATAAAAAAAGAAATTCTGGAAATAGAAGCAGCTAATATTCAGCGCTTACAGACTGATATGGAAGATGTCAAATACGAACTTGATGTTGTATCATCAAAAGTCAGGTTTAGAAATAAATATAACCCATATGAAGCAGAGCAGGCATCAGGTAATGTTATTGATACCCGTGATAATGAAGGGTAGTTATTATACTGCAAATCTGAAGTGTACTAAGTCACCATCCTGTATTATATAATCTTTTCCTTCCAGCCTTGTAACTCCTTTTTCTTTGCAGGCCACGTAGGAACCTAATTCCGCAAAATCTTTATAAGGGGTAATTTCCGCTCTGATAAATCCTTTTTCAAAATCTGTGTGTATAACTCCGGCTGCCTGTGGCGCTTTAGTACCTTTTACGATTGTCCAGGCATGGACTTCTTTTTCCCCTGCTGTTATAAAAGTAATAAGATTGAGCAGAGAATATACCGATTTAATCATTTTATCGATTCCGCTGTCCTCAACTCCAAGATCGTGAAGGTATTCTTTTGCTTCTTCCGGCCCGAGATCTATCAGTTCTTCTTCTATACGTGCAGATATAATTACCATTTCTGCTCCATGTGATTTAGCGTATTCTTCGACCTGCCGGGTATAATTATTTCCGTCTTTTAAATCATATTCCGAAACATTTGCACAGTATATAATCGGCTTAACTGACATCAGATTTAATTGTTTTATAACAGCTTGTTCATCTTCGTTAAAATGCTCTTTAATATTAATGAAAGAACAATCAGCAAGAAGTTCTGTGAGTTTTTTAAGAACTTTATCTTCAAGTACCGCGTCTTTGTCTCCGCCTTTAGCCTGCTTTGAGATTCTGGCGGCACGCTTTTCAATTGTTGCCAAATCCGCAAGAGCCAATTCTGTATTAATGGTTTCAATATCGTCAATCGGATTTACTTTGCCTGATACATGGATTGTATTCTCATCATCAAAACACCGCACTACCTGAATAATCGCGTCTACTTCTCTTATGTTATGCAAAAACTGATTGCCAAGGCCTTCACCATTGGATGCGCCCTTTACAAGTCCTGCAATATCTACAAATTCTATAACTGTAGGGATTATTTCTTTTGTTTTGCATAAATCGGCCAAAATTTGTAAGCGCTCATCGGGTACTGTTACAACGCCTACATTTGGTTCAATTGTACAAAACGGATAATTTGCACTCTGGGCATTTTTTGTGGCTGTAAGTGCATTAAATAAGGTTGATTTTCCTACGTTTGGTAATCCTACTATTCCGGCTCTTAGCATTATAAATTCCTCTTTTTATATTCTTTATTAATGAATATAACATAAAAAAGAATCTAATGCTAAGCGGAATAGTTTACTTCCAACAGTTGTTCCAACTTATTTTTTTTTATATTTTTTATCGTCCTCTACCCACACAAGTGTTATCGGAAAGCTTTTGGTAAAGGGATTTGTTTTGTATTTAATGTCATATTTGTTAATTTTATATGATAATATTTTAAAAAATTGAGCCAATTTCATATATACATATTACACTTTTGCGAGAAAGTTTAATTACCTTAAAGTATTGATTTAAATAACAGGGCTAATCGTAACGGGCTAGACTTATATAAAAAAAGAAGCCAATTTGAACTGAAACCCTAAAACTAGACAAAGAAAAAAAAGTCGGTTTTAGGGTTTTAATATATAAGGAGGTCATAATGAAAAGAAAACCTTATACAGTTCAGGAAAAAACAGAATTACTGAAGTCTACAGCAATAGAAAAAGTCGCAAATTCATCAGCGACATATTCAAAAGAGTTTAAAGTATTTGCAGTAGGCGAGTATTTTTCAGGCAAAACACCAATGCAAATATTTGTAGAGGCAGGAATCAATGTAGATATATTAGGTCGAGAACAGCCGGAAAGATGTTTACGACGTTGGCGGAGAATAAATGATAAATATGGAGTAAATGCACTCTTAGAAGAGAAACGGGGAGTCGGAAGCTCTAGCCGCCCCCGGAAAAAAACTCTAACATTAGAAGAACAAATCGTGCAATTGAAACAGAAAAACGAAATATTAGAACAACAGGTACATTTCTTAAAAAAGCTCCGCGGCTGGGAGTAAAAGATTTAGTGCAAAAATTTGAATTTATTGAGTTACTTTCCAGCCATTATACCATTTCAGAACTTTGTTCCTGTTTAAAAGTAAATCGAAGTAGTTTCTATTATTGGCAAAAGTCAAAAGTAAAAAGATTGGCAAAAGAATTGCCGGATAAAACTTTAATAGAAACTGTATTCAACAAGCGAAACAAGTTGGCAGGATACAGAACAATAAGAATGGATTTAGAAAACAAGTACGGAGTAATAATGAACACAAAGAAAATCAGACGCCTAATGAACAAATATGGAATGAAGACAAATGTGAGGAGAAAAAATCCATACAAAGAAATCATGATGAAAACCCAAGAACACTCAACCTGTGAAAATATTTTAAATAGAGAATTTAAGGACAAACTGCCATTGACAACCCTTTGTACGGATATTACATATTTGTATTACGGCAGATGCGAGAAAGCATATTTATCTGCAGTAAAAGATATTTCAACCGGCGAGATTGTTGCCTACAAAGTAGCAAAAAATTTAACATTGCCTATTGTGTTAGATACTATTGAAATTCTAAAAACAAAAATTGATTTAAAGAATGTTTTATTACATTCAGACCAAGGGGTGCATTACACCAATCCAGAGTACAGGAAGTTGCTAAAAGACAATAATGTAATACAGTCAATGTCAAGAAAGGGAAATTGCATAGATAATGCGTCTATGGAAAGCTTTTGGGGACATTTTAAGGATGAAGTCAATTACAAGAATTGTAAAACTTTTGAAGAACTTGTTGAAAAAATTGATGAATATATGTACTATTACAATAATGAAAGGTATCAATGGAGCAGAAATAAAATGACTCCTGTACAATACAGAAGTCATTTATTACTTGCTTCTTGAACTTCCTTTTTTCTTTGTCTAGTTTTTAGGGGTCAGTTCAATTCAGGCTCCTTTTTTTCTTTTATTCACTGTTTAAAAAGTTATTTAGCGATTTTATTAACAGCTAATGTTACTCTGGATTTTTTACGGGCAGCTGTGTTTTTGTGGAGAATACCTTTAGAAACAGCTTTATCACAGAGTTTATATACATTAGATAATGCAGAATTTAAAGCAGTTTTATCTTCACCTGCTGCCAATTCTAATGCTTTTTTAATTGCAGTCTTTATGGATGATTTGAATGCAACATTTCTGATTCTGTTTTTTTCTGCTACTAAAATTCTTTTCTTTGCTGACTTAATATTTGCCATTTTTTATCCTTTCTATTTATATTAGTGTCTTTTTACGGTTAATGACTCCGTAAAACTACAGAGGATAGTGTGAGTAACCTTATTATATCCGGTAAAATATTTATTTCAATAGGTTGGATGTAAATTCCTAAAACTCTGTAACAAGGCTGTCGCCAAAATTTCCTTTATATACGAGAGTTTTGTATTTTTCATTTTTGTAAATGTATATTTCAAAAGAAATATCAGGGTAGGCTATCTTTTTATAATGCCTGCTGCCGGAGTGAATTACATTTATAATTGGTGATGTTTCATTGACATGAAGAGGTTTTTTATCAAACAATGTCTGGGTATAACTTGCACTTAACTTATTTTTCCTGAATATTAAAATATCAATTTTCATATTGCTTATGTTGAAATTGGATATATTTTTTATCCGGAAACGAAGAGTGAATTTATCTGCTTTTTTTGACGTTTGGATTTTAGACTGCAGAAAGTCAAATTCTACATTATCGTTATTTATGATATTATTCTGGTAAAAGTTTTTAATAGAAGCTGCTTTGTATGTATAAAGTTTTGATGTCGGTAAATCTCCTCTTCCGCGGGCTATATCAGCAGCTCTCATAAGTGTTTCATAATAAAGATAAAAACTTGCAAGCTGGGGTTCTTTTGATTTTATTATTTCAAAATACTTAACGGCCTTCATTGGCTGAATGTAGGAAAGGACAAGTGCAAGTTTATATTTAACCGTGAGGTTTCCCGGGGCTGCTTTTTC
This sequence comes from Candidatus Gastranaerophilales bacterium, assembly GCA_944326425.1. Taxonomy (GTDB): domain Bacteria; phylum Cyanobacteriota; class Vampirovibrionia; order Gastranaerophilales; family Gastranaerophilaceae; genus CALUTH01. Next base: position 67,518 of record CALVDX010000008.1, read on the forward strand.
TGCACGTTTTAAATATCTGTAAGCTTCATAGTAATTATTTTGTGCTACATAATTATCTGCTATCTTGACATTAGAGGCCAGTATTCCGTTCATTATGTATTCACGTATCCGGACTTTTCTGACTTTTAGTTTATCAAAGTAATAATTTGCACGTATATATTTTTTGTTTGCTGCCAAAGGTTTTTCTTTTTTATAATAATAATCCGCAAGAAGAATATTAGCACTGCATTTGAATCTTATAAGTCTTTGAGAACTTCTGTCTGCTATAGATGCCTCGATTTGTTCGGCAAGTTCCGGTTTATTGTTTTCAAGATAAAGCATGATTAATTTAAGATAATGTTCAAATGTTGCGTCAGGCGCGAGTTGTATAGCCCGTTTGTAATAAAATTCAGCTTTTTCAAAGTTATCAATAGTATGATAAAGTCCTCCGATATAAATATTAAATTTATAATCATTAGAATATAAATTGCCTAAAAACTCTTCCTGAGAAAGTATACTTGTAGTGAATTTTTTATAGAATTCAGTTTTATGTTCTTTGGTGATGTACAATTGATCTTCAATGGAAAGTCTTGCATTAATAAGAATGCACGTGACAACAATAACTGCAAGGCAAAAGGCAGTAAAGAATGTAGAAAAGTATTTAATTTTTAAAAAGTCAATCTTTTTAAATTTAATCATTAACCTCCAGTATTGATGCAGATTCAATGTTGCTAAAACGTTTTAAGTCATCATAAAGTGATGTTAATCTGTCTTTTTTTTGAATTTCCAGAGTTGCTGTCAGTTTGATTTTATTTTCCTGAAAATTCGTATGTTTTACGGAAAAATTAATTACTTCAAATTTTTTGTCAAGGAATTCTTTTATAGGAGTCTCGTCCTCAGAGCTGCAGTACAAAGTAAGATTATATCTTCTGATAGTGCGTGTTCCAGACGGTAGAAATTCTTTTTCAAAAATTCTGATAAGGGTAAGCACAGCAACGGCAAAAAGTGTTGCCGCGAGTCCCAAAGTAAGCATTCCTGAGCCGCATGCCATGCCTATGGCGGCAGCAATCCATAAAGTTGCTGCTGTTGTCAGCCCGAAAATCATCGGCCCGTTTCTTAAAACAGCGCCGGCACCGATAAAACCAATACCTGATACAACCTGTGCGGCAACCCTTCCTGTGTCGCGTATGCCGTTTGCATAATCATCCGTTACTACGGTAGGAAAACCGTAAATAGAGATTATTGTAAATATACAGGCGCCGAGACAAACCAGAATATGTGTTCTTAATCCGGCATATTTATTTGTAAGTTCTCTTTCGAGCCCTAAAATAAAACCGTAACAAATTGCGGCAAAAACTCTTATAATTATGTTATAATCAAAAACATTATCAACTATTCCGTGTCCAGACAACATACTTAATTCCCTTATCTTAAATTTTCTCTCTTTCTTCCTTTCGGATCCAATATATCTCTTATTGTATCACCTAAAACGTTAAATGATAAGACAGCGATAAAAATAAGTCCGCCCGGTACTAAAAGCCAGGGACGATAGAGCAGGTTTGTAAATTCCTGTGCTTCTTTAAGCATATTTCCCCAGCTTGCATCCGGCTGTTGAATGCCCAGTCCAAGAAAACTTAAACCGGATTCCGACAGAATATATGAAGGTACTGCAAGAGTCATAGCAATTATAACGTAGCTTGTTGTTTGCGGAAGGATATGTTTTACAATTATTCTGAGCGGGCTTGCCCCGATTGTTTTTGCGGCTAGTACGAAATCTTCATTTTTTATAGATAGTACCATACCTCTTACGACCCTTGCAAAACCTGCCCAACCTATTAGGGCAAGGATAACAACAATCAGCCCGAACCTCATTGCACTTGTCATTCCTGTCGGCAGAATTGCGGCAAGAATTATCAATAAATAAAACGAAGGTATTGCCATAATTGCTTCTGCAAAACGCATCATTATCATATCTGTTTTCCCGCCGAAATATCCGGATATGCCGCCATAAATAAGTCCGATAGGGAAAAGTATTAATAGTGCTAAAAAGCCAACAGTCATTGAAATTTGTCCGCCAAAAAACAATCTTGAAAATACATCGCGTCCGTTTATATCGGTGCCAAGGAGATATAGATTTCCGCCTTTTTCAGGTTCAAAAAGATGAAGAGAGCAAGGAATAAGTCCAAAGATTTTATATTCGGGGCCGAGCGCTAATGGTTTTATGTAGTATTTTTTACTTCTGTCCTCTTTATAAATTGTCTGCATTAAATCGGGGTCATATTTTCTGATGTAGTTGTAGGTATAGGGTAAAGAAAGCTTGCCGTATTCGTTTATTATGTACATTTTTGACGGCGGGACATACGCAAGCGCTCTGTTAGAATAATCTTTTGAATACGGGGCAATAAAATCTGCAAGAAATATGAGCCCGTATAAACAGATAAGGACTATAAGTGCTATTCTTGCAAATTTATCTTTCCAGATTTCTTTTATCATGCCCGTATCCTCGGATCGGTAATAATTAAAAGAATATCTGCTATAAGGTTACCCAGAACAAGCATAAAGGCGCCAATCATTAGGGATGCCATAACAAGATTTATATCGGATTTCATGACGGCTTCGAGAATTAACCGCCCGAGCCCCGGATATTGAAAGACATATTCTGTTAATGCTGCCCCGCTTAAAAGTCCTGCAAATTCAAAACCTAAAAGGGTAATCATCGGGTTTACCGCGTTTCTTAATGCATGTTTAAAAATGATTTTGCTTTCCGGTAAACCTTTTGCACGTGCGTATTTTATATAGTCGCTGTCCAGAACTTCAAGAGTGTTTGCACGCATTTGGCGCTGCAGCCCCGAAAGAGAAATAGTAAACAGCACAAGAGCAGGCAGGAAAAGATGTTTTGAAATATCAAAAAACTTGCCTCCAAAACCCATTTCTGCAAAATTATATGAAGTTAGGCCGCCGACAGGAAACCAACCGGTTTTAACAGCAAACATAAGAAGGAGTATTGCAAAAAAGAAGGATGGAATGGCCATACCCATACTTGTAAATAGTGTTAGAAGCCGGTCGATGTAAGATTTTTGTTTTACCGCGCCTAAAAGCCCCAGCGGAATTCCTGCCGCCCAGGTTGTGAATATAACTACAAGTGTTAGAAGAAGTGTATTGGGGATTCTTTCAGCAAGCTTTACTGACACTTTTTCACCTGCCGCTGTGTAGCCTAAATCACCTTTTATAAATGACTTTGCCCAAAGTATGTATTGTACATATATAGGTTTATCCAATCCAAGCCGTTTTTGTTCTTTTTCCAATGTTTCCTGGGATATTGAGGGATTAAGCCTGAGTTCTCCGAGCGGGTCAACCGGGCTTAAGCGGATTATGAAAAAACTTATTATTGATACAAATATAAGCAGCGGAATTGTTTGCAGTATGCGTTTAAATATGTATCCCAGAATTTTCATTGCTCTCCTCTTCGTTTTATACAAATTATACCATACTTTATAAGGCATGCTATTACCCCACTGTTTCTGTATTTTATTGTGATTGAATAATCACTTTATTGGTTATAGTATTATTGTATGAAAGTACGTTTGCTGGATTGCACGCTAAGGGACGGCGGGTATGTTAATAACTGGAACTTTGGCAGCAAAAATATAGAGAATATAATAGCATCTTTAGTAAGTGCGGGCATTGATTTTATTGAGTGCGGCTTTTTAAAGCCTTGCGGAGCGGCCGGCAGCAGTTTATTTGATGGTGTTAGTAACGGAAAAAATCCGCTTAATACTTATATAAAAGACTACCCCGAACAAAAATTTACATTAATGTATAATGCAGGTGAAGTTGATGTAAAAAAGCTTTTGAAATATAAAATACCGGATAATGTATTTGTTAGAATTGCATTTCGTAAAAATCAGGCAGAGCAGGCTTTTAACGACGCAGGGTATCTTATCGGCGCAGGGGTTAATGTATTTATCAATCCTATGTTTACCAATACATATTCTCAGAAAGAACTGTATTATTTTATTAGTAAAATGAATATTTTAAAACCTTTTGCAGTCTGTATAACAGATACCTCTGGCAGTATGTCAGGAAAAGAAACCCTAAAACTCGCCAAATATTTTGATGATAAATTGACAGCCGGTATACAGATTGATTTTCATTCTCATAATAACCTTAATTTATCCTTCAATAATTCTCTTGCACTTACAAAAATAAACCTGAAACGCGGCTTGATTCTTGATTGCTGTATATCCGGCATGGGGCGCGGTGCCGGCAATCTGGATACAGGTAAAATTGCAAAAATTATCGGCGGGTATAATTTGAACTTAATTCATGCTGCGGAGCATGCAATTATTTCCAAAATATATATGAATAATCCCTGGGGTGTGTCTTATGCGCTTTATCAGTCAGGCCGCTTGATGTGCCATCCGGATTATGCACTTTATCTTGAAAATACGGATGTTAAACAGTCTGACTATAAAAAAATTCTGGCATCTATACCTGAAGAATACAAGTATAAATACAACAGGCAGATTATTGAAATCCTGAGTTATTACACGGCAAGATAAACATTTTTCCTTGTATTGTATGAATTATATGCATAGTATGGTTGATATGTTGGTGCGGGTTTTCTTATATATGGCTTCCTGTTTGCACGCTTAAGGCTGCAGAGTCCAACGTACTTTTCTTCGTTGTTAAAAATTTTACTTAAAAAGTTCATACACAAATCCTCTATAATATGTTACAATATTCTTATTAATGATTTTTGTTGATTAGTCAAATAGAGGAGGCATTATGTCAGGAAAAGTTACAAAGGAAATGAATATTCTGGATATAGTACAGGAATATCCCCAAAGTATTGAAATTTTTCAAAAATACGGTTTGGGTTGTATAGGATGTGCGGCTGCAAGATTTGAAAATCTTGAAGCTGGTGCCAGAGTTCACGGCTTTAACGCTGAAGATATGGTTAACGAAATTAATGAACTTATCGGCGCAGAGTAGGCGGATTTTATGGAATTGTGGCAAATAATAGGCATCATAGGGGTCGCGCTCTGTGTATTTGAGATTCTCACCCCTACGTTATTTTTCCTTAATCTTGCAATTGGAGCGTTTTTAACGGCGATTATATCAATCTGGTATAGCAGTATTCCCGGATTAATTGTTATTTTTGTAGTTCTGTCGTCTATAATTCTTGTTTTTATAAGACCAATGCTGATGAAAAAAGAACCTAAAGAGAACAAGACAGGTATAGAAGGAAAATACATCGGTAAAACTGCTAAGGTTGAATCAGATATAACAAAAGATTCCGGAGTAATTACTATATATGGCGAGCGCTGGGAAGCCCGTAATGTCCATGACGATATTATTCCGGCAGGGAGTGAGGCGCGTATTCTCAGAAATGACAGCCTTATTATGTATGTAGAAAAAATATAATAGAAAGGAGAGATTAATGGGCTTAATTTTTAGTTTAGCTCTTGTTATTTTACTTGTAGTTTATTTAGTTAAAGGTATTTATATAGTAAAGCAGGCTGAAGCTGTTATTGTCGAACGGTTAGGTAAGTTTGACAGAATGCTTTATCCGGGGCTTAATTATATTATTCCGTTTATTGAAAATACAAGGGGAATTACCTGGAAAATTACACATAAAGCACTGGACGGATCTACTTATTCTTATGTAAAAGAAATTGACAGAATTGATTTGAGAGAGACAGTGTATGATTTTCCGCGTCAAAATGTTATTACAAAAGATAATGTAACAATCAGTATTAATGCTTTGATATACTTCCAAATAGTGGAGCCTAAATCGGCGGTTTATGAAATTACAAACCTTTCCGATGCTATAGAGAAGCTTACGCAGACAAGCTTAAGAAACCTTGTAGGTAAAATGGATTTGGACGAATCGCTTGTATCAAGAGATCATATTAATAAAGAACTACGTATGGTTCTTGATGATGCAACAAATAAATGGGGGGTAAAAGTTAACAGGGTAGAACTTCAGGATATTATTCCGCCTAAAGATATTCAGGCATCAATGGAAAAACAAATGAAGGCGGAACGTGACAGGCGTGCTACTATTCTTGAGGCAGAAGGGCTTAAGACTGCTGCAATTCTTAAGGCCGAAGGTGAAAAAGAAGCGGCAATCAATATGGCAGAAGGTGAAAAGCAGGCTGCAATCCTCCGCGCGGACGGTGTTGCACAGGCCAGAATTCTTGAGGCTGAAGGTGAAAAAGAAGCTATCAGAAAGATTATTGACGCTCTTCAAGGCAACGGTCAGCCGGATAAATATCTTATCGCAATGAAATATCTTGAATCGTTAGAATCTATTTCGGCAGGTCAAAATAATAAAGTTGTTTACATGCCGTATGAAGCTACAGGAATTTTGAGTTCTATAGACGGTATCAAGCAAATGTTGAGTAAGTAGTAATCATATTTTTTAACGGCTTTACATCATTATGTGTAAAGCCGTTTTTCAGGAGATTGTATGAAAAGGTTTTGTATACTTTTATTTTTTGCTTTATCAATTTGTGCACCTTCTTTTGCTTATGAATACCATTGGGATAACCTTGATAAGCAAAATTTAAAAGTGGAAGCAGGGAGTTATGTTATACGTGCTGAGGGTACTTTTTTTAATGTCAAAGATACGGAGCAGAATAAAATATATACTATGCAGCAGTATACTGAGTATTCAAAACCCGAAAACAAGTTTTATTATTACCTTGGACAGTCTCAAACATGTTCTTTAGATAATTACCTTCAATATGGTCGGGAAACCTGTTCTCCATTAACAGCAAATCCTGCTGTAAAATTTGAAGCTGTTGTTCCGGATGAGGCTGAGAATTATAAGTGGCAATTGATTACATTACCTGTATCAAGGGCCGGGAATATAAAACACAATCCCGATTACTGGATTTCAAACTATTACCGCGAAGATTTAAGTGACCGCATTAAAAAATCATTTGCACTCCAGTATAAAAAATTAAAGAAAGAAAAACAAGCGCCAAAAATTAAACCGCCGCTGGATGTGTTTGTTGAAGTTTCTTACATTATATTACCTGATGGTTCTTTAAAAGAGGCGCAGGTATCTGCGTCCTCCGGGAATGAGTTTTTCAACCGGCTGGCACTTGATTCGGTTAAAGCTGCCGGCCCGTTTCTGGTAATGCCATTATCAACAGATAAAAATTCTTTAAACTGTACTTTCCGGTATGAATTAAGAATTCCTTCCATCAGAAAGTATGAGGAAAGGTTTCTTCATAAAATTAATTAGTTCTGCTGATACGTGTAATATCATTTACTTGCAGGATAAAAAACTTCTTACATGTATATATAATTTATATTGCTTGGTATATTAGGAGGTTTTATGACTGCTGCTGTTACGCTTGATACAGAGAGAGTGTTTCCCATCACTGTTTTGTCAACAGGTATTGAAGAAAATGCATCTTTTGATAATGTATTAGATATATTTTCTGATAATTCTGTTAAGACAATTGATTTATCGCAAAAAAGCAGTAGTGTAGGATTAACTTATGTATCTGATACTCTTTTTAATTTAGACGAATCTGACGCAAAGGCTATTATTGAAAATATCATAGAAAAGACAAAAGAAAAATACGATGCTTCTGATAATGAAACGGGTTTGACATCAGTGAATAAGGATAAAATGATACAAATTTCTCAGCTTTTAGACCTGGTAATCAGCCTTATGATGTCAAAAAGTATGGACGGAAATTATGAGGCGGGGGATTATCCCAAACTCTCGGAGATGATTAAAGAGTTTACATCTATGCTTAACAACATTGCAACTGTTAATACCAATACCCTTGATGAAATGCTGGAAAAGCTTACTGATATGGTGTTGGAGATGTCTAAAGCAGAAAATGAGGATAATGGTATTGAAAAATCCGATAAGTTTGAGAAAATGTGCAGAGAGCGGATAAAACAATATGAAATGAATATGGAAAATCAAACGCTTGACAGCGGCGGAGAGTTGGAGACAAATATTGAAATTCCGCTGACATTGGAGTCTGCGGAGATATAAAGAGAAGGGCGGATTTGATAAAATCAAATCCGCCCTTCATTAATACTTTATGTCATGCATGACAATGTTATGGGAATTTATTTATAAGGTGTCCCCTTATAATCCCCCCCCTAGTCGTCAGCGTGACCTGCAGTACCTAATACTTGCATTTTGTGTTTAACAAGTTCTTTGACTGCAGTTCTGCCCGGTCCCATGTATTCACGCGGGTCAAATTTGTCAGGATGTTCTACAAAGAATTCTCTGATTGTAGAAGTCATTGCAAGTCTTAAGTCTGTATCGATGTTGATTTTTGCAACACCGTTCTTAGCGGCATAAGCAAGCATTTCTTCAGGAACGCCTTGTGCATCAGGAAGATTGCCGCCGAATTGGTTGCATTTGTCTACTAAGTACTTCGGTACAGAAGATGAACCGTGGAGTACAATCGGGAAATCATAGCCTGTTACGGCATTGATTGCTGCTTTACATTCAGCAAGTCTTTCAAAGTCTAATTTAGCTTCGCCTTTGAATTTGTAAGCGCCGTGGGAAGTTCCGATAGCAATTGCTAAAGAGTCGCAGCCGGTTTCTTTAACAAATCTTGCTGCTTCTTCAGGATCTGTATAAGTTGCGTGTTTTTTGTCAACTTTAACATCGTCTTCTACGCCTGCTAATTTACCGAGTTCAGCCTCCACTGAAACTCCTCTTTGGTGGGCATATTCAACAACTTGTTTGGTTAAAGCTATGTTTTCTTCGAGCGGAAAACGGCTTCCGTCAATCATAACTGATGAGAAACCGCCGTCGATACAAGCTTTACAAATATCAAAGTCTGCGCCGTGGTCTAAGTGAAGCGCGATAGGTATAGTTGTTGTTTCTAACGCTGCTTGAACTAATTTGATTAAGTATGTTTGGTTAGCATACTTTCTTGCACCTGCAGATACTTGAAGAATAATCGGTGAACGTGTTTCGTCAGCCGCTTCCGCAATACCTTGCAGAATTTCCATATTGTTAACATTGTAAGCACCGATTGCATATTTACCTGCAAGTGCTTTTTTGAACATTTCCTCTGTTCCTACGAGTTTTCTTTCGCTCATGTTGAGTCTCCTTCTAAAAATTAAAACCGTACATGGATAACGTACAACAAAAAAAGAAGGATTACAATATTTTAAATGAAAAATTATAGCCCTGTTGGGGCATTGTATATATTTTGTAAATAGTCTTTAATATAATTAAATCTTTTTCATACTTCCAACTATTCTTAATTCCAAGAGTCGAAAGGCTCTTTTTTTTTGCGTCGGTTTGTATTGTGAAAGATTTAAAAAAAGCTCGGACAGAAAAACCGCTTTACGTAAAAAGCGGTTTTAGATTATTGTATTAAAGCTTATAATAATATATTTGCTGCCGGGTTATGCGGCTGCTGTTATTTGTTCGGGCTGCTCTGAGCTCTTTTTATTATTCAGGCTGTCAAGCGCAAACTGTGCAGCTGCTCTTACGGTTGTATTATTATCTGTATTTATTAATGCTTCATAGATTGGAGTTAATTCTCTGGCATATTCTTCTCTTTGAAGATAGATTAGAGCGTCAAGGGCACTCAATCTTATTGTGTCATTTGTACTCTTTAGAGAATTTACTATAGCTGACAGTCCGGGTACATCAGTAACTGCAACTATGTTCCCTGTTTCTTCCTGCACTCTGTTTAAAAATGCATTTGAAAGCAGAGCAAGTGTTGTTATTCCATACTCTTTGTTTCTTTCCGCCAGCTCCAGCGGCGAGAGTTTATTTGCGTAATTTACATCTTGTTCAGATATTGTATGCGGAAGAACGATTTTATCATCAGGGGTATTTGCTTGTTTTTGTTTTGCGTAAGCTATGCGGTTTTCGATAATCAGGTCTCTTATTTGAATCTGTGAATCAGTTGGACCGGCAAGTCCTGTTGTGTCCTTTGATACAATGTCTATTACGCTGTGGAAAACAGGTTCAACAAGGTACGGTTTTAGGGTTTCTTTGCTGAAGCCTGCATCAACAATTTCTTTTAGCTGCAGTGCTTGTATATCATAGTTTTGTGAGTCAAGGTTTTCTGTAATTTTTATATAATCAAGAACAGGTGATGTATCTCCGGGCGGAACTATTTCAACTTTTGATATTTGTTTAGTGTGAGTTTCTTCAGGATCGGGAATTTTTTTTAGTTCGGTAGCTTCCTCTGCCGGTTTTGATTGAAGTGCAGCATCCTGAGTATACGGTGTTTCCGGTTTTGGTTCTTCCGGTGTTACAGTATTGATAGTTTCTGTTATTTGATTGACCTGTTCTGCTTCTTCTGTTTTGGCAGGCTCCGGCACAACTGCGGTGTTATTTACTGCAGAAGTACTTTCTTTTTTTATTTCCGGAATAATAATTTCAGGAACTACAGGAGAATTTGCAGAGGGGGTGGTCTCTTGAGCCGTTTTGTTTTCTATTTCTGTTTCTACGGTTTCATTTATAGCGGAGGGTGTTGTTTCTTCAATATAGACCGGCGGGGGAACAGGGATTGTTTTTTTGTCCGTAAGAACGGATGCCGGATATTCAGCTGCCGGTTTGGGATCCGGGAGAGCCGGTGGTGTAGTTGTTGTTTTCGGCAGTTTTTTTTGTCCTTTAATCATTTGAGGAAAGTACTCTGGCGGAATTTGTGCCTCTTGATACTTGTAGATTTTAAGTGGTTGTGCCTGCGGCTGTATCTCATTTTGCTGTGGTACATTTACAACAGGGTTATGAATATCAATTTTAACTCCGCTGTAGTTTTGGTTTGTTATATAAGTACCTTTTCCTATTGTATCTACTCCTGCCATATTTTTAACCTTTCATTCACATTTATTGTATATTCTTATAAAGATTATTTTTTATAAATAATTGCTATTTCTTTAAAAAATATTTACAATTTACTTTACTTCTTCTGCCGCTGTTACTTCTGCTGCTTTATTTGGTTCATAGATACTTGTTTGTGGAATGTCATAAATTGGTGCGGTAATTGCCGGCGGCAAATTTACTGCAGGGTTTGTAATATCAATTTTAACTCCGCTATAGTTGTTTGTTTGAGCGGGGCAGCATTGCGGACACGTACAAAAATTTTGAACTGGTGAAATTTGAGTCATATAAAATCCTTTCTTTAACACTACATGCAGGTTAACACTTGTGAAGAAAAAAGATTGACTTGTTTATGGTAAATTGTAACATTTATTTACATAATGTTAATTACATCCAGTCCGTTATATTCAAATATGCGTTTAGTTTTTCCTTTTTTGTATTCCCGCGCAAGCAAAGCCCCGGCAATAGCTTCCAGCTGTGCTGCAGGAATCATATTGCTTGGCATGTTACTGAAACCGTAATTTAGTTTAAGTGCTGATTGAAAAAACTTGCAGTCTGCAGGACTACGTTCTTTGTAATTTGAGTATAAGTTAAGTTTTTGACGTGTCAGGTATATTTCAAATCTTTTTATATCAATTCCTGCATCATGTAATTTAAGAAGATAGTCGCTGCCTCTTGGCGAGTAGCGCTGCATCCAGTTATCCTTATTTAAAAATAACGGGTTTTCATTAATTCTTTGATAGGGTTTGGAGAGAACCCGCCATTTCCCGTTAAGCATGGCATTATCCCAGGGGAGAGAGACCATAACGCTTGAATTTTTTAATGAAGAAAAATTATCAAAGAAAAAAATAACATCATTTATTGAAAAGAGCTTATCAACATAGCAAAGCTGCCCGTTATCCTGTAAGACAGCAACTCCGGATTCTATTGACGATGCCGCACCTAATGATAAGCCTATATAGTAATTACTCATAAATTAATTATATACCAAAATCATCGTCTGATGGCAGTGGAACATCTAACATAATTACCGGAGCTTCTTCTTTAGTTTTTAGATCCTGATTTAGTCCCTGATAAATATTTTTATTTCTTTCTGCGGCAGATTTTGGCGGCAGTTTTGTGTATTTTAGTTTAGATGCGGCGCTTTGGGCTTCAGCTTCATTGGTTTTAAAATTAAAATCACCCATTTTTGCTGCAAATCTGACATCGCGTACTATTTTTTCACGTTCTGCCTGAAGCCGTTTTTGTTCTTCGATAGGGATGTCTTTTAAGTTAATACCCGGTTTTTCAGCATCTTTGTATTTGTTTTTAAGTATCATTATTTCGATTCTTCTGTTTTTTTGCGAATTTTCAGGCGTTACATTGTCCGCGGCAGGTCTGGTATCAGCGTATCCGATTGCGGTGAATAACTGAGGGAAAAATTTAAAACGCCCTATCAGATACCGGACAACCGAGCATGCTCTGGCTGCTGAGAGTTCCCAATTAGATGGATATTGTGATGTAGCAATCGGGGCGCTGTCTGTATGCCCTTCTACCCTCATATTGTGCAGTATGAATTTTTCGCAAACGAGGACACCTACTTTATCTAACATTTGCTTTGCAGATGAGCTCAGGGTTGCTGACCCTGACGGAAAAAGATATTTATCATCAAAGGTTAATAATAATCCGCGTTCGGTTATTTTAGCGGAGACTCCGTCAAGTTCTTTATTTTTTACAAGTTCATTTATAATTTTTTCTATTTCCTGAAAAGAGTTGTCTTCATATTTTGCATTCATATATTCAAACATAAGGCTTGGAATAAAAGAATTGGCCATAGTAGACTCATCAAAAAATTTGTCGCTGCTTTCCAAAATACTTTCCTGTCCGGTTAGAAGGGCATTTGCTTCAAATGCTTTTCTAATTGACTCTTCAAACTTTGTAAAATCTGCAATATCAACCTGCGAAAGGGCATAGAGTACAACAAATGTTGCAAATAACAGTGTGATAAAATCGCCGTAAGAAACAAGCCAGCGCTCTAGGTTTTCATGTGGTTCTTCTTTTTTCTTTTTTGCCATTATTGACCTTTCTTAGGTGCTGATGATTTGTTATCCAGAATAAATGACTGCAGTTTTCTTTCAATTAACGCCGGAGATTCACCAGCCTGAATTGAAAGAATCCCTTCGCAAATAATTGTTTTTGCAAGAAATACTTTTGCATAGTTACATCTTAAACGGCTTGCAAACGGAAGCATAACGAGGTTTGCCGCAAACAGACCGTAAATTGTGGCAACGAATGCTACTGCGATACCTGCGCCTAACTTGGAGGGGTCTGAAAGGTTTTGCATAACCTGAATTAATCCGAGAACTGCTCCGATAATACCAAGTGTAGGTGAATATCCGCCGAAAGATTCAAATACTTTTGCAGAAGTACCTATTTTATTTTCCAGTTGTTCTATTTGGTTTTCCATTATTTCTCTTACAAGTGTCGGGTCAGTGCCGTCTGCAACGGCTTCCAGCCCCAGTGTTAATAAAGGGTCAGAAGCAAGGGCGGCTTCTTTTTCAAGAGCAATAATACCTTCTTTTCTGGCTTTAGTTGCAAAACGTCCGATTTCTGCAATAAGTGCTGTTAAATCTACTACCGGAGGCATGAAAATATCTTTTATTGATAACATTGCATCTTTTAAAACCGGTATCGGGAAACTTAAAAAGACTGCGCCGGACGTACCGCCAATAACGATAAAAGCGGCGGTTATCTGTATTAACTGTCCTATGTTTCCGCCTTCAAGCGCCTGGCCTGTTAATATAAAGCCAAGCCCCATGAATAAGCCGATTATTGCAAAAATATCCATATCTTCTCCACTATATTCTTTTTACTTTTATTTTAAACGTATTTAGGTTATTTTGTATCATTTATTTGTAGTATTAACGGTGATTGTAACTGTATAAAAAACTGATTGCGTAAAAATTCTTGTGATATAATTTTTTTATTGTTAATAAGGGAGGGAAATAAAATGGCAGATGCAAAAATTTTAGCTACTATACAAAGAACGGATACTGAACAATTACAAATTTCCGTAAGCGAATACAGAGGAAAAAGCTACTTTAATTTAAGAATTTACTATACAACCGATGACGGTGCAACATGGCTTCCTACAAAAAAGGGGGTTACATTTGCCCCTGATCAGCTGGATATTTTGTCCGAGGCAATTGAAGAAGCCAAGAAAGAATTTATGGCAGAAGCAGAAGAATAATGAAGTATGCCCTTGTATTGGTTAATATAACGGGCTTGGGGGTAAAAACATTCAGTTACCTCATACCCGATGAGATGAAACAGGTTATCCAAATTGGACAACCTGTTTTAGTCCCGTTTGGTAAACGCGGGCTGGTTAATGCTTTTGTTGTCGGCTTTTCTGATTACCTGCCTGGAGATTTTACACCGAAGAAAATAAATAAAATTCTTGATACAAATCCGTTATTCTCGCTTAAATATCTTAAACTTTTGGAGTGGGTTGCAAACTATTACTGTACGGATCTGGTAACGGTAATTAATATGGCAATTCCAGCTAAATTTATTGAAATGTCCTCTAAAGTTGCAAAGGCAGTGGAGTTTGTTACAAAAGAAGGGGCTGCTAAACGGCAGTCCGAAATTCTCACGGCTCTGGAAGCTGCCGGAAAATCCCCGCTGAATAAGTTTTTAAAAGAAAATAAAACTACGCTTCCGACGATAAAGAAGATGGCTGATGCCGGTTTTTTAAAAATAACGGATGAAGAGGTCTACAGAAATCCGCTAAATATTTTTAAAGATATCAAAGTTGAGCCTCTATATGAATTATCAGCAGAACAGGAAAGAGTTTATCAGGAAATATCTGCAAAACTCCGATCGCAAAAGCCTCTTTTACTGCACGGGATTACGGCATCAGGTAAAACAGAAGTGTATTTTAAATTGATTAAAGATGTAATAGATACCGGTAAGAATGTTTTATTTCTTGCGCCCGAAATTGCACTTGCTTCCCAGCTTGTAAAGCGGCTTGCACGCAAGTTCGGGATTGATGATGTTGCAATTTGGCACAGCAGTATCTCAGAAGGCGAGAAGTATGATGTATGGAAACGTCTTTATAATAACGATGTAAAAATCCTCGCGGGTGTTCGCTCTGCTGTTTTTGCACCCTTGAATAATATCGGGCTTATTATTGTGGATGAAGAGCATGAAAGTGCTTATAAACAGTCAAATCCTGCTCCGCGGTATGATGCTAAAATAATTGCACAGCGCCTTGCGCAGTTCCATCAATCTCCCATTATTTTAGGGTCTGCAACTCCGGATATTTCGTCTTATTATTATGCAAGTAACAATAACAATCTTTTTGAACTAAAAAAAAGGTTTAATAACCAGCCGCCTGCCAAAACAAAAGTAATAAATATGCAGGAATACGGACATGCTGCTTACAAAGGAATGATATCAAAACCATTGCAGACAGAGATTACAAAAACTTTAGATGCTAAACATCAGGTTATTTTATTAATGAACAGGCGCGGTTTTTCAACATCAACCCAGTGCAAAGCATGCGGATATGTTATTGAATGCCCTGATTGTTCCATTCCGATGATATGGCATAATACGGACAAGGTATTAAAGTGCCACTATTGTAATAAAATTTTACCTTTTCCGGACGTTTGTCCTAAATGCGGCTCTGATGCTCTTAGAAATTCAGGTGCGGGAACACAGAAAATCGAACTTTTGATAAAAGAACTTTATCCGGAGGCGCGGGTTGAAAGAATTGACAGCGATATTCTTGTAAGGAAAAATGCACATATAGAGCTTCTCAATAAGTTTTTAAACCGTGAAATTGATATACTTATCGGGACACAAATGATAGCAAAAGGGCTCGATAACCCTAATGTAACGCTTGTAGGCGTTCTTAATGCTGATGCAGGATTTTCGCTTCCTGATTTTAGAGCATCCGAACGCGGGTTCCAGTTATTAACACAGGTTGCAGGCCGTGCGGGGCGCGGAGCAGATACGGGTGAGGTTATTTTCCAAACTTACAATCCTTCCTATTATGCTTTTGAAAGTGCTAAAGAGCAGGATTATGACAAATTTTACAGAAAAGAAATTAAACTAAGGCAGGAATACGACTATCCGCCGTTCAGCCAGATTATACGCTTAATTATAAGTTCTGAAAATAATTATCGGGCAGAAAAATCCGCTATGGAAATAGGGATGCGCTTTGCCCAAATGACTGAAAAACAGGGATTTAGTGAGTATCTGGAAGTCCTCGGTCCTTCTGCATGCGTAATTGAAAAAATTAGCAATAAGTACAGGTTCCAGATTTTGATAAAAAATAAGTTATCACAAAAGGGACATAAATTTGTTTCGGCTTTTCTTAATAAAATAATTATGCCCAAGGATATAAAACTCTCAATAGACGTTGACCCGTTAGATATTTTATAGACTCTACCCTTCTAAAGTACAGCATCCAGATAGCTTTGCGGAAATTTTGATGCTGTTGCTTTGGTAATATATCCGACATTAAGACTTTCTGCAATTAGTTTTATATTGTAGGTTGCAGAAATTATTACAATTCTTGTTTTATTATACTGGGTTAGTTTTCTGACCTGTTCAACAAACCACTCTCCTGCATATTTAGGTGAAAAATCTTCTTCCATTTGTAAGTCTGTAATAATCAGGTCAAACGGCTCGTTTATGTTATTGTATACAATTTCATAACCTTCGCGCGCGGATTCTGCTGTTTCAAACTCTGCCTGCCCTCCGAGAAGTTCGTTTAAAATTAATTTATGCTGGTCTCTCCAGCCTTTTACATCATCAACTATTAGTATTTTTTTCATTTTCTTAACTCGCTTGCACCTTTCAGGTAGATAAATTCAGGTACAAAATTATCGCCGCAATTTACTACAATCATAACCCGTATACACTTTTTTAAAGCCCCTTTAACTTTAAGCTCGTTATAGCACATCATCGGAATATCTTTCCAGTGCAGGTCAATTCTTGCGAATTTTGCCGGGAAAGCCGCATCAAGGTCATCTGTCATTGTAAAAATAACGTGTGAAATCATATCTAAATCAAGGTTATTTTTTAAAACTATCTCGGAAAGAAGTTCTATTGTGGCATTTTTAATCTCTTCTTCTGTGTTATTTTCAACAGTTATAGCTCCTCTTATACCGCGTGTAATCATTTTGCTGCTCCTATAGTATTAGCGATTCCGTTATACCAGTCTCTTGCGGACATTTCTCCTTTGCTTTCCGGCTTGACAGTTATTGCCCGCAATATTCCGTTTCCGGTTGCAAAATCTACACCCTCTTTACCGGCATGAACAATTTCACCCGGGGATAAGTCTGTTTTTTCTTTAATAACGCAGGATTTAAGGATTTTTACTGTTTTGTTATTAAAACAGAAATATGCCCCCGGAGATTTATAAATCCCGCGGATAAGGTTGTGGATTTCCTGTGCGCTTTTATTCCAGTCGATTTTAAACTCGTCGCTTGTAAGTTTGTTTGCAAAGCAGACTCCGTTCTCGCACTGTTTTACCGGTTGAAGTGTTCCGTTATAAATACCCTTGAGTGTTTGCGAAACCAACTCCGGTGATTTGTCAGATATGATTTGATACAAATCTTCGCAGGTCATATTATCAGGAATATCAATCGGATAAGAAATACAGATATCTCCGCAGTCAAGTCCGAGTTCTGTAATCATGGTACAAATCCCTGTTTGACTGTCTCCGTTGATTATACATCTTTGAATAGGATTAGCACCGCGGTATTTTGGTAACAGGGAAGCATGAAGATTTATTGTTTCATACTTCGGCATATCAAGAATTTCCTGCGGCAGTATTTGTCCGAAGGCAAAAGTTACAAAGAAATCTGCGTTTAGTTTTTTAATTTCTGCCTGTATATCTGGCTCTTTTCTGATTGATTTTGGCTGAAAAACGGGAATATTTAATTCAAGAGCTGTTTTCTTTATTGGAGATGCCGTAAGCTTTTTGCCGCGTCCTGCCGGCTTATCCGGCTGGGTAACAACACCAAGAACTTCAAATTCATTTGAAGAATGAAGATATTGAAGTGTTTTGACACCGATATCAGGTGTTCCCCAGAATACAACTTTAATCATCTGACTTTCCTTTTTCTGCCTGTTCTTTTAACAACTCATCAAGTTCAGGCTCTGATAACAGTTTATCAACTTCTACAGGCGGGAGATTGTATTTATTTAATACTTCGTCTGCTTCAAACCGGTTAATTGAGTGGTCGATAAACAGAATCCCGTCAAGATGGTCAAATTCGTGCTGAATGGCTCGTGCGAGGAGTTCACCGTTTTTAACCTCCATAACAAACGGACGGCCGTGTATATCGGTTGCCTTAACCATAATATTGGCATATCTTCTAACATCTGTATACGCTTCCGGAAAACTTAAACAGCCTTCATGACTTTTACAGGCGCCGGATTTTTTAATGATTTTAGGGTTTATAAAAGTGATAGGATTTAACGGTTCGTCACCTGTTGAGCAGTCTACAACAAAGATTCTTAAATTCTCTCCGATTTGCGGTGCTGCAAGACCTACACCGTTATTAGCATACATGGTATCATACAAATCAGAAACAATAGCTTTTACCTTTGCGGATACTTTATGTACTTCTTTTGACGGAAGTCTAAGGGAGGGTTCTCCGTATCTTAAAATCTTTTTTATTGCCATAACTTCACCTCTGAAACTATTATACCACAAAAGAAATCCTATAGTTGAAACCTGATATTTTTGGGTTATGATAGGTGTATGAAAGTACAGGAAATCCAATCACAAAGTAATTTTAGAAGCGTATCCCCGGGACAAAAAATCGCACAGGTCGGGCTGAATGTTGCAACAGGCGGCAGTAATGGCGCGGATAGTGTATTAATTAGTACTGACGCACGTGCGGCAGCGAAAAAAGAATCTTTTACGGACAAATTCTCAACAAAAATAAAAAATTCTGCCGATTTAAATGACTGTGTATCAGTTCCAAGGAGCGTTTTTAAAGGCTATCTTGCGTTTATGCTCGGGACTGCGGCTTTAACACTGGGTACATTTATTCCCCAAAAGGCTAAAAGGGTTAAAACAGGAATGATGGTAGCGGGTAATCTTGTAAATCTTTTTGGTATCTGGAGTTTTGTAAGACCTTATATTATAAAAGATGCAGCGCCGACCGTTAAAGGCAGTGCAAAACTGTAATATTAAACTTCCGCCCCTCTCCCTTTGGGAGTACTACAGTCATAGGTCGGGCTTTAGCCCGACAAAACCTGTTTGGGTAGAAAACCTACTACTGGTCGGAGTAAGGAAGGGATTAAGATTTCAAAGTCATACCGGGCAATCTCACTCACAATCAATCCGGCATAGGCAAAATGAGCCATCAATGTCAGCGAAACAATAACCAAGCGGATATTGTCTTGTTCGGCGGCGCTAAACGTGTCAGCACGGCAAGGCTTAACGCCTTGACCGTTCCGCTCTCTGCCGCCTCACGCTGCCCGAGGTGCGCAGCACCGAGTTTATCCGCCTTTGGTTGAGCTATACAATTGATGTGCGAATTTGCCGAGCCGGGAGTTTCTTTGCCCTGCGTTTCTTTGCGCTCAAAGAAATGCAGGTGCGGGGTACGGGGGTGCATAGCCCCCGATAAAAGGTTTAGTGCAGGTTTTTCTTTCACCCCTCTCCCTTCGGGAGAGGGGTTAGGGGAGAGGGTATTACAACCCTGCTTTCCACTGAATAGGCTTAGGCTCTTTTTTTTCTTGCGGGAGTTTTACTTCGGGGACATAGATATTTTGGACTTC
>CALVDX010000009.1 GCA_944326425.1 Candidatus Gastranaerophilales bacterium
TTTTGTCCGATTAGAGCGTTTGATATCACATCATTTGTTATATAGGTTTCACCGGCACCGGATACCGCATGATTTAATGTTCCGCCGGTGAGGTTAAGAGTATCTGCATTGGTAACAGTACCGCCAACGTTGGAAGCCGACGTTGTAAGCGAACTATCTTCTGCTATATCTATATTTTGTCCGATTAATGCGTTTGATATCACATCATTTGTTATATAGGTTTCACCGGCACCGGATACCGCATGATTTAAAGTTCCGCCGGTGAGGTTGAGGTCATTGGCATTACTTATTGTTCCTCCGAGATTAGAAGCGTTAGAGGTTAATGCACCGGCAGAAGTTATTATAACATTCTGTCCGAGGTTTGCATTATTCAATACATCCCCTGTAACGGTAGATGTTCCGGAACCGGTAATATCATATCCGATTGTACCGCCGGTCATTATATAAGAATTATCATTCTGAACAGTACCGCCGATATTTGATGCATTAGAAGTCAACTCGCCGGTTTGGGAGATTGTAACATTTTGCCCGATATTTGCATTATTTTGTACAGCACCGGTAATATTTGTTACACCTGCACCGGAAACATTATTAGCAAGAGTTCCGCCGGTAAGTGTCAGGTCATTGGCATTGGTAACAGCGCCGCCGACATTGGATGCATTGATATTAAGCGCACCGGTTGATGAAATATCAATCCCCTGACCGATTAGGGCACCGCTTGTAACATCACCGGTTACATAGGTCATACCGCTGCCGGTAACAGAATTTGAAAGATTACCGCCTGTAAGAATTAAATCGTTAGCATTGGTAACAGCACCGCCGACATTGGATGCATTTGTAGTAAGAGAACCTGAATTATTAATATTTATATTTTGACCGATATTAGCATTACTTATAACATTACCGGTAATATTTGTTGTTCCGGCGCCGGAAACATTATTAGCAAGAGTTCCGCCGGTAAGTGTCAGGTCATTGGCATTGGTAACAGCGCCGCCGACATTGGAAGCGTTGGAGGTAAGCACTCCTGCAGTAGATATATTTATTGCTTGTCCGATTAAAGAATTAGAAGTAACATTTCCTGTAATATTTGTAAGCCCCGATCCTGTAACGGAATTAGAAAGAGTGCCGCCGCGTAATGTTAAATCACCTTCATTAGAAACCGTACTGGTAATACTATTTGCCTGCATACTTGCATCACCATTATTACCAATAGATAAAACCGCATTAACAATAGCAGAATCAGACATAACAAGAGAACCTGAATTAACATTAACAGCGGCTTGATTAATCGAAGCATTCATGTTAAGAATTCCGCCGGTAACATTTGTAGCACCGGAACCAGCTATCGAACTGTTAAGCGTATTTGTACCGCCGGTAACATTCAAAGTACCTGTATTATTAATTGCTGCATTACTGTTTGCATTGCTCAATGTAACATTATTTAAGTTTACAACCGTACCGGAATTTGTAGAATTAATTACTGACCCTGCAGAATTTGGTGCTCCTGTAATATTAACATTATTCAACGTGAGGGTTTTAGGAGCATTGATAACAAATCCTGTATGATTATTAAGATTAATAGTTGATTTATTACTGCCGCTTGCAACACCGTTAACATTTGCAACAGTACCGCCCATTACTCCGACATCATCGGTCATGGTTTTAACATTACCGGCCGCATCGAAATTAAAGTTTTTGGTTTCTGTTGTATCAAGCTCATTCCAGAGAGTCAGGTTATCACCAAGAGAACTATATCCGGAGCCGGATACCTGAGTCGTTAATGTATACTTTATACTATCATTTGTAGTACTTGTTGTTGCGAGGGCATATTCACCATAAACATCCACTGTTTCATCTAACTGCTGATAAATAGCATCCCACTCTGTATTTGCCAATATCTCATCAACGTAGGAGTTATAGAGCGTATCCAAATGTTTTCTGCCAGTTAATGCACTATTAAGTGCAAGTCTCAAATTACTATTTTGGGTTTTTAGTACTTGAATAGTACTTGTTCCGTTTTCTGCGTTCCCTGATATAGCAATACTGTTAATATATATAGTACCGGAAGATGCCGCATTTGTTTTTATAACATCACTCTTCTTTGATGTAAGGTTTAAATCAATATTCCAATCAGTATTTGTATTAGCAGATGCTATCTGGTTTATTGTATAAGTTTTTAACTGCCCGTCATTCAGTGCTACTACAGCATTACCTGTTGCGTTTATTTTTGTACCTGATGCAGCAAGCGCGTTTTCTACAATATGAATATTACCGCCGGAGAGAGTAACATTACCGCCTTGAATAGCGTTATTAATATTAAAATAGATATCACCGGTTGTATCACCGTTTATGGTCATAGCAAAATTAGAAGCACCGGTAATAACATCATTAAAAATAATATCTCCGTTGGTTCGGGCATTAAGCGTAAGCCTGCCGGCACTGACATATATTGCCTGATCAGTTTTTGTTCCGCCGTTTTGAACATAATTATCGGTAAAAGAGGTTGTACCGCCGTCGCTTGCGCCAATTGTTAAATTCTTGTTAGTCCATATAGCACCGCCCTGCGCCCCAGAGCCTGAGGATACGGCATAATTTCCGGAAAATACTGCATTGTTAATACCATTAGTTATTGTACTTGTATTATAAACAGCACCGCCGCGGGCATTTGACGAACCTCCGTTAACATAGTTTCCGGTAAAAGAACCTGTAATAGATTTTATTGTTGCGTTATCATTGTTGCGTATCGCACCGCCGTACGCATTAGAGGTGGCAGTAGCATAATTCTTGTTAAATGTTGCATTAATATCACCGGCATTGCCTGATGAAACATATATAGCACCGCCGCCGGCACTTGAACCGCCGTCTGCATGGTTACCGGTAAATGTAGTGTTAGAAACACCGTTCAATGTTCCGCTGGTCCAAAGCGCACCGCCAGTAGCGGTCGAACCTTCTGCCCTGTTAGAAGTGAATGTTGCATCTTTTACACCTTTGGTAACAGTAGCAGATGTATAAACAGCACCGCCTGAACCGGTGCCGGAAGCATCTACATAGTTGTCATTATAATCACCTGATATAGTTCCTAAGCGGTTATTAACCCATAAGGCACCGCCCTGTGCAGTACTGCCCGATGCATAGTTGTCATCATAATCACCATCAAAAGTAACATTTGTAAGAGATGAACTGTTAGTATAAACGGCACCGCCATATGCACTGGAACCTGTTACCCTGTTATTGGAAAATTTGGTTGCAGCATTAATACCGTTAGTAATTTTACCCGTATTATAAACAGCACCGCCATAAGAGTTGGAAGCACTTTCATAAGTGTAATTATTTGTAAAATTAGCACCGGAAAGCCCTGCTATTGTACCGGAGTTATATATTGCGCCGCCGTATTCCTGATCACCGGCTCTAACATAGTTACTGTCAAACTTTGAACTTATTGTACCGATAGTTTTAGAGTTATAAATAGCACCACCGAGAGCCTGTTCTGTGTCAGGGGCGTTCGCATAAGCATAGTTCCGTGTAAAACTACCGCTAATATTACCGATTGTAGAACTATTGAATATCGCACCGCCATACGCATAAGCATCCGCAGAATTTGATGTTGAAGAGGAACGCGAAGTGTAATAATCAGTATCCTCATAAGAGTACGCATCAGGATATGCATATGCAGTAACAGTACGCTCATATTCATATCTTCCTTGAGAAGTATATTCTACTTGATCTGATTCATAATCATACACATTACCATCATCGCCGCTAGCAGTAGAGCTTGATGAAACAGATGCCGTAATTGTTTCTATCGGGATTTCCGTTTCTCCATCCGGGATACTTGTTGCAGTAGGCCTGGTTAGTATTACTGTAGAAGACGCACTTGCGCTTGCGCCGCCGGAAGTTGGTGTACATGTACCTGCAACAGTAGTTGTACTCCCGCCTGAGCTTGACCCGCGGACCCCTGTAGCGTTGGCAGAATTGCCGGTAAAACTGCCTGTTATTGAGCTTATGGAACCGCCTGTATTAGAAAGCGCTCCGCCATAAGCGTACGCATCAGCAGAAGTGGAAGCATCGGCAGAGGCTGTAGCTTCCGCTGATGTATCAGCATCGGATCTTGCCGTAGCACGAACAGAATCAGAAACATAGCTGGAGTAATCGTAATCTCCCTCTACTGTATAAGTATAAGTGTTCGATGCTGTAGCAGAGCCGGTTGTAGCTATTGCAGTACCGCCGTACGCCCTTGCGGTACCGCCAGATGCGTATCCGCCTTCAGCTCTGGAAGTAGCCTGGTTATTTGAAAAATTGGCTGACAATTTGCCAATAGTACCTGTATTAGAAAGCGCACCGCCGTATGCTGAACTGGAAACAGAAGAGGTTGCATTTGCGTAGGCTGTTGCATCAGCACTGGCCGTTGCGGAAGAAGTTGCTGATAGCGTACTTGATGAAGAACCAATATTAGATACATTACCGGATATTGCAGTTGCTGTACCGGCTGTTGCCGTTGCTGTACCAGCATATACATTGCTGCCTTCTGTTGTAATATTTACTTTATTACTGCTATATGTACCGCTTATATCACCTGCGCTGCCAGAGTTACTCTGCGCACCGCCTCTTAGCTCTCTTGAATAAGAAGCGCTCCCACTTGCGCTTGCAGAAATATCCGCATTTGCGGAAGCACGCGAAGAAGTACCGCCTCCGGCAACAGTATCCGTATCATTAGTTCCTGTTTTTGTTACGGTTGAGCCATTATAAGTACTACCTTTGGTATTCTCTGAGTTTGTTCTGTTACTATAGGACACAGCAGCACGCGGTGCCGCAGCAAGGACAGTTCTTGATGAAGCGCCTTCTGCAAGTGTTTGCGTACTGCTCTCAGTACCAGCAAGAGCAGACGGTGTGACTGTATTTACGTTTTGGGGCTGAATTTGACTCCGTGACAGAACAACCGCCTCAGAGTCTGTAGATTGTTCCATTTGTAGATTATTTGTTACGTTATATTGCAGATATACAATTTCGTTATTCGGAAGCCGCACCTCAATAGTACCCTCTCCGGGCGCCGAAACCTCAACCCAATTGGCATTATTGAGTGTTTGTCCATTATTAAAAACTATACGATAATAATTGATAGAAACCGTTCCGTCAGCATTTGTTATCTTACTAATATAATCGTAGTTTTGGGCAGTTGCGGGGATAAGGGTACAATTTTCTCCAAGTCCTGCCGGCAAATTATTTGTATTAAGAATAACCGGCTGCAAAATACTTTCGGTATTCAATTCAGCAGCATTAGAAACAAGTGTTCCGGACGAAGAAACAAAACAAATCGCAGCAAACGCCGCAGCAACAAGCTTCTTCTGAAAGTTATTTTTTAATTTACAACTGCTTCCGCTCATTATAAACTCTCTAAAAATTCTGCTGTGTACACACATACTTCCAATAAGAAAATTCTTACAGGAAACAATTCAACTACTATCTAGTATAAGATATTCAAAACAAAATGTACACCCTTTTTTCGGATGATATTACAAAAGGTAAACATTTTAATTAAAAAGCCCCTGTAGTTATCATATTACTGCAAATATTTTCTATCAACTAATTCATCCGGCATAAATTGCTGCTCTACATCAGGCGCAGCATGAGTGTACACATACCCTTCACCAAACCCGTACTTTGCCGCATCCTTATAATGCGCGTCCCTAAGATGCATCGGCGGCGGATAATCCTTACCCGTCTGAATATCTCTCAGTGCAGCATCAATCGCCGTTATTGTCTGGTTAGATTTTGGCGCTTTTGCCACATATATAACGGCCTGTGCAAGCGGAATTCTGGCCTCAGGAAAACCCAGTATCTCTGCTGCCCTGTGTGCATTTACCGCTATATTAAGCGCAGCAGGATCAGCATTCCCGACATCCTCCGCAGCGCATACTATTAATCTCCTTGCTATATATCTTGCATCCTCGCCGGCCTCAATCATTTTTGCCAGATAATATATCGCCGCATCAGGATCAGACCCTCTTAAACTCTTCTGAAACGCACTCGCGCAATCATAATGCTCCTGCCTTGAATATCTCGTATTATGCTTCTGGGTTATACTTTCCA
Organism: Candidatus Gastranaerophilales bacterium; assembly: GCA_944326425.1. GTDB lineage: Bacteria > Cyanobacteriota > Vampirovibrionia > Gastranaerophilales > Gastranaerophilaceae > CALUTH01. The sequence continues at coordinate 6,088 of CALVDX010000009.1, forward strand.
GAATATCTATCGTTAATATTCGCGTACCGTTTGCATATCCGCTCGCAAAATAAGCGTTCTCTACCATATTGAGAGCACATCTTGCATCACCGCGAGCATGCATGACTATAAACTTCTTTACATCCTCTTCGTACTGCAAAGGCTGATACTGTTTTTCAAGATACCCGAATCCCCTGTCTATTATCCGCTCCATAGACTCATCATTAATAGGATTAAGTCTTATAACCTGCACTCTGGACAAAAGTGCAGGAACCACCTGAAATGAAGGATTTTCCGTCGTAGAACCTATTAAAAACAACGTGCCGTCCTCTAAATAAGGCAAAAGTACATCCTGCTGCGTCTTTGAATATCTATGTATTTCATCTATAAAAAGTATAGTTTTCTGTCCGGCTCTTAACCCCTGTTTCGCCGTTTCAACCGTTTCTTTTATATCTTTTATCCCCGATGCAACCGCCGATAACTCAATAAACTGAGCCTGCACCTTCTGCGCTATAAGCCGCGCAAGCGTCGTTTTACCGCACCCCGGGGTTCCCCAGAATATCAGCGAAAAAAGTCTCTGGGATTTGATAAGATTCAACAACGGAGAATTCGGCGCCACAACATTAGACTGACCTAAAAACTCATCCAAATCCTTCGGGCGTAAAATCTCCGCAAGAGGTGTCTGTTTATTACTGTTCTCTAATTGTGTAAATAAGTCCATACCGGTATTTTAACACAGGAGGAAATGAAGGGGTAGGGGTAAATGAGGGGGAGGGGGAAACTCCCGCCGTATCAATGCAGAACTTAAGACAGAATAAAGGAACCAATGATGCAGCCATGCAAAGCGGAGCAAGATAACACCTATATATCTCCTCCCCCTACATTTGCCCCTATCCCCCGCCTGCAGCGATTTTGGTACTCTTTAAAAACTCCTTAACCACATTCACAGGAATAGCAAACCCGATACCAATATTAGAAATATTATTATCCGGATTATAAATAGACTGATTTATCCCTATAACTTCGCCGTTTGTATTAAGCAAAGGGCCGCCCGATGACCCCGGGTTTATAGCTGCATCCGTCTGTATCTTATTCTTTGTATAATCTATCCTCGATATAATTCCCTGTGTAAGAGTTCCGTTAAACCCGAACGGATTGCCGATAGCCAGAACCTTCTGTCCTACTTTTATCTGCTCGGAATCCCCCAGCTTTACCGTCTGCATCGGTTTATCCGTCTTTATCTTTAATAACGCTAAATCATTATTCCTGCCAACCTTCTTTATTACCTCTGCCTTATACGTCTTACCGTTATAAATCGTCACTGTTATATCATTACCGTCCTCTATAACATGTGAACTTGTTAATATAACCCCGTTATCAGCTACCACACAACCCGTACCGCAGCTTAGGCCGTACTTTATCTGCGTATCAATCGAAACAATCGCCGGATTAATTTTCTCGTACACATTTATATTTATCATTTCCTCACGGTCATACGATAGCACCGGCAGGGACATAAATAAAACTGCAAAGCATGTAAATATTTTTTTCTTCATATCAATCACCGACTATATAATGCCATCCGCCGCTGCTTTATACCATACACAACCGTTTTTTGTCACGGGTGTGTCTTGCAAGGATTAAAGTTCTAATATATAATAGAAAAAAATTCATAGTACATATTTACATTGAGATAGGAGAGTACATCATGACAAGAATTGAAAATTTTAAAAGAGCACTGGCAGAAAAAAGAGCCGTTAAAGTTATTGCAGGAATCAATAACTTTGACAAAGACTCCGTAAGAAGAGTTGTTGCATCAGCTTCCCAAGCAGGCGCAACAGCAATTGATATCTGCGCGGATGCTGATATTATAAAAATGGCAAGAGAAATGACAGATTTACCAATCTTCGTTTCCTCAGTAAAACCGGAAGAACTTGCAAACGCAGTTGAATTAGGTGCAGATGCCATTGAATTAGGAAACTTCGATGCACTTTATGCTAAAGGTCAATCCTTCTCCGCTGAAGAAGTTCTTAATTTAACACAACAAACCTTAAGCCTTATCAACAAAGAAGATGTTTTCTTCTGTGTTACAATCCCCGGCAGCATTGATATCAATGAACAAATCTCTCTTGCCAGAGAACTTGAATCATTAGGGATTGACCTTATCCAAACAGAAGGACACTTCACTAACGAAGAACCGTCAAACGGTGTAAGAGGTCTTATTGAAAGAGCAGAACTTACTCTCTCCAACACAATGGAACTTGTAAGAAACATCGATATTCCTGTTATGACCGCAACCGGTATCAATCCGACAACTGCTCCTTTAGCATTCGCATCAGGCGCTTCCGCTATCGGCTGCGGCTCCTGCATCAACAAGCTTTCATCAGAAATCGGCATGATTGCTGTTATCAAGAGCCTTATGGAAATCGCTGAAAGAAATACATCAAAAGTTGTTGAATTAGTATAGTTCTTTTTAATTTTCTTATTCACGGGGCGGTCTGTAAACAGACCGCCCCGTGTGTTATAATCTTTTACAATCTGTTTTCAAAACAGAATTATTCATGCTACAATCTGGGTAAGGGGGACAAATGAAGAAGATAGTATCGGCAAAAGAAGCGGTTAAAGATATTAAAGACGGCGCAAGTATTATGGTAGGCGGTTTTTTAAGCTGCGGAGTTCCTGATAAACTTATTGATGCCCTTATTGAGCAAAAAACAAAAAACCTCACAATGATTTGTAATGATACCTCATATCAAGACGCCGATAAAGGGAAACTTATAACAAATAAACAAATTAAAAAAGTCATTGCCGCTCATATCGGCACCAATCCAGAAACCGGACGTCAGATGAACAGCGGAGAACTGGAAGTGGAATTAACCCCCATGGGAACTTTAGTCGAACGCATACGCGCCAAAGGTGCAGGTCTCGGCGGTGTACTTGCCCCGACAGGCGTAGGTACAATAGTCGAAAACGGTAAAAAAACAATGGAAATAGACGGGAAAAAATATATCTTTGAAAAACCCATCGGCGCAGATTATGCACTAATCTACGGTACAAAAGTCGATCGTTTCGGCAACGTTGCTTTTTACGGAACAACAAGAAATGTCAACACTATTATGGCTACTGCCGCAGACACCGTCATTGTTCAGGCCGATGAAATAGTCGACGAAATTGACCCGAATGAAGTTGTTATTCCCGGAATTTTTATTGATTGTATTGTGGAAAGAGAAAAAGACAACGCTGATTTAGCAGACGTATAGGAGAACAAATGGAATTAACTTTGCTTTCTAAAGAAAAAACAAGAGAAATTATAGCAAAAAGAGCTGCAAAAGAATTCAAAACCGGTGATGTTGTAACTTTAGGCATCGGCTTGCCAACCGAAGTTGCAAACTACATCCCTGAAAACCAGCACGTAATATTCCAATCAGAAAACGGTCTGCTGGGTGTCGGGAAAAATGCAGCCGGCGACAATATTGACAAACGTATTACAAATGCCGGCGGAATTTGCGTTGAAGCAAAAAAAGGCGCATGTTTCTACGATGCAGCTACAGCCCTCTCCATGATGCGAGGCGGGCATATTGACGCTACCGTCCTCGGAGCTCTTCAGGTTGATGAAGAAGGCAGCCTTGCAAACTGGATGATACCAAACAAGTTTGTTCCCGGTATGGGCGGCGCCATGGATTTAGTTATAGGCTCAAAACGCGTTATCATCGCTATGGAACACTCTAACAAAAACGGAGATGCTAAAATCGTTAAAAAATGCACTCTCCCTCTTACCGCATATAGAGAAGTTGATTTAATAATCACTGAAAGATGCGTTTTTGAAGTCACTCCAAACGGGCTTCTTCTTACAGAGATTAATCCGATGTTTAGCATGGAGGAAATAAAATTCTCCGTAACTGCAGATTTTGTTGTTTCTGATAACCTGAAATATATGGATATTGATTAATTTTTTTATTAAATAATATCGGGGCGGCTGATAAATCGGCCGCCCCGATATGTTTACATTATCTTTTATTCTTTATCAAGAAATTCAGTATTCTCAACCCTTACCGCAAAGTAAGGTTTGTCTTTTCCTTCTTCCTTAAGGAACATTACAAACTCTTTATCAAAATGATATTTTCTTCCAACCTCCGGCGCTAACGACATTCTCATTATTGCTAAAGCCGCTTCGCTCTTTAAAGTTCCGCCTTTGTTATCCATATTAAATTTAATTGTTTGTAAAGCCTGCGTAATTATATTATTTGTGCCCTTAATCTTTTTGCCGCACAATTCATCATAAGATATTGTTTTATCGATTTTAAAGTTCGGCACCATCAGGCTGTCATCTCTACTGAATTTTTCAGATACATCTTGCTGTGTCACATATAAGTAAAGATCTTCAAAACTATCCTTTTTATCAGTACGGTACAGGATTACGTCCTCTTTTTCTTTTGTAGAAAGTCTTACAGCATATTCATCAGGAGAGTTATAGAAAAGAACATAAACATTCTTTCTTAACTTCCTTTCGCTATCCTTATTTACACCGAAATATTTAACCTTTTCAGCACCACCGTTAAAAGGTGCCGATGTTAATTTATCAAACGGAGTTTCAAAATTGAAATCCTTTTTCAGCATTGCATAGAATAAATAAGAATTTTTCGCCCCCCAGTTAATTGTATCTAATATATCACTGGTTTCATTAAATTTCTTTTCTATTGCTCGTTCAATTTTTCTTTTTAATGACTTACTGATTTTGCCGTAAGTTGTATAGTATGAATCTTCATTCAACAAATCAGCGGTGTAGAGCTTTTTATTTAACTCATTAGCAACAGGAGGATTGCCGCCGGCTAAGAGCACCGGACCGTGTGTAACTTTATCCATAAAAGTATTCCAGACTAACTGGAAAGTTATACACCAGAGTTTATTCTTAACGGCTTGATACCCGCTCTCTGTCTTTTTCACTTCTGCCTGCAATTCTGCAGCAGCAGGAGTAATGTTTGAATTTTCAGGCTCAGACTGTTGGACAGCATCCTCCGTTGATACAGGCTGTGCAGTTTTTTCAGTAACTGTCTCCTGCGGCACAGATGCATCCGACATAGGTTTTTCATTTTCTATATTTTCCTTCGCCGGTTCAACGGTAACGTTTTGTGCTGCATCCTGCGGTACAACCATCACAGGCGCAATATTTTCATTTTCAGGCGCTTCTTTAACCGGTTCTGCAGCCGCTGTTTGTGAAGCTTCTTGCGTTTCTATCGTTTCTGATACGTTTTTTTCATTCTCTTGCTCTGCCGATGCATCTTTTTCACTGCCATCTGCAAGTTTTACGCTGCTGCCGGCACTCTTAACATCTTCCGATGGAAGCATAGAAGAATCCAAGTCAACGTCCTCTGTATTCTTAGTGTTTGTTTTATCCTGCGAATCATAGGGCGGTACTACATGACGAACATCTGAAATCGGTTTATATTTAGCCTTTTCAGACTCAGGTACCTGTTGTTCAGCTTGTGTTTGCGTTTTACTATCCTGTTGCAAGTCAGTCTGTTCAGCAGCTTTCACCGCCATCAAACCTACAGATAATACAAGTAAAACACCCAGTAAAGATGTAACCTTCTTAATTCTCATAAAATAAAACTCCTCTATTAAATAGCCAAGTCTATTATACCATAAACAAGAAGGTTTCAAAAGTTATGCCATAGTTTCGTGTCTCTTCTTTTCCCTGCGGGCATTATATTTTGTCCACTCTGCATTTATCACAGGCAGCGCAATTCCAAGCGCCAGCGCTGAATATAATATTCCGGCAGCATGTGCAAGGTTAAGTTTCCAGATATTTTTCTTTGCAAACGCATTTCCCTTTGCAGCAAGTTCATTATGGGTTTTAAGAGTTAAGTCGTTTAACCAGTGTTTTACTCCCTTACCTTCTTTCTTTGTATTAAAAAGATTCTCACGTTTTTTATCAAGAAGATTAGCCACACCTTTTGCCGCAAAACCGCCAAACACAAGCCAGTTTAAGAATCCGTTATAATCTCTGAACGCTGATTCTCTTAATTCTGTTGTATTATCGGCTGCCATAAAGCGCCCGACAATATTTGCCGCATAAACCGTCTTAATTGCATTACCGCTTGTTACAGGGCCGGTAAACTCAAGCTTCCGCACAAAATCTTTCCAGTTCTTAACCCGCATTACAGCAAGCACCATCCCTACCATGCCGGCGCTTGCAAGAAGTTTTTTGGCAAGCAGATACTTATCTTTTTTTTGAACAGCATTACATCCGCGGGTTGCATAATCAACATCTCCGACAAAACCTTTTTTGCCCGTTCTTTTTTCCGTAATCTTTCTGTTGATATACTGATTAGTGAGTCCCAGAACACAGGACGCGCTAAGTGCGCCAAAAATTTTCATTTTATTTATTTTGGCAAGTTTAGCAAGTGCAGCCGCCGGTTTTACTTTTTTGTTTGTATAAACGTCATTTCCGAGGTTATAGGCATCACGCAGAATATTCTCGAGTTTATCAGATACTTTATTATTTCCTACAGTAAGAGTTGTATCGCGGCATGCGCCAAGCGCATTTGTAAGCCTTACCTCCATTATTCTTAAAATGTTACCCTTATCATCCCTGGCAATTTTTTTATCATCAATAATTTTAGCAAGTGTATTTACAAAGCCGTCTGCCGATTTAAGCTTATTTTCTACACCTTTATATTCAGGATTTTTCCACTTAATTTTCTGCCAGCGGTCTTTATCAATCCATTCAATTTTATCCCAGTTTATATCAGTAAATTTATTTACCTTATTCCCGTCCAAACCGGAGAGGTTTTTAAAAACATTTTCCGCATACCCCTTCGTATTTTTACCGCCCTCCTCCCATGCAGTTTGAAGTGCTGCAAGAGAATCTTTTGAATACCAGCTGTTAGAATTAACCGCAACATCAGGGTTCATCCATTTTGACGCAAAATAAGAAATAATACTTGCAAAAACTCCGGCAGACAAACAGTTAATGAAAGTTCCTTCAAGCTCCCTCGATAAGGTTTCAATTCCTGCGTATTTATTGCGTTGTGTCGCATCGATATAGGCTCTTGGAAGCGACATCGGCCCTACATCAAGAACTACTGCATTAATCATCTCATTGGTATCAAGAACCCGCATTACATTGGTAAATGTTCCGTCCAATACCCCCTTAAAAGCCGGCTGTCTGTTTTCTGTCTGAATTTTGCTGATTGTAACCACTGTTTTTATTTCTCCTTTGTCTGCACACTAAAAAAGCCCCGCTTGTATGCGAGGCTTTTTGAATTTTATCTGTTTTAATAACTACACATCAAAACTCAACCTGCCCCGCAAGTATCTTGAGGAGGATGATGAGCATGAATTTGTATTAACGATGTGTAAGTTCATTAATTTTTACCTTTCAAAACAAGTATACGCCCGTTTGTAAAATCTTGTCAATAGTTATATTAACTAATATTAAAAGCGGCAGGATTACCCGCCGCCCGTATTTAAACCAACACCTGCTTTTCCGGCTGAATACGGTCAGCCGCAAGCTCATCATAGAGACTTTTACCGCCGCACAATGAATAAACATTTGTATACCCGTATCCCGCAAGAATACGTGCGGCAACATAACTGTTATATCCGCGTCTGCAATAAAGAATCACCTTTTTATCACGCGGAATTTCATTATAGCGTGCGCGTATTTCCGTTGACGGAATAGAAACCGCATCTCTAATCCTTCCCTCTTGATATAACATTGGAGAGCGGACATCCACGAGAAAAGCATCCTCAGTAATATCTTCAAGAAAAGCAGGTTTAAATAAACCGTCAAGAATATTCTTAGCCGACATGCCGGCAAGGTTTACCGGATCCTTTGCGCTTGAATACGGCGGTGCATAACAAAGTTCTGCATCAATTAAATCCTGAACAGTTCCGCCAAGCCTCATTACTGTAGAAATTACATCGATTCTTTTTTCTACACCTTCAATTCCTGCAGCCTGCGCACCGAGGATTTTACCGGAGGGGGTAAAGAGAAGTTTCAACACGACATGTTCTGCTCCCGGATAATATCCGGCATGCGAAGGGGCTTTTACAATATTCTTTAAGTACTTAATACCCGCCTTTTGAAGCTGTTTTTCGTTATTACCGGTCATTGCAAAAGTCTTATCAAATATTTTTATAACAGATGTTCCCTGAGATTTTTTATATTTTTGAAGCGGGTAATCAGGATTTAAAGAAGCCAAAATATTATCTGCAATAATCCGCCCCTGCCTGTTTGCTGGGCCTGCCAGAGGGACTATGGAGGGAGAAGAAGTCACATAGTCCAAAACTTCTACGCTGTCACCGCCCGCCCATATAGATTTGTCAGAGGTCTGCATAAATTCATTAACTTTTATCGTATTACCAATACCGGTTTCAAGCCCTGCATTTTTTGCAACCCCCGTATCCGGCCTTACTCCTATTGAAATTACTCCTATATCATAAGGCAGTTTTGTCCCTGAGGTTAATTCCACTTCATCATCAGAATATGACTTTACGCCGTCAGAGAATATAAGCTTACATCCTTTGCGCCTCAATTCGTTATGCGCTAATGAAATTATATCTCTGTCAAACGGGGATAATACCTGCGGTGCTGCCTCTACTATAGTAGTGTTTATACCAAGCTCTACAAAACATTCCGCCATCTCTATGCCGATAAATCCGCCGCCTGTTATAACCGCATTTTTAACAGGATTTTTAGAAATATATTCTTTAATATTATCCGCATCTCTCAGCGTTCTTACAGTGAAATTCTTTTTATTATTAATACCGGAAACAGGAGGAATAAACGGTGATGCACCAGGTGCAAGAACAAGGTTATCATACTCTAAATCGTATTCATTATTAACTGTTACTGTCTTTGCATCCCTGTCAATTGATGTAACCTTAGAATTAAGCCTTACTTCTACATTAAACAAATTCTTAAATTGCGAAGGCGGCGCAACAATCATTTGCCCCCTGTCGCTTATTACTCCAGAGCAATAATACGGCAATCCGCAATTAGCGATAGAAATCTCATCCGTTGCTTCCAGAATAATAATTTCAACCTTCTCGTCCAATCTTCTCAACCTTGCGGCACAGCTTGCACCGCAAGCCCCGCCGCCTACTATAACTGTACGCATAATTCTTCTCCCAATATTCTTATAATCCGTCTTACCTTATCGTTTTCGAGCCTGTAGCAAACCCTGTTCATTTTCCTGTACCCCGCAATAATCCCCGCATTTTTCAGTACATTCAAATGCTGTGACACAACAGGCTGGCTTATATTTAACTTTTCAGCCATTATACTAACACTGCAATTATCCTTTTTCATAAGCCCGCAAACTATTTTTAAACGCACCGGATGCCCGAGAGCCTTTAAAATTTCCGCATATTCTTCTATATTCATTATCTGTCAATTCCGTATATTAGAATATTAGTATATTCTTATAAACCGGAATTGTCAACACATTCAAAGTAAAATTTACCCCCAAATGTTAAATTTTGGTTAAAAATCCGGAATTTTTGAATAACAGAGTAATAATATAAGTGTAGAAAGTAAATGTATGGAATAAGAAAGGAGTACATTATGAAATTCTTAATTAAAAAATCACCGGACGGGTTTATTAAATCAGTAAACGACGAAATCAGCTCTATATTAAACAGAAATTTTGACAGCTTTTTCCCTGAATATATCTTAAACGAAGAGACTGACAAATACGCAATGCCTGTAGAACTTCATGAAAAAGATAACGAGTACAGCGTAAAAGCCGAATTACCGGGAGTTAAGAAGGAAGATTTGGACATCGACATTGACAAAAACTACATTACAATCAATGCTAAACGTCACGAAGAACACAAAGAAGATACTAAAGGGTACAGGAAATCAGAATTCAGATACGGCGAATATTCAAGAACGGTATACTTCCCGCAAGAAATTGATGTTGAAAAAACCAAAGCTAAACTTGAACACGGTATACTTGATATTCAAGCCCCTAAACTCTCTGCCGAAAAAGGCAATACTAAAAAACTTACAGTTGAATAATAAAAATTACAAGACTCTCTTATTCAGGGCGGACAAATATTTGTCCGCCCTTTTTGTTGTTTAAATCCGCTTGACTAAATCAAACGTTTGTTTTATATTTGAATCATTGAGGATTTATGAACAAAATTAAAGATGATAATTCAAAAAATAGAATACTTGAAACTGCAACCGCCCTTTTTGCTCAAAAAGGTTTTGAAGGAACAAGTATAAGAGAAATCTGTAAAAACGCTAACGTGAACCTGTGCATGATTTCTTATTACTGGGGAGGGAAACAGGAACTTTATCAGGGTATTATTGAAGATTTACTCGAAAAACAAATTGAGTACTCAAAAAGTTTTCTTGATTTAAATAAAAATCCTAAAGATATGAGTATTGAGGAATGTACTGATTTGTTATTAAAAATATCTGAAAAATTTGTTGAATTTTTCTACACAAATATTTCTTCTGATTTGATTATACTGTTGTTAAAAGAACAGCAAAAACCCGATTTTATAGTCAAATCACCCGTCCTTGAATATATGAAAGCTATAGTCGCAAGAATTTTAAACCAGGACGCTAACAGCAGACTTGTTATTTTTAAAACGCTGTTTATGCTGTCACAGGTAAATTCCCCGCGAATTCTTCCGGCTTTTTCACTTAGAGCTCTGGGGCAGGATGACTTTTGCGAAGAAGATATCAAAATCATAAAGGACAATGTAAAACTTTATATTAATGCCATGATAAAAGATGCCTTAACAGAAAGGGATAACAATGTTTAAAAAATTTCTCTTTGTATTCATTTTATTACTTTTTGCACAAAACAGCTTTGCTGTAGATATAAGCGAATTAAATACAGACTTTTTTAAAAGGTTTAACGACGAATACTTAAATGAATATATACAAGAGGCATTAAATAATAACCATAATTTAAAGAAGGCAGGGCACGTTGTTGAACAATACAGACAGCAGACAAAATACTCATTAGGTCGGGAATTACCGTCATTAAGTGTCGGAGCCAACTATCTCGGAGTTAAAGTTCCCGAATTAGACAATTTTCAATTAAAGGACAACGCATTTATACTACCGTTTATTGCACGCTATGAAGCAGATTTACTGTTAAAAAACAGGGATAAAACAAAAGCTGTAAAAAAATCTTACGAAAGTGCTAAGTTTAATGAAAAAGCTATTTATCTTGCGCTTTTAACAGATGTTGCCACAGTTTATACAAATATTCTGCAATATGATTATTTAATAGAGAAGCAAATAGATATACTGCAAAATCAGGAAGAAATCCTAAAAAGAAATAATAAAAAATTTGAGCGCGGGGTTATAAGCGAAACGGAATTAAACAACACAAAAATGGCTGTAGAATCAGCAAAAAGCGCACTGGAAAAACTTAAAAGAGAACGTGAAACCGCAATGATGCAATTAGCCGTACTTACAGGAAATTCATCATGTAATATTTCACAAATGCAAATAGGAAGATTAGAAAATTTTGAATATACCGGCGAAATTCCTTCTGAAATGTCTTCCGATGTAATTTTTTCAAGACCTGATGTTAAAATAGCCGAAACAAATCTTGAAAAAGCCAAAATTGATGTGAGAGTCGCAAAAAAAGAATTTTTTCCGACATTTAATATTGTCGGTATCTGGGCATTTAATACAATTGCCCCGGGAACTTTTTTCTCCTGGGAATCATCCCTTGCCGCCATTTTAGCCGGGGCAACACAAGATATATTTAAAGGCGGGATGAAAACAGCAAATTTAAAAATACAAAAAGCAAAATATGAAGAACTGTTTGAAAACTACAATCAAACTAACCTGGAGGCTGTAAAAGAAGTAAATACAGCTCTCTGCATAATTAAATATGATAAACAAATTGAAAATCATACAAAATCCGAACTTGATATTGCGGACAGAAATTTTAATAACGCACAGAAAAAACTTAATCAAGGTGTAATCTCGGAGCCGGAATTTCTCATAGAAGAAAATAAACTTATAAACTCACAAACAAATTATACACAGGCTAAAACGCAAAGAATAATAAATTATTTCACCCTGTATAAAGCGGTCGGAGGAAATTTAGGATAAATAAAAAGAGGTAACATCTTATGAAGAAAAAAGTAATTATAATCCTATTATTACTATTAATCATCAGCGGAATATCAGTATTTTGCTTTTTAAAAAACCGTAAAGCAAATGATGAATTAACATTGTACGGAAATATTGAAATACGTCAGGTTGATTTAAGTTTTCAGGTTGCGGGAAAAATTGCAAAACTGTTAAAAGAAGAAGGCGACACGGTAAAGGAAAATGAATTAATTGCCATTCTGGACGACAGAGATTACGTTTCAAATCTGGAAAAAGCTGCCGCAGATGTAGAAAAGACTCTCGCACTAAAAACCGATGCAGAATCCAAATTTGAACGAAATGCCCCGCTTGTTGATGATAATACGATTTCAAAACAGGATTATGACACGCTTTTAAATACAAAAAATAAAACAAAAGCCGATTATGACGCTGCTGTTGCACAGAAGAATTTTGCCGAAAACCAGCTTGATTACACAAAAGTATATGCACCGGAAGAAGGAATTATTATGGTAAGGATACAGGAGGCAGGCGCAAATGTTTCCAAAGGGCAGCCGGTTTACACAATGGCAAAAACAAAACCTGTATGGGTAAGAGCTTATATTAATGAAACAGACTTAGGAAACATTAAATACGGTCAGGAAGTAAAAGTTTATACAGATACAACCAATCCAAAAACCGGAGAGAAACGACAATATAAAGGACAAATCGGGTACATTTCTCCGGTTGCCGAATTTACACCAAAGACCGTTCAATCAACCGACATAAGGACAAATCTTGTTTACCGGATAAGAGTTTATATTTACGATATAGACGAATATCTCCGTCAGGGAATGCCGGTAACAATAAAAGTTGACTTAAGAGGTAATTAAAAAAAAAGTAAATGAATACCGTTGAAATCAAGTCGCTTACAAAAAATTTTGATAAAATAACCGCCCTTAACAACCTTTCTCTAAACATTGAAAAAGGAAAAATCACAGGGTTAATAGGAGCGGACGGAGCCGGGAAAACAACCCTTTTAAGAACAATTATCGGGCTTTTAATACCTGATAGAGGCTACATTCGTACGCACGGTTATAATCCTGCAATACAGAAAGATAAATTAACACCGCTTATAGGGTATATGCCGCAAAAATTCGGGCTTTATGAAGACTTAACTGTAATAGAAAATTTAACGCTCTACGCTGATTTAAAAGGGGTAAATATTGAAACAGGAACACAAGCAAAGAAAAACCCGCTTTCTACTCTTACTAAAAAACAAGAAAACAACTCTTTTGAAAAAATGCTTGAATTTACCAAACTTGCCCCGTTTAAAGACAGACTTGCCGGCGCGCTGTCAGGCGGGATGAAACAAAAATTAGGTTTAGCCTGTACACTTCTTGGGAACCCTGAATTTTTACTTCTTGATGAACCCTCGGTAGGGGTTGACCCTATTTCCCGCAAAGATTTAATGCAAATGGTACGGGAAATGATAAATCCGGAAACAACAGTTCTGTGGTCAACCGCATATTTGGACGAGGCGCACAGTTTTGATACGGCTGTAGTAATTGACAAAGGTAAAATAATTTACGAAGGTAACCCCCACGACTTAGCAGCAACCCCGCAGGAATTTGAAAACAAAGTAATAGAACTTATGGGCGGATACAAGCAGGAGCCGTCTAAAATCGCTGAAAATTATGAATATAAAATCATTTCAGGAGAAAAAACAAATACAACCTGTCCTGTTGAGGCTGATAACCTTGAAAAGAAATACGGAAGTTTTTACGCTGTAAAAAACAATTCCTTTTGTATAAAAAAGGGGGAAATATTCGGGCTTTTAGGTCCTAACGGGGCAGGAAAATCAACCTCTTTTAAAATGATGTGCGGGCTTGCAAAGCCGACAGGCGGAACAGCAAGAATTATGGGAATTGATATTACCAGAGATCCCGAAAAGGCCCGTTCAAATCTGGGATATATGGCGCAAAAATTCTCTCTTTACGGAAGTCTTACAGTAAAAGAAAATCTCGATTTTTTTGCCTCCGCTTACGGAATTAAATTTAAAAACAGAGCCCGAAAGGTAGAACAAATTATTGATGTTTTCGGATTAAAGGATTATCAAAACCAGAAAAGCGAAGAGCTTCCGCTGGGGTTAAAGCAGCGGCTTTCAATGGCATGCGCGTTAATTCACAACCCGCCGGTATTATTCTTAGATGAGCCTACCTCCGGAGTTGATGTACTCACCAGACGTGATTTTTGGAACCACATTACATCACTTGCAAAAAAAGGTGTAACAATTCTTGTTACTACACACTTTATGGATGAGGCAGAATACTGCGATCGTATAAGCCTGTTTTATCACGGAGAAACAATCGCAACAGGCACCCCGCAGGAGCTGAAAGACAAAGCGCATGCAAAGACTATGGAGGATACTTTTATTACCCTCATTAAAGAGAGTGAGGACACAAATACATAATGAGAATTCTTCTTGCATTGATTAAAAAAGAAATTAAACAAATACTCCGGGATCCGAGCAGTATAATAATCGCTTTTATACTCCCGCTTATCTCTATCATAATTTATATGTACGGTATAAATCTGGATTCTGTTAAAGTAACCATGGGGATAAAAAATGACGATCCTAATCCTGAAACCGCCACACTTGTAAAATCCTTTGGTCACAGTAAATATGTAAATTCTATTTATTTTGATAATTTAAGAGATATCGAAACAGCAATTGCCCGTTCCAAAATTAAAGGCGCTGTTATAATCCCCAATGATTTTTCAACAAAACTTGCAAGAGGACAGAACGCAGACTTACTGATTATTACAGACGGTTCTGAAGTAAATACGGCAAACTACGTACAAAATTACGCAGTTTCCATAGCAAATAACTGGCTTGCAGCAAGCAAATACGGCAGCAACACAAAACCTCCGGCCGTAAATGCCGAAATCCGAACATGGTACAACCCCGATTTAAACAGTCATTATTTTATTGTTCCGGGCTCAATTGCAATCACAATGACGTTAATAGGAATTTTATTAACCTCGCTGGTTGTTGCGCGGGAATGGGAGCGGGGCACAATGGAGGCAATGCTTTCAACATCCGTAAAAACTATTCATATAGTTTTAGGAAAATATATTCCATACTTTATTTTAGGAATACTATCCCTCGGGTTTAATATTTTCCTCTGCGTAGTAATATTTCAAATCCCGTTCAGGGGAAGTTATACTGTTTTATTTCTTGTAAGCAGCCTGTTTTTATTCACGGCCCTTGGTATAGGGTTAAATATTTCTTCCGTACTAAAAAATCAGTTTCTTGCAAGTATGGTCGCAATGAGTTTAGGATTTATGCCCGCATTAATGCTTTCCGGATTACTGTTTCCAATAAACTCCATGCCTGTATTTTTCCAACATTTGACAAGAATTATTCCGCCAAGATACTACGTTTCTTTTATAGAAAGCGAGTTTATGGCAGGAGGTGTGAACAGCATAAGATTGGAAAACGCTGTCTATTTAACGATTCTTGGGCTTTTGTTTTTTGCAGCCGTTTATAAAAACACATCTATGAGATTAGAAAATGTCCCCTATGCAAGAGCACCGAAACTGTCGGACAGTACTAACAATCCGGAGGTAAAAGAATGATAAGAGATTTTTTGCGCCGGGTTATGGCATTAATAAAAAAAGAGTTCATAACAATCTGGAATGACCCGAAAACAAAGGGGATAATTATCGGGATGCCTGTTATGCAGCTTTTGATATTCTCAAATGCCGTAACTATGGAGGTTCAAAATATCGATGCTGCGGTCCTTGACCGCTCGCAAAGCGTTGAATCAAGAGAACTTTTATCAAGGTTTGAACACTCACCCAGATTCCGGAATTTCTATTACACTATTAATGAAGAAGATTTCAAAAACAAACTGGACACACAAAAAGTCCAGATAGGGTTAATAATAAACAATGATTTTTCAAGAAATATCAAATCAGGTAAAACGGCATCTGTTCAAGTTATAGCAGACGGCAGGCAAACAAATTCCGCGTCAATTGCCTCCGGTTATGCCGCACAAATTATTACAGGCTACGGGGCAGAAATTACACAAAACACGAATACCCCGGGTATAAATGCCTCTATTAGAAACTGGTTTAACCCGAACCTGGAATATAAGTGGTACATACTAACAGTAATTGTTGCAATGCTGTCGCTTGTTACAACCCTAATTTTAACATCTCTGTCAATAGCAAGAGAACGGGAACTGGGTACCTTTGACCAGCTCATAGTAAGCCCGCTGTCATCTTTTGAAATTTTATTAGGCAAGTCTATCCCGCCGCTTATAATTGCAATGACTTTAACAATGTTTATGACCGGATTTGTAATTGTATTTTTCCATATACCTTTTGCCGGTTCCTTTTTATTATTTATGATTTCAATTTTTATTTCACTCCTTGCAATAGTCGGAGTCGGGCTCTATATTTCAGCAGTTTGTAATACGCAGCAGCAGGCGATTCTTTCAGTAATGACTTTTATGATGCCTGCAGTACTATTATCCGGTTTTGTTTCTCCGATTGAAGATATGCCGCAAATATTACAACTCATAACCTGGCTTAATCCGGTGCGTTTCTTTATGATTCTGACCCGCGGAATCTTTCTTAAGGGTATGGGGATTGGAGATGCTATTACAAACATAATACCTTTAATTATTATTGCAGGAATAACCCTTTCGCTTGCAGGCAGAACTTTTAAAAGAAAACTGGGGTAGTATCATCAGTATATCAAGAAATCATTATCGTAACAAAAACAGGCTGATAATTATCAGCCTGTTTTTTAAGTTATTATATCTTATTACAATGCAGCTCCGACACTTGCAGGGATTACACCCATAGCTGCCGCACCGTCAAGAAAAGACGGGAACACTATTGCATCAAGAGCATAAGCACCTGCTACAACTGTTACAACCACTATACCTGCTTTTACTGCCGCCGGTAAATTTTCAATTGCTTCTCTTACTTCATCAAAAGACGTCTTTGCCCTTACACCTAACGAAGTTTCGCCAATAACCATTTCTCCCGGTCTTGGAAGTAATATTACACTGTTATCGCCAAGTTTAAAATGCGCAGGCTTGCCGTTTTTAATATTTTCAAGCGCCTTTTCCATCATAGCAGCTGATAATTCCTTTTTAATTTTGTCCCTTATGGCTTTGTCTTGCCTGTACCAATTTTCATCTTTCATATTCAAATCTTTATCAAAATATTTTACATCATAATCTGACCCAAAGAAAGCCATGTTTGATGTACAGCAGGCATATCCGCCATTCTCCAAGGCATGAATTTTTAGTTCTTCAAAAGAGGAATTTGAATCTAATTTTCTCTTATAATCCAGCCCGATTGTGTTTGTAAGTTTTATAGTATATTTCCCTTCAGGGAAGTGATCGCCGGTATTATATTTAAAAATCAGACCATTGCCGTCTTGCTTAGCATCAACTATTTCTATACTAGGCATTGTAGATGCAATTACGGTTTTAACCATATTAAGCTCTTTATCTGATAGAGGATTGTTAAATTTTACAATTTTATTATCTGTATTTTCCGGTAAAGTTGTAAACATATCAGACATACCTGTTGAACCAAAAGGTTGTCTATAAGGTGATACTTGTGAGTTTTGTTTGAAAGCTTCAAATTTACTTAATAATTTACCATCTTTTGAAAATGCGAGAGCTTCTACATTATCATCATTTTTATAAATAAGATTGAAATTACCGTTTCTTAACCTGTCAATTTTGAAACTATGACTGTCAAACAGGTCATACTTTCCGCTATATCCGCCATTTTTATCGGCCTTCATCTTATATTTGCCATCAATAACAAATCCGTTAGACATAGCTTCTACCTGTTTAAACTTTCCGTCATTGATGTATGGCAGAGCCTGAAAAATTGCTACCTGATAGGTTCGGTTATTACGAAACGGAAAAAATTGAGAAATATCTACAGGAAATATTCCATTATCATGCAGCATATCTATATTAGAGGAATTAATTGATGTAACACCGTTTGCAGAGTTGATTTGGAGATTAACATCTTTACCGGCAGACGCAGTGTCAGGAACAGATATACTGCTCATGGGGGTTGCCTGTAACATGGTCCTTTGCAGAGAATCAACCAGCGCTAAAGATTTTTCAACATTAGCAAACACTGAGTCAGGAGAGGACATATATACCCCCTGTAACATGTTCTCTTGTAAAGACTCAACAATCGCCTTTGTTTTTTCAAATATATCTTGTTCGGGAGATTTCTGAATAGAGCAGGATGTTAGCCCTGCTGCAAGTGCAGCCGGCAAAACCAGTTTTTTAGAGTACTTTTGTACTGTATTCATCATTTGAGTTGAAACTACTTTCATAAATATAAACCTTTCTTTATAACATTGTGTTTGCTATAAGACACACACAAAAAAAAAATTGCCTTTTTCGGACAATATTATAACGAAATGTAAAGAAAAATTTACAAATAGCGTACAATCACACGTTTGAAATACTTATCCTCAAGTATTTTTGCCATCTTTTTAATGATATTTTTTCTAATCTCAATTTCAATCGGCAAGTTCGGGTCATAGTGCGCCTGGTTAAGTTTTGCTCCGACCATAAACTCTATATAATCACTCTGCAGTAGGAAATCCATTAATTCATACGCCGCATCGGATTCTTTACCTTTAAAACCGTTTTCTAAGTACTCAACCGTACGGGTCAAAGTCAATATTCCTTCCGTAACCAGATCAACACCTTCCATATGGGAAACAGCAGGGAGTTTACCGAAACTTCCGCTCAAATCCGTATATACAGGAATATTCAATTCCCTTGATATAAGGTTTGCAGTAGTTCCACCGCAGATTGCTTTTTTGCAGTCCGAATTATAAAACTCAAATGCGTACTCTCTATCCTTTTCCATATGATAAGGAGGTCCTGTAAAAATAAGCGCTTTTCTCGGCGTGCGGTAGTGAATTACACAGCAGGAAGTATCGTCCTTGGCGTGCCTGTCAACCTCAGTATTAATCGCAAGACGCACAATCGCTCTCGAGAGTTCGCGGCTTGTAATATCCGGATTTTCATTAATCCTGTCCAACAGGCATTTAATAAGCCCGCTCCGTCTTAAACCGAGTTTAAGGTTAGGGTTGCCCAGCCCCGCCTGCGTTACCCCGTCAGAACAAAATATTAATCTGTCACCGAGTTTAAGTTTTAGATGGTAAATATGCATGTGCCGGTTTGTAAAGGTTTCTGAATCAATAACCGTAAACTCCGGTTCAACAACTTTCCCGTCGCTTATATAAACAAACGGCGGATTTCCTTCCTCTACTATTTTAACCTCGCCGTCCTCGCTGCAAACAGCAACAGAGAAGGTTGAATAACTTATTTTTCTTACCTTGCATACAGGAAGTGCGTTCATAACAACTTCGCAGGTGCGTTTTATATCTTTTCCCGCCTCTACAAATTTTAAAAGCATAGTTGCCGTCATTGAGGCAAGAATATCCGCCTTAATCCCGCTGCCAAGCCCATCCGAAAGGACAGCAATAAGTTCTCCGCGTTCAGGATAGCGTTTTGACATAAAACAGTCGCCAAAAGCATTTTGTCCGTATTTCTTTTCCTGTGAGCAGTCAATATCAATAAACATTACTGCTCCTTCTTATCTTTTGATGTGTCATAGTCTTCAGCAATGGTGCTTAACAGAAGTTCCGTTTCTACCATGTGTTCACCTAGTAACGACGCGATTTCCTGAACGATAGCAATGTTTTTGGAGATAACTTCCTGTGCGCGGTGTGCAATCTGTTCTCTACCGAGTTCCGATTGTGTAACATCCGTAATGACCGCACCTACCAGTTCATTTTTTTCAATTGAAAATGCTGTAATATCATAAAGTTTATCTTTAACCGGATAACGCTCTTTATGAACATCCTGCGAAGTTTTCAGAGTTTGTTTAAAGATGTCCGCGAAATCTACAATTCTGTCTATGCAGGCACCGTTTACCCCCTCCGGGCGTTCCGCAAAAACTTCGTACATATCACCGCAAAACATTTTCATAAACGACTGGTTAGATTCAACAATTTTTAAATCGCTGTCCACCATCACAATTGCAGACGGCATACACCTGAGCATTGCGGCAGCCTTTCTCATAGCAATCTTACGCATATAAGACACGCACATTGAAGGCTCCGCATCTCCTGCTAGCATTGCTGCAGCCAGTTCGCGGCAGGTATTATACCCGCAGCCGCCGCAGTTTAATTCGTCCTCTTCCGTGTGTTTACCTATTTTTCTTAATGTATCAACAATTTTTTCGTTACTGAAAGTCGGATGTTCAAGTTCTTTTGTTTTATACTCTTCCTCCGCAACAGTCTTTGGCTCTTTCGGGATTTCTTCACGCTCTCTGACTTTTGATAAAATATCTGATACGCGCAGGATTTCCGGCTTTTTAGAAGAACTGCAAGGCCCTGCCAGACACCCGCCGTTACATGCAAGCGCCTCAATAAATATTTTTTTATTAAGTGTATCCGGATTTAACCCCGCAAGAGCCTTTTCAAGGTTTTCTATAGAACTTATATTCAACAATTGGACACCGTCGTCGCCGCCGCCTTTTTTAATTGTTTCATTCATCCCGCCCTCTACCGCGTAAAGCGAACCTTCGTAAGCAGACTCGGGAACAAAAAACTCGTTACTGTTAAATTCAATTGACTGTGTAGAACCAAACTCTTCTGTCACCCAGAGTTTTAGTTCCTCAAAAGTTAAAGACGCGCTTATTAAATCCGGATGTCTGTCAGATTCGTTTTTCTTAGCAATACAAGGGCCTATAAACACTACCGCAATTTGCTTCCCGTACATTTCCTTAAGCATTTTGGCATGCGTTAAAGCAGGAGATGCAATAGGCACAATGTTTTTTATAAACTTAGGATTATATAGTCTTATATAATCAACAACAACCGGACATGCTGACGATATAAACAAGCCGCTGTCATGCTGCTCCATTATCCGGCTTGTTTCAATAGAAACTTCCTGCGCACCCAGTGCCGTTTCACTTACATGTGAAAATCCTAGTTTTTTAAGTATTGAAATCATTTTTTCAGGGCTGTGTTCAAAAATCCCCGCCCAGCTTGGCGCAAGAGAAACATAAACTTCTTTCTGCGCCCTGAATAAGTTTTTAACCTTTTCAATATCATTTCTTACACGCTTAGCACTGCTCGGACAGGTCTTAACACAATGTCCGCACGCTATACACTTATCCGGCATAACCGATGCGTGCCCGTCCTGAATTTTTATAGCTTTAACATGGCATTCCCGAACGCATTTATAACAGTCGTGGCACTCGTTATTCAACGTATATACCGGATACAGTTTGTCCATATAATTACCCCTTTTATTTTTACTAAAAACCGCAAAATATACTAAGAGTTAGTAACAGTTTGTTCGTCTCTTATTTTGTCCAATATTTCTTTTAATTTAACGGCAGTCATATTGTTATAAACAGTTCCGTTAATAATAATATTCGGCCCGTCGGCGCAGCGACCTTCGCAGCGGGAACCCGATATTTCAACCTTTGCATCAAGATTATTTAATCTGATGTAATCTTCTATATAATTTAAGTGATCCTCATTGCCTCTTGCATAACACGCACTTCCAAGGCATACAACTATATTAATTTCTTTACTCATCTGTTTCCAATACCATATTTTACTAATAGTATAGAGCATTAACAAACTAAAAGCAACAAGCCAGAAAAGGGACTTATATACAACTTTACACTAAATACACTCGAAATACAGATATAATGTCATTCCGAACTTGGTTCGGAATCTTACCGGTAGTAAGCCCCTGAAAAAAGTTCCACTGCTGTCCCGAATAAATTTACATTAATTATTCATATAACAATATATTATTAAAATAGAGTATATAAAAAAAATAACAAGATAATAATTTTATCGGGGGCTATGCACCCCCGTGCCCCGCACTAAGTTTCTTTCTTTTTTATTGCGATGAAAAAAGAAAGAAACTTAGATAAAGAAAGAAAAAACACGCTCCCATATACAGTCTCTAAACGCAACCAAAGACACATTAACTCACTTCGTTCAAACAAAATGTGTCTTGTTGCTGTTTCGTTAAGAGACTGTAGAAAAACAGAAAATAAATATCAAATTTATCCTGGACAATACTGAAATCAAGTTCAGGGTGACAATTTTAACCTTTTTAGTGTAAAATGAAATATAAATTACCCCGAAAATTTTAGTATAAATAAATGAAATCCGTTCTCCCATGCGAAATTTTATTTGATTTTGCCCGAAAATTGTGACATAATTTAATTAAATTCGGTGTTATTTAAACAAAGGAGAATATATGCCCACACTAACGAGAGACCATTCAGACTGGGTCAAGGTAGACAGTATCATTGAGAGTTATGAGGCTAAAAAATCCAACCTTATTGCTATTCTGCAAAAGGTTCAGGAAGAATTCCGCTACCTGCCCGAGGACATCCTTACCTACATAGGAACTAAAATAGAAGGATTGTCACCCGCTACAGTTTACGGTGTAGCAACTTTTTATGCACAGTTTTCACTTGAACCCAAGGGGAAATATATTATTAAGTGCTGTGACGGAACAGCCTGCCACGTTCGCGGGTCTATGCCGGTTTATACTTCACTCAAACAACGTTTCGGACTGGAGGATGGAACGTTCACTTCAAAAGACGGACTGTTCACTCTTGAAACAGTAAGCTGTCTCGGCGCCTGCGGGCTTGCGCCGGTTGTTGTAATCAATGACAAGGTTTATCCGCAAATGACAACTGACGCAATGAAAATCATCATTGATACTATTCTTGATGAAGAACACAGCGCATAATAATTATTTTTCACACTAAAATTATAAGGACACAAATATGGGAACAAATACAATAAATATAAATATTCAGGAAGAACAACAGCGTGCAGAAGAGAGTATAAAAGCTCAAGGCCTGCGCGTTCTTGTATGTAACGGAACAGGTTGTATAGCAAACGGGTCAAATGACGTAATTGCAAAGTTTAAAGAGTTAGGGGCAGATGTTTCAATTCTCACCCAGCACGATAAAGTAACCATCGTACCTACAGGATGCCACGGTTTTTGTGAACAGGGCGTTCTGGTAATTATTCCGGATTTAAATATTACTTATGTAAAAGTTAAGCCGGAAGATGTTGAAGAAATTGTTGACAGCCACATAAGACAGGGCAAACCGGTTGAAAGACTTTTATACACCTCGCCGAGGACGGGTGAAAAAGTTTATAAAAATGAAGATATTGAATTTTATGCAAGACAGTCAAGAACAACGCTTAAAAACTGCGGTGAAATGAACGCAGAATGTATTGACGAGGCCATTGCAAAACACGCTTATGAAGCACTTGCAAAAGTCCTTCAGGAAAACAATCCTGAGGCTGTAATTCAGGAAATCGAAAAATCAGGTTTAAGAGGCAGAGGCGGCGGCGGTTTTCCCACCGGCAGAAAATGGAGATTTACAGCGGCAAACCGAGGCGGCAAGTCTTATGTTGTTTGTAACGGTGACGAAGGCGACCCGGGCGCATTTATGGACAGAAGCGTTATGGAAGGCGACCCGCATAAACTCCTTGAAGGAATGGCAATAGCAGGTTTTGCAATCGGGTCTGATGAAGCCTACATCTACGTCAGGGCTGAATACCCGCTTGCCATCAAACGTTTGAGAATTGCAATCAAGCAGGCTGAAGAACGCGGATTTTTAGGTAAAAACATTATGGGAACGGATTTCAATTTTGAAATCCATATTAAAGAAGGTGCCGGCGCATTTGTTTGCGGTGAAGAAACCGCACTTATGGCATCAATAGAAGGCGAACGCGGCATGCCGAGACCAAAACCGCCATTTCCTGCGAACAAAGGTCTATTTGGCAGACCGACCCTTATTAACAACGTTGAAACATTGGCAAACGTTCCTGACATAATAAGAAAAGGCGCAGGTTGGTTTAGTTCATTCGGGACTGAAACATCTAAAGGTACAAAAACCTTTGCTCTGACCGGTGAAGTTAATAATACCGGCTTAATAGAAGTTCCGATGGGTACAACCCTCCGCGAAATCATTTTTGATATAGGCGGCGGAATAAGAAACGGTAAAAAGTTCAAAGCCGCACAAATAGGCGGCCCTTCCGGCGGATGTCTTACGGAAGAACACTTAGATCTTCCTATGGATTATGACAGCCTTATTAAAGCCGGTGCAATGGTAGGCTCCGGCGGGCTTGTTGTTATGAACGAAGATACCTGTATCGTAGAGGTTGCGCGTTTCTTTATGCACTTTACCCAGAGCGAAAGCTGCGGAAAATGCGTTCCGTGCCGCGAAGGTACAAAAAATATGCTTAAAATCCTTGAAAAAATTGTCCGCGGTCAAGGCGAAATGAAAGACCTTGATACATTAGAAGAACTTGCTTACGCAGTAAAAGAAGGTTCTTTGTGCGGGCTCGGCAAGACAGCTCCAAACCCTGTTTTGTCAACTCTTAAATACTTTAGAGATGAATATGTTGCACACATAAAAGAAAAACGCTGTCCGGCAGGAGTTTGCTCAGCGCTCAAAGTTATTAAAATTGATGAAGCGCTTTGCAAAGGGTGTACAAAATGTGCAAGGACCTGTCCTGTAGGCGCAATCAGCGGAACAGTAAAAAATCCGCATAAAATTGACCAGTCAAAATGTATTAAATGCGGTGCATGTGTTGCAGCTTGCCCGTTTAAGGCTATTAAACAGGCTTAGAAAGGATTATTAATTATGGCAAATACCTTATTTATAAACGGAAAAGAATGTGAATATACTGACGAACCTAATTTACTTGAGGTTATCAGAAACAACGGGTTTAACGTTCCTACGTTTTGTTACAGACCCGATTTAACCCAGTTTGGTGCGTGCAGAATGTGCGTTGTAGAAATTGAAGGCAGAGGTATTCAATCCTCCTGTACAATGCCGCCGGAACCCGGGTTAAGGATTTATACAAACACAGAGAGGACAAGAAGAATAAGAAAAATTGTTCTTGAACTTCTGCTTGCAAACCACGACAGAGAATGTACAACCTGCGATAAATCCGGCAAATGCGAACTTCAGCAATATGCGGAAGAATACGGAATCAAAAACATCCGATTCGCACAGAAAAAAGATAACGAATACTTGCCGATAGACCGTGATAACCCGTCAATTGTACGCGACCCGAACAAATGTATTCTCTGCGGCGCGTGCGTACGTGCTTGCAGCGAGTTTCAGGGGCACAGCGTTTTAGGCTTTGCAAACAGAGGGTCAAAAACTGTTGTACAGCCGATTGCAGGAAAACACTTATCAGAAGTTGACTGTGTATACTGCGGTCAATGTCAGGCAGTCTGCCCGACAGGCGCTTTAACCATAAAATCCGACGTTGAAACTGTTTGGAGTATTGTTACCGACAAAGAAAAGAAAACAGCAGTACAAATTGCCCCATCAGTAAGGGTTGCCTTAGGTGAAGAATTTAATCTGCACCCGGGCGATAATGTTATCGGCAAGCTCAATGCAGCATTAAGAAAAATCGGATTTGACCTTGTTTTTGACACAAACTTTGCTGCCGATCTTACCATTATGGAAGAGGCAACCGAGTTTATTGAAAGATTAAACAGTGGTCAAAACCTCCCGATATTTACTTCCTGCTGTCCTGCATGGGTTAGATATTTAGAAACCCAGCACCCTGAATTATTACATCATCTTTCCTCCTGTAAATCACCGGAAGGGATGATGTCTCCGCTATTAAAAGAACTTGTACCCAAGTACTTTAACGGATTTACAAAAGAAAATCTTTATGTAATTTCCATAATGCCGTGTACTGCAAAAAAAGCGGAAATCAAGCGTCCGCAGCTTATGAGGGATGGGCGTCAGGAAACAGACTTTGTTCTCACAACACAGGAAATTGCAAGAATGATAAAGAGCGCAGGACTCAATCTTGCTGAAATCGAACCGGAAGAAAACGACTCGCCGTTCGGATTGTACACCGGCGCAGGAACAATCTTCGGGGCATCAGGCGGTGTTGCGGAAGCTGCAGTAAGAACAGCTTACGAATTTGTAGCCGGTGATAAACTTGAAAACCTTGATTTTCAACCGTTAAGAGGAGTTGATGCACACTCAAGAACAAAAGATGCGGTTATTGATATTAAAGGCACACCTGTTAAAGTTCGTGTTGTATCAACTCTTAAAGAGGCTGAAAAATCCTTAAGAGAGATTATTGACGGTAAGGCTGATTTTCAAATGCTTGAAGTAATGGCCTGCCCGGGCGGCTGTATAAACGGCGGCGGACAGCCGAGAAGCTGCGACAATGTAAAAATTAAAGAAGAACGCGCGGCAGGACTCTACAAAGAAGATTCAGAACTGCCATACAGAAAATCGCACGAAAACCCTGACATTCAAAAACTCTATAACGAGTTTCTTGAAAAACCGGGTTCTCATATAGCGCATGACCTTCTGCATACGCATTATAAAAATCTTTTTGAAAACTCATACAAAGATTTAAAAAGATAAAAAAAAGGGAGTTTAAAAACTCCCTTTTTTACAGCATTTTGTAAGATACCGGGTCATATCCGTCATCTTTTACAGCAGACATAAGGATTTCCGGATTAACCGTCTCATCGCCCTCTATAACAGCCGTTTTATTTTCAAGATTTACTATTACCCTTTCAACACCGTCAACAGCCTCCAAAGCTTTCTGTACACGGGCCTGACAATGAGCGCACATCATACCTTCAATCTTTAATTCTATTGTTTTCATTTTTCCATGTTCTCCTGTTTCCGTAATAATTTTATTACTAAAAAACCTTAAACGTAAAGCATTAAGAACAACCGACACAGAACTAAAACTCATTGCCGCCGCTGCAATCATAGGGGTTAAAGTTACTCCAAACGCCGGAAATAAAACACCTGCCGCAATCGGGATACCAAGAATATTGTAAAAGAATGCCCAGAACAGATTTTCTTTAATATTTCTAATAACCGCATTGCTTAAAGTTATCGCAAATACGGCATCGGAGAGAGAATTTTTCATAAGAATTATATCTGCCGATTCTATTGCAACATCTGTTCCGGCACCTATTGCCGCGCCTATATCTGCGCGAACAAGCGCCGGTGCATCGTTTACACCGTCGCCTATCATCATTACCTTGTGTCCGGAATTTTTCAATGTCTGAATTATCCTGTCCTTATCCTGCGGAAGAAGTCCTGAATAGCATTTATCAATACCAACAGCTTTACAGACAGTATCAGCCACCGACTTATTATCCCCCGTTAGTAAAACAGTGTACAGCCCAAGTTTATGAAAGTCCTCAATTGAAGATTTTGAAGTTTCCCTTACAGCATCCGCAAGAGTAATTAATCCGAGAAGTGATTTATCATCAGAAACCCAGATAAGAGTTTTTGCATCTTTTGAATATTTTTCTTCCAAATCTGCCGGAATTTCCTCCGTTGAAACACCATTTTTTAAAATATAATCTTTTTTCCCTGCAAAATATCTTTTATTATCAATAATTGCGGAAATGCCCATACCTGATGTAATTTCTATAGCAGCAGCCGGAGTAAATTCAATATTATTCTCTCTTGTGTACTCAACAACTGCAGAAGCTAAAGGATGTTCACTGTTTGATTCTACTGCTGCCGCAAGAGATAAAAATACATTTTTATCAACATTTTCAGCAGGGATAACATCGCACACAACCGGCTCACCAAGCGTAACTGTTCCGGTTTTATCAAGCGCAACAGTATCAATTGAGTGGAGAGCTTCAAGAATTTCTGCCGATTTAATTAAAATACCATGCTCAGCGGCTTTTCCTATTCCTGCCATTATTGCAACAGGGGTTGCAAGCCCCAAAGCGCACGGACAGGATATTACAAGAACGGAAACCGCACAATTTAAAGCAAATTCAAACGACTGACCGAGAAGCAACCAAACAACTGCCGTTATCGCAGCAATTAAAATCACAACGGGAACAAAAATACCGCTGACTTTATCGGCAATACGTGCTATCGGAGCTTTCGTAGCACCTGCCTCATCCACAAGCCTTATAATTTTTGCAAACGCGGTACTCTCTCCAACTTTTTGCGCCTTAAATTTAAAACTCCCATTCTTATTTACTGTTACAGATATGACATCATCTCCGGCTGATTTTTCCACAGGCTTGCTTTCTCCGGTTATTACCGCCTCATCAATATATCCCGTACCATCAATAATTACACCGTCAGCAGGAATAATCTGCCCGGGTTTAATTAGTACAATATCTCCTATTTTTATTTCCTCCGCCGGTATAATTTTTTCCTCTCCTTTTTCTATTACGATTGCAGTTTTAGGAGATAAGTCTATCAGTCTGCCTAATATATCGGAAGTTTTATTTTTTGAGACAGTTTCAAGATACTTGCCGACCGTAACGAGGGTCAAAATCGTCGCAGCTGATTCAAGATAAAGGGAATGAAAGTATTTGTGAATTGCAGAAACATCACCTGTATACATCGCTGCTATTATCTGGAATATAATCCAAATTCCATATAAATATGCCGACAAAGAACCGATTGAAACCAGGGTATCCATATTAGGATTTTTTTGAAACAGAGCTCTGAAACCCGATATAAAAAAATGTTTATTTATAACAATAACAACAGTAGTAAGTATAAACTGCAGTATTACAGAAAGAATTATATGCCCGCCTAAATCCGAAAACGGGAAATCAAACATACTTCCCATAGAAATATACATAAGCGGAACAAGCAGAATAACGGACGATATAAGCCGAAACTTCATAGAAGCGACCGCTTCGGCCGCTAATTGCTGTCTTTTATTCCATTCGCCTCTAAGCCCCGGGGGAAATTTTTTACCGGTATTTGATTCACTATTTTCTCCGTCCGGCGTATTCAGTTCTGCTCCATATCCCGCATTTTTAACAGCAGCAACAATTTGAACTTCCGTAACCGTCTCCGGATTATATTTTACGTTCATGCTATTTGAGAGAAGATTTACATTTACTTCTTCTACACCGTTAAGTTTTAGTACTGCATCTCTTACGTGTCTTTCACACGCTGCACACGACATCCCTGTTACCCAAAATTTACTGTCCTTTATCATATCTGCAATTATGACAGGAAGAAGAGGGATTATCAAGCTCTGCTATTTACCTAAAAACCTGCGCCACCTGCTGCTAAGAGTTTCGTGACTGTGTAATTTGCCGCCAATATTGACATTTTTAAAATCCTCACTTTTAAGAGGTGATTTGCTAATATAAGCATCCTCTACAATAGTTCTAAGATTTCCAAGGCTAACGATTCGGGAACTACTCATATAAGCGTTTCCGCCGATGCGCTGAAGCGCACCAAGATTAGTTATAAGCGAACCTGTAAAAATGGCATCACCTTCTATCGTTGTAAGACTACCCAGATTGTTCACCAGAGAGTTACTAAAATCTGCATTTCCGTTTATCGTCTCTAAATTTCTCAGAGTGCTCATTTGGGAATTTCTAAAATTAGCACCGCTGCCGATTGTTTTTAAACTGCCAAGGTCAATGATTTGAGAGGCTCCAAAATTCGCATACCCACCTATCATTTCAAGTTTATCCAGACTTTGCAGCAATGAGGATGAAAAATTTCCATCCCCGCCTATGGTTTTAAGCTTCCCGATGCCGGTTATTTTTGAGTCCGAAAAATCCGCGTTACCGCCTATAATTTCTAAATTTTCCAGAGCTGCAATTTTAGTATTTTTAAAATTGGCATCACCGCCGATTATTTTCAGATTTCCGAGATTAAGAATTTGAGAGGCCTCGAAATTTGCATCACCACCGATATATTCAAGATTTTTCAGATTTGTTATTTTAGAGTTTGAAAAAACGGTATCACCGCCGATTTTCTCAAGTTGTCCGATACACTCAACCGTACTTCCAAACCCGACATTTTTTCCTATTGATCTCAGTTTTCCTAAGGAACTTATTTCACATAATCTAAAATCGGCAGTACCGCCGATCGCCGCAAGGTTATTTAAATTTGTCATCTGGGAATGTTTAAAATCAGCATCACCGCCAATTGTTTCCAAATTTCCTAAATCTGTTACTACAGAGCGAGTAAAATTTGCATTGCCTGCAATGTATTTGAGTTTTCTTAACTTTTGAATATTTGAAAGCTCAAATGTTGCATCTCCGCCAATTGTTTCCAAATCTCCTAAATCAACAACTTTAGAGCGATAAAAAAGCGCGTCCCCGCCAATAGATTTAAGACGCCCCAATTTAGTTACCTGCGAACAATAAAATTCTGCTTTTCCACCTATAGTTTCTAATTTGCCTAAATTTCTGACTGAAGAATTAGTAAAATATGCAGACCCGCATATATTCCGCAATTCACCGAGATTAGACACTTTTGAATACCTGAAATCAGCCGTATTTTGAATAGCCTTTATTTTTGTAAATAATTTATTTTCATCTATACCTATATCTGCAAATGTATAAGAAGACGACGGCAGTCTATACTCTGATATTATATACAATCCGTCTTTATCCTTTTTAACACCAATATTAAAATACTCAAAAATTTTTTGAACATCGTTATTTTCTATTGCATCTTTTAAATCGGACTTAGCCTTTACTCTTTTTGCCCGTTCATTATTAGCAATTTTTATATCTTCTTTCACAATATCAATTAGTTTCAAACTGTTGCTTTTTATATGTTCTTCCATAATATCAAGGTAATCTATCGGAATTTTTCCATTATTTAGCTCACCCTGTATTTCCGCTATTTTGTTTCCTAAAAATCTGACACCAAGTTTAGGCATACCTTTTTCAAGATAAATATGAAAATCACCAACCATTAAATACGGTTCCGCATTATATGATTTAGTACACCAGTTTTTATGTGATAATGCTTTTAATTTTTCAACATTTGCGGAGAAATTATGCGGATCTTTGTATTTGGAAGGTATAACTACCCACTTTGAATCTTTTTCTCCCGTCCGGGTATCTTCTAAATACCTTGCACGGAGCTTTGTCCGGTAAAGTTTATTAAAATCAAACAAATATTTAGGGTCCTGATTTATACTCTTATTAATTTCATCTATACAATCAGCAAGAACCCCCTTATTTAGAGCCGGCGGCATATTATCGGTATCAGCTTTTAAATCTTTTACCACCGCGCTTAAAATCAACAGGCTAATTCCGCCTGAATATGCAGCATTTCCGTTAAGTACATAATCTGCCCATTCTTTAATCAGAGCACGCCTATGGACTTGTGTTCCTTCGTGTCTGCCGCCATAATCCTTTGCAGTAATAGCTTCTGCCTGCTTTCTGGCCCAATACTGAAATTCACCGATTGATTTAAATTTCTCAATTGGAGCTTTAAATTTCTCAACTATAGCAAAATCAATACCTTTAAATACACTTTTTTTTAATGCACTAAAATGTAATGTTCCGGAATTGATGAAAACGTCAGACTTATTACCGGTTTCAGTGCTAAAATAAGACCTTTGTTCTTCGGGCAGAAATTTTCTATATTTATTATTATATTGATAATTTATCGGAGAAAAACTAATTTGCATATCGCGTTCAAAACAGCTGAAAAAAAATTTTTGCCTGTTTATTACAATTTGTTACAGTTAATATATTAACGCATAAACAACGTTTATCCGGCAAATTACCCGACTGTCACCCCAAGAAGGTAATGTTTCTCCCCATTTAAAAAATATTATTATTTTTATGAAAAACATAATTTTTTTAATAATTTTATATATAGGATTAACCTGCATTCAGGGAATGTGTAATGAAGTAATCATCGACAATTTTGATACACTTATACACACACAATATTACGCTGGAAATATAGTTACTTTCACAAGCGGTTTTACTTCTGAAGGCGATATTGGTAATATCTTTCCCAATATAGATGACATTACTATAGAGGGCCATAATTTTGTAATAAACGGCAATGATGAATACAGCGGTTTTATAGTAAACAGCCAGGCAGATTTCAACCAACTAGACTTAAGCCACTGTAAAGGGCAGACAATAAATAATTCAAGCTATGCAGGCGGAATACTTAATAACGGGGGAAACATCCATGTTACCTATGCCGCACTTAGTGAGAACTTTGCGGATGCAGCCGGATTTAATTTCAGTTACGGCGGAGCCATCTATAACACTAATGGCGGGTATACAGATATTGATACCGTACTTTTCGACGGTAATCGTACAAACGGAGCTTTATCCACCGGCGGAGCCATTTCTAACGGGGCATATAATAACAATGATGCTGATATGGATATTTATAATTCTATATTTCAGAATAATTCTACATACGCTACGGTTAATTCTGAGGGCGGTGCTATTTTTAACAGCGGAACATTAGATATTAAAACCTCAACATTTAGAAATAATTTAGTAAACGGAGATAATGGCATATCCCTTTCCGGCGGAGCCATTTATAATTCAGGAGAAATTAATATTGATGATGTAAGATTTTTTGACAATATAGTTGGGAACGGGGGGCTTGCTTATGGCAACGGCGGTGCAATCCATAATATAGGAAGTCTTATTATAAATGAATCAACTTTTGACGGTAACAGTGTAAACTCGAGCGGAGCAGGCGAAGGGGGAGCTATATATAATAACACCGGAACAACTCTCTCTATTACTAATTCCACATTCCAAAATAATTCTACTAACGGGGCACTATTCGGCGAAGGAGGCGCTATTTACAACAACTCCGATGCAAACCTTTCTATTACTAATTCCACTTTCCAAAATAATTCCACTAACGCTTCGCAATCAGGCGAAGGCGGAGCTATTTACAATACAGGGCATCTTGTAATTATAAATTCAACATTTCAAAACAATACGCAATCAAATAACGAAGAAAACGATATTTACAATACCTCCGCAGCAAGTACAGAATTTGCAGGCAGCGGAACCACAAATATCTTAAGCGGAATAAGCGGTGCCGGAACAATTAGTAAAACCGGGGACGGGATATTAAACCTCGGCGGACTTAACAGTAACTATACCGGAGATTTTAATTTTTCAGGCGGAACGGTAAATCTTCTTATCAACAGTTCTTACTTTAGCGCACAAAACACACATTTTAGCAACAATGTAAACTTTAACTTACAAAACGGAGATATCAACAATATAAATTTTGGAAACCTGATACTGGATGGACGTACTAACCTTAGTGCCGATATGAATTTAAATTCCGGCATTATGGATACAATTGCCGCGACCAGCCTGACCGGCACAGGTAATATTTTTGTCTCTTCACTCGGAATTGAAGGAATACCCGAAAGTGAATACATGTCTATTCCATTTGCGGACTCTGTCCTTAAAAATGATGTTTCATATACACCAAGCCGTATCAATACACCAATATATGAATATAACGTAACATATAACAGTACAAACGGGCATTTTGAAATTTCAAGAGAAAAATTTAATTCAGGAATATTCTCCTCACAGGTTGCAACACAACTTGCAGGGTATCTCACCCAAATTGATACTTACAAAAATATTTTTTCAAACCTTGATATGGTAATGATTACTCCGCCCGGCTCCGCTAAAATTAGTTATGAAAATAAAATTGCCTATACAAATCCAAACTTTACATACTCTCCTTTACAAATACCTGAACAAAGACCGGGTATATGGTTTAAACCATATACAACCTTTGAATCCGTAAGACTAAAAAACGGTCCCAAAGTGTCGAATGTCAGTTACGGCAGTTTACTGGGCATAGAAAGCGGATTAACCAAACTAAAAAATGACTGGTATAGTTTATATGGTGTATATGCTTCTTATAATGGTTCACACCAGGCATTTAGCGGAAATGATATCTACAACAACGGCGGGATTTTAGGGGTAGACGCAGTATTTTATAAAGGAAACTTTTTTACCGCCTGGACAATAGATGCCGGGGCTAACGCTTCTGAAGCATCAACAGCGCTGGGCAGAGAAAACTTTTCAATGGTAATGGCAGGTATAGCACAAAAAACAGGATACAATATAGAAACTTTTGAGCGAAAACTAATTATTCAGCCAAGTGTTTTAACCTCTTATACATTCGTTAATACATTTGACCACAAAGGTGTACAAAATGTAAACATAAACACACGGCCGTTAAATGCTTTACAAATAGAACCAGGGATTAAATTAATTGCAAACTGTAAAAAATATCTGCAGCCATATATACATGTGTCAATGGTATGGAATTTAATAGACAGTGCTAAATTCAGAGCTGACGATGTTTTTCTGCCTAACTTGACCGTAAAACCATTTGTTCAATACGGAGTTGGAGTACAAAAAAGATACGGGGAAAGAATTACCGGCTTCCTTGAAGCAATGATAAGAAACGGCGGCAGAGAAGGTGTAGCTCTTCAATTCGGTTTAAGAATAAGCATTTAATCTCAAAATATTCTACAAATGGATTTATTTTCACCTTTATTTTATATTATAAGTATGTTAAAAGCCGACTTACACATACACAGCAGTTACTCAGACGGCAGCGACAATCTGGAAGAACTTGCCGTAAAAATAAAAAAAGCAGGGCTTAATATTATTGCACTTACTGACCATGACACAACAGACGGAGTTTTAGAATTTGAAAATTTGCTTCCCCCTGATACTAAATTTGTCTATGGAACAGAATTAACCTGTTTAACAAGAGGAATAAAATGCCATATACTCGGATACAATTTTAATCCTGCAACTGAACAACTCCGCAAACTTATAGCCAAAGGAAAAATTCTTCGCTGTAAGAAGCTGGAAACCAGAATAAATTACCTGAAAGACGTCTGGAATATAGAACTGACAAAAGAAGAAAAAGACTGGCTTTATTCAAGACGAAGTGTCGTAAAGACCCACCTTGCCAATATTCTTGTAAACAGAGGGCTGGCAAATGACAACGTAAGTGCAATGAAAAAATATTTAGATGGTATCAAAACAGGTAACACACGTTTTGACGGGGAAGAAGCAATTTCTGTTATATTAAAATCAGGTGGAATACCTGTTTGGGCACACCCTCTCGGCGGAGAAGGCGAAGTCCATTTATCCCCTGAAGAATTTCTGCCAAAATTAAAAACACTTATTGAGTGCGGAATTAAAGGGTTAGAATGCTACTACTCAAGATACTCAATGCAGGAAATCGAATTTCTTGTAAAATGCGCAAATGAAAATAATCTTTTAATAACCGGCGGCAGCGATTATCACGGAACAAACAAAGATATACCGCTCGGCAAACAAAATATCGATAATATACCCGTTGAAGCTGAAAAACTTACTATCCTTAAATATCTTAATCTTTTATAAGTAAGACAACCGCATTAGCTTCTATTGCACGGCCCTCACCAACGGCATCAAGTTTTTCTTTTGTTTTTGCTTTTATTGAAATCTGCCCGGGTTCAATTCCTGCGACTTGCGCCAGTATTAATTTCATTTTTGGGATATACGGCATCATTTTAGGCGCCTGCGCAATAATATTGCTGTCAATATTCACAATTTTATACCCGAGCCCGGCAATCTCATCTATAACATGTCTTAACAATTTTGTACTGTCCGCGTCTTTGTATTTAGGATCTGTATCAGGGAAAAGCGTTCCTATATCATCCAAGCCGGCCGCCCCGAGAATTGCATCAATCACTGCATGGACAAGCACATCCGCGTCGGAATGACCGAGCAGTCCTTTTTCATGAGTAATCTTTACCCCGCCAATTATCAATTCACGGCCTTCCGTTAAACGATGAATGTCATAACCTGTACCGACTCTATACATTTTCTCTCCTCTTTGTCTTTTTGGGGCATCCTTAAATGCCCTCTTTTTTAACTACTCTCCGCAAAGTACAAATATTTCCATTGCCTTTACAAAGCCGTCATTATCAACTGTATCAGTGACAAAGTCTGCCGCTGATTTTACACCCTCTGTACCATTGCCCATAGCAACTTTTGTTCCGCCGGCCTGAAGCAGAAGAATATCATTATCCTGATCGCCGATTGTTAAAATTTCATCATCTCTTAGCCCCCAGTACTCTTGCAAAAATTTAACAGCACAGTATTTTGAAGCCTCTTTGTTAGAAAATTCACAAAAATACGGTGTTGATTTAACTATATAAAGTTCAGGATATCTTGCCGCCATTTCTATTTGCCAGTTTGTTACAGTATCCGGATTCTCAAAATCTATAGCCAATAATTTATGTATTCCCTCTAAAGGAATTTCGTCAAACGGTTTAACTTCATAGGTTGTATACCTCTCCCCGGCATAACGTTTTGCAATATAATCATCATTTTCTACATAGAGTTTGTCGTGGGAATAAAGATTGAGGTGAACATTATTTTCCTGTGCCCAACAAATAATCTCATACGCAAACTCGGGAGAAAGACACCTTTCATACAAAATATCTTCCCCATCAACTATCAAACCGCCCTGATATGACACTATAGGAGTATTCAAGCCTAAATCCCGTGCTATATATTTAGCCGCAGAATGCATTCTGCCCGTCACAAGAACAACTTTCACACCTTTTTGGGTCATTCTTCTTATACAGTTTGCTACTCTGTCAGAAAAAGTAAAATCTTCTTTGAGTATGGTTCCATCGATATCTGTGCAAACAAGCTTTATCATACTTTAACTGCTCCTGTCAGCAATTCTTTGGTTTTTAACCTTACTTCATTATCAAGTTCAAAAATTTCATCAATACTGTTCAATTCTTGAATATCAAACTTATTATATATTTTTTCAACAGCCGGATAAATATCGTTATAACCTATTACTCCGCCAAGAAAAGCATAAACAGCTTCTTCGTTTGCGGCATTCATAACAACCGGCGCACTTCCGCCTGTACGTCCGGCCTTTAACGCCAGCCTAAGACACGGGAATTTCCCAAAATCCGGTTTTGAAAAATCCAGTCTTGCAATATCAGAAAAACTAAAACTTTTTGATTTTATCCCCACCAGTCTTTCTGGATACGTGATTGCATACTGAATAGGAATGTGCATACTGGGCAGTCCCAGCTGCGCAATTACACTACCGTCTTTGTACTCTACAGCTGAATGCACAACGCTCTGCGGATGAATAACAACTTCTATATCATCATAATCAATGCCAAATAAGTGATGCGCTTCTATAACTTCCAGCCCTTTATTCATCAAAGTAGCACTATCCACTGTTATTTTCTTGCCCATCTTCCAGCGGGGATGATTTAAAACCTGCTTTATATCAGAATGCGCCATATCATAAGAAGATTTGTTTAAAAACGGGCCTCCTGACGCAGTAATAATAAGTTTTGATACATCAGCAATATTTTTTATACACTGGTGTATCGCGCTATGCTCGCTATCAACAGGAAGAATTTTTACATTATGTTTTTTTGCCTCTTGCATAACAATTTCACCGGCCATAACAAGGGTTTCTTTGTTTGCAAGAGCAATATCTATCCCGTTATTAATTGCCGCAAGGGTCGGTTTTAAGCCATGCCTGCCGGATACTGCCATTAGAACAATATCATTTTCTCTGTCAGAAGCCAGTTCTTTCAGTCCGTCCTCTCCGGTTAAAACCCGGTTAAAGTCAACATTCTCTGTATTCTTAAATGCGTATACCTTCTTAGGGTTAAATTTTTTAATCTGTTTATTTAAAAGTTCAGTATTACTACCCGCCGCAAGCCCGTAAACTTCTAGCTCATCACCTAACTTCTCTATTACTTCCAGCGCCTGTGTACCTATTGAACCTGTAGAGCCTATAATGCTTATTTTTCTTTTCATAAAACTATTATACACCGGAATAGATTTTCCACAATTAAAGCGACTCTGTTAACGCTAAAGTCTCTACATCCAGAGCTCTTAATAACGCCGTCCAACACTTACAATAATCTACAAGAGCCTGTGTATAGCCGATTACAATATCTTTATAGCACTTTTCCATTACAATAAGCGATATTAAATCTGATTTATCTTTTTTATAATTTTCTTTTGCATAATTCATAAGAATAAAAGAATCACCAATTACTTTTGAATTATAATAATTTAAATTAGTCTTAGCCGTATTAAAGCTCTCATAAGCAGCAGCAATGTCTTTAATAAGTTCATCCACAACCGAGTTATATTTTAAATTTGCCTGCTCAAGTGCTATTTTGGCATTTTTTATTTCCGGAGAAAAAGTATAAAATATAGGAATATTAACAAGGTTAACACCTACATAAGCCCCGCCGTAAAAACTTCCTGTCGGGTTTCTATATTTTTCATTATAAGACCAGCCGGCAGTTACCTCTAAATCCGGAACCCTTTGTCTTATAACATTAGTAAGATTTTTTTCTGCTACATCTATTTCTTGCTTTGCGATTTTCACGTAATAGCAGCTATCTAAATATTTTGCTAAAATATCATTCAACGAGGGAATATCAGTTGAAGGCTGCGGCACCAGCAAAGCTTCATAATTATCTGAATAAATTTCGGCAACAGAATCAAAATCCTTTTCCGTACAATAAATAATACTATTTAATTCATTTATAGCATTATTTACATTTACCTGAGCAGAATTTCTTTGAATTTTTAACTGATTGAGAGCAAGTTCTGTTTGAAATATGTCCATCTGATTTGCTAGTCCTGCATTGTACTTTTCCTGCGCCAGATTACATATTTCTGATAAAAGCTCATATTGATCATCTATTTGTTTAAGAATTGTTTTTGCCCCGACAACATCAACGTAAGCATCACGAACATCCATTCCGAGGATAAATTTTGTCTGGTTAAAATTTTCTTTTGAAAGTTTATACTCACTCTCTGCAAATTTTTTCCTCGGATGTCTTTTTGCAAGTTCAACCAATTGAGTTACACCTAAATACTGGGGATCATTCTCTCCTGCCTTTCCCATATTTATAAACGAGCCGACTGTAGGGTTTTTAAGTTGATTTGCCTGCTCTATTTTGTTTTTGGCAACTTCAACATCCATTTCTCTAATCTTTAAACGCTGACTGTAAGTCTGTGCATACTCGATAGCTGCAGGCAGTGTAATCTCAGTATACTCTGCAGCCTGCACCGCAGGCACAAGCAGAAATATTAACAGTATAACCAGCTTTTTCAATTATTAATATTCTCCCCAAACTAATATAGCATAAAATATAATATCAAAAAATTATAAAAAGCCTCTCATTTTTTGTAACAAAATGTAAAAACAAGCGTAATATTATTAAAGTTTTTCTTCAAATATGCCGATAACACAAGAGTAAGCAATATTACAATTGGACAAGGAAGAAAACATGGGGTTTTCAGAGTTCTGGCTGCAATCAAAAAACGGCAAGCAATTGACTGATAAAAACCTGAGCGAGCTTAAGAAAAGCGACCTGGGCGGGAATGCTGCCTTAATACGCCTGTTTAATATTTTTGACACACAGAAAGCCGACGGCACTAAAGGTGCTGACGGAGTTCTAAACAAAGCCGAACTTAATTCACTGTTTAATACCATGGCTAAAGCCGCCTCTTCTAAAGGTAATAATTCTGTCTTTGAAATGCAAGAGGCGGAACAGTATCTCGAAACGACAAAAACAGATGGCAAATCACTCAAAGAACTCGGGATTAAAGCGGCTGACCTCTTTAACTTTCTCTCCGCACTCTCTCCGCGCAAAACAACAGTTAACAATCTTCCGCATAATATATCACTCACGCAAGAAGAAGCACAGGAGGCAGTTATTACAGAAATTACTAACGATGTTACCAATTCTCAGGCGCTTCTTATGCAGCAGGATAACGGTGATGTCTCAAAAGTTTACAATAATATAAAAGAGTACTTCGATTCAGATTTGGCACTCTCTAATGTTGAAGAAGCACTCCTCCTCCAAAAGCAGGGCGCTAAAAACCTCTATGACGCAAAAGAAGGCAAGCTCTCCAAGCGTGAATACTTTCTGCAAAACAGAGAATACCTCAAAAAACTAATGTATAAACGTCTCTTTAGAAAAGATGAAAATACAGGGCTTAATTTCATCGACAGAAACAGAGGCAATCTTTCCGAAACCGATTTTGTCAAAATGATGGAGGATTACATCAATAGTGAAATAGACAAAATCAACAGTATTGATTCACTCAAAACTACCCAGCAGCGTTTACTGCAACTTCCCGAACCGGAACTTGAACAAATGCTCAAGAATTTTCAAAATAAAGCAGAAAACACTGCTTTAAACCCGATAGCAGAAAAGCAGGTTACTGATATTCCACTTCCTTCTGTGCCGTTTGAATTTGACTCTGATGAACCAATGACTTTTGAAGAAGTTTTTAGACTTGAACGTAACTGTGAATTTTCTACTGAAAATATTGAACGCTACCTCGAGCAAAAGCAAAAAATCAGTTTTGCAACAGGCGCGTTTAACAAATATCAATCTTTTATCTCTGCGGCAGATGAAATTAAAAATAATCCGTCCGCCGACCAAATTACCGAACTTTTCCTCAACTATTACATCAACCCTGAACTTGCAAAGCAAAATCTGGAAAAGATTATACGGGAAAACGCCCTGCCTGTCTCTGTTACTACTAATCAGGACGGGAGTTTTTCACTTGATACTTCACAATGCCCTGAGGGAAAGAGAAACAATATTTTATCGGATATTCTGAAACTACAATCCGATACCCTTAAATCAGAACTTGAAACGATACTGGGCGGAAATATCGAGGACAGAATGCTTGCACTATCACAGGTTTCGGAAACAGCTTATAACTCTGCATTCGGCAGAGATTTTGTACTGGAACTTGCGCAGTCAATGGCAGACGATAATAAAACATTTATTCAGAGATACACCGGCGCAGCCTCCATGACAGGGTTGGGAATGACTGCAGTCGGCGGAATTCTTTGTTTCACTCCGCTTGCACCGTTGGGTGCAGGGATGGTTACAGTCGGTAACACTCTTGCTATCGGCGGAATGGTTTCAGAAAGTGCTCTCGGATATACAGAAGCCCTAACCCGTTCAGAACTTGACGAAGAGGAAATCAAAGAATTATCAAAAACTCTGGCAATGAATGCAGCAGGTTTTGTGGTCGGTTTTGCTGCAGGTAAAACGGGGATGAAAGCTTTTAACAAACTTATTGATAAAAAACTTGCTGAAACCTTTAAAACCGAAATATCCCAAGGTAACCGCGCTCAGGCTCTAAAAAAAGTATTTTCTAACCCTGAATACCTAGCCAGCTTTATGGAGGCAGCCGGTGTAAAATTAAGTGCAGATTTCATTATTTCCTACGCAGGAGATTTAGCGATGATGGGAATACTTGATACTAACGATAACTGGCAGTCACTGCTTCAATCAAACCTCATCGGTATTATGGCAGGGATGAGCGGGGATTTGAAAGATGCGGCAAGACTCGGTAAAGGAAGTGCTGCCGGAAAAAGTGACGAAACAGTAACACCTTCAAATGGAGCTTCAAATTCGTCTGATATTAAACTTGGGGATTCAAATGCTTTAAACCCGACCAGAAGAGAGCATAGTATAGACGTTCAACCAAATAATTTTAATCGTTCAAAGGAGCTGGATAAAGCCAGGAAAATACTTGAAAATTCAAATAATACACTAAACAACAGCCCCAATAAAGAATTATTTTTAAATGAAATACTTGCTCTGGCAGAAGCACATCCTGAAATTCCCAGTGAAAAAATATACCGGCTTTTAAACAACAAACATTTAACTATGTCTTTTGACAAAAGTGGGAATTGCTTTATTAATGATTTTGAAGATGTGCTAAATTTAACATTAAAGCATTCCAAATACCAGGAACAGCTGTTAGATATAATTTCAAACTCAGAGCTTGATTATAACGAAATCATATATGGTATTCTAAAAAATCCAAAGTTATCTGAAATTGCTAATGCCACAAGTATTGAAGATGCTATTAACCTACAAAAAGAGGGCATACTTTATATTGGGAAAGAAAAATTTGATGCTTTAAACAAAATACTACATGGAGAAGAGTCCGTTGAACTAAAATCTATACGCGAGGATTTTAAAAATAAAACAGGAGTCGATTTAAAATTTGACAATAACATTAATCCCCAGATGGCAAAAAGATATGCCGATTCTGTTGAACAATTCTTAGCACGATACAAAGAAGCCGGCAAAGAAGCACCAAAAGAAATATACATTACAAATTTACTTTCTGAAGGAACAGACGGCGCTACAGCTCCATATAAATATCCCGATTTAATTTGTATTCGACCAAGTAATAATATTGAATCTTTTAACCTTTGTTTATTCCACGAATCAGTCCATTTAACTGATCTGATTAATAAACGTAAAGAGTTACATGGCAAACCGGTTGGTACAAAACTCGGGGTTGTCGATGGCAAAGTAAAAGTTATTTATAATGAAACCGAAGCCAACGAATTAAAAGAATTAATTTCAAATTATGTTAGCGAATACGCCATCGCCGATACAAATGAATTTACTGCGGAATTTGGCGCAATGATTTTAGAAAACAAAATTACAATTAAAGAAATTGAACTTGAAAACGGAGAGATAGTTAATGATATTCATATTAATGAACCATTTACAAACCTTGATGGTATACAGATAGAAGTAACCGATGCCGTAAGAAGGGATATTGAAAAATTAGTTGATTATTATTTTGACATCGGCGGACAAAATTATCCCCAAAAATAAAAACAAAGGGTCTAGCGCCAGTGATGAGACAAGTGCGGCTATTACCGGAAATAATAATCCGGTTGTGGAAAGCAGAAGAAATTCCATAAAAAGAGAAGTAGCAGAAGGGCATAAAATTCAGAGTAGTTCTCCGGAAGTACCACCAGGAAAGCTGCGTGCTCCGAATGCAAGATTTGCAGAAACTCCGGAAGCTTTTGCAGAAGTTATCACTAGGAGAGCGGATGATTTAAAAGCAGCAAATAAAATAAAGGATGACAAGCTGTTCTATCAAGAAGTTTTAAAAATATTTAAAGAAGAAATGGAACTTGGTGATACAGCACCGAAATTAAATTTTGAGGAAACACATCCAAATGCCCGTGCTTCATATTCTGATACAGATAACACTCTGTATGTATATATGAATAATTTTCCCCAAAATGACAGAGCAAAAGGGGTTGCGATATTAGCCCATGAACTAAAACACTTTTTACAGTTTAAAGAAGAACTATTAACCAGCGAGCCTACGGATGCTCTGGACAGACTTATTAATGCCAAAGCAAAAAATCTAATGAGACAACATCCGCAGCTTAGCGAGGAACAGGCTCAAGGTATTGTGCAGCAATGGTATATGGATAACGGAGATTATAAGGAACACATATTTGATATTTTACTAAATGAAGGCTGGACAAGAAATGAAATTAACGATAAGTTCGGAGCAAAAGTACAGGAATATTTAAAGAACGAAGAACATTATATAGACAAAGATGAAAGCCTTTCAATAGATAAAATATTAAAATCGTATGAGGATCAAATAACGGAACAAGAAGCCTATGATGCAGGTGATGCCGCTGGCTCTGCATTTAATAAAAATATTTTAGGCATTGATGAACAGGTTAGAACAAGAGAAACACAAAATGTAAAACATATAAGAAAAATATATTAATAATCCATGCGCGCTATGAAAATGGTATTTGGATTATGAGAGGCGTAATCAAGCAATAACAATTGACTTACTTAATATATAAGGTTAAAATGAGGTTAATATACAAATAAGACCAACGACAATTATTACAAGTAAAACAAATAATTTATTCACAAAAGTAAAAAATACTTTTTTACAGGAAAACTTAAGTTGAAAACATTATTTAAAGATGTTTTTGAAAAATCAAAATCAGGAGTTGAAACTAAAATGCCGGAAGAATATCCATATCCGCGTAAATACCCTAACAGTTTTAGTGCACCCGACGAAGTTTTTAGTAAAGGCGGCGAGGGGGGAAAAGTAAAATTTTATCCGGAGGACATAGAAAAGATGAAAAACATGTCCGTCACCGAAAGACTGCAATACGGCGAAAAATTGATTAAAGAAGGGAAATATCTGGAATAAAGTCATAACCGGTAATAAATAAGAAACAATTTTACAAAAGAACGAATTAATTTCATCATTATACTGCTGAGCAGTTGCTGTAATGCAGCCATTCTTCTAATCATAATATAAATAATCAGCTGATAAAATCCATTGTCCGGTTAATAAGGTCATACTTTGAGTGCAATCCGCTAAACCGCGCTGCCTCTTCTCCCTGCTTGAACAAAATAAATGTCGGATACCCGCTTATCATATATTTTGATGCAAGATTAGGATTTTTATCCACATCAACCGTTCCTACTATTATATTTGTAAGTTCTTCCAATATCGGTTTCTGTTTCTGGCAAAAACCGCACCATTCAGCATAAAATTCTACAAGTTTGAGTCCGCTTGATATGAAATCATTAAAGTTTTTATTATCCAATTGTTCTATCATTAAAATATCCCTCCAGAATAAGTATAAAGGGTTATGAGCGTGATTTTATCCGGCAAAGCTCTAATAAATAATTTAAAAACTCCTGCTTTTTTACTAAAAATTTTTTAATGCTAAAATATAATTATGGCTAGGACGTATGAGGAAGCAGTTGCCGAAATAAAAGAACGGCTTGATATTGTAGAAGTTGTATCAAAATATGTTGTCTTAAAAAAAACAGGCTCAAGCTACGTGGGGCTATGCCCTTTCCATCAGGATAAACACCCTTCAATGCATGTAAACCCGCAAAAAGGGATTTACAAATGTTTTAGCTGCGGAGCAGGCGGAGATGCATTATCTTTTATTATTAATATAGAAGGCAAAGATTTTAAAGAAGTAATAGAAGAGCTTGCAGAACAGTTTGGAATTGAACTTCCTAAAAAATTTGCGGGCACAGCTAATTTAAAGCCGCTAAAAGACCA
The DNA here is from genome assembly GCA_944326425.1 of Candidatus Gastranaerophilales bacterium. GTDB lineage: Bacteria > Cyanobacteriota > Vampirovibrionia > Gastranaerophilales > Gastranaerophilaceae > CALUTH01. The sequence goes on from CALVDX010000009.1 coordinate 51,016, forward strand.
GATGATTGCAGCATGCGCAAAGGCGGTAAAGTTTTATACAAAATATCTCCTTACATCCAATGATGCAGTAAAGGCCCGTACATATTTAAAATCCCGCGATATAACCGATGAGGTTATTAAAGAATACGGCCTCGGCTGCGCCCCAAATAAATACTCTGAATTATACAATGAACTAAAAAATGAGTTTTCAACAGAAGTTTTGGAAAAAGCCGGACTAATTTTAAAAGGCAAAAAAAATGACTGGATTGACCGTTTCAGAAACAGAGTCATAATTCCAATAAGGAATGAGAACGGCGATTTTGTAGCATTTGGTGCAAGGGCTATCGAAGAAGGACAAAACCCCAAGTACTTAAATTCCTCGGATTCTCTTATTTATAATAAAAGTAAAATTTTATACGGGCTCTATCATGCTAAAAATGCAATTGCTGAACATGACGGAGTTGTCATAATGGAAGGCTACTTTGATGTAATCTCCGCACAAACCCACGGAGTCAAAAATTGTGTTGCATCCTGCGGAACAGCACTCACTCCGGAACACATAAAGCTTATTTCGCGCTACACAAAATCAAGAAGAATTTACCTGTCCTTTGATACGGATACTGCAGGGCAAAACGCAACCAAAAAAGGAGCGGATATTATTCGTGAAGCTTTTCGCGGACTGGGCAATATTAAACAATACGATGAAGGACATTTAGGCAAAACAGATGACAGATACTCCTGCGAAATAAGAGTTGTATGCCCGCCAAACGGCAAAGATCCTGATGAGTTTATACGTACAATCGGCGGTGATGAATTTTTGAACTGCGTAAACAATGCACCGCTGTTAATAGATTTTATACTTGAAAATATTTTAAAAAAACGCAGCAGTGCCTGTTCACCGCAGGAAAAGGCAGAAATTGTAACTGAAACAATTGAAGTTTTAAAAGATATTGATAACAAAATCATACAATCCGAGTATGTAAAAATGGTTGCCTCAGCGCTGGATGTCAACGAAAGTGCGATTTTACAAGAATTAAAACGCCGCAGCCATTATTCCGAAACTGTTAGAGCCGCTGCACCGCAAAATTTTGTAACAAAAAATTTACAATTTTCAATAAAAGCGCAAAAAAATTTATTGAGCGTTTATTTATCAGATACAAGTCCTTTAAGTTTTTCGGAACTTAAAGAAATGATACCCCCGGACATTATTACTGATAAAACGTTAATAATTGTAAAAAATACAATTGACAAAATAACATGTACAATAAATAATGTTAGAGAATTAAAGGAACAATTGTTTACAAGTTTTATAAGCGATGATGTTCTGACAACCACCATAACCGATTTGGTATATATGTCAGAAGCGTTTAACGGGCTCACGGAAGAGGAATTCCGTACAGCAGTAAAGGAAAATGTAACAAGACTCAAACGCTTAAACAGGGAAGTAGAAATGGAAGAACTCAGGAAAATATATATGACGGTTAATGGTGACGAAATAGAAGCCCTAAAGGTACAAATGCAGTTACGTGACGAAATCAAGTCAAGAATTGGAGAAAATAACTAAATGAGTAGAAAACGTGAACCTGAATCATCTATTGTCGGTCTTGTTGATTCCGATGAAAATCTAGATATGCTGGATTTTGATGCTGATAAAGACAGCGAAGCTGATTATATTGAAGCCGATTTAGGCACTGATGATATAGAAGATATCATCACTTCTAATAAACTTGGAATAAAATCCGAAGATTTCTATATGAGTGATGACTCAAGAGAAGAAGATCTCTCTACAGAAGCACCAAAAGGCATTGCAGTAGAAGATCCTGTAAGACTTTACTTAAGAGAAATCGGCAGAATTAAACTTCTCTCCACAAGCGAAGAAATCGAACTTGCAAGAAAAATCATTCAGGGCGGTGCTCCGGGTGCGATTGCAAAACGTAAACTTGTACAGGCAAACTTAAGGCTGGTTGTAAGTATTGCAAAAAAATACGTAGGACGCGGAATGCTCTTCCTTGACCTTATTCAGGAAGGAAACCTCGGGCTTATCCGTGCGGCAGAAAAATTCGACCACGAACGCGGGTTTAAGTTCTCAACTTACGCAACATGGTGGATTAGACAGGCTATTACAAGAGCAATTGCCGATCAGGCAAGAACAATCCGTATTCCTGTCCATATGGTAGAAACTATTAACAAACTCAAAAAAGTTACCAGACGTCTCGCTCAGGAACTTTCAAGAAAACCGACCGAAGAAGAACTTGCAGCGGAAATGAATGTTTCTATTCCCAAACTCCGTGAAATCATTAAAATTGCTCAGGAACCTCTCTCTCTTGAAACACCTATCGGTAAAGAAGAAGATTCAAGACTCGGAGATTTTATTGAGGACAGAGAAGCCGATGCACCGATTAAAACTGTTGCATCAGAGCTTCTAAGAGAAGATCTTGCAGAAATCCTATGCACACTCTCCCCGAGAGAACGCGATGTTCTAAGATTAAGATTCGGTATGGACGACGGACGCCAAAGAACTTTGGAAGAAGTCGGACAGCTCTTCGGTGTAACAAGAGAACGTATCAGACAGATTGAAGCAAAAGCTTTAAGAAAACTGCGTCATCCGAACCGCAGCAAACGTCTTAAAGAGTATGTTGAAAATTAATTCTGTTTGTTTTATGATAACTCTCAGGTATTAATTTTACACTGAAATATAACTAGAAAAGGAAATAAGATTATGTCTAAACAATGTGATGTATGCGGAAAAACTCCGTTAAAAGCGGCAAAACTTACGTTCTCGCACAAACAAATCGTTAAACGCCAAAATCCTAATCTTCAGGAAGTTAAGGCTATTGTTAACGGTGAAACAAAGAGAATTAAAGTTTGTACTTCCTGCCTGAGAGCCGGTAAAGTTCAAAAAGCTGTTTAATTAAATTTACTATTAAAAAATCCGGAGTGTTAGTTACTCCGGATTTTTTTTATCAAATAAAAAAGCGGACTCTTCAGACCGCTTAATTACAGAGAAAAAAGAAACTTTATTTGCTATGCCATCAAGGCATCAATAAATCTGTCATCATTTAATAACGTATTTGCTACATCATCACCAAATTCTTGAGCAACGACAGAATAAATAACTTCAAAGTTTTGGATGTATCCCTCAACTCTTTCTTCAGTTTCTGCATTACCGCCTGCAACAGGTGCTTGCGGAGTTTCTACTTTTATAGAAGATGATGCAAGAAAATTTAATACTTCATTTGGATCTACATTTACTGTTTGCGGTGCTTGTTCTGCCCCGGCATGCTCATCAGTATTTGTCTTTCCAGCTAATTCTTTGTTTTGTTGTCCGTTGTTAAGATATCTGACACCGTACCCGTATCCGAAAATTCCATTAATGTTGTTTGCCATTGTTCCTTTTTCTCCTTTTCTAGTTTCTTATATTCTTATTTACGGCACATTTTTTAAAAACTTTAATTTTTCATACAAATAATTTACAAAACTTTACAATTCTAAAAGACTTAACACAACAGTTCTTTTCTTTCACTAAATATACAGTAGTTTATAAATACTATTTTATTCTCGTCACAAGAGCTTATATTATACTTTAGTTATAATTATATTTTTCTTCAGAAAAAGATAAAAAAGATACAAAAATTATCCAAAAATTTAACATCTCAAACAACCCCCAAACCATCGCCTACAATACATTTCAGACCCGCAAAGATTATTAAGAAATGCTAAGATTATTTAAGAATTGTAAAAAATTAATATAAAAAAGCTTTAAATCTTATATATTTGTGTCATACTAAAGTTGTAGGTACATATTACACATATCCAAAGAAAAGAGTAAGGAGAAATCTTTATTTATGTAAGTAAGTTACACATTAGTAATTTATTTACAAAACCAAGCAACAAATCAGTACATATCTATTACACAAACAAAAAGCAAATTTTAATTACAAAATTTGTCTTAAGTAAATGTGCTTACCCGATTAACAACTATGAAAGGAAGATTGTATGCCATTATCATTAGTCACCAACACCATGGCAATGAGGTGCCGAACCTACCTTGACTCATCAACATCAAGCCTGCAATCTGCAATGAACAGAATGGCTAGCGGTTACAGAATTAACACTGCAAAAGACGATGCAGCAGGGTACACAATTGCCGCTTCAATGGGAACAAAACTGAGTTCTTATGATGTCGCCTCCAATAACACACAAATTGGATCTGATTTATTATCAACACTCGAAGAAAATTTTGATCTTATTAATGACCACCTCGAACGTATCAGAGAACTTACTATGCAAGCCGCTAACGATACATACAGCACAGAATCCAAGCAAGCTATTGAAGCAGAAATATTAGCAAGGTATAACGAAATTACACGTGTTGCAAATTCCTGTGAATATAACGGATTTTACCTTATGGACGGTTCCATCGGAGAAGACCTTGGCTTACAGGCAGGAATTTATGGAGATGCTTCAAGCCGTATAACAATGGAAGCATTCCTGTTTGAATCAGCAACGACAACAGCACTAATAGGAAGAGATGATATTGACGTTTTAGCCGAAGAGTGTGCCGGACTTGCAACAGGTATAAAGGCCCATGACATGTTGTCTACCATAGATAAGGCCATTACAAATGTTGCAACAAGAGTTACCCAGATAGGGGCCATTCAAAATAGGCTTGATTCAGCCTTATCAGCAATTGAAGTAGCATCTGAAAACTTAACTTCGTCTGTATCCACTATCAGGGACGCAGATATTGCGACAGAATCAACCAACTATATTCAAGCCCAGATTATGCAGCAAGCGGCTTCTACGCTGCTTATGACAGCTAATCAGGCGCCAAGTATTGCTTTAGATTTACTATAGTTTTAATAAGGAAAGATTATGAATATGATACAAACAGCTTTATTGTCATAGTTGTTGATATGGATATGTACTTTCAGACAAGCAGAAATGTTTGTCTTTTTTTTTGCTATACAAAAATTAACTTGTTATGAAGAAAAAATAGTGGCATAATCAGGTTATGAATTATATATTTTACTTTCTAACCGCTCTATCTATTATTTATGCAATATTTTCCGGTAATCTGGAAAATATGTCTGCTGGACTCTTTGACGGTGTAAATTTAGCTGTTAAAATATCTTTTTCATTAATCGGAATAATGTCCTTTTGGCTAGGAATAATGAGGGTGGCTGAAAAATCCGGAATGGTAAAAGTAATTGCTAAACTTATTTTTCCGGTTATGAAAATTTTATTCAAAGATGTTCCGTCCAACAATCCTGCAAATGCCGATATCGCATTAAGTATTACTGCAAATGCTTTAGGGCTGACAAATGCAGCAACTCCAATCGGTTTAAAAGTAATGCAGGAACTTCAGGAAATAAATACAGATAAAAAATCCGCTTCTAATGCAATGTGTATGTTTCTGGGGATGAATACCGCAGGATTTCAAATAATTCCGGCAACAGTTATTGCCGTATTAGCCGGCTGCGGGGCAAAAAATCCGGCAGATATTATTCTGCCCACATTACTTGTGACAACAATTGCATTTATTGTTGCAATCATCACAGCAAAAATTTTTGAAAAATTCTGGAAACCTCAAACAGACGGAGGATTAACGGATGCTGAATAACATTTCAACATTAATTCTGCCGTTATTTATATTAATAATACTTACCTGGGGGATGTTAAAAAAACAGCCGGTATATGAGCAGTTTATTGACGGAGCAAAAGACGGATTTAACGTATCAATAAAAATTATTCCATATCTTATTGCCATAATTTTTGCTGTCACTATTTTCAGAACATCCGGTTTATTAGAATTTATTACCGCGCCAATAGCTGCTGTTACGGCCAATATAGGACTTCCTGCAGACGTCTTGCCTGTAGTATTTACACGCCCGTTATCAGGGGCGGCAGCCCTTGGGTTATTCTCCGACTTAGCAGGCAGGCTTAACCCTGATTCATATACTGTTAAACTTGCAGCAATTATTATAGGCAGTTCTGAAACAACATTCTACGTATTATCAGTATACTTTGGCTCTGTTGGAATAACAAAGTTCAGATACGCATTACTAACAGGTTTGATTGCCGACGTAGCAGGAATTGCAGCAGCAATATGTATCGCACATTTTTTATTTTAATTTAATATCGAGGTTCGTTATTTACCAAAAACATTGTTATTTGGCGCATTGTCAAATCTTCTATTGGTACAGACTGATATCCAAGAGCCTTAATTTGTGAAATTTTCTCTTCCGCTTTTGCTCTCAACAACTCAAGTTTTAAAATAGGTAAACTCATAGTATAACCTCCATTCCAGATTTTTAACCCTACATATATATAAAGTTTTTTTTTGTTAAAAAATTGCTTCTTTGTAACAATTTGTAATAATTATAGACACATCCTTTTGTTTGTTTTTATAATTTATATAACAAATTAAAAGGAAATAAAATGCAGCAAAATAACCATGTAACAAAAACTATTAGCATAAAAGACATCGACTTACCTTGTCCTGATTTAAAAAACAAGGATAAAGCTTCAACTATTGCAGAGTGGTTTATCAACTGGATAGAAACCGCCCTTAATAACAAAAAAATAAACCAGAACGATCTTATACCACCAAAATCTGATTTAGCATACTTACTTGGAGTAAGTCTCGGAACTGTTCAAAACGCAATCAGAACAGTAGAGGATCGCGGTTTTCTGACATCAAAACAAAAAATAGGTACTTTTATAAACACCGGAAGTTCTAATAACAGAAAATTAACATCAAAACGGGATGCCGCAATAGATTTAATTAAAAAGTATTTAAAAGACAATTCTTTCAAAACAGGAGATGTTATACCTTCTTCAAGAAAGCTTTCCCAAATAACGTCTATCCCTCTTAACACTCTTAGAAGCGCGCTGCAGGGGCTTTGCACCGAACAAATTATTGAAAAATGCGGAAAACATGAATTTATTTTAAAGAATGAGGAATTTGAAACAGCAAATACCGGTTTTGAAACGCTTGTTGAAAAAGTTAAAAAAGATATTGAAAACTATATAACCCAAAATTGTAAAATTTCCGATAAATTGCCGCCTAATAAAGAATTAGCCGAAATGTTTAATGCAGGGATTAAAACAATAAATGATGCGGTAAATATACTAGTAAATAATGGTGTATTAGTAACTATGCGGGGGAGATACGGTACGATTATTGCAAAAATGCCATCAGAAAGCACATTTGCTCCGCCAAGAGAAACATCTATCTTTGCTCCTGCAGCAGATGCAGCATACTATTATTATGAAAAAACTGTACAGCGTATCAAAAAAATGATTACAGAGAACTATTACCCCGGCTCTAAACTGCCCTCAATAATTGCACTCGCTAAACAGCTTGATTTAAGTCCCAATACGGTAAGACGGGCAATAAAAGAATTAACAAAAGAGGGGATATTAGCATCTACCCCGGGACGCTGGGGAGGTACTTTTGTTATATCTGCACCTCCCGAGCAGGAAAGCTCCTATCAATGGCTGGCCGTAAGTTCGGACTTTATTGCAAACGAAAAATAATTATTTGTTTAAGGCTTGCTGAAGGGCTTTTTCAAGGACTTCTATTTTGGACTCTAACACTTTAATTTGTGAAGAGGATTCTGTACTTGAAATAGATTCCTTTTCCAATTCCCTTTTATACATTTTTAAAGATGATGATGATTTATCCAGAAAAAACGTCATACAAAATATTCCGAGAGTTATACCGCTTGTAAACATAATCAGCAAAAGTCCGGATTGCGGCAAAGATAACTTTTCTGACGGGAATATCAAATATGCCCCCCAAACCTGAAGCATTAATATCAAAATTAAAAACATTTTATATAACTTACTTTTCATTTTGTTCCTTTCCCTCTAAAAAACGTAATACTCTCATAATTTTTTCATCTTGCGGAATTTCCACCGTTAATTGTTCGTCGCCAAACGGCTTTACAAATTCAAGCCTATATGCCTGAAGCACCTGCTCTTCTGTTTTTATTTTCATTTTACCAAAACCATACAATGTATCGTTATAGACAGGATGGTTAATACTTGACATGTGAACACGTATTTGATGAGTTCTTCCGGTCAAAAGTTTTAACTCAACAAATGTCGCATCACCAAAACGCTTTAGAACACGAACTTCCGTTACAGAAGACTTTCCATCCTCTGATATACACATTTTACACGTATCCGTAAAAGCACGGCCTATTGGTTTATCTATAACCATAAAATCTTCTTTTAAAACACCTTTGACAATAGCAAGATATTTGCGTACAGCTGTTTTATTTTTTATCTGCCCGGCAAGAAATTCATGAGCCTTATTATTTTTTGCAATCATTAAAAGTCCGGAAGTATTTCTGTCAAGCCGGTGAACAATACCGCGCCTAAACTCTCCGTTAATATCCGATAGGTTATTACCGAACCTGTACAATAGACCGTTTACTAAAGTACCGCTCCGTTCAACTGTTGTAGGATGAGTAATAATACCCGACGGCTTATTTATAACCGCCATATTGTCATCCTCATAAACCACATCAAATGGAACAGGCTCAGGGAGTATACTTAAATCCGGTATATCATCATCGCAGATAATAATGCTATCATCCAATTTCAATCTTTGAGACGGTTTCGGTAATAAGCCGTTTACTTTTATATTCCCAGATTTTATCAGTCCCTGAATTTTTGCTCTGGAATATCCGTCTAAAACAGAAGCAAGTCCTGCATCAAGCCTTTGTGCATCAAGAACTTCATCAGCAATTAGTTTTATCATTTCTTATAACACTTTTTAGTAATTACAAGAATAAGAATAACAAAAACACCGATATTAATAAATATATCAGAAATATTAAAGACGGGAAAATCAATAAAATTAAGCTTAAAAAAGTCTCTCACAAATCCGAAATGTATTCTTTCATACAAATTACAAGTTATTCCCGCGCACAATAAACTCACCCAGAATATAAATATCGGACCAAGTCTGTGAACATTATTTATCGTCCAGTGCAAAATCCAGAAGAGCGCGGCAATAGAGATTACAATAAGTAAGGTAGTAGAGTGCTCAAGAATACTAAACGCAGCGCCTGTATTCTTGACATATATAAGGCTCATAACAGGATTTTCAAATGAACCATGGCGATGAATATATGAAGCTATCGCTGAGGAACAATAAAAATCCATCCAGACAAAAAATGCCAGAGTTAACCATAAATAAAAAAGTTTGCTATTTTTTGACATTTCTCTCCTTACTGTTTCGTAACATTTTCAGAACTGAGCGGCTCTTCTATAGGACAAACCGTAGCTGTAGTCGGTATACCAATTGTCGATGGAGAATATGTTCCTTTTAAAGATTTATCTTTTTTTTGTTTATCTCTTTTGTTCTTTTTATTCTTAACTTTTTCAGCTTTTTGCCCCGGTTCCGGCGTTTTCACATCTGAACTATTACTCTTGTTATCTTTTGCCGCTGCAGAGTTTTGTGCTCCTACGTTATCCGTTTGTTCTGCTTTTCCTTTTGTTTTATCTTTTTTCTTTTTTTCTGTTTTTACTTTTTCTTTTTTAGCTTTTGTCTTATCTTTTTTAAGAGAGTCTGCAGAAGCTTGTTCATCGTTAGATTTTACAGCCGGAGTCTGCTGCTCAGCCGGTTGTTTGTCTTCTTTTATTTCTGCTACATTTTGTTCTTTAGATTTAACTTTTTCTGTTTCCGGAGCAGGATTTTCCAGATTTAAACCTTTTTCTTCAAGCTGCTGCGGCGCAGATGTTTCCTGAACATCTTTGATTTCTGCAGGAACGTCCTCACCTTTTTGCACGTCAATTACCTGCTTTTCTTTTTTATCGTTTTGTACGTCTGCAGGATTTGAATCTTTTTCAGAATCATTTTTCTTTATTTCATGTTTTTGTGCTTCCTGCTGCTCTTTTTTTGCTTTTTCAACAGCCTTGTCCTCTTCCTGAAGCTTAAGTAGTTTTTCCCTGACCGGAATAACATCATCACGATTAATAAATTTATTTTCAGGAATAACATTTACACGTTTAATAATATAGGCAATGCCTGTTACGTTAATTTGTAAATCTTTATTCTCAAACTCCGGTCTTGTAAGCCCGATTGATGCAACAATATATTCATTTACCCCCTCGCCGTTAGAGGTAAAAAATCTTTCCAGTATACCGTCATCCGGCAGTTTTCTATAGTTTTCTTTTGAATTTTGCTGAGGATAGGAAACCTTCTCCTGATTAATTGAAGCAATTGCTATCGTATTTGGCGGCGCTGTAAACTCAATAGAAGCGGTATAATTACTATTTGCAGCTATTTGATACGGAACGTTCAATACCGGTGTATGCTTTGAAAGCTCGCCGAAGGCAAGATATGTATCTTCCGTCAAAATGACATCAGAAACTATTCTCCAACCGTTAGTTGTCTTTTTTAAGAAGTAAACATTATTAGCAATACTTTTCAGATCGCCGCTCAAATTATACTGGGATTCGATGCGTGCATTAGCCGTCTCCAAAACTTCGGCAATAGCATCTTTACCATTCACTGTAATATTTTTAACTTTTTGCGCATACTGAATATTATTGTATGAAGCCCAGGTATCTTCTACAAGTTTGGAATAGATATCAAGTCCGAAGCCGTCTGAATTAATATATCCGAAATCAAAATACTTAATAAAATCCTGATAACTGTACTTATTTGCAGCTTGTATCTGGCTTTTCAGAATATTCTTAATTTCCTTAATATCCGATTTAACGGAACCGGCCGCATTTGCATAATTAGTATTACCCAGCAGTAAAATTAAACCTAAAACTAATAAAAATCTCTTCATAAAAACATCATACACCAAAAAATAAAAAAGCGACAGACTTTTTTAGCCCGCCGCTTTTTTAAATAATTTTAACTAAGCTTATAAAGACGTTCTGTAAATTTCAGCAACAGCTTCTTTAGTTGCACTAGTAGGCGCCATAGCAAGAAGCCCGTCTAACGATGGTGTTGTAAATGCAAGATTAACAAGATTATCTACATCTTTTTCCGAAAAACCTTCTGCCCCCAGTTTTTCGGAAACTCCGACAGATGATAACCAGCTGTATACACCATCGGATGCTTTTTGCGCTTCTGACGCGTCACCTTTTAATCCGGAAGCGATTGGTTCAAGAATATACGCAAGAGTTTCCGGTTTAGCAGAATAAATATTCTTAACAACAGCAGGTAAAAGCATTGCCAAACCTAAGCCGTGAGGCAATTCAGGTTTAACAGCACTGAGCGGATGTTCAAGAGCATGTGTATAGTGAAGTAAGCCGTTGTCAAAACATACCCCTGCTATCATTGCTGCATACGTTAAATAATATCTTGCTTCAATGTCTTCAGGCTTATCAATTACAACCGGTAAATATTTTGCAACCAGAGTAATAACTTCTCTTGCCAGTGTAACCGTATACGGAGATGCAACTTTTGATGTAGCCGCTTCAACAACGTGGTTAACTGCATCAATAGATACATAACGTGTTTGTTTTGGTGAAAGTTTAGTCATTAAAGCCGGATCATCGATAGCATACATCGGATATATGCAATCGTACGCAATTGCCGGTTTATAATTTTTATCAGGAATTGTAACAACAGCAAACCTGTTTGTTTCAGACCCTGTTCCGTGGGTAAGGTTAATAGCAACAATCGGGGCTGCTTTTGACGGAACGAATTTAAATTCATATAAATCATCACAGGTTTTATCAGGATATTCAAGAAGTATAGCAACCGATTTCCCTGCGTCTGTAGGAGAGCCGCCGCCAATAGAAATTACAGCCTTAGCGCCGAATTCTTTTGCTTCCTTTACAGCCTCGTTAACTGAAATAGTAGTAGGATTAGGGGTAACTTTATCATAATTAATATATCCTATACCATGCTTAACAAGTGCTTTTTCAACGTAATCCCAGGCACCGGTTGACTTATAAGCATTTCTGCCGCTCATAACTATAACTTTGTCATACCCTTTTGCCTTAAGATCTTCGGCTATAAAGTCAATTTTTTTAATCGCACCTGCGCCGAAAAATACAGATGTGCGTGTCCTGATTTCAGAAATTTGATTAACATCAAAATCTTTTTCCCACATAATAAACTCTCCTTTCGTTAAACTAAAGATTTTTCATTCTTAAAGGCGGCCAGAAAAGAAATACTGCCTTTCCGATAAATCTGTCTTTGGGCAGAAAGCCCCAAAAACGGCTGTCCTGCGAGTTTCCTCTGTTATCACCCATCATAAAATACTGCCCTTCAGGAATAACAAACGGCCCGCAATACATTTTTTCATTACATTTAATATAATCATATTTACTCTGAATATACGGCTCATTAAAAGGCTTGTCATTAATATACACAGTATGCGAACCATCCGGCGATTCTCTAATTTCAAGTTTATCTCCCGGCATGCCTACTACACGTTTAATGTAGGCAATATCCTTACAGAAAAATCCTGTCAAACGTTTAAATACCCCCAAAAAAGAACTATCCAGCTCAACAAACGGCGGATAAAAAATCATAATATCACCGCGCTGAGGGGCGGTATAAAACCTTGAAACCCTTTCTACAAAAATTCTATCTCCCTCTAAAAGTGTAGGATGCATAGACCCTGAGGGTATCCAGCGGATTTCACCGATAAAAAACCTTATTATAATAACTGCAACTATAACGAAAACAAGTGTTTCAATAGTATCTATCAAAAAACTTTTTACTTTTTCGTCCTGCATAAGCTCTCCTTAATCATTTGGATTAATTGCGTTTTATAAATGCCTTCAGGTACATCACTGATTATTTTAAGCATTTTTTCTATCTCATTATCTATTAAAGCATTTGTTTTTTCAATCGCAAAGTTTAAATCATTTTTTTCAAGATAAAAAATATCAGGCGCAGTATAAATTTCGTTTTTTCTGTCTCTATCAGGGGTATTAATGAAGGCTTCCAAATCGTTTTTTATTTGAAAAGCTATTCCGAATGCGGTACCGAAATCTGCTGCAGTATTTTTATCAATTGAGGACGAAAGAATCGCCGTGCCTTCTAAAATAGCGCTGAACAGCGAGGCGGTTTTACCCGCTGTCTTTGTAAAATATTCAGCTAAATCCGGAACTCTTCCGCGCGCAAAATATTGAAAAATTTCAGCCCTGCACATTTTATCAAAAGCAGAAAGAAAAGTATCTGCTATTTCCTGATTATTCAATGAAAGTATTTTTTTAATGCCAAAACTTGCGAGGAAATCACCGGCAAGCACAGCCAGATGAGTATCAAATTTAGAGTTAAGTGTTTCCATTTCCCGTCTAAAGAGAGCATTATCTACTATGTCATCATGTATAAGCGATGCTGTATGAAGTATCTCACCGGCAGCAATAAGTTCAGTCTGGGAGTCAGACAAATCTTCTCCAAAAGCCTTTATAAACACATACGCCAGCCTTGGACGAACTCTTTTGGCATTAATTAAAATAAGTCTGTCAAGAACTGTTTTAAGCTCCGGCTGGTCAAGATTATAATCTGTCAGCTCACTCTCGATACGAGAAATAAATTTTTCCATAAAATAATAATATCATAAACCAGATGAGCAAAAATAAACCACCCGGTCAACTTTGACTTTTTAGGAAATCAAATTAAATAATCCATATAGTGGATATTTTAGAATTCTGCTGAAGAATTTTTAAAAATTTTCCGTAAAAGATACGGGAAGGAAATTATACACATGTTTTCATCAATGATTCAAAACTTATTATCATCAGGCGGTCAGGCGCAGGCTGCGCAAAGGTACGTTGAACTAAACCGTTATGTAGATAATTTTAACAAACAAATCAAGGCACAAAATCCTGCTGATATGATGCAGCAGGGAATAAACAGTATGGACGGTGTGCAGCCTTATAACGGCCCAAGTTTTGATAACGTTTTGAAAGCAAGTGCTAAAACTCCTTTCGGATCTTTACTAACGGGGAAAGCTTTAAACGTTAACGCACAAAGAATTAATGAGGCAGATTACGGAAGCGAAGTTAACACAGACACGCCAAGTAAAAACCAGATACTTAACCTTGTTACAAGTGTATCAAGAAAACACGGGGTTGACGATAAATTAGTAAAGGCGCTAATCAAGCAGGAATCCGGTTTTAATCCAAAGGCAAAATCACATGCGGGGGCATTAGGATTAATGCAGCTTATGCCATCAACTGCAAAAGGTTTAGGGGTTACAGATCCGTTAAATCCTGTTCAAAACGTTGAAGGCGGAGTTAAGTACCTTAAATCAATGCTGGACAGGTACAATGGGAACATAATATTAGCACTGGCTGCATATAATGCCGGTCCGGGTGCCGTTGACAAGTATTCAGGAGTCCCGCCGTATAAAGAAACACAAAACTATGTAAAAAATATATTATCTGACTACCTATAATGTTTTATAAATTTGTCAATCCTAAATTAATTTTGCAGTTGTCAAGAACAGATTAATAGCAAGTTTTAAAAATTATTCGCGACAGCAGCGGGGTATGGTAGAGATAGACAATCTCTGTTGGGGTAGAAACCGCCAACCTGCAGTCTGGGAGAGGGGTAAAGGCAGGTTTTACTGCCGGATTTACAAAAATTTACAATCCGGTAGTTATAAACTCTCTCTTCTGTGGAATAGTAATCTCGTAGGTTAAAACATGAGGTTTGTTTTTCATGATTAGAAAAATAAAAGAGAGAAATATTTGTAATTGGCTTAATTGCAGTCATAGAGCCGTTTACACCTCCCCAAGAGGTAAATATGCATTATAACAGACTTTTAGCCGTTTGCGTTATTTCCTGCATGTTTTTATGCTCTCCCGCGTTCGCTGCAGGGGCTGATTCTGATGTTTCTAAACTAGGAACTCCTACACTTGACTCTCTTGCAGGGCAGGAAATACCGGGCAGCGATCCTGTTGAATATTATCCGGAAGATTTAAAAAGCGGGTATACTCTGACAGAAGTAACTCCGGAGGACGTTTCAACGCTTCCGGATAATGTAATAACTAAATACGAAATTAAAGAAGTTACAAAATACTATGACCCAACAACAGGCGTTGAAGTTGCGGAAAGCGACAGGCTCCCTGATATTGAGTACAAAGAGGTGGTCACTAAAGAAACCATCCCTCATTACTACGAAGTTAACCTTGCCCGGAAATCTTATGGCGAGGGGAGTGCCCAAAAGAACTTCCAATGGATTCAAAATGGGACATTTTACAGGCTCCAGGAGGGCGGCGAAGATATTTTGTTTTTCTATGATGACAGTTATTCTCTGGATAATCCGCAAACAAGAATTGAAAACAGTAATAAGTTAGCTGTCTCTGCCATACACGGTTCGTTTTCCGGTTTATCCAGCCAAAACCATGGCGGAGCTATTAATAACACAGGCAATCTCGGTAATCTCTTTGGCGATTTTGTTCAAAACTCTGCACCCGGCTATGGCGGGGCGATTTACAATGACGGCGGAAGTATACGGGATATTTCCGGTAATTTTATCCAAAACTCTTCTACGAGCGGAGGGATGGGAGGGGCTGTCTACAATATCAATTCCGCTTCTATTGGAGATATTACGGGTAATTTTATTGAAAACACTTCCAACAACTACGGCGGGGCTATTTACAATGCCGGCGGAAGTCAAATTGGTAATATTACCGGTGATTTTGTCGGGAACAGAGGGAGCGGCAACGGCGGAGGCGGGATTTATAATTCCAACAGTACTATCCTTGATATTACCGGTTCTTTTGTCGGTAATATTGCCGGAGGGTACGGGGCTGCAATTTACAACGACAACGGGTCAATTGGCAACATTACAGGCGACTTTATAGGGAACTATGACCAGGGCGCTGGCGGCGCTATATACAACGTTAACAACTCGGTTATTGGTAACATTACCGGTAATTTTGTCGGAAACTCTGCTAAAGCTGACTCCTACAGAGGCGGGGGCGGAATTTTCAATGCAGAGGGAAGCCAAATTGGTAATATTACCGGTGATTTTGTTGGCAACTCGACTACAAATGGTCAAGGCGGGGGCGGAATTTTCAACGCAGAGGGAAGCCAAATTGGTAATATTACCGGTGATTTTATTGGTAATACTGCAGGAGG
>CALVDX010000010.1 GCA_944326425.1 Candidatus Gastranaerophilales bacterium
TATTTATCAGTACCGCAATCTTTAGCTCTAATAATTACATCTTGCGCAACGTCAACCAAACGTCTGGTCAAATAACCGGAGTCCGCTGTTTTTAACGCCGTATCTACAAGCCCTTTTCTTGCTCCGTAAGATGAAATAATGTATTCAGTTACAGACAAACCTTCTTTAAAATTCGATTTAATCGGAAGGTCGATAATCTGCCCCTGCGCATCGGCCATCAAACCACGCATACCAACTAATTGTGATACCTGTGATAAGTTACCTCTCGCTCCGGAGAATGCCATCATATATACCGGGTTTAATTTATCAAAGTTCTCAACAACCTGTTCTGTAAGTTTTGCAGTAGTTTCAGACCAGGTGTCAATAACTTTTGTATATCTTTCTACTTCAGTAATTTCACCCTTTAAATATCTGGTTGTTGATTTTTCAATTTCTTCTTCTGCCTGTTTTAACAAATCTTTCTTAACAGCAGGAACTGATAAATCAGCGATAGAAATTGTAACCCCTGACTTAGTTGCATATTTATAACCAAGGTTTTTCAAAGTATTTGCAAGCTCAGCAGTCTTAGCACCGCCGTACTCAAGATAAATTTGAGATAAAAGGTTCTTTAAACCGCCTTTGTCCATCTGTTTGTTAATAAACTCAGGAGCTGCTTTTGAGTGTGTGTATGTATTTTCCATATTTATATTTCCTCAATTTCCTTTTTAATTAAGCAAGTGCTTTTCTAACTTCTTCGTTAAATATAATTCTTCCAACAGTTGTTTCTATACGTTTTCCGTGTTCATCTCTTACAACAATCTTGTCGTGAAGTTTAATAACTCCTACTTCTAGCGCAGAGATTGCATCCTGGAAGTTATAGAAGTAACCTTTGACCGGCATCGACGGATCTTTTAAGATTGTCAGATAGTACATACCTAATACCATATCCTGTGAAGGTGTGATAATAGGTCTGCCGTTTGCCGGAGCAAGAATATTGTTTGTTGCAAGCATTAGCATTCTTGCTTCAGTTTGAGCTTCAATTGAAAGAGGTACGTGAACAGCCATTTGGTCACCGTCGAAGTCAGCGTTGAACGCAGTACATACTAACGGGTGAAGCTGAATAGCACGACCTTCAACCAACTTGGGCTCAAATGCCTGAATACCAAGTCTGTGAAGGGTCGGAGCACGGTTTAACATAACCGGGTGCCCTTCAATAATCTCTTCAAGGATATCCCAGACTTTTGCTTCAGAACGTTCAATCATTTTCTTTGCTGATTTAATATTTTGAACATGACCACGTTCAATTAATTTATTAACAACAAACGGTTTAAATAATTCTATAGCCATTTCTTTAGGTAACCCGCATTGATTTAACTTCAATGACGGACCTACAACAATAACTGAACGGCCGGAATAGTCAACACGTTTACCTAACAGGTTTTGACGGAAACGCCCCTGTTTACCTTCAATAATATTAGAAAGAGATTTCAATGCTCTGTTATTAGGGCCTACAACCGTTCTTCCGCGTCTGCCGTTATCAATAAGAGCGTCAACAGCTTCCTGAAGCATACGTTTTTCGTTTCTGACTATAATTTCAGGCGCACCCATTTCCAATAATCTTTGTAAACGGTTATTCCTGTTTATAACTCTTCTGTATAAATCATTTAAATCAGATGTAGCAAATCTGCCGCCGTCCAACTGAACCATTGGTCTTAAATCAGGCGGTGTAACAGGAAGTACATCCATAATCATCCACGTCGGCTCTGTCTCAGAAGAAATTAAAGAGTCAAGGAGTCTTAATCTTTTAATTAATTTCCCCTTCTTTTGTACAGAAGTAACATGACCTGCTAATTCCGTTCTTATGGATTCAGCAAGTTCATGAATATTGATTTCAGCCAAAAGCTCTTTAATAGCCTCAGCACCAATACCAACTTTTAAAGTGGTTTCTTCATTTTCCATCAAATAATCTTCGTATTCTTCTTCAGAGAGAAGCTGCAGCTTCTTGAAATTAGAATCACCCGGATCAATAACAACATAGTTATTAAAGTAAATAACCTGTTCTAAATCCTTTAATGACATTTCAAGAAGCAAACCGAGATATGACGGAATACCCTTTAAAAACCAGATATGAGATACCGGAGCAGCAAGTTTAATATGTCCCATTCTGTGTCGCCTTACCTTAGAATCAGTAACTTCAACACCGCAGCGTTCGCATATAATACCTTTATGTCTAACGCGTTTATACTTCCCGCAATAGCATTCCCAGTCCTTAGTAGGCCCGAAAATTCTTTCGCAGAACAAGCCGTCGCGTTCCGGTTTAAGAGTTCTATAGTTAATAGTTTCAGGTTTAGTAACCTCGCCGTATGACCACTTCAAAATCCTTTCCGGTGAAGCGATACTTATACGTATATAATCAAAATAATCAATACTTGTAGACAATTTTCATTCTCCTTTATTAATCACCGAGTGTAGTTGATGTTTCAAAGAAATTGATATTTAACAATTCAGAATCTATATCCGAAAGAGTTCTCTTCGGAGCAGCTTTTCTGATATCATCCATATCACTCATCAAATCAACTTCTGTCCCGTTTTTCTTAGCAACAGTAATGTCCAGACCGATACTTTGTAATTCTCTTACAAGCACCTTGAACGATTCAGGGATACCCGGTCTCGGGATGTTGTCCCCTTTAACAATTGATTCGTAAGCGCGGTTACGACCGTTAACATCATCGGACTTAATAGTAAGCATTTCTTGAAGAGTATAAGCTGCGCCATAAGCTTCAAGAGCCCAAACTTCCATTTCACCGAATCTTTGACCGCCGAATTGTGCCTTACCGCCCAGCGGTTGTTGTGTTACCAGTGAGTAAGGTCCGGTACTTCTTGCGTGAATCTTATCATCAACAAGGTGAACAAGTTTAAGAATATATGACAGACCTACAGCAATAGGTTCATCAAATCTTTCACCTGTTCTTCCGTCAATAAGATAAACTTTACCGTCTTCTCTTACCCAATCGCAGCCAGACTCTTTTATACCTCTTAACAGTTCAGCCTTTGTTGCGATTTCTGATTGGTTTTCGCCGTATCTTTCATCGAAAGAGGGGGCTTCGTAGTGTTCTTTAGTCAGGTATGATGCAAGCCCGAGCAAGCATTCATAAGTTTGACCAACGTTCATACGGGAAGGAACACCCAGCGGGTTAAGAACTATATCAACCGGTGTACCGTCAGGTAAGAAAGGCATGTCTTCTTTAGGAAGAATTCTAGAAACAATACCTTTGTTTCCGTGACGTCCTGAAAGTTTATCCCCGACAGAAACCTTACGTTTTTGAGCGATATAAACTCTGATAACCGTATTTGCACCCGGCGGTAATTCGTCACCCTTTTCTCTGTCAAATACTTTAACGTCAAGAACTCTGCCGCCTTCCCCATGTGGTACTCTTAAAGAATTATCCTTAACATCGCGTGCTTTTTCAGCGAAGATTGCCCTTAAAAGTTTTTCTTCAGGCGGATGTTCAGATTCACCCTTCGGAGTAACTTTACCAACAAGAATATCATCGGCATAAACTCTTGCACCGATACGAACAATACCACGTTCATCAAGGTGTCTTAACGCATCTTCAGATACGTTAGGAATTTCACGGGTAATTTCTTCCGGTCCTAGTTTAGTTTGTCTTGCATCTATTTCCAATTTTTCAATGTGGATTGATGTAAATACATCATCGTGTACACATCTTTCAGAAAGAAGGATAGCATCTTCGAAGTTATACCCTTCCCAGGGCATATACGCTACAAGAACGTTTTTACCGAGTGAAAGTTCGCCGCAGCTTGTTGCTGCACCATCAGCAATTACATCACCGGCATTAACCTTATCACCTTCGTGAACAATCGGTCTCTGGTTAATACAGGTATCCTGGTTAGAACGAACGTATTTCATCAAAGTATGTAAGTGCTGCTTACCATGAACATCGCGGATAATAATCTCTTCACCGACAACTCTTTCAACAACACCGTCAGCTTTTGCAACAACAACCATACCAGAGTCTTTTGCAGCCCGTGCTTCCAGACCGGTACCAACAACAGGACGCTCTGTAATAAACAGAGGTACAGCCTGACGCTGCATGTTTGATCCCATCAACGCACGGTTAGCATCATCGTGTTCAATAAACGGAATCATTGATGTTGCAACAGAAATAATCTGAATAGGACATACACCGACAAAGTCTACTTTGCTGGATTCAGACATTGTAAATTCAGAACGGTAACGTACAGGAACCTGTTCGTTCTTGAATGAACCATCCGAATTTAACTGAACATCGGCAGGCGCACACCTGTAGTTTTCATCTTCATCTGCAGTCATATAAACAACTTCGTCTGTAACCTTACCATCCTTAACAACAAAGAACGGAGATTCAACGAAACCGTAATCATTAACTCTTGCGTGAGTAGCAAGTGAACCAATCAAACCTGCATTAGGACCTTCCGGAGTTTCTACCGGACAAATACGTCCGTAGTGTGACGGGTGGATGTCACGAACAGCGAACCCTGCACGTTCTCTTTGCAAACCGCCGGGCCCTAAAGCTGATACACGTCTTTTGTGTGTTAATTCAGCAAGCGGGTTGGTTTGATCCATAAACTGTGATAATTGTGAAGAACCGAAAAATTCCTTTAAAGACGCGACCAACGGTTTTGTATTTAAAAGGTTTAACGGAGTTAATGTTTCTGAATCCTGAAGAGTCATTCTTTCTTTAACGATTCTTTCAATTCTTGACAAACCAACTCTGAATTGGTTTTGAAGCAGCTCACCGACCGAACGGATTCTTCTGTTACCCAAGTGGTCGATATCATCAAGAGTACCTTCATCATAAGTAAGATTAATTAAGTATTCGATTGATGCAACGATATCCTGAACAGTAAGCGTACGTTGGTTTTTAGAAATATTTAAATTAAGTTTTTTATTTAATTTGTAACGACCAACCCTGCCGATATCGTATTTCTTTTCATCAAAAAATCTTGCTTCCAAAATTTGGCGGCCGCCTGCAGCTGATGCAGGGTCACCCGGGCGAAGCTTTTTGTATACCTCAATTAATGCTTCATCAGTAGTTTCAGTTGTGTCCTTGTCTAAAGTCTTTTTCAAGAATTCAAAGTGGGTAAACAGTGTTTCCATCTCTGAAACAGTAATACCCATTGCCTTAAGCAATGTAGTAGCAAGGATTTTTCTGTTTTTATCTATCTTTACGTAAATTAAATCATTTGAATCTGTTTCGATTTTCAACCATGCCCCGCGGTTAGGAATCATGGTTGCATTATAAAGGCGTTTACCTGTCGGAGAAATTTCTCTCTTAAAGTAAACACCCGGTGAGCGAACGATTTGCGATACAATAACACGTTCAGCACCGTTTACAATAAACGTACCTTTATCAGTCATTGTCGGGATATCACCGATATAAACTTCTTGTTCCTTAATTTCCCCGCTGTCACGGTTAACAAGTCTTACCATAACACGGAGCTGCTTTGCATAAGTAGCATCGTGGATACGGGCTTCTTCAACAGTATACTTTGCATTATCAAAAGTATAATTAGGCAAAAAATGAAGTTCTAACCTGCCAGTATAGTCTTTTACAGGGCTAAACGCAAGAAGCTCTTCCTTTAAACCTTCTTTAAGAAACCATTCAAACGATTTCTTCTGCACGTCAATTAAATCCGGTAAATCATCCAATCTTGTATTTGGAATGCCCATCGGAGTTACTCTTTTTGCATATTTCGTTGTCGACATTAAATCACCTCATCTATTCTAATGGTGTACATAAACTATATAAAAAATGTATATTTGCTATATTATTTTGTTCTTTTCGGACTAAATCCCCATACATACGCATGTTCTCTAATCGTACTACTTAAAAATTTCCCGTCAAGATTAAATGTATATACTACAATCATTGTTTACAAAATTTTACATATTTTTTGTAAATTTTTATTAAGAAAGCGCTCTATGTAACAATTTGTAAAAAAAATAGCAAAATTTTTCTATAAGAAGCTTTAATAAAACAGGAAAAAATCATGCATATCACACCGATAACATATAGTACCAATAATTACCACAGAGCACCCGCAGCAGCATCTCCGGCAAGAAATACCCCCGTATTTAAAGCGTTACAGCCAAGCAGTACCCTTAATAAAACTGATTTAGAATTTGTAAAAAATATTTTAAACAAATGTCTTTACGGGAAAAAATCTATGCTCGCCGATCCGGATTTCAAAATAGAACTTGTCGGGAAGATGGTGTTGTTGGAGAACTTTTATAAAAATTATGATTCAGCAGGCAGAATTGAAGGAATATGCGAAGAACTCGTTTATAAAACAGGAAAAATTTTTAGCAGACATTTTAAAAATAAGTATAATATAAATGCTGTCAATGCAGTAACATCAGAATACGGAATGATACACAACTTTTTAATTTTTACACCTAAAACAAAAGAATCCGATGAAACAATTGCATCTTTACTAAAAGTCTCAAAGCATCTGAAAGTCTTAACTGATTATATGGAAAATGCTGTATCAGACAGAGATTTAATAAATGCTGCATACATAAAACTGCAAATGTCAAAACTAGAACTCAAACATAAATATTTTGATAATTGTACTATAGTAGATCCAAGCCTGAAAAAAATTCTTCCGTTTACATCGGAAGAGGCAAAAAAATTATACCCGAAAATCAAATTTGTATACGGAATAAACGATTTTAACCCGCTGGAAGAAAAAGATTTATTAATATTGATTGATAAAAGCAGCTCTCCGCTCGGCTTAGTTAAGGATATAGCACCGGAAGCTTTATGTCATGGTTTTAGCGAAAAAGATTTAATATCACTTGAAATAACAAGTAAAGCCAATGCTCAAATATCTGTGTACAATATATCAGGGAAAGAGATTAAGAAAAACATTTTGGATGTCTTGCCTGAAAAACATATTCTAAAAGATTTTTATAACAGAATGAACAATAAACAGTAAAAAAGAGGCTAGCCATAATATATGGCTAACCCCGGAAGCGAACGACTACTCACTATTCGCTGCACCCGAAAGCTATTGTAACGTGTTCTCTCGGATTAATAGAAGATATTTTGTATCCTTTTGCATCTACAAGGTATGCAACTTCGTCACCTGTAGACTGTAATAAGCCAAAGGTACCGGAAAGTGCAGTTCTGGTAACATCGATAGGCGCCTTAACAGTTTGGTATAAAGCACCGCCGAAGCTTCTTGCCGACGCGCCAAATTGTCCCTGGAAGATATCACCTAACGCAATACCTGTTCCGTTAGAAACATTTTCTACAGCATTACCAAGGTTAGAAAGCATACCGCCGGTAGTTCTGCCGACTATACCAACCATAGACCCTGCCCAGGTGAATGGGGCTGTTACAAGTCTGGCTACAATATTTGGCTGCTTAGAACAATCCACTTGAGCTGTAAGTATTTGACGCGGTAATTTTGCTTTACAGCCATTGTTGCTTATATCTGTAAATGCCAATTTTAACGCACCCTTTTGACAACCTGAAGGTCTTACAACTTCTACAACTTTACCTGTTACTTTAGACCCGCACGGGAAACATTGCCCGTCTATAGTAACATCTTCTAAAGTTGTAGCTGCAAAGATTTGACCGACATGAGATGATTTAGCGTTTATTTCATCAAGAAACTTAAGTTCGAGGGTTGGAATTTTTACAATTTCTTCATTTTCTACATAAGCCTTTTTATCCGTCGGGCAAATAGGGCATGTATCATTAGCCGTTTGCGGATTTGTGTCATATCCCATTGCAACACGAACATTTTGAAGCATTGATGCAATTTCTGCACGTGTAGCTTCAGCGTAAGGTCTAATCATCTTAGAATTTGGTGATGATTTAAGAGCACCGCTCTCTAAAGCCTTTGCAATCGGAATACGTGCCCATTCAGGAACAGATGCACCGTCTGAATAGCAAGATAACACCTGTTGCGCCTTTGCAGCATCCATTTCTATATTAATACCTTTTGACAAGGCACATAACGCTTCTGCTCTGGTTACATTATTGTTCGGTTTAAATAAGCCGTCCGGATATCCTTTGAGAAGGTTTTCATGAACAGCCTTAGCAATGACAGAATTTGCCCAGTGAGAAACGGGAACATCGCTAAATAATGCTTCTGTACCGCATCCGCAGTCATTTTTATTAAAGCCTTTTACAATCATTGTTGCAAATTCCGCACGGCTGATATTTTTTGAAGGCTTAAACATCCTGTCAGGGTAACCAACAACAACATCATTCATAGCAAGTTTATCAATTTCACATGATGCCCAATAGTTGTTAGGAACATCGGGGAACATATTCATGCTTGGCATATCAGCGGCCGCACCGGTGACATTATTGAATTGAGATAAGTCAAGCGGAACCATAGTTTTTTTGATAGCCTGTATAGAGTTTGCCGTACTAATTTGTATTGGACATCCATTACCGTCCATTTTTCTTTCATCCCTAAGAATAGGTACACCATTATGTGCCACAGGTGAATCATTTAAGCACGGAATATCAGTAGCAGCACCTGTCATTGTTCCTTCCGGTAAGACTGCAGCACCCATTGTAGTGCTGTTTAAACCGTGGGTTCCAACAGTAAAACCGCCTTCGCCCCTATAAGTTGCGGCCGAACTGGTACATTCACCGATGTAATTATTTGACCCGTAAATAGCATTAGGGTATGCATATACCTGGTTCATCGAGCACCTTGGTACAGCCGATGCATTAGGACAAACTGCACATGATGGTACAGCCGGTTCTTCACAACTCGGAGCATCACATCCGCAGCTGGGCTGCTCAGTCTGGCAAGGACATGCTTGACCCGTTACAACCGGAATGTCTTCTGCCGGGCAGCATGATGATTCTGTGACTACAGGTCGTTGGTCACAGGGGCAGGCTGCCATTGCATTATTAAACGAACACGTTGCTATTCCAACGGCAATTGCAGCTGCCACAGTCAGTTTTTTTATCGTCATTTTTACCTCCTTTTTCTCAGATACACTCTTTCCGAGAAAACTAACTTCTAAATTATGTGTTTGTTTAGAATGAAAATCATTACCTTATACGGGTATACAGTTGGAGTATTTAAGTTTATAATTATAGATATGGAAAAAAAATTAGGAGCTTTTATTGTACCAACGGGTATAGGTGCATCAATAGGCGGATTTGCCGGTGATGCCTCTGTTTATGCACGCAAGATTGCCGAAAAAGCAAAACTGATTGTTAATCCCAACGTAGTCAATGCAGGCTGTTTTTCCGGAATTACATCCAATATGCTTTATGTTGAGGGGTATGCAATTGATGAGTTTTTTAAAGGGAACTTAACCTTACTTCCTAAAAAAAATAACAAAATAGGGGTTTTATTTGACAAAGCAATTTCTAAAGAAGTACTAAATGTTCATATAAATACTATTAACGCTGTAAAAACAGTTTACGGAGTAAATATATCAGAATATGTAATAACAGATGAAGAGGCCGGCATTTATTTTGAAAATAAAGGAAACCATTCGACAGGCGGGATTAAAAATCCTGAGACACTAATAAAATCAGCTGAAAGCCTTATTAAAAACGGGGCCGAAGCTATTGCTGTTATTTGCCGTTTCGAGGAAGATAACTCTACAGATTATGCTGAGGGTATCGGTGTAGATCCAATTGGTGGTGTAGAAGCAATAATTTCCCACTATATAACAAGGGAGTTAAGAATACCGTGTGCGCATTCACCGGCATTTGATGATATTACTATACCTACAAGTATAGTTGATCCGCGCTGTTCAGCAGAGTATATTACACCGACTTTCCTTCCATGTATATTGCTTGGGCTGCAAAATGCACCCGCTATAAACACTGACAGGGGATTTACTATTAATGATTTAGACTTCTTACTTATGCCGTATAATGCATTAGGTTCAATTCCTGTTTTTGAAGCTTTGAAGCGAAACATTCCGGTATATGCGGTAAAAGAAAATATTACGCTTTTAAATGTAACAAGTGATAGAATAAATGGAAAATGTGGTATAGTATATACATACGAAGAATTTCTGGAGGGCTTACAATGAAAAAAGCATTTACGTTTGCAGAAGTACTAATAGTCCTGATGATTATAGGGATTTTAATTGCTCTTTGCATGGGCGCCGGACAAGTAAGCTTACGGAATGCATATAACTTATATTTTTACAGAACTTATTCTGCTTTAACCACAGCATTCGATAACTATTTATATATGAAAAAACATGAAGAAACTGTTCAGGAAGTTGATCCGGAAACAGGACAAATAGTTTCTAAAATAAAAGGCAAACCTGATATGGCCTCACCTTTTCAGTCACATTTTTATGAACTGATAAATGATGATTACCGAATCGGAACAGAAGATACTACTGCTTTTCAGGCTACAAATGCTGCAGGAGACCCGTTCTGGGATTATGGTATCGTAACAATTCCAACAGTAAAAACTAAAGATAACGAGGAAGGCAACATGTACTATAAAGTAGTATTCCATTGCGGATACCTTAAACAAGCCTATGAAGACAAAGAACAAGGCGACCCGTCAGGCTATGGTCCGTTAATGATTATTATAGGAAGCAGTACATCTCAAGATGGCCCCTTCAGTCTTTCACCTGATGAAGCAAAAATAAACGTTGTTGATAATGTTGAAGTTCTTCCGGCTTATGCGGATAATGGAACAATAGGTCGTTTAATGGCTGCAGAGGAAGGTGCTACCCAGCCTAAATATGAGCCCGTATTTCCGAGAACATACAGAGAAGCACTCTGTGCAACCTGGAATCCGGAAGATGACAATTCTATTTTAAACCACCCAACCGCACAATTTAGTATATCGACTTACTGTTCAGGAGTTGCAGGTACGAGTGCGGAAAGATTCAAAGACGGAACAGTTAAACTTATCCCGCCAAGAAATTTGAGATAATTAACTTTAGTAAAAAAGCCATAAGCCTTATTTTACAGTATTAAAAATCCTGTCACCGGCATCACCTAGTCCGGGCAGGATATAACCATTTGCATTAAGTGATTGATCAATTGCTGCTGTAAATATTTCTATATCAGGATATGAGTTTTTAATATTTTTGATACCCTCCGGCGCAGCTATCAAACATACACAACGGATATGTGAAACATCCAGTCCTTTTCCTTCATACATTTTAATAGTTTCTAAAAGCGAATTTCCGGTTGCAAGCATAGGATCAGTAAGATAAACATAAGTTTTATCAGGGTTATCAAACTTTTCGGGAAGCTTGTTATAGTACCAGACAGGCTTTAAAGTTTTTTCATCCCTATACATACCAATGTGACGAATTTCAGCACGCGGAAGCATATCAGATGCCGAATCGGTAAATACAAGACCTGCTCTCAGGATTGGAGATATAATTACACGTAAACTTCTATCTATAGATTTTGTTGTAAATTTCATTAACGGAGTTTCAACTTCCGTATCAACCTGAGGAAGATTTTTTGATGCTTCATATAATAATATATTAGTTATTTGCCTCGTTGCACATTTAACTCCCATAGTGTCGGTGTATTTACTTCTTAATATACATAAGTTTTCATTAACGACCGGGGTCGATATTACAAACACATTTTTATATTCCATTTATTTATCCTTCCGCCATTTTTTTCCTAACTCTGAGACTTTATCATTAGAATTATCTAACCAACGATTTGCAAATTCAAGAAAGTTTACGAATTGTAAATTATCTTTTTGGGAAGGAAGTTCCAAATCTAAGTCTGCAGCATTAATACTTGCACTAAAGGCCGAAATTCCAAAACAAATATCCATAAATTTGTTATACATTTCATACAAGAGACTCAAAGACTTACTAAGCCTGGTAGGATTTACAACACGTATATAATCTACATTCTCCCCATCATCGACATTTTCCGGCGGGTAGAGTTCAAGGGAACGGGAACCCGCCATTCCGCTAAATTCAACGGTTGCCATGGTACCCCATGGCAAATGAAGATTTTTATCTTTAATAATAAATTTTATATATACATTATCGTCAACTATTTTTATATTACTTACGTACCCGACCTGTACCCCCATGAACTTAACAGGCGACCCGACAATCAGACCATCAATATCGGACATAAAAATTTTATGCGTCTCATACTCTTTCTGGGAATGCCTGTATAATAAAGAAGATACAAGCATTAAAGCAAGGATAATAATAATCCATAAAAGAATTTCAAGACGTACATATTTACTAATGCTGCGCATAGAAATATTATAATACAAATGTTTTTTACCGGTGAATATTTTTAAATCCGGAAAATGCAGTATTTACAATAGTTTTATAAGTTTGATACGGCTGAAATGTAAAGTTTTGTAAAAAAAAAAAAAAAAAAAAAAAAAAAAAAAAAAAAAAAAAAAAAAAAAAAAAAAAAAAAAAAAAAAAAAAAAAAAGCAATTTTAGTGCGTCAGATGCGTTATACAGGTATCGGATATCCAATAATAAAAAAGTGTAAGTTTGAAAATAATAAAAGAAAGGAATTGTAGAAATGTTGAAAAATTTATCCCAATTAAGAAATGTAGGTTTACTGGCTGGCGGCGCATTAATCGGACTTGCAGGAGGATTTGCTGCACATAAGGCAAGTAAACCGGTTCAAGCGTATGATAAGGCTAATAAATATCTTGAAACGGCTTATCAATTCAAACCAACAACATCCGATTCTTCAAAGATATACCGTGCATACTTTGACGCAATGGTAATGAATAATAAGGAAAAAGTAGACTCGTTAAATCGGCATATCAATAATTGTTGGTTAAAATTTTGGGATGATGCTGCGGAGTTGGCAGGAGAAATGGCAGCCAAAGGTTATGCAGGAATACCGCCGGAAAAACTCAAGTAAGATTAAATACCACAGGTGTGAACATACTGATAAGTTTCAAGCAAACAGGGCATAATGCCCTGTTTGTTTTGTTGCTGTTAATATTGCTGGCTATAAAAATTCTGCAGGATATTTACAATTCCCATTAAATTTAACAGGATGACAGTGCATTGGGCGGGGGAATAATTAAATTATTTTGTCATGCTGAACTCATTTCAGCATCTTACCAACATCGCGTTATACTTGATTTCTGGTAAGCTTCCGAAATGTCTTGGATTATGAGGGAGGGGGTAGGAAATTAACCATTTTCAGATACTTATGCCAGACTTTTTATGGGGGTCGGGGTGCATAGCCCCAGATAAAATTATTATGAGTCGTAGAAGCAGTGCTATAACGAAACATGTATATTACATATATAACTGTAACAAAGGCATAAAAATCATAAGATTTTTAAAGCGCAGCAATATCAAGAATCTTAGCAGAATTATTTTTTTATATGTTTTTGTAAAGTTTTGTAACAAAATTATATACTTTTGGCAATTTTAGTATATAAGAAATACTTTATATATATGAGGATACTAAAAACGGAGCTATAGAAGCAAATGGCATATTTGTTATTACTACATCAAAAAATGAGCCTGAAGCGCAAAGTCAATAAGTTGACTTTAGCTCAAACTTCTATCGGCACCAGAAAAGAAAGAATCACCAAACGGATTGAGAATGTCCAAAAATCTTATGCAAGGAAGCAGTCAAAACTGGAAGCTCAAGCTAAACAAATGACATCTATGACTAATTCAATTATGAATAATCGTATGATGGCTATGAGTCAAGCTTATCAGATGGTTGATGCTAATTATTTCCTTATGACTGAAGGAAATGGAAATAATTGCTATGACGGAGATTATAAAAGATACTATGACGCGATGGTGGAAGCACAAAAACAAGGTACAGACAGCCAAGCATTTAAAGACGCACAACAACGATTCAATGATTATATTAATACACCAGATTTCAAAACACAAATGCAACTTGCGCAAAGTGCAGCAATGCAGTATAACAATCAAATTGCAGTACAAAAACAATGGCAGCAACAAATGATGAGTACCTTCACTACAAACGTTAATGATCAGGTATCCATCTGGTTAGAGGCACAAACACAAGCCTTAGAAGACGAAGAACAAATGGCACTTGCTCCATTAAACGAAGAAGATACACAAATAGATATAGAACAGGCTTCAAACGAAGCGCAATTATCTTACGCTCAATCGAGATTAGAAAGCATCGAATCAGCACTTCAAAGTCAAACGCAAGAGGCTCCGAAGTTCGGTGCATAGCTAAAATCTTAATCTTACAAATAATTATTTATCCTCACAATTACGAAGTCGTACTTGGATTTATTCAGGTACGCTTTTTTTTGTATTTTTGTTATGATTTAGATAGGAGGAGTAAACGCAGGAATATGCAATATGATTTAAAACAAGCCGAAAAAACACTTATAAAAGAATTTGAATACGTTGATGAAATCAGGGATTACAACCAAAAGAAAGTGCTTCAAGCTTTTATTGATAACAAAGTTGCCCCGGAGCACTTTTATACGGTATCCGGTTACGGACATGACGACGCAGGAAAAGAGATTCTTGACAGGGTATTTGCACAGGTATTTCATGCTGAATCAGCAATTGCAAGGAATCACTTTGTTTCAGGGACACATGCCCTGTCATGTGTATTATTCGGCAATTTAAGATATGGTGACAAACTGATTTCGGTTGCAGGTGCGCCCTACGACACAATGCAGGAAGTTATCGGCACAACAGGCGGAAAACGGGAATCCTTAATCGGACACGGGGTACTTTATGAAGAAATACCTTTAACATACGCAGAAGAGGTGGATTTTGAAAAACTTGAACAAACCATCGACAAATCCGTAACGATGGTTGAAATTCAACGTTCCCGCGGATATTCAACAAGAAAATCCCTTAATATTGATACAATACGCAAAATTGTAGAGATTGTAAAAAGAAAAAATCCTGACTGTATCTGTTTTGTGGACAATTGTTACGGGGAGTTTGTAGAAAAAGAAGAACCGCTTGAAGCAGGCGCGGATATTATTGCAGGCTCACTAATTAAAAACCCTGGCGGCGGCATCGTAGAAACCGGCGGATACATCGCAGGCAGGCGGGAATATGTAGAGCAGGCAGCAATGGCTCTTACGGCACCGGGGATAGGAGCAGAAGGCGGTGCAATGCTAAATCAGCACCGTTTAATATTTCAGGGTCTGTTTATGGCCCCCTCTATTGTATCAGAGGCGGTAAAGGGAGCAATACTTGCAAGCAAAGTTTTTGAAGATATAGGTTACAAATCAACCCCGCGCCATGATGAAGCGCGAACTGATATTATACAGACCATAATTTTTGATAAAAAAGAACCGCTTGAGCATTTTTGCAAAACGGTGCAGGCTCTTTCCCCTGTTAATTCTTACGTAACCCCGATACCGGATGATGTTCCTGGATACGAGGACAAAGTAATTATGGCAGGCGGAACTTTTATTGAAGGCTCAACGATAGAACTGTCAGCAGACGGCCCGCTCAGACCGCCCTATGCTGCTTATATGCAGGGCGGGCTTAATTATGCACATGTAAAACTGGTTTTGGAAGGTATCATAAAAGATATCTAAAAAATAAATATAAGGAGAGGATATGACTGATTTTGTCCACTACACAGTTATGAAAAGAGAAGCTGTTGATATTATGGACCCTCAGCCGGGAAAAATTTATATTGACTGTACCCTTGGCGGTGGAGGACACAGTGAATATATTCTTCAAAAGATTTCTCCGTCCGGAATACTCATTGCCTTTGATATAGATGATGATGCAATCTCAGCCGCAAAAGAGCGGCTCAAAGAATATGACAACTTAACGATAGTAAAATCTTCTTACACAAATATAAAAAATGTGCTGCATGATTTGGGGATTGAAAGGATTAACGGGGGAGTGCTGTTAGACCTCGGAGCCTCATATCATCAATTAACAACTACAGAACGCGGATTTTCGTTTTCAAAAGACGCCCCGCTTGATATGCGGTTTGACATGTCGTCGGATTTTTCAGCCTACGATGTAATAAATAAATACAAAGAGGACGAACTTGTCAAAATATTCTCTGAATACGGAGAAGAACATTTTTCTAAAAGAATTGCAAAAAAAATTATTGAAGAAAGAAAAAAAGCCCCGATTAAAACAACACTGGAATTATCGAACCTGATAATAAATGCCGTACCAAAAGTAAAATCAAACATACACCCGGCCACACGCGTATTTCAGGCGGTCAGAATTGAAGTTAACCATGAGTTAAAAAATGTTAACACAATTCTTAACGAAGTATTGGATTTATTAGATGTCGGTGGTATAATTTCAGTAATAAGTTTCCATTCTTTAGAGGATAGGCAGGTTAAAACAATTCTAAAAAGAGAGTCACAACAATGCAGATGTAATAATTTAATATGCACCTGCAAGCCTCCCAGAATAGAATTAATTACCAAAAAGCCGATTTCACCTACGGATGAGGAGATAAGGGTTAATCCGCCATCAAGGAGTGCAAAACTCAGGGCGGCAAAATGTATCAGAGTATGGGGGTAGTCCATTGGCTCAATCACTTGCTAATAATGATTATTACGCAGCAAATACTGCGGCCGGTGTTAACAGTTTAAAAACTAAAAAAAGCTACATCGATAATCCGTTAGTTAAACCTGATTTCAGCCGCGTTATTGAAGGGTATTTCCCAAAGGAGAATTTTGTCAGAGATATGGCCATCAAAAAAATTAATACTACGCTTTGTATATTATTAGGGCTTATTGTATTAGTGTCTTTCACGAGTTATTATTTTGTACTTGCTACAGAGTTAAAGCTAAATGAACTTAGCCGGCAAACTATTATGCTGAATGATGAAAATACAGAACTTCAAAATAATCTGGATAAATTAAAGTCATTCAACAACGTAGATGAAACCATGCAAAAAAATAATTTTCTGCAAAAAGCAGATATGGTTATTGAAACCCCTGAAGTTTCAGTAGACATTAATCCGCTGCAAAAGAAAAAATCCTCCAAAGTATTCAAATGGTCAGTCGGATATTAAAATCTGTCGATTAGCAAGAGTGACTGAGTATCAAAATTCATTTTCTACCTTTTCTACAGTCTCTTAACGAAACAATTACAAGCCACGTTTTGTTCTTGTTCGGCGGCGATAAACGGGTCTGCACGGCAAGGCTCATCGCCTTGACCGTTCCGCCCTCTGCCGCCTCACGCTGTCTGAGCGTAGCGAGTTAACGGGGCTTGGGTTGAGTTTAGAGCCTGTTTTTGATTGCGTAGTTTTTCTTTCTTTATCCCAATTTCTTTCTTTTGTCATCGCAATACAAAAGAAAGAAATTGGGTGCGGGGTACGGGGACGAATAGTCCCCGATAAATATAAATTGTTATATTAATAATTAATATATTATTTGGAGTAACAATATGTTGCCAGAATCATTTAGTATCCACTGTCAGGAAGCGAAACTGCCCCCGCTCTTTAGCACTCTATTCCCCCCTTATATAGTCTTTAAAGTGCTGTAATTCTTCCTTTTGGCGTAACTTTGTAAGCGCAGCCGTTTCCAATTGTCTTATGCGTTCTTTTGAAAATCCAAGATTTTGACCAATTTGTTCCAAAGTTTTATAATCCTCATTATTAATTCCAAAACGGCATGTCAAAATCTCTTTTTCTCTATCGCTCAAATAGCTCATTAATTCCGTCATACTTTCAGTTAACATCTTATCAGAAGCTATTTTGTCCGGCGCACGATAAGAGGTATCAACAATGTAATCCTCAATTGAAAGATCTTCAGTAACAGGGGTATCAAGACTAATCGGATCTTTAGCAAGCGCTGCATTAATAAGTTTAATCTTCTTCTTATCAAATCCGGTTAACCCGATCATTTCCTCCTCGGTAGGCTCTCGCCCGTGCAAAAAAGTAAATTTGGAAAACGCTCTTTTATACTTTCGCATTTTATCCTGCATGTGAACAGGTATCCTGATTAATTTTGACGTATTTGAAATTGCACGTATTATTGTCTGCTTAATCCACCAGGTTGCATAAGTAGAAAATTTATAACCTTTTTTGTAGTCATACTTCTCAGCAGCTCTGATTAACCCTAACCCTCCTTCCTGTACCAGATCCATAAACAGAACACCATGACCGGTATATTTTTTTGCAATGCTTACTACCAAGCGTAAATTAGCGCTTACAAGTTTATTTTTAGCCGTCTCTTTTTCTCTTCCGCGGCCCTCTTTTATTATTTTTCCAAGCGCTAATTCCTCCTCCTGTGTGAGCATTTTTGTCCTGCCTACATCCTTTAAATACATTTGAAGTAAATCTTCCGAATCCTGAATCGAACTGAAAGTCTTTACTCCTTCATCATCATTTACAAAATCCGTGTCAAAAATATACTCATCTCTTTCTCTTTTCATAGGAAATCCCATATACTATCCTCCATAATTCCTACATTAGTAATGACGATATAAAACAAAAAATGTTTCAATATGTAACAATAGGCAATTAAAAATAGCAAAAAAAAGTATTTTGGCATATTAATATAGCAGGAGTTATTATGCGTGTACACAGTATCGTCTCAAATATTGCCTTCCAAAGACGGTTAACTAAATCTGAAACAAAAGATGTAAGCAGACTGCATAATGAGGCACAAAACATTCTGGGTCACACAGGGAAAAATATTCTGATACTTCATGATCCCTGTCTCCCTTTTGTTCCGGAAAAAGATACAGGCATCGGCTACTTATATAGCGAAGAGGGACTTAAATATTTAAGAGATATGAAAACTCTCCTTGGAATAAATACACTTGAAGTACATCCGCAAGGAGAATACTACATAGGGAAAAAACGCGGCTTTTGTTGTCCTTATTCAGGAACGGCACTATCATTAGGCTCACATCTCATACCACCTGCCGAACTTACAAAATCCAAATACGGCTCGCTGCTGACTGATAATGAAGTCCAATCAATTATAGACCACAACAAAGCACCAAATAAAGATAAAATTTTAAATTGGGAAAACATAATTAAATTTGATACACAAAATGAAAAAATGCTGAAAAAAGCGTTTGAACGCTTTAAAAACTTATCCGAGTCTGCACCGATGAAATCAGAATACAAAAAATTTGTATCTGCAAACAATGACTGGCTGGAACCTATTGCTCTTTATCAGCAATTATTAATGAAATATAAGAAAACATTAAAACACTGGAACGTAACTGACCAAAATCTTTATAATCCGGACTATAAACTAAAAGAAAAAGACATCCGCCTAAAGGAACTCCTGAAAAACCATGCAGAAGATATAGAATTTTATAAATTTAAAGAATATCTTGCTGACAAATTTTTGAACGAAGCTAAAAATGAATTAAAAAAAATCGGGATAGCAATTACAGGCGATCAGCTAATAGGGTTTAGCGAAGCAGAACAATTTGCATTTCCAAAAGCCTTTATGAAAAATAAAACAATCGGCTGGGGACTACCTGCTCTTGACTATGATACAATTCTTGATACGAATTCTCCGGCTTCAAAACTGCTTAAAAGGAAAACCGAACTTTTTGCCGGAAGATATGACGGTCATATAAGATTTGACGTCGCCTGGGCATATTTAACCCCTGCGATTACAGATCATAAAACCGGTAATGTAGAACACAGGGTCTTAAATACAGATACGCTTTTAAAAAGGATTGAAGAAACAGTTAAAAAAGTAATGGGAGATAATTTTAACAGTAAAAATTTAATCTATGAATTTGAAGCAGCACCAAATGATTTTCCGCTGAACAATGTTAACCGAAGCTTCATACAAAACAGAACAAAAGTATATTCTATGCAATATATGGATCACGACTGGGGGTACCTGGATGGGTTTGCAAGCAGCCAGAACTTTTCTAAAAAATACCTTATTGCAGGTCTCGGTAATCAGGATGTTGTACCTTTGAAAAATTTTGCAAATATTCAAAATGTAGATTTTAGTAAACTTACAAAGGATGAGAGCATTAAAATAATTTCGGAAACCTTTGGCGGAGATATTGAAATTTTGAAAACCGACAATAAGAAATATGATTTATTCCTTGATAAATACAAGACTTTATGGAAGAAAAAGAAAGCGCAAGCGGATATTTTATCCAAAAAATATAATATCCCTCTTGAAACACTGCTGAACAATCCGGCAGAATTTGCAAAGGTAAAAGCGGCAGAAGCGTTTGCCGGAGAAAACTCTATGTTTTATTTTATGGATGTACTTGGCAGAAATAAAGTTTTTGATGCTCAGGAACTTAACGGTTATGAAAATTACAGATACAGAATTACCAATAATTATATGTCAGAATATACAAACGCCGTATCAAAAGGCTTTGGTATAAATATGTTTGATATTTATGAAAAACGTTTTAGAGCGCTTGGACTTGATAAACATTATCCAAAATTGTTTAAAAAAATCCAAAAATATAAAGAAATTATCAAAGCGCCCGAACCTGCTAAGAATAGAGTAAACAAGTATATTGCGATTGCAGGATGTGCCATATTGGCAGCAGGACTTGTAATATCCTATACTCTTATGCTGCAAAATAAAAATCAGCCGGCAAGTAATTCACCGGCTGTAAACAACGCTAAATAATTTAATTTATCTTACATACTGACTGATAGAAGAAGTTATATCAGTTCCACCAAATAAAACCATACTCTTTGATAAAATTAAATTATACCCTTCTGCCCTTGCCCGTTGAGCAATAATTGTATTTATATTATCCTCTATTTTCTTTAATTTTTGGTTATATGCCATTTGCATTGTTTTTCTTTTTGCGTTTAATTCTTTATCGTACCTTTCTGTAAGTTGTTTTTTCTTTACAGCGGTCGTCTGTTTTTCGACATCAGCCCTTGCCGTTTGAATATACTTTTCAAGTTCCGCTTTATTACGCATTTGTTCATTCTTCAATGCCTGAACCTGCTGGGAGCCGGAAACAATTTTGGATACATCCACAACTGCAACTCTAAAATTAGTCGGAATATCCGATATAGCCATATTATTTGCCCCAATACCTATTCCAAGACCAAGGGCAAAACATGCTACAAAAATTTTTGCTAAACTCTTTTTCATTAACCATTCTCCTCCGTTTCACTATTAATAGCATTTACCAGTGCCTTATTAAACATCTGTTCATAAAATTCAGTGTTAATATTAAGCCGTTTACCGACTTCAAAAAGCATACTTATAAAGTCTTTATCAAGAGTATAATCAATATGACTCATTATTTCATCAAACGAACTAACGATTTTACTAAAATAAGTCCCCTGCGCGTCAGAAATATCAACCTGAAGTTCAAGATCATCAATACTGCTTAAAAGTTCCAAAGTCGCTTCAGCCTGCTGAATTTCAAGAGAATAAGCGAGTCTTGCAACACTTTGCGCAACTTTTTTTGAGAAAATTCTATTCGTAGGCGCTTTATCAATAGTAATACCCAGCTGCTTTGCTTCAAAGTTAATGTCCATAGCTTTTTGAACAGCCTCAAAAGACGGATTTTTAGCATTTTCAAAAAGTGCATTAAACTGTTTTGCAAGAACATACTGCGCAACCAATTTAAATTCAACCGGCGGCTCTAAGCCCAAAGCCTGAAGCTGGTATATAGAGCCTTTGCTTTCTGAATACAATGTTTCGTATGTATTCGCAAATGCCTCCATACGATCTTTTAAAAGTGTATCCAGCAGTTTTTTTCTGGCTTCAATAAAGATATCTTTAAGAGTAAAGTATTCTTCACCAAAATACTTGTCTATTAATCTTAAAATTTCAGTTACAGGTGACGTCAAATATGTTTTAATAAGTTCTTTCCTTATATCGGTAAAATCATCCGTATAACCTGATATAGCACAATGGAAATCACCATCAGAAAATTGAAGAAGAGCAAAAATCATATTTAAGCGTTCTCTGGTAATCTGAGATTCAATTTCTATATTACCGATTAACAATTGTGAATCTGCCTTAGATACTTTTTTGTAAGAATTTTGCTTAATTTTATAGCTGTATACAATTTCTTCATCATCAACATCACGGTACATTGACGATACCGCCCACAAACTAACAATCTGCTTTGGCGTAACAACAGAAGGCCTTACAAATTTTTCAAAAATATCTCTGCCGTTGCCAAATTCCGGAATATTGCTTTTGGCATTAGAAAGTAATTCAAGGAACGGAGTTTCAAAATCCTTTTTACTAAACACTTTTAACAATTGCAGCACCCTTGCGGCATATTTCATAATCTGAACAGTTTCAATCCCTGAAATTTCAGAGAAAAACCATCCGCAGCTTGTATACATCAGCATAGCATGCCGCTGTATTTCAAGCAGCTTCATACCTTTAACTTTCATATCATTATCAAGTTCAGGCAGGAAATATTCTTCCTGAAACTTTTTAACATTTGTTTCACTGCGGTCAAGTATTACATTTATATAATTTTCACGCGCCTCTTTAGGATTTTTAAAATATTTTTTTGCATGATTTTTATATACTGCAACGGTTTCATCTCTTAAAAAATCCAAAGCTTCGCGTAATGGCTTGCGCCACTTTTGATTCCAGCCCGGATGACCGCCTGTAGAACAGCCGCAGTCTTCACACCAGCGGCCTACACCATGGAAGCAGCTCCATGAAGAAACCGGCTTGATATCTACTACCCAGTCACTTCTATATTTTTCAAGATATTCACCGTAATTTGTCACTTTAAAACCGGCATCTTTCACCTTTAGTTTAAAAACATAAGATAACCCCATGTCTCCAAATTTTGTATGATGCCCGTAACTTTCCCCATCAGTTGCAATATGCACAAGCTGCGGATAGTCGCGAACATCGGAAATTCCGTCTGTAAGACGGCGTATGAATTTATTGCCGTCCTTTAATATTTCATCAAAGGCCACAGAACGGGAAATTGCACCGTCATAGAAGAATAAATCAATGTACTTACCGGGCGCAGATTTAATGTAATACCTGTAGGAGCGTGCCGGATCAATATTTCCCCAGCTTACATCAATCCAGTCTTTATCCCCTTCTTTTTTTATTTTCTGAGCCTGAAACGGTGAAAGTATAGTAAACTTAATACCATTTTCAACAAGCACCCTTAGTGTATCGTCATCTACTGCCGTTTCAGCAAGCCACATACCTTCCGGGAGACGTCCGAACCTGTATTCAAAATCTTTTATACCCCATTTCACCTGAGTTTGTTTATCTCTCTCGTTAGCAAGAGGCATTATCATGTGATTGTATACCTGAGCTATAGCGTTACCATGACCATTGTGTTTTTTTATACTTGTAATATCAGCCTTAATTATACGCTCATAAGTCAAAGGTGCATACTCTTCCATCCAGGAAAGCAGGGTCGGCCCAAAATTAAAGCTCATATACTCATAGTTATTAACGACATCCAGAATACGATTTTTACTGTCAACAATTTTTGAAACAGAATTTGGATTATAACACTCCTGACAAACTCTTTCATTCCAATCATGACAGGGTGCAGCACTTTCCTGCAGTTCTATAGCTTCCAGCCAGGGATTTTCTCTTGGCGGTTGATAAAAGTGACCATGAACAGTCAAAAACACATCATTTTTTGGCATACAAACTCCGGTTTTACTTCACATTTTCCAGGACAAGTACATCCACCCACGGATCTCCCAGTGCCGCAGAGAAAACTTTACCTGTTATTTTCACATTGTCTTTAGATTTAAGTTCTATGAATTTTTGTGCATCTTCACGCTTCATAAACATCTTTAATTCAGATAACGGAATATCATGTTGTGTATCATCCCTATAAATCATCAAACTGATATAATCTTCTGTTTTTCTTAATGCCGGCGGATAATCAAGACCTACGGTAGAAAACTTATCAAACTTACCTGTCATAACTACTGTTTTATTAAGATAAGCTGCCGGATTTTTCACTAAATCAAGCGGAGAAACTTTAACCGCATTTGAATACTCAGAAGTTAATTTCACCGCTTTAGGTGCTTCCACCGCAGGTTTTTCCATAACAGCAGTATCAGCATAAGAAACATTTGGCAGGGAAGCGCCAAACATTAACAGCATCAACATTATTATATATTTATTACTTCTCTTCATATTTAACTCCTCTACACAATCACATTGTAGCATAAAATTATTTATTTGTAATGTACAAGTTATTAAGGGAAAATATGTTTGTAGTATTATATATTTATTATGGTACTAACAGAGCAAAAACAAGAGATAGCAAAAGATATTATAAAAAAAACCGGGTTTAAACACGCCGCAATAATAATGGACGGAAACAGACGCTGGGCAAAAAACAAACATCTGCCGTCCGCGCTGGGGCATAAAGAAGGCGTAAAAGCGTTAAAACAGGCAATTAAGGCAGCAGATGAAATCGGGATTGAATATTTAACCGTGTACGCTTTTTCTACGGAAAATTGGAACAGAACACCGGAAGAAGTTCATTTTTTGATGGATTTACTTGCTAATACACTAAATAATGAAATTGATGAAATGCACAGCAACGGTGTAGTTGTCCGCTTTATTGGCGACACAAACGCATTAAACAAAAACTTAAAAAAAGTTATTGACAATGCAATAAAAAAAACGAAAAACAATACAGGGGTAAACCTGCAAATAGCCTTTAACTATGGCGCCCGCGCAGAATTATTGCATGCATTTAAGATATTAGCAAAAAAAGTTAAAAATGGAGAAACTGATATCGATTCACTAACAGAAGCTGATATTGCAAATGCCCTTTATACAACAGGAATACCTGATCCTGATTTATTAATCCGTACCGGCGGAGAAATGAGAGTCTCCAATTATCTGCTCTGGCAAATCGCTTATTCCGAGCTTTACGTAACAGAGAAATTCTGGCCTGAATTCGATAAAGACGCAATGTGCGATGCGATTATTGAATTTGGCAGAAGAAACCGCCGCTGGGGAGGATAGCAGGAAAGACATCTATAAATAGATTTGAGGGGTATATGGAAATCGTTTTTGCAACAAACAATATTAACAAGTTAAAAGAAGCAAATGAAATCGCGCAAAACAGCGGAATAACGTTTATTCTCCCGCCTGACAGTTTTAATCCGGAGGAAACAGGAACTACTTTTGCTGAAAACTCATATATTAAAGCAAGTGAAGCTGCTAAACTTTCAGGGAAGATTGCACTTGCTGATGACTCCGGCCTGTGTGTTAATGTCTTGAACGGCGCGCCGGGATTATATTCCGCAAGATATGCTGAAACCCAGCAATTAAGAATAAAACGACTTTTAAATGAACTCGCCGGCGAAAAAGACCGACAAGCACAATTTGTGTGCTGCATGACACTGGTTGCACCGGCGGGAGAAATACTTTACCAAACCACCGGATACTGCAAAGGACACATTGCTCATGCACCTAGCGGCACCCACGGTTTCGGATATGACCCGATATTTATACCTGATAACTATACTATAACAATTGCGCAAATGGATGACGAAACTAAAAATAACATTTCGCATCGCGGGAACGCATTAAAACAAGTACTTAAATTCTTATCAAACACTAACCTTTAAAAAAATCGCATATTCTTTTTTCTTTAAAAGGGAGGGCCGCTTTAATTTTATTTGCAATTTTAGATGCAGCAGGTTCCATAAGCTTCTTTAATTCATCTTTCAATATTGCTTTCTCAAGTATTGCCTTATTATATAAGTCCGCGCAAACAGGCGACAATTCGGCAACATCACGCAATTTCTCAATCTGATGCTCTTTTTCCAGGATTTTTTGTTCTAAATATAATTTATTCACGTCTTTACCTCTATATGAGTATAACAAAGATTATATAAAAAATAATCACTCTTTTAGTCGATTATTTTAAGCATGGTTCTTAAATATTAAGTTTTGTAACGCAAGGGAAAAACCCTGTACATAAGGGTTTTAAAGGTTTATAGAATAACATTTTTATGATTTTAGCAATTTTTTTATAAAAAAATACTTTATATATGTAACACAAGGATAAAAATAAGGGGATGTTATTATGACAGGAGAAGTACAAACAGCAACAAATCCAATTGTACAAGCCAGATTTATCAGAAAATCTGATGCAAAGGAGTTGGACAGAATCAGAGAAGATTATGTATCTCTTATGGACGAAGTAAGAGAACTGGAAGAAAAAGGTAAAACAGAGAAGGCAGAAGAAAAAAGAAAGATTGCCGAAGGTGCTATGATTTTATACCAACAAAGAGCACAAGAACTCGGGTTGAGTGTAACAAGTGTACAGGAAGCAGCTTCTGCCGTTGACAGATATAACGGTAAACCGCTGGTAGAACCCGGGACAAGATTAACCAAGGCACAAAAGAAAGAAGTTGAAAAAGCAGAAAAAGAACTTAAAAAATATCAAAAGAAATTAAGCAAATTTTCTAAAGAAGAAATTAAAAAAGCAAACCTGGCAAATACAGCCGGTTCAAATACTCCTTTAACTGATGATATGAAAGATATTTTATATTGTCAACAAGAACTTTCAAAAGCACAAACAGCATACGAAGCACTACGTATAGAATATGGTATTCCATCTGCAAATGATATCATCAAAAGAGTATACGCAGT
The DNA here is from genome assembly GCA_944326425.1 of Candidatus Gastranaerophilales bacterium. Lineage (GTDB taxonomy): Bacteria > Cyanobacteriota > Vampirovibrionia > Gastranaerophilales > Gastranaerophilaceae > CALUTH01. The sequence continues at coordinate 26,515 of CALVDX010000010.1, forward strand.
TGAAGATCCGACTAAAGCATCAAAAATAAAAGATATAGTTAAAAAAGAACTTAAAGATGCAAATATGTACTTCGGTCTGACTAAAGATGCTCTTAACGATGATGCATTAGAAAATGTTATGGACGTACTTGCTATCAGAAACGAAATCAATTCTAATATTGAGCGCGGTTACGTTGGTACAAAGAAAAAACTTGTTGAAAGATACGAAGGCAAAGATGCTGCAGAAGTAGCTTCAGAATTAGCACAAGCAGCAGGCGCAGACTTAACTTTCAACAGAAGAAGCAACGAAAGAAGAATCGCTCAATTATCACAAAACGTTGAATACTACAACGATACCTTCATTGACGAAAATAAAGATAAAGCTCTCACTGAATTAGAAACCATTGTAGTTGCGGGCAAAGAACTTAAAACTGCTGATATTGAAAGAATTACAACATTAGCAGGCGGTGTATTAACAGCTCGTGACGGATTTGGTGAACTTAAATTAGGTGATATCCGTACAATTGAAGTTGGCGGGAAACAATATGACCTTACTCCAATTTACAAAGAAAGAGGCGATGAAAATTATAATAAAAGAAAAGATGTTAAACGCTTAGGTAAAGATATCGGCTTTGAATATGATAAAATCAAATGGGGTAAAGCTGTAGTAGATGCAGCAACAGTTGGAATACCGGCAGCAGCTGCAATGGCTCTGGACGGGTTAAAAATTCTGTTGAACCCGAAAGAACGCTTTGCATTCCATATTGACGGCGAAGGCAGTATTTCATCTTCAGTATTTGATAAAATGTTTGAAGATATAAAATCGCAATTAGAAAATCAGGAACTTACAGATGGCAGCACTATAAATATTGGCAATAACGGAGAAGTAATCGACTTTGAATATTTACACGAATTTTACTTCAAGAAAAATCATTTATGTGTTGCACCGGTAATTGCATCAGCAGCTGCAGCCTTTGTTGCAAGTATAGTTGAACAGGTAATGCAAAGAGAAGAAATCTCTCCTGAAAAAGCTTACCACGCAGCAAGAGCAAAACTCAATCTTGAAATGATGCACAACGCAGCTGGCGGTGACGGCTATATTATTAACCAGAAAGAACTGGATAAAGCTATGTTAGATGTCATTGCAGCAGTTAATGAATTACTTGACACACCAGCACCAGTTGAAACAGTAACTCCACCTGTTGAAAAAGTCGCAGAAATTACAACAACAAATGTCGACCCTGTTGTAACACAAGCAGAGGACTGCTTATACAACAATAAACCAGGGGAACACTGGGATGGTATTGTAAGACTCGGTTATGTTGATGTAAATGGTAAAGCAATTTCTAATGAAGCTGATATTGCAGAACTTAGAAACTTCACAAAACGCAAATTGAACGGTTTTGATGCAGCAAGTGCTGATATGCCAAACGGTGTTAAAATAAGAAATAAATACACCTGCAAGAGCGGTAACACTTACACCTGGTCACTCTGCGGAGAAGAACCCGATGCAGCAGCCCGTGACAAATACACCTCTAAGGAAGCAGCAAAAGATGCAAACGGTAATCTTATCTCTTCAAGCAGAGTTGCACCAAAAGTCGGTATGGAATCAACCCAATCAACAGTAACCCCCGGACAATACGGTTGGAACTGGCAAGATAAAAATGATGTATACGGATTTGGCGGGCAATCCTATGATAACCCGACCGACAGAGATGCGGCTATGCAGGCAGAAAGAGAAGCACTTGAAGAAGCTGGTTATACAGTAATACAAAAATAATATAAATAATTTCTCTTGTTAGAAAAGAAAATCCCATTCAGAAAACTGAATGGGATTTTTTTTAGTTTAATCTACTGCAAGATTATACGGTTGTTCCGCCTTCATCTGAACCGCCTTGCTCGTTTATTGCTGCAATAAGTTCTTGAATTGCCTCATTAATTGCGGTTAATTGAGAATTAACTGTTGAGGTATTAGTATTACCCGCATTCAAAATTTGTTGCAGAGATTGCAGCATTTCTTCTATTGCTGTTGTATCAATTACAATATCCTGATCTCCCATATTACCAACAATATTTGACAAGTCACTAGTTAAATTAACTAATGTATTGAGCAAATTATTTGTAGTTGTAAGATCAATTGCATTGCTGCGTATTGCATCAACTATGTCCTGAGTATTTTGAATATTAGTGTCAATAATTCCCATACCCATATTTGAAAGCATTGTTTGTAATGATGTACCTGCATCAGCAAGAACTTCTTCTAATTCTTCTCTTGTTAAACCGTCTGTATCTTTAGCAATTAATTCATCAAGAGCTTCAATGATAGCATCATACTTAGAGTTTGCTGTCTCTAGGTATTGGTTATTTACATTCATAGAAGAATTCAAACTGCCAAGTTCATTATTAGTATTTTCAAGATCACTTATAATATTATCAACTTTACCAAGAAGGCTTGATGTATTTGTATTATAAAGTGATAAATATGTCTTGAAGTCACTAGCCATAGTTGCTACTTCACCATACATATCAACAACTGTTTGATAAAGCTGGTCGAGCTTATCATTAGCAGCCTGCAATTGGTCGTTAATATTAGCGTTACCAGTTTCATATGCATCAATAAGCTGTTGCAACAACGACTGTAATTCAGTATTATCAGGCATTGTAGAACCAATTGTTGATACAAGATTAATTAATGTATTAATCAAATTGTTAGTTGTTGTTAAATCTGCAGCGCTATTTCTTATTGCAGCAATTAATTCACTAACTTTTCCATCAAGATATTCTTGAGCATCTATACCTAATGAGTTAAGCATATTTTGAAGAGCCTCAAGATTTGATGCGCTTTGATTTGCAAGAAGCTCTTGTAATTCTTCATAAGTCAGGTCATCACCTTGATTTTGAATAATCTGTTCAAGACTATTTGCAATATTATCAGCACTTGTTTGTAAATTATCAAGTCTTGATAACATTTGATCACCATTTGCCTTGATATCATTCAAAGTATTTGCTATATTATTAGCCTGATTAGAGAGGTCTTCTAAAGCCTGATAGAAACGATCTGAGTTAGCTTTGTAATCATTGTAGAAAGAATTAAAGCCTTCCAAACCTTCTTGTAATGTGCTTAGAATATCTTTCAATGTACCATCAATACTTGCAAGGTATTCTTTAATTTCTTCAAGTTTTACATTAATTTCTTCTTGCGACGTATTACCTTCATTAACCATAGAATTCAATTCCTCAACCATGCTAAGGAGTCTATCCATTTGAGAATTGCTCAATGAAGTATTCAAATCAATTGAAGATAGTAAATTAATGATTGTATCCATTACTTGTTCATTACCTTCCAGAGCTCCCATTATTGATTGCAGCTCTTCAATGATTTGTGCGGTTGCATTGTTAGTATTTTCATTAATAGTTATACCAAGATTTTCAATCATTGTTTGAAGTTTTGCAGCAAGTTCAGAATCTAATCTTTCAAGTTCTGTTATCAAATTAGCGTAGTTCAAATCACCAAGCTGATCATTTGCACTTTGCAGTAATGTGATAATCTGATTACCCTGTTCAACCAGCTTATCAGTATTTTCTTTATTAGCGTTTTGAACAGAAATCATTTGCTGCAGGTAAGTATTTTGTTGTTCAGCATTTTGAATAAGTTGTTCAAAGTATCCTGCATATTGAGATTGTGCCTGTTCATTTTGATTAATGAGTGTATTAATCATATCAAGAGCATCTGATAACTTATCACTTATTTCTGTTAAAGTACCATCAATACTTGACAGTAAATCTTTAATTTGATCAAGTTTAATACTTATTTCTGCTTGTGTAGCATTATCATCATTAGCTATTTGTTGTAATTCTTTTACGAGATTTATTAATTCTGACATTTGATTTGCATTAAGTGCAGTATTCAAATCAATATTTGTCAAAATCGAAATAATTTCAGACATATCAGCATTACTATTGCTTATTTCCGCTCTTAAGGCTTCCAACTGCTCAACTAATACAGCAACTGCATCATCAGCACTTTGATCAATTTCGATACCTAATTCATCTAATGCCGTCTTAATTGTTTCAACAACCTCTGCATTATTAGCGTTTAGGACTTCAATGAGTTCATCGTATGATATTGCTCCTACGCTTTCCTTAATCTTATTCAATACATCAATAGCTTCTTCTGCTCTTGAATCTAATTTAGCAAGTAATTGAGCTTGGGCTTCATTAGAGTTAACCAATTGTTCGAGATAATGATTTTGTTGATTTGTATTTTCAAGTAATAATGCGAAGTTGTCAGCATTAGCCTGATTACCGGCCTTAATATTGTTATTAATATCTTGGACTTCAGCAAATATATCATTCAATTGAGAACTCATACCTTGTAATGTCTCATTAATAGAACCGAGCAATTCAGCAATTTGAGCTAGTGCTTCTGATACTGTCAACTTACCATCCTCTAATGAAACATATATTTGATGTAATTGTTCTAATTGTAGTTTATCTAATGTATTACCTTCAATCAATGCATTATACATAAGTTCCATCATCTTTTCAGAAGTGATTTGACCTTCTTTATATTGATCTAAGAACTCTTGTAATATTTCTTTTACATCACCGGTTTGTGATTCTATTGTTGTTTGCATAGATTCAACAATAACTTTAACATCATTAATAGCATTAATAATTTGTTCATTTCTTTCTGCGGCTGACAACTCGCTATTTTCATAAATTTCTGTAATTGTATTGATAAGTTCCTCATTATTAGTATCAATGATATCACCCAATCCGGTTATAGCACCAAGTAATGCAGTATTACCTTCCTGAATATCAGCCCACATTAATTCAAGAACAGCAATAATAGAATTATTGCCATTTTCAATTGCTGCTTTTATTGTTTCCATATATGCAACAATTTGGTCACCGTATTGTGAGATTAATGAATTATTTTCTTGTAATGCTGCAAGAATATTGTTCATTAATTCCAAACCTTGTCTTGTTAATTCTACATTTTCTTCAGTATTATCATTAATGCTTTGAGCCAAATCTCTAATTAGAGTAAGCATTTCATTGATTGTTTCATAGTAAGCTTTGTCTTGTTCCTGTCCGGCAGCAACCAAAGCTGTTAATCTATCAATTGCTTCTAAATACTGAGAGGCAAATTGATCGTTTTTAGAAATTAATTGTTGAAGAAGTTCAATTATTTGTTGAAGATATTCTTCTGAATTATCTTTTACTGTTACATTCCAGGTTGTATTTTCTGAAATTTCAGTTTTTTCACAACTTGTAAGTGCCGCTGCACCCGGTATTAAAAATAACATAGCAGGTGTAATATTCTTTGCTACCTTTAATCCTGCTTGTGCATAATTTCCAAGGCCTTTTAGACCATTAAGTCCGCTAAATGCAGGTTCTTGGGGTAATTCTTTCTTCTCAGTTTCAGGCTGAGGATTTTCCTGGTAATTAGTAATGTTCTTATTGAACAACTTTTTCAACCCAAGATTTTGATTTGTAATGTCCATATCTTATTTACTCCTTTCAAGTAATTATATTTTCTTGGTTACTATCGCTTGAACAAAGGAGAATATTTTTTTTTGCCATTATTTGAAAAAAAATTTACAAAATGTTACATATTATTAGATATATGGACTATATCATTTTCTTTAATCAATTTATTTAAAACAGCCTTTGCTGCATTTAATTGCTTATCTTTAGACGCATCAAGCGAAAACTTTCCAGCATCAACAACAATATGCGGCTCTATACCTTTTTTATTAATATCATTATTCTTAGGGGTCAAATACTTTGCAATTGTTAAATTTATACCTGTCTCATTAGGGAGCGGGATAACACTTTGAACCATGCCTTTTCCAAATGATTTATGACCAACTATAGTTGCAAGATTATAATCTTTCATTGCGCCTGAAAATATTTCACTTGCAGAAGCACTCGATTCATTAATTAGTATTACCATCGGTTTATGAATTTTTTCTGCAGAAGAATTCGCACTGATTACACTTTTTTTACCACCTCTCATTACTACACTGACAATAGGTCCTGCATCAATAAATGGTTCTGCAAGAATTACCGCATTGTCTAAAAGCCCGCCGGTGTTCCATCTTAAATCAATTATAAGGCCTTTACATTCTTTCGTTTTTTCCAGCGCCGCGGCAAATTCGTTTTTCATATCTGAACTTAAAAAACTACTTAAATTAATATATCCAATATCACCATATATTTTAGTTTCGATTGTTTTAATTTTTATTTCTTCACGGGATAATTCTTTTTTTATTATTTCATCCCCGCGTTTAATCGTTAAAGAAACCAGTGTTCCTTTAGCACCGCGTATCATATCAGCTACCTGATCTATCTTTTTCCCGTTACACTCAATATTATTCACCTTAAGAATTATATCATTAGGTTTAAGCTCTGCACGCATAGCAGGAGTATCCGGCATGACACTGAAAATTTTAATTTTACCGGAATCATTATATATATTCACTCCAATACCATAAATTTTTGATTTAATAGATGTTCTTAAATTCTTAAACTCTTCTTTATTTAAAAAATGTGTATACGGCTCATCCAGACTTGCAATCATACTGTCAATTGCAACTTTCATATCATCTTCTGTTTTTATTTTTCCATTATATCTGTTTTGCCAGCGTTTCCAGTTTTGATGATTTAAATCCTCTTCTATATACTGTTTCTCAACAATATTTGCAACAAGGTTAAACAACTTTTGAGGGGAAACCGTTTCTTTATTTGTTATTAAGCGCTGGGACTTTATATCAACCGTTTTAGTATATGTATCATAAAATATTTTATTTAAACCAATAAAACAAATTATTATCGCTATAATTGATATGTATTTTTTGTTCATACATTAATTATAGCAATAATAAATTATTAGTATCAATAATTCTTTTTATTTTTTTATTAGACTATTATTATTTATTTTATAATCTAAGCTGCAAATATATTTTTTGTCTCATCAGGGGTAAAATCAAACAAGTCATCATTGAGCTCAGCTGCTTCCTGCTCAACAGGCGTTTCTTTTGTAAACGACTTAATTGCAGCTTTATTATTTAAAAAATTCAAAGTTTTCTGCAGCTCGTTATTAGCAAAAGCATGTGAAGAAATATTATAAATATACATTTCAGCAGGAATATATGTTCTTGTAGTATAATCCTCCCGTGGCACAATTATATTTTCAACTTTACGTTCCTTTTTCTCTGCATTTTCAAATATTTCTTTCGCCAGACGACGTAAAGTTTCCTGGTTACGATGTCCGGACGAGTATGTATTATTTCTAACTGAAAAATCTGCGACCATAGCAATATCCCTTTTATTTTCCCTAGTCCTTATACAATAGTTATCGGCATTTTCTCAAAAAACTTTAATTTTTTAATTAAAACTGTTACAAATCTTTACAATAAATTGAAGGTAGTACAGCACCAGAGCAAAGAGAGTTTAGGTAAACAAAAAAGCCCTTTTGCGAATGCAAAAGGGCTTTAATGAAAAGAGAATAGGTTTATTCTTTAACATATTCTGCATCGATAACATCATCGTCTTTTGACGAGTCGGTAGATGAAGAATTAGCATCACTACTATTTGTTTGAGCGGTTTCGCCTTCTTTTTGTACTTGTTCATAAGCTTTTTGAGAAATTGCAAACATTGTTTGCTGCAATTCTTCTGAAAGTTTTTTAAGTTCATCACTTGATTTGTTTTCATCAAGTGCTTTTTGCAAAGCGGCTTTATTTTCATCAAGCTTTTTCTTATCATCATCAGAAATTTTACCTTCAAAGTCTTTAACAATCCTTTCAGCTGATGAAATAAGAGAATTAGCATTGTTTTTGATTTCTGCTTCTTCTTTTTTACGTTTATCTTCTGTAGCGTTTGCTTCTGCTTCTTTAACCATTTTTTCAATATCTTGTTCAGACAGGTTAGAAGAGTTGGTAATTGTAATTTTTTGTTCTTTATTAGTAGCTTTATCTTTAGCTGAAACATTTACAATACCGTTAGCATCAATATCAAATGTAACTTCAATTTGAGGTACACCTCTCATTGCCGGAGCAATTCCTTCAAGTCTGAACATACCAAGAGATTTGTTATCGCTTGCCATAGGTCTTTCACCTTGAAGTACATTAATATCAACTGCTGTTTGGTTATTTTCCGCCGTTGAGAAAACTTGTGATTTAGAAACAGGAATTGTTGTGTTTCTTGGTACAAGCGGGGTCATTACACCACCCAATGTTTCAATACCTAGTGTAAGCGGAGTTACATCCAACAATACTATATCTTTAACTTCTCCGGCAAGTACTCCGGCCTGAATAGCTGCACCAACTGCAACTACTTCATCCGGGTTAACTGATTGGTTCGGTTCTTTACCGGTATATTCTTTAATCAATTGTTGTACAGCCGGTATACGCGTAGAGCCACCAACCAAAACCACTTCATTAATATCATTTTTAGTTAAACCTGCATCGGATAATGCCTGCTCAACAGGTTTTTTACATCTGTCTAACAGGTCTCTTGAAAGTTCTTCAAATTTTGCTCTTGTTAAAGTCATTTCAAGGTGTTTTGGGCCGTTAGCATCAGCAGTAATATACATAAGGCTGATAGGAGTTTCAACAATAGTTGAAAGTTCGCATTTAGCCTTTTCAGCAGCTTCTTTAATACGCTGCATAGCTTGTTTATCAGTTGTTAAATCGATACCTGTATCTTTCTTGAACTCAGAGGTAATCCAATCCATGATTTTTTGGTCAAAGTCATCACCACCTAAGTGTGTATCACCGGAGGTTGAAAGGACTTCGTGAACACCGTCGCCGATTTCCAAAATTGATACATCAAATGTACCGCCGCCCAAGTCAAATACAAGGACTTTTTCAGGTTTATCTTTTTCTAGGCCGTAAGCAAGTGCGGCAGCTGTCGGCTCGTTTACAATACGTAAAACATCTAACCCTGCAATTTTACCTGCATCTTTTGTTGCTTGTCTTTGTGCATCATTAAAGTATGCAGGAACAGTAATAACTGCGGAAGTAACTTTTTCACCAAGATATGCACTTGCATCATCAGCAAGTTTTCTTAAAATCATTGCAGAAATTTCTTGCGGAGTATAGTCTTTGCCATCTATATTCTTTTTATAATCTTCACCCATGTGACGTTTTATAGATGCAATTGTTTTGTCCGGATTAACGATTGCCTGACGTTTAGCCAGCTGACCGACTAACCTTTCGCCATTCTTTGTAAAACCAACTATTGAAGGGGTTGTTCTTGTACCTTCAGCATTTGCTATAACCGTAGGATGTCCACCTTCCATAACAGCAACAACAGAGTTTGTTGTTCCTAAGTCAATACCAATTGTTTTTGCCATTTTTAATATCTCCTTTTCTATGAAATATAGTTATAATCTTTCTACATTATTATTAAATCACTTTTTTTCAGAAAACCTTAAAAAATAAACAAAAAATTAATATTTTAAGAACAACTAATTATGCCAAATAATCCAAAAGGGCACCGCCTATTTCTTCATTTGGATCAAAAGATGAAGCAGGCGGATTTATAGAATTTCTGATAAGCATTGCAAGCAAAGGTCCAAAGGCATCAGGAACTTTTATTTTTCTGTAAATTCCGGCTAGAAATGTTTGAATATTGGGAGACGAGGTATTATTATATTTGGACAGCACCGGATACAAACAAGCTGCCCCCTGCACACCGTTTTCAATCATACGGTCTATAATATAAAGATTTTCTACTACTTCTTCTTCGGTTTTAGCATTTTTTAAATTATTTTCAATCTCAGAAAAGGCTGCTGCCCCTCGATTTATTACAGGACTAATCTTGTTATCATCAAATCTGCAATAATTACAATTTACGTCCGGGAGTATTACTGTTCCATACATAATCAAATTCCTTACATTTTTTCATTTCTTTTTTATATTTAGCCTATGAATATACAAACGGCGGGCCATTCTTTATTTCAAATAATATATTATCAGCAATTACTTTTAACTCTTCATTTGATTTGCCAGTAACTTTTTGACGGTAAAATTCATTACACAAGGGCTCAATTGCGGAATCTTTTTTTGCTTTGAAATTTCTAAGTTCAGTTGACACAAGGCGCTGCTGCAAATTAAGTTCAATTTCAGCATTATACTTCTTTACCTGAACTTCTTTAACTGCCTCAAAAATATTCTTCCCTGTATAAGATAAAGCACTAATAGAACTTATCCCGAAAAATAAATTCCTAAACTGCTTGTTATCACTGTTCATCAGCCAATCATAAAAGAATGAGAGATAATCATTAACATGCGAATAATATGTTATTTTATTTCTGCCTGAGCCGCCCATTACACTATTAGCCTGCTCAACAGGAGAAGTAATACTTTCTATAAGCTTTTCCGAAAGTTTTTGTTTTTCCTCTTTCGGGAAATTAAGTCTGTTGATTGTCGATTTAATCAAAGTCTCGTCCGCCCAGATTGTCTCTAAAAGCTGCTCCAGGTATTTTAATTCATCTTTGTTATCAGTAACAGTTTTACCCTCATTGATTTTAGCAACCGTGCTGTCTATAAGTTTTTTGGTATCCTCAACCCCTTTTTTCATGTTTTGCGCATTCTTTCGTAAATTCTTCATTGCAAAATATCCTAATGAAGCAATGCCGATAACTGTTCCTGCGGCGATAGCCCAGTAGGCTGTGGAATTTTTTTGTTCAGCGTCACCGCCGGACTTAAAGCTGACATTTCCTTTATTAGTCAAATCCTTTTCATAGTTTACACCGAGGTCTAATGAAAACCTGCGGGCCTTCTGGGATAATAAACTCCTTATAATTTGAATTTTACCTGAAAAACACTGAGCCTCAACTTTTATCAAATTTTCCTGAAGGTTTTTCTGAATATCTGCTTCCCGTTTTTTTACCCAAATTTCTTTACATCCGTCTATAAACATCTTTCCAAGAAAGGCCATAGAACTAAGAGCTATAACCCCGGAAAAAGCCTGGATAGTTTTTTTATTCGGGGAATGAAGCATGCTAAACATACTTTGGTGCAATTCATTGTTTATACAATGATTTCTTGTTATTCCCGGAGGTTTTTCAATACCCGGACGAGAAATATAAGAAACAAATTTAGACCCTGCAAATAATGCCGCCATTATTCCTAATGATGCGGCACACAGAGATAACAAACCGCGTTCCTTTTTGGGCTCAACCTCATAAAGTTTTTCCGGCATTTTTGTCTGTCGCGAAATTACAAGCGTATCATAGGCCTCATCAAGTGTTACATCCTTTATAAAATTATTTACAACAACACCTTCCATTAAACTTGTTTGATTTTTTTTCTGTGTATTTGTCATATTACGACGGGTCATTCTTGTTTCAATGTCCTGCTCAAGTTTCATAATCTTCATCCTTCTTCTTTCCAAGCAGTTTTCTTAATAACTTAAAGTTAAATATTTTCTTTTCTTCATCAATAGTTTTATCTTTATCCCGGTTATTTTGAGGTGCAAAAATCTCAAATAATTTAAAAAATTTATTTTTCAACTCTTTAATAAACTCGTTAAGTTTCTCTTTTGCCCTTTCTAATCCATTTAAAATCTCACCGACAATTGCCGCTATCTTATCCGTTATATCAACAACTTTAGAAAAAGTATTATGCATAACCTGCAAAGGAAGTACTGCAAGTATCCTGACAGGAGCCGCAATAAATATTCCTCCGGGTATGGTGCTTAACATCTCTGCAAGAGTCTGCATCCTTTCAACAATTTTCCCAAACCTATCAGCCTGCAATTGAAGTTGTAAAGTAAGCAGCTTAAAATTTAACCTCTGTTTTTCCGAAGCCCGCCGCTGCGCCTTTAAGAAATATCCTATTGCTTCGCATTGATTCCAACTCATCATAGGCAGCTTTGAAGATTTAAAACTCAATTCTGTTTTCTTACCTCCCCCGCCGCCCATATTAGAGCATACAGGGCACGCAGAAGGGGGCATCCCGTGCGGACACAAACCGGCACGCGGCTGCATTACAGAAGTCACATTTTTACTCAATACTAAACTTCCTCATTATTCTGAATTTTAAGCAACATAATGTTTTGTTCCGAAACATTATTAAAGCAGAGCATTCCGGCTATTACGGCTGCGGCACAGCTGGAGATATTCACTCCATTTCCTCGTAAGTAAATCGTAAAATAATCTTTATGCATTGTCAAGAAAAAACAAAAAAGGTGCGGTAATGTAACTAAATTACCGCACCCTATAACTTATTAACATCTAACTTAACCTGATAATAATGAACTATAATTAGCATTAAGCTGAGCAATAACATTTTCCATCGCTGCAAACTGGGATTCAAGTCTTGCCTGATATGTATCCACCGATTCTTGCTTTTTAGTAATTTTATCCTGCATATTAGAAACCTGAGTGGTTAATGATGTCTCTTTAGTTGTAAAATAACCGCCTGAATACAGGGTATTATCAACTGTTGTTTTTAATGTTGAAATTATTCCATTAGTACCTAATAATAATTCTTTTACAGAATCTTGATTATTAGCCAATGCTTCAAGCAATGCATCCTCATCAAGAGTAAGTGAAACAGTATCATCAGCCATTGCGCTGCTTGCAGCTGTTGTAGAAATACCTATCTGTGATAATAATGAATATGCACCATCTGTTTCTATAGCTGAATTCATAGTATTACGTAAAGATGAATAAATTGATTTTAATGTAGTTTCACCATGTAACTCACCTGTCAGACTTGTCAAAGAATCAATTTCAGACATCAATGAATTGTAGGAATCAATTACCTCCGTAATAGCACTGGTAACTTTTTCAGTATCCTGGGCAATTGTTAAAGTCGTTTCACCTGTTTCAGAGGTATTAACGGACTTAAGATTCAACGTAACACCCGTAATTCTTGAAATATCTGAGGTTACAGTATTAGATGAAGAAGTTATATCAGTACCATTAATATTAACAATTGCATTTTGTCCGAGCTCTTGAGCCGCAGTAATAAGTCTGGTAGAGGTAATATTATTACTGCTGTCTCTTTCGGTAACGGTAAGTCCCATTACATCAGTAAAATTACTTGTACCTGCCTCTATATTAATATAAGATGCACCTTCAACGGTAGAACGTAAGATTAACTTTCCGTTAGCAGCATCCCACGAAGCAAAAACATTTGCTTCTTCACTATTGTTAATTTGTGAAATTATGTTATCTAAAGTGGTATTTTCATCAATAGTAAATGTAGCATTACCTATTGTAAAAGTGCCTTCCGCAATTTGTGTTTTAAACCCGGCATTTGCATCCGTTAACAATGTAGACCCTATAACCTGATAAACTGATGATGCAGAATTATAAACACCATTTTCATCAATTTCAAGTCCCAGAAGTGATACAAAATTTGACGTATCAGTGTTAGCACCTATTCTTAATTCGTCGCCGGAATTAGTAGCCGCAATAGATAAAATTCCGGTATCCTGGTCTATAGTAAGAGTTGCACCTGCAGAACTTAATCTTGATTGTAAGTTTGCGACCGTATCATTTTCATCAATATTAATTTCAGTTCTAACCCCGTCTACGTACACGGTGAAAGATCCCGCCTGAATACCTAAGTCAGAAAGTCTTGTGTTACCATCAGCAACTTCACTAACAGCTTCTTGAGCCTGAGCAGAAGTTGTAGTTGCTAATTGCTTTACGGTAATATCGTATGTATCACGGATAGCATCTGTCGTAACAGAGGCCGTAAACACCGTTTCATCACTTGATGTCGCTGTATTTGCAGCAAATATATCCATTGACGCACTGTATGAAGAATCGGTTAATGCCTGTAAAGCTGTTTGAAAATTTGTGAACGATGTTTTCAAATTACTAATTGTTGTCTGAGTTTCCTGAAGAGCAGACAACTGACTTTGCAAAGACGTTACACCCAATTGTTTTACTGAAACGAGTGCACTAACCCAAGAATCTGTATCCAAACCGCTTGCTAATCCGCTGAATGATATTGTCATCTTTTCGATCCTTCCTGATATTATTATCTTCCGTGTATATTTATTATATGCCACATTTTTTAGGTTTTCAACCATACAAATACACTAATTATTAAGATTTGTAAAATTGAATTTTTAAAATTAAAAATGAACATTTATTTTTAATTTTCGTTATAGGAGTGTAAAAAGAAAGGATGGACTTTATGAGTGAAGAACAAAAAGAATTTTATGAAATTAGAAAAAGCACAGTTAAACATTTTTTAATCATCGTTTGCGGTTCATTTATCGGGTGCTTGTTAGCTCTAATACTTATGGGGCAATTAACAAAACCTAAATTCCCGCCCTGCCCCTATGGTCAAATGATGCCGCCTCCGTCGATTGCACACCAATTCCACAGAGGAGGTCCGGGATATGATTGCCCGTTCAAACAACATTTCCGCGGTGATAGGCCTGCCCCGCGTAAGATAATGAAAGCTCCCGATAAAAAATTTACTCCGGCCGATAAAGTACAAACAAGACAACTTCCGCCGGCTGAAAGAAAATAATAATTAAGAAAGAGGGTGACAGTACCGTCACCCTCTTTATATTTACAAATAAAAATTATACCGTTTCCGGTGTATTATTTTCTTCATTCACACTGCCGCCGCTATTTTCGCCGGAAGAATTTTCTTCCTCTGCAGGCGCACTTTGAGAATCATCTTGTGCAGCTTCTTCGGATGTTTCAGAATCTTCAATACAATTTTCATCACCATCAGCCCCCTCAGCTGTATCAACAGACTCATTCTCTTCAGTTGCAGCATCAGCATCATCCTCGTCCTCAGCCAATTTTATACCTTTCAACAATGCGTCTTTTTTAAGAGCCTCTTCTATTTCTTTTTCATCTTTTGCTCTGATAACAGGAATCGAAAGCATAAGAGCTACCTGATCGCCTTCCTGTTCAAAATTCAACTCAAGCAAATTCTTGTCTAATTCAACATATTTAGACAACAAATCCACCAATTCGCCGCGCATTTGCTCAAGAATTTTAGGAGTAAGATTTGTCCTGTCCTGCATTAAAACTAACTTTAACCGGCTCCTTGCAACCTCTTTAACATTATTATCAGATACTTCCTGCGGCTTAAAGAAGCTAAAAACCTTATTATAAAAGCTTGTAAAAAAACTCATTTCCCTATGCTCCTCTTATATCTTAGCCTTTATATCTTTAATGGTTTTTTCAAAAAAGTTTTTAATCTTACCAAAGAAATTTTTATCTTCTTCAAGATTTAAGAATTCAACTTCTTCGCCCATTATACGTCTTGCCACATTTCTATAAGCCTGTCCGGCTAAGGACTTTTCATCATTTACAATCGGGTCGCCCTTATTTGTTGATGAAATAATACCTGTATCTTCAGGGATTATACCAATCAAATCACATGCCAGAAGCTCTACAACATCCTCCACGCTCATCATATCATTTGATGCAATAAGATTTGGGCGGACCCTGTTTAATAAAAGCTTGTAACTTTCAATTTCTTCACGGGCAGAAAGAAGCCCGATAATTCTATCGGCATCCCTTATTGCAGACATTTCCGGAGTGGTAACAACAATTGCCTCGGAAGCCCCTGCAATAGCATTCTGAAACCCTTGCTCAATACCTGCCGGGCAATCAACAAGAATAAAATCATTATCTTTTTTAAGAGTTTCACAAATTTCCTTCAATTGTTCCTGTGTAACCGCAGATTTATCACGTGTTTGCGCAGCAGCCAGCAATGATAAATTCGGATTTTTCTTATCTTTAACAAGCGCCTGCTTTAACTTACAACGTTCTTCTACAACGTCAACAATAGTATAGACAATTCTGTTTTCTAACCCCAACAGCAAATCCAAATTTCTTAGTCCTATATCTGTATCGATAAGCACGACTTTATTTCCGGCTTTTGCCAAAGCCGTACCAATATTGGCACTGGTAGTTGTTTTACCAACTCCGCCCTTGCCTGAGGTAATAACTATTACTCGACCACTCATTCGTCTCTCCTTAGTTTTTTGTAAATTACTATACTGTTATTTTCTAATACTGCTACTTCAGGGGTAAATTCATTAGATTTTTGGACAAACGGTACGTTATATGTATCATTTCGTCTGGCATACAGCCCCGCAATTCTTAACTGTATTGCATTAAGTTTCAAGGCTCTAACCTTTGCGTTTACATTACCGTGAGCCCCTGCATGAGCTATACCGCCCAGAATTCCCCAAACCGTAATATCACCCTGGGCTACTATTTCACTACCGGGGTGAGCATCACCCACTATAAATATATTGCCGTCATAACTGATTGTCTGGCCGGAACGTAATGTTCTGTTTAAATATAGAGTAGGAAGGGTTTCCGGATTTTCTTCATGATTTTTTTGTTCATCGGGCAAGATTCCTGTTGTATCCATCATAACATACTTGCTGTCACCGTTAAGAACCAAACCGCCTGCCTCCGCCACCTCGCTAAAATCGGCAATAGGTGTCAAGGGAACTGTTTCTTGCTTTTGCTCGTTATTTTCATCAACAGTTGTTACAATCCCGAGTACTGCGTCAATTTCTTCCGGTTTTACCGTTGTATACTCAGACTCTGTTTCTGCTTCATTTTTTAGCTCAGAAACCAGTATAGAAAGATTTTCAGCCGCTGCCTTTGTTTGAGCCGAAGAGGTATCAATCATACCGATTTCACCTTGCATTGAATCAATCAGTGCCTTTATACTAAGCAGCTGAGATTGATTTAAATCAGTATCCCCGAGTTTAAGGCAGATTTTTTTATTTCTTGCCTCTGGCAAATCTAATATGGAACTTAACTCATAGATTAATTGTGAAGTGTTTTTTGCATTACTCAGGTCTACTATAAATCCGTTTTCAATAGAAGCATTATCCATTATACATACACCCGTTTAACTATTACTGTTTTAAGCGTAACCTAAAAAATATTTCTGTTCAATGGAGTGTGTATAAATGTAAATTTATATGTGCAAAGCCGCTTCTATCGCTGCTACCATTGATTTTTCAGAAGCAATGCCTTTGCCTGCTATATCAAAAGCAGTACCATGAGCCGGAGAAGTACGGATTATATCAAGACCTATCGTCATATTAACCGTAGAAGATGTGCCTGCAGCCTTAATTGGTATTAATCCCTGGTCGTGATACATTGCCACATAACAATCATAAGGCTGTTTCGTCTTTAAGATTGAGCAGCGTAAAGCTTCTGCCAACAACGTATCTGCACTATATGCCCCTTCAATATTTATCCCTTCAAAAGCGAGTTTTTCTACAGCCGGATTTAGTATTTCAATTTCTTCATTGCCCAATACACCGTTTTCACCCGCATGAGGATTCAATGCGCATAATGCAATTCTTGGATTTTGTATATTTGTATGTCTTTTAAAAAAATCAACTAGCCGCTTAACTTTTGAAGAAACCAGTTCTTTCGTTACAACCACCTCTTTTAAAGGTACATGTCTTGTCAAAAGCAGTACCCTGAAATCGTTATTTAGAAATAGCATTTCTGCTTTTTCATTGTTTTTTGCAAGGAAATGCTCGAGTACTTCAGTTTGACCGTTAAAATAATGCCCGGCCAAATGCATAGCTTTTTTTGATACCGGCGCTGTAACAATTCTCCTTGGGCTTATTTTACAGGCTGTCTCTAATTGCCTAAAGGAAAAATCCCCGCCTTCTTTTGTATCCTTTCCCAGATTATACGAGCCAATATAAGGTATATCTATCAGCTCTATATTTTTTCTGAGATGACCATTTACGTCAAGCAACCCTTTATTCCCGACGATTACAAATTCAGAAGGGTTAATATCCATAGAATTAAGAGCCTTTATAACTATTTCCGCTCCAATTCCATTCGGGTCCCCGAGTGTAATTGCTATTTTTTGAGTATATTTATTCATGAGCTTTCAGATAATTTAAAATATCAACAAGCGTATTCGCATTCCCCAGATTTCCGGATTTTGTAACAATCCATTTTTTCTGGCTGTTTCTGGCTAACGCTATAGCAGGGGCTGCTTCATCTACAATATCTAATTCTGTTGAATTTATATTCTTACAACATTTATAAGATGTTTCTCCCCCCATAGTTATTAGTATAATGTCACGGGAGTGAGATATTTCCTGTGCAATATACCCCAGAAAATCAGTTACCTTTTGATAAAAAATTCTGGTACTATCATCATCCTGAATACTCCCTGAAACCTCTTCATAATCATTCATTATATTTGAAGTATGCACTACTATGATATTATCTTTACCAAGATTATCTAAAACTTTTTCAACTATTATAGATTGCTTATTGTTAATAATATCAGCAGCTTTTAATGATATAACATATACATTTTGATAATCATCAGATTGTTCCAGACGTTCAATCTGTTTAGCAGTAATCTGTGTAGCACTTCCTGATAAAACCAGTTTAGGCAGGACAGGAATTTTTAATTGTTCTTCATGAATTTTTGCAGCACCTAACCAGACATTTGCCAGTACTTTAGCAAATGCAGCTGTTCCTGTTGGCAATATCTTATACTCCATCCTGTTAATTGCCAGAACAACCTGTTCAATATTAGTAGTAGAGACAGCATCTACAACTATTAATTTTTTTCCCTCATCAATTAATTCATTTAATCTTTTTAATATCGGACCTGCTCCGTTCATAACAGTTTTAAGCTCTAGAACCCCGATAATATCTTCATGTTCTGTCCCAACCTGAGCTTTAAACATAGTAGGAATATGAGATTCCAAAATCGGACAGACAGGATCCATCGCCATATCACTCATTGATATAGGAAGCCCTTTTAATAAATGATACCCTCCAACAGTAATTCTGCCTTCCGCAGGAAATGCAGGAATTACCACTGCCGCATCATATTCCAGCTCTTTCAATACAGTAAGGGTTTCTATTGCTATATGTCCTCTCAGTGTTGAATCTATTTTCTTGTAATAATATTCAAAGTTAAAATTATCCTTCAAAAAAACTGTGGTATTTTTTACTTTGTTATAGGCCTCTTCCGCTGATAAATTTCTACTTTCTGTGGAGATGGCCCAGGCTTGAGTTGTTTCCCGCGCGAATTCTGACGGGATCTGTTCTTCAAGAAGTATTTTGGTTGCCGCACCTTTTTGCTGCATTTGCAGGGCTGTATCATTTGCACCTGTAAGGTCATCAGCGATTATCCCAACCAAATCAGAAATAAACATTATTCAGCATCCCTCTTTGACCCTAATAACCGTATATTATTAGCTACTATAAGATATCTTTCCCTTGTATCGCCAGAAGCATCATTCCATTTACTGATACTAATTCTCCCGTCAACAGCAACCTGGCGGCCGCGCTTAATATACTCACCGGCAAATTCAGCTTGTTTATCCCATACTTCAATATTATACCAGTCCGTAACCTCCTCTTTAGTCCTTGCATCCCAGCGGTTGACTGCAAGAGAAAAAGATGTCTTAACCTTTCCCGATTCAAAATATTTAATTTCGGCATCCTGACCGGCTCTGCCAATTATTGTTACTGTATTCATAATACTCCTTTATATATCAAGTTTTTCCATAAGTTCATCCGAGATATCAAAATTTGCATACACATTTTGAACATCATCATGTTCTTCAAGCCTGCTTAAAAGCTTTAATACGTTAGATGCAACTTTTTCATCTGTTATCTCAATCATATTCTGCGGTATTCTTGTAAATTCAGCATTAGAAGAAACAAAACCCTCTTTTTCAAGACCCTCTACTACATTTTGAAAATCCGCTACTGATGTATATACCTTATAACCATCGTCTTCTTCAATAATATCTTCAGCATTCAAATTAATTGCAGCTTCAAAAAGTTTTTCAAAATCTACATTTTTATCAAATGTAATACTGCCCCTTTTATCAAACATCCAGCCTACACATCCGGTTTCTCCAAGATTTCCGTTATATTTTGTAAAATAACTTCTTATATCACCGGCCGTACGGTTTTTGTTATCAGTCATTGCTTCAACAACAACAGCCACGCCGCCTTCTGCATAGCCTTCATAAACTATTTCTTCGTAATTTTCGTTATTGGAGGAACCGGCCCCTTTTTCTATAGCCCTTTTTATATTATCATTTGGAAGCCCCGCTGCTTTAGCACGTTCGATAGCCGTTTTTAGACGAAAATTACCGGACGGATCACTTCCTCCCAATCTCGATGCAACAATTAATTCTCTTGAATACTTCTGGAACTCTGCTGCACGCGCCGAATCAACTTTTGCTTTTTTACGTTTTATTGTCGACCACTTTGAATGTCCGCTCATTTTTACCTCATTTCTCTATATGATTATGATAACATAAGGATAAAATTCAACAACCGGAGAATAGGAACTTTTTAAGTTTTGTATCAAGATAGAGCTATCAAAGGAGTAATAATTTATGTATGAATTATTTGAATTAGAACGCTGTCCTTACTGCCAGAAAGTAATGAATTTTATGGATTCAAATAGTATTAAATATACAAAACATGACATTAATAACCCGGCAGAAGAAGAAACCTTAATAAGACTTGGCGGGAAGAGGCAAGTACCTTTTCTTTATAACAAAGAAAGCGGACTCAAAATGTATGAATCCGCTGACATTATTGAATATTTATCAAACCTTTAGTAATCCGAGTTTTGATGATAATCATCCTCATCTCTTAAAGAGGATAAGTCATCAGAGTACACAGAATCAAAATCATCAGGAAGCATGTCGCTTTCCGGCCAGACAGTGGCTTCATCAAACCTGCATGCATTTAGGTTATACGAACACGAAAAATCAGAATTAGTTAAATCCGCCTCATTTAATATTGCTCCCGCCATATCTGCTTCAGTAAAGTTACAATAATCAAACTTACCATAACTGAAATCTGCCCCGTTTAAAAGTGCTTCAGAGAAATTGCACTCAACGCAATTTGCACGGGTAAAATCAGCAGAAGTCAAATCACAATTGGTGAAATCGGCTTCACTAATATTCGCATCGGAAAAACTCGCAGAGTTAAGATTTGCATTTGTAAAATTGACCCCGTCTAAAGTCATATTACTAAAATCCACTTCACTCAAATCAGCACCATCTTCTCCCGCTTCTGCTAATTTTTCATTAAAGGCATCTACATCGGTTTCTACCAGTCTCAACAATTCGTCTTTAGTCAACATTCTCTTACTCCTAATTTATTAAATTCATCTGCATAGCAAGTAAAACAGCTTGTGTTCTGTTTGTAACTTTAAGCTTTTTAAATATACTATTAAGGTGGGTTTTTACTGTAACGTCACGTACAAATAACTTATCTGCAATATCCTGATTGGTTGCGCCCTTTGCAACTAATGCCAAGACCTCTTTTTCTCTGGATGTTAATGCTTCAATATCCGTATTTGCATTAATAGAAACATCCTTCTTAGGACCATTTTCATTTTGCCATTTACACCGTCTTAAAATAGCCTCCATACGCGCCAATAAATTTGGAAGAATAAAAGGCTTCACGATATAATCATCAGCCCCGATTTTTAACCCGGATACAATCTTTTGATCTTCATTAACTGCCGTTATCATAATCACCGGCAGATATTTATGTTTTTTATTACTCCTTATCGCTTTTAATGTATCCCAACCGTTCATTTGCGGCATCATTACATCCAGCAATACCAAATCGTATTCTTTATCGTCATTACTAAGCTCTTTTAGCGCATCTATCCCGTTTGTCACTACAGTAACATCATATCCATACATCGGAAGAGCATCCGCCAAATATTTCGGATTGTCATCTACCAGTAATATTGAAGCTAAACCATCCATAATTCCCTCTTAAACCAATTTTTCATTAAGCGCTTTAAGTGCTGCCTGAAGCCTGTCCTCTACTTCCAGTTTTTGCAAAATGCTTGCAACATGCGCCTTTGTAGTATTAACTGTTACACATAATTCTTTTGCTACGTCTATATTGCTATACCCTTCTGTAATTAATTTTAGTATCTGTTTTTCACGTATTGTTAAATTATAATCCTTTTTATTTTGTGAAACATCATTCATTTGGGTGTTTGATGCCGCCCTTAAAACTATATGTGCTATTGACGGATCAAACCAGGAGGCTCCGTCTAAAACAGATGCCGCAACTTCAAGCAGACGAACCGGATTAATTTCTTTTGAACAATACGCATTTGCACCTGCCTTCAATGACTGTATAACCTCCTGTTCATCATTGTGCGAAGTTAAGATAATGATTTTTATTCCGCGGTTTAAATCATTTATTTTCCGGCTTGCCACAATACCGTTCATTCCTGGCAGCCCCAAATCCATTATCACTAAATCAATACTATTATTTAATATGATATCCAATGCCTTTTCAGCAGAATTTGCCTCATAAATATTCCCGGCTATTTCACTCCCCTCAAACGTCGCTTTTAGCCCAAATCTTGTTAATTCATGGTCTTCTACTATCAGAATATTACTTTTCAAATCCTTTTTCCCTGTCTATTATGGCTTGATAATTTGGTTCCAGTCTTGTACACATATTAATATAGTTGTCAGCCAGTTCTTTGTTTCCTCTTTGAGACTCTAATTGACTGAGATAATAATAATATCTAAAATCATTTTCGTCAATATAGTGAGCATTATAAATGTATTTTTTTGCTAAATCAAAGTTCTCGCGGTCTATATAAATTTCTCCAAGTTTATAATATGCAGGAGAATAATTTACATTGTAACTCAAACTTTTCTTTAAAAGAGCTTCTTTATTACTATCTTTTGTATCAATTGCAATATAATAATATCCTTCATAAATTTCAGGCTGTTTGCTCAAAAGTTTATTCCAGAGTTTAATTGCATTTTTGTTTTTACCAGTAAACCTATATGCCAAAGCTATAAGCCGCTCTGCATTATAAGTATTTTTTTCATATTTTTTTGCTTTATTGAGCAGTTTTAAACCTGATTTATACTTTTCATTCTGCAGCTGTAAAAGCCCCAGTGTATACAAAGAATGAAAAGTTTCGCCGCCATTTTTAATACTCTTTTCCGCATTTTCCCGAGCCTGCTGTATAGATGTCGATAAATACGTTATTCCCAGCAATGCATATATATCTTTATTAACCTTTTTATTGCTAGAGAGCGCATTCAATAGTACTTTCTGCGCAAAACCCGTTTTACCCTCTAAAAAGTAATAATATCCTAAATGATAATCTTTTAATTTTTCATGTTTTTCCGTTTTATATAAAACAAACTGTTCCAACGCCAGTATTTTATTTTGAAATTCCGAGATTTTAAAATGTTCTTTTTTTATTTCTTCAAGCAGCTTAAGAGCCTGCTTTTTATTCTTTTTTTCAAGAAGAATTTTAGTTTTAAGAATCTTATAATTTACATTATTTGGATTTAAGCTTAAAGCTATCGATATATAATTTTGAGCCTGTTCGATATCTTTAATTTCATAATACCCCAGAGCAATAATATAAAAGGCATAATCGCTATGTTCCCGAAGCAGTTCTGTATTGTTAATAACATCTAATACTGCTTCCTGTGCGTAATTATTGTACATAATATTAGAATAAGCCTCTGCCAAAAACAATAAATCATTCACACTCATTCTTTTGGCCGGATAGTAAAAGTGTTTTATATCTTCAATGTAAAATTTAGAGATTTCATAATCATCCATTTTAGAAAATATATTATCCGTCAAATCAAAAAAGCCGTATTCAGCAAGCATGATGGCAGTATCAAGCAGCACGAAATCTTTATTGGTTGAGGACTCTATCATTGTCTCAAACTCATCATGCGCCGTTTTTACATTGGTCAGTGCAAATTTATTTTTTGCAAGTGTGTACGCATCTTTACGGTTATAGTCAATACCATATCCTTCAATAACATCCGGGAAACAAGGTAAAGATACACATACAGCAATCAATATTGATAATAATATACCGCTACATTTCTTCATTTGCCCCCGCTCCAACGTAATACTTGTTGAATGCGGCAGCCAATTTCTTTAACTTCCCGCATGTAATCGCCCTGTACAAATCGGTGAAGTTGTATTTGGATAAAATTTCATTATCTTTCATTTCAAGAGTTAAGTGGTTTTCTGTTAAAAAAACATCAACGATTTTGTTAAGCGGAATATGTAAAAACTTATCAACAACAGCAGGGTCAAAATGTGAGCCTGAACCGTTTTGTATAATCTCTATAACTTTTTGAATAGACATTTTGTCACGATAGTGACGTTTTGAAGTAATAGCATCAAAAACATCAGACACGGCGAGAATACGACCGCCAAAGGGTATTTCATCTCCCTTAAGGTGCCTGTAATATCCGCTGCCGTCATATTTTTCATGATGGGAACACGCAATATCGGTAATCTTTACAAAGTCGTCAGACATATGTACTTTTTCTAATATATGATGTGTAATTTCAACGTGCTCCTGAATATGTTTATATTCTTCCGGTGTAAGCTTGCCTTCTTTTTGCAATACAGAATCCTTGATACCAATTTTACCGATATCATGCAAAGCCGCAGCTTTTTCCAAAATTGAAATATCACTGTCTGAAAGTTTAAATTCTTTAGCAATAAGCGTTGCATACATTCTTACACGTGCAGAGTGACCTGACGTAATTTTGTCGCGTGCATCAATTGAGGTTGAAAGAGCATCAATAAAACTGTCTAAAATAACTTTTTGCTCTTCAATCATTTTATTTTGCTTTTCAAAAAGCTGGGCATTTTCCAATGATATACCGGCACTTGAAGCTATTGCCATAAGAAGATCTTCATCTTCTCTTGTAAAATACCCGTCGTTTTTATTTAAAACCTGAAAAGCTCCGATTATTTCATTATTAATATTTTTAATCGGCATACAGAGGATGGTCTTCGTCCTGTAACCTGTTGACAAGTCAACATCTCTGTTAAACCTCGGATCATCATACGCTTCACGAATATTAATCGTTTCACCGCTCATAATTGAATATCCGACAAGCCCTTTTCCGGCTGGGAGCCGTAACTCTTCGCTGCCTAACCCCAATGCAACTATTGAATATATTTCGTTAGTATCCTTGTCATAAAGAAATACGGTACACCTGTCAGATTTCATTGCAAACTTTGTTTCTTCTGCAATAGTGTGAATAAGTTTTTTGATATTTTTTTCTGCACCGACAGCCTGTCCGATTTTAACAAGTGCAACAAGCGGATCTTTTTGTGCGGAAGCCGTATAATTGCTGCCTCCGGGAAAAGAAGCAATAAGTTCCGTTATTTTGGTAAAGAAAAGCTGTTCTTTTTTGCTCTGCGCCAGTTTTTTAGCCTTGTTATAATTAATAGTATACAAGGAATTGTTTTTCTCTGCATAATTAATAAAACCTGTGATTACTTCATTCAATATAATATCAACAGGTAAATTTCCGTTATCAGCAAGGAATTTAGCATCATCAAGATAATGCAGCGATAAATTAAAATTCCCCTTCATATACTCTAGCAAGGCAAGAAGAGACAAACATACAGAGGAATCATTCTTATAAATAGAACGATGTTCCTTTATCAGCCACTCGCTCTCGTCATACTTCCTGTCAGAAATATCCTTAACGGACGATATTATAAAATCTTGTAAAGTCATCTCACACCCGTTCATATATTAAAAGTATATACTAAATTTTAATCACTATCAAGTATTTATAACATTTTTTGTGGTATAATAATCACTTAGAGAGGTTTGTATGAAAAAAGTTACAGTTTTAATGCCGGTGTACAATGAAGTAAATACTTTGCTGCCAATATTAGAGAAAGTGGAAAAGGCTGATTTTTGCGGATTAGAAAAAGAGATTATTTTAATAGACGACTACTCGCTTGACGGAACACAGAAGCTCTATGCAAAAATATCCCATCCGGTTTTTTATCATAAAATAAATAAAGGGAAAGGAGCAGCACTAAAAACCGGACTCGCTCATGCAACCGGAGATATAATAATTATACAGGATGCCGACTTAGAATATAATCCTGATGATTATAAATTCCTAATTGAAGTCTTATTAGCAGATGAAGCCGATGTTGTATACGGTTCAAGGTTTTTAAATATGACAAACTCCAATACCTCTGTTACTTCGCACTATTATGGCAACAAGTTTTTAACCTATATTACAAATCTTTTATTTAAGACGACTCTTACTGACATGGAAACCTGCTATAAAGCCTTTAAAGCAGAGTTTATAAAGGATATTGACATAGAATCAGAACGTTTTGACTTTGAGCCTGAAATCACAGCCAAAATGTTAAAAAAGGGTGCGCGCTTTAAAGAAGTTCCCATTTCATATAACGGGCGGAATTATGATGAAGGGAAAAAGATTTCTTATATTGACGGACTGGATGCTCTCTGGGCGCTTATTAAGTTCAGATACCTAAAATAAGAAAAAAGCCCGATACTTTTTGTATCGGGCTTTTATAATTCTAAAAGGAATTCTCATCTCTATTCTATCAATGTTGTCATCATTATCGGCTCATCATCTGTACATAATACCGTATGCTCAAAGTGAGCAGAGGGCTCACCGTCTTTTGTACTGACTGTCCATTTATCAGAAGCAACAACAACATCATCACACCCGAGGTTAAGCATAGGTTCTATAGCAATGACCATGCCTGTTTTAATTCTGGTATGGTCGCCAACACGATAATTAAACAAGAACGGATCTTCATGCATAACATGTCCAACACCGTGCCCGCCATAGTGACGAACAATACCGAGATGCTCTCTGTTTGCGACATCTTCTATTGCTCCTGAGATATCATCAAGAATATTTCCGTCTCGCATCTGTGCAATACCTGCCATTAAGGCTTCTTCTGTAGCTTTCATTAAACGCTGTTTCTCCTCGGATATTTCACCTACTGCATAAGACCAGGCACTATCTCCGACCATTCCGCCGTAAGTGGCGCCAACGTCAATAGCTATAATATCACCGGCTTTAAGAATAACATCTTTTGAAGGGATGCCATGTACGACCTGTTCATTTACAGATGTACAAATTGATGCAGGGAAACCGCTGTAACCTTTAAATGTAGGAATAGCACGGTTTTCTTTTATAACCCTGTATGCTATATCATCCAGTTCCAAAGTCGAAATACCCGGCTCAACGGCCTTTTTCATTGCCTGATGAACTAGGGCAACAATATGACCTGCATGCCGCATTCTTTTTATTTCGTCTTTTGATTTCCGGTTAATCATAACCCAACAACCTCTTTAAGCCTTTCCCAAACTTCTTCGATACCGCCTTGTGCATTTAATGTTTTTAAAACACCTTTATTTTTATAAAAATCAATCAACGGTGCAGTTTGCTCATAATAAGTATCAAAACGTTTTTTAGCAGTTTCTTCTGTATCATCAGCTCTCTGAATTAAATCAATATCGCAGTTGTCGCATTTACCTTCAACCTTCGGCGGGTTATATTTTACGTTATAAATAGTACCGCAGGACGGGCATGAACGGCGGTTAATGATTCTTGACAACAAAACATCAGGGTCAACATCAAAATAAATTGCTCTAAAATCAGTTTCAATACCTTTATCTAAATCTGCCTTGAGTTTTTCAAGAATTTCTGCCTGTTCAAGACTCCTCGGAAACCCGTCAAGAATATATCCGCCTTTGCAATCATCCTGTGAAAGACGTAATTTAATAATTTCCGCAACAAGCTCAACCGGTACAAGCTGTCCGTTTGACACATAAGATTCAGCGCGCTTACCTTCCGGTGAACCTTTTTTCATTTCTGCTCTTAAGAGAGAACCTGTATCAACGTGCGGAATATTCATAAATTTCGCTAGTCTGTCAGTCTGGGTACCTTTTCCGCATGCCGGCGGTCCAAGGAAAATAAGTTCTTTTTTCATGTTTACACCTCTTCTTATTAAACTAAGTATCTATGTTTGTTGCATATACCGCATTTGCTTCAATGAAATCACGTCTCGGCTCAACTTTGTCGCCCATTAGTATATCAAACAGCTGATCGCACATCATAGCATCTTCTATACTAACCTTTAACAAAGTTCTGGTCTCCGGATCCATAGTAGTTTCCCACAACTGCTGCGGCATCATTTCTCCTAAACCTTTGAACCTTTGAATGGTTAACCCTTTTTGCCCTCTATCATCAACCAGTTTTTGTAACTGCTCAAATGATTTAATTTCTATTTGCTCAGTATCAGTTTCAAGAATAAGGATTTTTTCTTCTTCTATCAAAAAGTCACGAATTAACGGATACGAATTGCTCAACCGCTTATATTCATTACTCTTAATTATATTTGCAGTAATAAGTGTGAAATCCTCGTCCGTAGTATGGAGGACTATAGCATATCTTGAGACCTCCGGAACGTACTTCAGTTCAACACGATAGTTCTTAGCCTCAGTAATACTATAATTTTCGGCGTGATCCTTTAAGTAGTGGTCTAGGTATGCCAGAATTTCATTCATCTTAGCCTGATCTTCAAAATCTTCAGCCTTGATATTAGAACGGATTAATCCCCTTAAAACAACCGCAGGAATAATATTCAGAATCGGGTTGTTATAAGAACGATAGAACGTAGACATATTATGTAACAAAGTCAGTAACTCATCACCGGATCTGACCTTTGTCTTAGTTTTATTAGAAAGGCTTAACGATTTAATACCGCGTTCTTTAAGCATTTTATCAAGAGCGTGCTCATCATACAGGTATTCAGATGTCTTGCCTGTCGTAATCTTAAATAACGGCGGCTGAGCAATATAAACATACCCGTTATCAATCAACGGTTTTGCATACCGGAAAAAGAAAGTTAACAACAATGTTCTGATGTGCGCACCATCAACATCCGCATCGGTCATGATAATAATTTTGTGGTAACGCAGTTTATCAA
This sequence comes from Candidatus Gastranaerophilales bacterium, assembly GCA_944326425.1. Taxonomy (GTDB): domain Bacteria; phylum Cyanobacteriota; class Vampirovibrionia; order Gastranaerophilales; family Gastranaerophilaceae; genus CALUTH01. Next base: position 55,304 of record CALVDX010000010.1, read on the forward strand.
GGTTAATTTCATCCTCGTTCTTGCTTATATTAATACCAAAAGCCTGTACCATAGACTGAATTTCATTGTTACCGTAAATCTTGTCGAGGCGCGCTCTTTCAACGTTAAGGATTTTTCCTCTTAACGGAAGGATAGCCTGAAACATTCTGTTTCTGCCCTGTTTTGCAGACCCGCCAGCAGAATCTCCCTCAACAAGGAAGATTTCGCATTTTTCAGGCTCGCGGTTAGAACAGTCCGCGAGTTTTCCGGGAAGAGTAGAAGTTTCAAGCGCAGATTTACGTCTGGTTAATTCCCTTGCCTTTCTTGCAGCCTCTCTTGCTCTTTGAGCCTGTAATGTTTTTTCTATAATAGTTTTAGCAAGTTTAGGATTAAATTCCAGCCACTCCTGGAATTTTTCTCTTATTGTATCCTGAACCGCGCCCATTGCCTCCTGATTTCCTAGCTTTTCTTTAGTTTGGCCTTCAAATTCGGGATTTTCAATTTTAACACTGACTATAGCGGTTAATCCTTCCCTTACGTCATCGCCTGAAAGGTTTTGTTCAGAATCTTTTAAAATATTGTTTTTGCGTGCATAATCATTTAATACACGTGTAATACCGTTTCTAAACCCTGTTAAATGCGTCCCGCCATGGTGGGTATTAATATTATTTGCAAATGAAAGTATACAATCGTTATACGCATCAGTATACTGCATTGCGATTTCAACCTTCATTTTATCAACCATCTTGTCAATATAAATCGGCTCATCAAAAAGAACTGTTTTGTTTTTATTCAGAAATGATACATAACTCCCGATACCGCCTTCATAATGGAATATCTGCTCTTCACCGGAAACATCGTCATGCATAACGATTTTGAGCCCTTTATTTAAGAATGCCATTTCCCTAAAACGAGTAGCAACAATGTCTCTGTCGATTTCTGTTGTTTCTGTAAAAATTTCAGGGTCAAGCCAGAAAGTAGACTTTGTACCTGTTTTAGTCGTTGGAGTTGTTTTTTCTACAGGGCCTGTCGGCTCACCTCTTAAATACTCCTGACGCCAAACGTAACCGTTTCTTGAAACTTCAACCACCATTTTTTCAGAAAGGGCGTTAACAACAGACGCACCAACACCGTGAAGTCCGCCAGATACTTTATACCCCCCGTCGCCAAACTTACCGCCTGCGTGAAGAACTGTGTGTACGATTTCCAGTGCAGACTTCCCTGTTTCCGGCTTAATATCAACAGGAATGCCGCGCCCGTTATCTTCAACAGTTACACTGTTATCTTTATGTATAGTAACATGTATTTCCGTACAATAACCGGCAAGGCTTTCATCAATAGAGTTGTCCACAATTTCATATATACAGTGGTGCAAACCTCTCTGGGAAGTTGACCCGATGTACATGCCGGGTCTCATCCGGACCGCTTCCAACCCCTCTAATACACGTATATTACTTGCATCATAACTGCTCTGCGTCATCATATATCCCCTCTTTTTCAAATCTGGCTATACCAGTAGTATAATACAAACAAAAAATCCGCACAAATAAATTTTTCATTACAGCTACAGAACGTGCGTGGATTCCGGTAATTAGAACAACATTTCTTACTTAAGCTGCCGGTTAAACACCGGCGGCAATAATACAACTAAACCTTATTCATCAATCCAGTGATTTTGAAGCTGCTTCAAGTTCTTTCATATACTTAAGAACCTGCTTTGAAAAATCATCTTCTGACAAAGTTTTAAGAACTTCCGCCTTGGTGCCTTTTGTAAGCGACAGGCTTGCGGAATACTGCGTTTCAGGAATCCCCATAGACAGGATTACCCGTCTTGAATTTCTAATATCAACGGGGTCTGCAATAATTTTAAGGTGAAACTCTTTTGAATTATTCAAAATAACTTCTTTAACCGGTGCAAAATCCAGATTTTCAGGGACTTCTCTCTCGGCGCGCTTAAACAGATTTTTTACCGCATTCTGAACATTATCGAGCGCTGAAACAACTTTTTTAGAATCCATTTTTATTCCTTTAGCATTTACTGTATCCGATGATTGTATTTTTTTTATATCCATAACTATTACCTTTCAATTATTATACCGGCTAACTTAGGGTTTATCAAGTTTCGTGAAGTTCTTTAAGTCCGTTCTCAGATATAAGATTAAGCTGCCTGTTACGCTCCGCTGTAGTTATATAATCTTTTTTAAATACTTTTCCGCCGCGCTTTATTGCTTCCTCAAACATTTGTACAATATCAGGTTTAGTACAATTTTTAACGCCAAGCGCTTTAAGCCTGTAATATGTATAAATATCACTTCTGTATTTTTCATACAATTTTTGACCGGCGGTATCAAGATTATTTAACACTTTTCGATGGGCATCATATTTACTGCCGCGAACGGTAAGTTTGTTTTCCTGAATATCATAGGGCACATGCTCTAATTCCGCAAATACATCGACTTCAGCATCCCTGAACTGGAGTTCCATTAAGTCGTCGCTGCCAACAACATTTAAATTCATCTGCCCCGCTGTATAGCCGGAATCTCTGGTTGAACCTTTACGGATAAAGTCATCACCGTCATAAGATACAATAGGTATTTTTTTACCTGTCCGTGCTTCTACCGCATCTGAAATTTGATATAACTGGTTAGCAGTAAAATACGGCAGTTTTTCATCCAAGGAAGTAGAATAATTACTTATTTTTGAAATATCTATTTTGCCAGCAGATACAAGTTCTATAATTTTATCAACAAAAGCATCACTTCTGTTTTCTATCGCAATATCGCGGACTGCCAATCTCTGCTTATCAGAAAGCTGCTTCCATATTGCACCGTTAAATCCGTTTGTATAAAAATCGCTTAAGGCATCTTCAAGCGGTATACTGCTATCTCCAAACTGGTCTTTATGAGTCTGCGCAGCATTACGAAGAATCGTTTTAACATCAATATCCGCTCTTTGGACAGGTCCGGGGATTACCCTGAACCCGTAAGAGTCTTTAACAAGGTTTGTTAATGTTGCATCAGTTAAATCTTTTACTTCTAAATCAAGGATTTCTTTTACCAGCTTGCTTTCAATCGACGATACGGATTTGCCGCGTCCGTTAATCCTGCCGTATATAGAATTTTCACTCTGCGGAATACGCCACATACCGTGTCCTGTTTCTTCAGGTTCCGTGTCTAAATCAAAAAGTTTAGCAATAATACTTGTATTTTCTTTAGAGTTATTAAGCGTATTATCCCCCAGCATATTTGCGAAGTGGTTTACTTTGGATTTAGTATTTACATCTGTTAGAATATCAAATGCAAGTTTTATTTGAATTCTTTTTTCTTCAGGATTATCAAGGTCTTTCAGTTTCTTTAGCAATATTTTAAGGTTATCTTCAAGAATTTCGCGCTCTCTGTAAGTATATTCTGTTGTTGAATCCATAAATTTGTTAATATCAAATTCTTTTACATTTTTTAAACCGGGAATATCTTTTAAAATATCTGTAATGTTTGTAAAGTCTTCCCTTATGGAATTATTTATGTGTGAAATTTTAAGATTGTAATTTTCCGGCATATAAAGGACTCTTGTTGTCAGATTTTTATCTCTATCAAGATTTTTAGGCCAAGAGCCTTCAGCCTCAAAAAATGAATCAAGGTGGTAAGTATTATCCGGGAAGGTACCAATTAAGTTAATATTAGATGTAAATTCGGGGAGGTCATCATAGTTGATTTTCTGATAAGTGCGCCCTGTTACTATCGGAACATCTTTCCCCGCTACAGCTCTGGTATAATCTTTCATATATTTAACAAATTCTTCTCTGACCAGATTATTATGAGATTTATTTCCTGTAATTTCAAAGCCGTTAACAAGCAGAACAGGTTCATCAGTCATATTGTCGGTCATCCACAGGACTTTTGCTTTTCCGATAGTTTCACCGGAAGAATTTTTTAATTCAATGATATTATCAACAACATGTGACAGAGAATGTATAATAGCCTGTTTGTTACACCCGTCTAATGATATACAGCACTGGCAGTAATGCCCTTGAAACAGATCGCGTTTAGTATCCCGTTTCCATAAACTTATACTCAGTTCTTCTGAATCAAGAGTAGAATTGTATTCCCTTAATGTTTTTAACCTAGCAGCAAAGTGGTCTTTTATATCTAATAAATTTTCGTTTTTTAATTGAATCCCGCATTCCTTACTAAATAAAACAAGCTGTTTGGTAAATTCCAGCAAATCAGCAGTTTTTATTTTCCCACCGTTTTTTGAATATAAAGCATGTCCATCATAGCCTACATCACAATTCTTTATGTAATTCGCAAGAAGAGTTTGTAACTTATTGTTAGAGCATATAATATTCAAATCGGAGTTCAAACTTTTTACAACCGGTTCTATAGAAGGAGCATGAGTTTTAAACGTGAAGTTTCTTACGCCGTCATACTCCATCCATTGATTAAAATCGAGTCCTGCATCTTTGAATTTTTGACGTGTTTGCAAATTTAATACTCCGTTAGGTAAATCAGGATTAAACAAAAACTCTTTGTACTTGTTATCAAGTGCTGCTGTAAGAAGGTCCCTTAACATCATATTATCGCTACGAGATAAATTCTCAGGCTTAAGAATAGAAAATACATAAGGCAGATACGTAGTGTCCCATCCGGAGAAATCAGGAGCAATATTTTCATATTTTCCGCCTATATATTTACCGATTGTTAATTGTATTTCATCTATAACTTTATGTACATTCAACACCCCGTTTGAAGTACATTGTTCAACAATTTTCAAAAACTCATCTGACGAAAAACTTGTGAGCGCAATTAATTGCTTAACTTCATTATCCTTAAGCCCCTTTGTATGAAAAATCTTTTTCCAAATATCAACATAAGGTGTAGAATATAGCTCAAGAATATTGTAAATATCTTGCGCAAATTTTGTAACTGATTCATCATGCAAAAGGATACTTAAATTTCCGCGGCCAATAACATTTTCAGCCTTAATAATCTGAAAAACCATTTGTGCAATATTCTCTTGCGAGAACACTGTTTCAGTATCTATATTATTTAGCATTGTTGATTTTGCTTTTTCTTTGAATAAATCAATAAATTTTTCTGATTCGGAATATTTTTTTTGAAAATCAGCAGTTAAATTTTCTCCCCTCAGCTTATTCCAAATATAGCTCATATCTTTATCATTAAGCAAATTATAGACCGCAAACTCACGAACTTCATCAGAAATTGTTTCTCCGTTTGCAATATCACTCCAGATTAAGCTCAATTTTTCATCAGAACTTATATTTTCCAGTAGGCGGTCAAAATCTTTAGCGGTAAAAGTACCTTTTTTATTTTTCAGTACCGATTTTATCTCTTCAGGTATACCGGACATAAAATTGTCAATAGTTTCTTTTTTTATTTTACCTAAGAGTTTACCAGCTTCTGCTTTATTCGTACAAGTTTTTAGATACTCTTCAAATTCAAAAAATGTTTTACAACCAAAGGTTTCATTATCTTTATAATATTTTTCAAATGTTTTTTCATATAAATCAGCAGAACTATTTTGATAAAATACTCCTGCTTGCTTTTTAGCCGCTAAGTAATCAATAACCGATTTGGCTGCACATCCGCCCTGTTCTGCTGCTAGATAGCTGGCCAATATTGAAGGTGAACAAATTAATTTTCTATCTTTTATAAATAAATCTAAAGCTTTATCAGCGTCTAAATTTTCATCAAAATTTTTTGCATATGATATACGCATCAAATCATATACATCTTTAGCACCGATTACATCATAATCATAAGAAGAATTAATTTTATCAATTGATTCTAATATTTGTAAATTTGCCTTATCTATTCGCGAGAGTGGAATATTCCATTTTTTGATATATTTATTAAGTTTATCGCCCAAAATTTTCAAATCATTTAGCCCGGCTGAGTCATCAGCTATTTCGTTAGTATATTTGGATAATATATCAAAATTATTTTCCATAGCAAATAACACTTTATTCGGGGATTTATAATGTACATTCATTACATAAGTCAGGTGTTCAAACTTATCAAAATTTGCCTCAGCATAATTTAAAATTTTTTCTTGTACATCAATGGTATACTCTTTTGAATTTTCTAGTAATGTTTTATAAAATACTATTATCTGTTTTTTTAATGAATCACTCATTATTGAACTTTTAGCTTCTGCGCTGTCCAGAAACTTATATAACGGTTCTAAGTTTGTGTTCTGGCTAATTTTAAAGAACAATTCTCTTAAATGAGATATATCATTACTACGAAACATATCATGCTTGATTAATTCTTCCAGAAGTTTTTCCTTTTGATTGCAAACTCTTGCGGCCAGAAGAATATCAGGGCGTGATGTATTTTGAAAATCAATCTGGTCAAGATATTTACTAAATGTATCCAGTTGTGTATCTGTTTTTATTTTGGATAGGATGTCTTTTATAAAGTTAGAATATTGAACATCGTTTATATATATCTCTCCTGATAACAGCCTGTTAAGTATAGTACAATTTTTATCGGTTAATTCGGGAAGAATATCATTTAAATCCTGTTCACTAATACGTTCTTTAACTGTATTTAAAAATACATTAACAGGAGAGTTTTCATTTTCAATTTTAGCAGGAAGTAAATGCTGTCCTTCTACATTTACATCTTGGGCAGAATTTATATCTTTGAAGGCTGGAATAGCATTATCTGTATTGTTTGTAATATTTGCAGGCAGATTAGAATTTTTATCTTTAAAAAGATGTCCTACCTTGTTTCCTGCTTTACCAGCGGCCTTAAACCCGCCGCCTATTACAGGGGAGAGAATAGCGCCGCCGGCGAGTCCGGAGATAAAGGCGTCGGAGATATCATCCCCTTCGATACCGGCGCGGAACGCAGAATCGATACCCCCGCCTAATGCGCCGTCTGCCGCCATTTCTGAAGCCTGTGCTGCTCCTCTTGCAATAAGTGTACCGCCTTTATATTCATATCCGGCTGGATTTAGAAGCGCATTTTTAGCGATTGTTTTAAGTCCTGCTTCAGAAGCTGTTTCAAATCCTTCTTTACCGAGAGTTTTAACAGCCTGGACACCGAGTGATTTAGCTGTAACCTTGCCTATTGCTCCGCCAAGCCCCGCAGTAACAGGCGCCAGAAGTCCGGAGAACGAACCCGTTGCAAAATCTTTAGAGAATGTATCGTACTCTCTTCCGCCTGTTACAGCGTCAAGGGCTTTTACTCCGGACTTTATCAGACCGCCACTTAATGTTGCAAGTCCTGCGCCCAATGCGATGGAGGCTCCGGCTGTAAACGGGGCCGCGGCCACTGCTGCTGTATATATCCCTACCGCGGCAATACCTGACACAAGGTCACCGACTACATCCACAGCCATTTCCTGACCTTCTGTATACGCATCCAGTGCTTGTTCTGATTTTGTTTTAATTTCACCGTTCAGGAATTTTTCTACATTCTCTTTTGTATACTCAACTCCCGTTATATTTTTAAATATTTGAGATACATTCCCTGTTTGAAGGAGTTTTAACTCGTCTTCTCTAGCTTTTTTAATATCGTTGGTACTGTCCGTACACCAGTCGAGAAGTTTTGTATTTTTTAAGAAACTCCACGCCTTCCCAATAAATCCGTTTTTCTCTTTTTCCCCTTCTGTTTTTGTTTCTGTACTTCTTACCCTCTCTTCCAATACTTGAAGAAGGTTTGTTTCTTCCTCTTCTGTCGGGGTAAACGGTTGAGGGCTCGCGGGCGATTTTTCAAAGTCCAATCCGGCAATTTCGGGCGGTAAAGCAGCGTTGGCAAACAGTGACAATTCCTGCAGCTCATTAAGCGTGAGGTTATTGTCCTCCGCAGACAGCATTGCTGAAATGATTTCATCCTCCGCCTTTGTCCGGTACTCGGGATGTTTCTTCAGCCAAACCGTTATCTTTTCTTGTATTGATATATTTTCGCCCATATAAATACAGCCGTTCCTTCTGGTTTCTTTTACGGCATATTCACAGGTTTTCTTTAATATTTTCGGGATAAGTTTTACAATTTGTTACAATTCTTGGGAAATAACTTTATACTATAAAACATCTTTTTTGATATTAAAATTGTTTATGTTATAATCACCGTGTATTTTTAGTGAGGGTATGATGAAAGAAAGATATTTTCCGCAGGAGATTGAAAAGAAGTGGTTTGAATACAACGAAACCCATAAACCGTTTAAAGTAAACGATAATTCTGATAAACCGAAATATTATGCGTTATCAATGTTCCCCTATCCGTCAGGGAAACTGCACATGGGACACGTCAGAAACTATACAATTACGGATGTAATCGCTCGTTTCAAAAAGATGAACGGGTATAATGTTCTACACCCGATGGGCTGGGACAGTTTCGGGCTTCCGGCAGAAAATGCAGCGATGAAACACGGTGCAGACCCTGCAAAGTGGACTGATGAGAATATTGCATATATGACTATGCAATTAAAAAAGCTCGGTCTCTCTTACGACTGGGACAGAGAAGTTACTACCTGCAAACCTGATTATTACAAATGGACTCAATGGCTGTTTTTACAATTGTACAAAAAAGGACTTGCATACAAAAAAGAAGCAGCCGTAAACTGGTGCGAAACCTGCGGGACAGTTCTTGCAAACGAACAGGTTATTGAAGGCAAATGCTGGCGCTGTGACAGCACCGTTGAGAAAAAATACCTTTCACAATGGTTCTTCAAAATCACGGACTATGCAGAACAGTTACTTCAAGACCTTGACAAATTAAAAGGCTGGGGGGACAACGTTAAAACAATGCAGGCAAACTGGATTGGCAAATCCCACGGAGCAATATTAAAGTTTGAAGTTGTTGACACCCCGTCAGGCGAAAAACTTGAAATTCCGGTTTATACTACAAGACCTGACACCGTTCACGGAATTACATACCTTGTAGTTGCGCCTGAATATAAAGATATAGAAAAACTTACAACCGCGAAAAACAAAGACGCGGTCGAACAATACAGAGCAAACGCAAGAAAATTAACAGAAATAGAACGCCTATCAACCGAAAGGGTTAAAACGGGCGTTCCGTTAGGCACACACTGCAGAAATCCGTTTACGGGAGAAATCTTCCCGCTCTGGACAGCGGATTATGCGCTTGTCGAATACGGTACCGGCGCGGTTATGGCAGTTCCTGCCCATGATACAAGAGACTACGATTTTGCAAAAAAATACAATCTGCCGGTGAAAGTTGTTATACAAAACCCAGACAATCCGGATGACTGTTCAACAGCCGCTTATACAGAAGAAGGCGTCCTTATTAATTCAAATGAATTTAACGGAATGAAAAATACAGATGCGAAAAAAGCCATCACAGAAAAAGCCGTAAAAGGCGGTTTTGGAGAATTTAAAACCCAGTACAGATTAAGAGACTGGTTAATCTCGCGTCAAAGATACTGGGGTGCGCCAATTCCTGTTGTTTACTGCGAAAAATGCGGCATACAGCCGGTTAAAGAAGAAGATTTGCCGGTATTATTACCGACAGACGTAGATTTTTCAGTAGTAGGGAAATCGCCTATTACAACCTCTAAAACCTTTATCGATACAACCTGCCCGTGCTGCGGCGGTCCCGCTAAACGTGAAACAGACACAATGGACACATTTGTCTGTTCAAGTTGGTACTACTTAAGATATTCAGATGCAAGAAATACTGAAAAACCTTTTGATAAAACTCTTGTAGACAAATGGCTGCCTGTTGACCAATACGTAGGCGGTATTGAACACGCAATACTCCACTTGCTTTATTCAAGATTTTTCACAAAAGCATTAAGAGATTTAGGGCTGCTCAGTTTTGACGAGCCGTTTGAAAACCTTTTAACACAGGGTATGGTATTAAAAGACGGTTCAAAGATGTCAAAATCAAAGGGCAACACCGTTGACCCTGATGAAATCTTTGAGAATTACGGTGCTGATACAGCAAGGCTGTTCATACTTTCAGACTCCCCGCCGGCACGCGATTTTGACTGGTCAGATGCCGGTGTTGAAGGCTGCTACAAGTTCTTAAACAGAGTTTGGAGACTCGTTTCTTCTAACGCTGAATTTATAGACTTGAATTACAAACTGCCCGCAGCACTTTCTAAAGAAGATGATGACATGGTACGGACAGTTCATATTGCAATAAAAGGAATTACAAATGATATTTCAAACGATTTTCAGTTTAATACTGTAATTTCCAAGTACAGAGAACTTACAAATGCTATATATGACTGGACTACAAAGAAAAATAATAACTATACCGATGATGACAAGCAGGTTTTGAGTTTTGCAATTATCTCATTAATAAAACTCATGTCTCCTGTAACCGTCTATATGTCAGAAGAAATCTGGCATGAACTCGGTGCAACGACATCAATCCACGATGAACCCTGGTGCAAGTGGGATGAAAATTTAGCAAAAGCAAGTTCAATAACACTTGTAGTTCAGGTCAACGGAAAGGTTAAAAACAAAATCGACGTAGATGAATCACTTGATAACGACAAATTAAAAGAAATAGCTTTAAACGATGAAAAGGTTAAAGAATTTATATCTGATAAAGAAGTTGTAAAAGTGATTGTCGTTCCGAAAAAACTTGTCAATATTGTAGTAAAATAAATAACTTAAAGCCCTGATTTTATCAGGGCTTTAATATTTATAAAATAAAAAAAAGATATAAAATTTATCTATATTATTAAGCTTTGTAAAAACAAAGAAAAATTATATTTGACTTCAAAAATTCTCCATGCTAACATACCAATTGTGCCCGGTTGAAAGAGGCACAGAGTCGATGATTGCAGAGACTAACTTACACACTAAAAGCCGAAAATTTTAATAAAAATTTTAGCAAAATTTTGATAATTTTAAATTGTAAATAATTATTACGAAAAGCTAAATAAACATATTGACAATGTAAGTTTAGCAGATACGATTAAGAAGTTGGGCATTAATTAAAGCCCAACGCGGGAAACGAAAAGTTTTCTAGGAAACGCGGAAGCCGGAAGCGACACAGGGAATAAATAGCGAATAGAG
>CALVDX010000011.1 GCA_944326425.1 Candidatus Gastranaerophilales bacterium
CCTTGACGGAAATAACAACTACAGGCCGGACTCAGGTGGAATGTATACGTCACGACGCGAAGAATGGCTGCAAGCTTAAGGACGCGGGCTGGTGAGAGTTAAAAATTTTTCAAGAAAACAACTCATCATAATAGCCCGACCAGTATACCTGCAAGGGTATATAAAAAATTACAAAAATCCTATAAACTCCTTGTATAAAAGGAGGGAATAATGAAAAAAACATTATCAGTATTAGGTATTTTATCTGTGTTAGCATTCTCTGCACAAGCATCCCACGCTTTTGAATGGAAATATTTAAATCCGGCAAACTGGGGAACATGCCCTAAATGCGAGTGTCAGAAAGATAAATGTAAGTGCGAAAAGGAATGCGATCCATGTAAAAAAAATGATTGTGACTGCGAATGCGCCCCAAAATGTGACGACGGCTGTCCATGTCCGGCAGCACCGCCTGCACCGTGTGATGCCTGCGACCAGCTTCAAAACCAAATGCAGCACAAAAACAGTATCAAATAGCCACTTTGAGCCGCTTATTACAACAAATAAGGCGGCTCTTTTTTATATACTGGTGTTAACTTTTATTAAAACACTTGATTTAAGGCTTGCTTAGGTTTATAATTGTAGTATAATTTATTTATCCACTTATTGAGGAGTATTTATTAAGTTATTAAGTTAAGTATTTATTTTCACAACCTAAGTAATTAAGAGGCTTTAATCTATGTATATCAACAAGTGCATTAAGTGTGGTGCTGAATTTGAGACCAAAAACCCCAAACGTGTTATCTGTCCTAAATGTCTTTATGCGGACAAAACCTCAGACGGCTCAGAAGATAAACCGCTCCAAAGTTATAGTTCATACTCTGCAGGCGATGACAGACCAAGTTATGACAGACCGCGTTACAACAATAATTATAACCAGAGCGGATACCAGCAGCGTCAAAGAAACGACTACAGACGCGACAATAACTATCAGCAAAAGCGCTATAATGACAGAGGGCACGACAATGCCCAGGGCGGTTTCAGGAGACCGGATAACAGATACCAAAATAACCGCAATAACAGATTCCAAAGTAACAACAGGTTTCAAAATAACAGAAAACAGTTCAACAAACCTAAAAAGCAGCAAAAGCCTTTGTTACTCTCTAAGGAGCAATTAGAAAACATCGAAGCACTCTATAAAACAATGCTCCCTCTTCCAAACCCTGATGCACACGAAATGATTGGAGCAAAGCTGGGTATTGAGCCGCAAAAAGTATTTTTTGGCATTAACTTAATCAGACAGAAAATGATGCTGCCAAAACTTGCTTTTCCAAAGAGAAAACTAGCGATTACACCGGATCAAATGATGGCAATAAAGAGTCTTTATGAACCGTTATTACCGCTTCCGCCAATCGGATGCCATAAAATTATTGCAGCTCAATTAAAAATGGAAGAATGGCGTGTTCACGTAGGTATCAAGCTTGTAAGAGCGCAGCTTGGGCTTGAAAGATGGAACGAGGACAGGGCGGACAAACCGGCAGACTGCATGGTTCCTAAACACCCGCGGCCGGAAAAAGCTAAAAAAGAACAGCCGGCAGGAGAAGTAAAAGAAGAACAGCCGTCCCCCGAAGCGGAGACAGTACCTGCGGAGACTCCGGAGCCTGTAGCAGTTGCAGCAGAAGAAGCACCCGCAAAACCCAAAAGAGGCAGAAAGCCTAAAGTAAAAGATGAAGAGTAAGTATATTTCCTTCGGTAAAATCTTAAATTTCCACGGTATAAAAGGGGAAATTAAGCTCGGGTACTCTAAAGGCAGGGAAAGCTGGGTTGCAAAACTTGACAAAGTCTATATAGAAACTGATGAAAAATTAGTTCCTGTTCATTTTCAGTATGTAAAATTTACCCAAAAATCCGCGATTGCAAAGTTTAAAGAATTTGATAATATAAACGACATTTTACCTTATAAGGGCTGTATTCTATATATTGAAAAAGAAAAAGCAGGCGAAAATCTTGAAGAGGATGAATACCTGATAAACGACTTAATAGGCATGGAAGTCTATGTTAATGACAAGTTTTCGGGTGTAATTACCGGTGTATCAAACAACGGAGCAACTGATTTACTTTCAGTAAAAACAAAATCCGGAAACTTAAGTCTTGTCCCGTTTGTAAAAGCCATCGTTACAGGGGTAAATATAAAAGAACGTAAAATCACTATCACTGAAATGGAAGGTTTATTGGAATGAGATTTGACGTACTTACACTCTTCCCTGAAATGATAGAAGCAAATTTTGAATACAGTATAATGAAACGCGCAGTTGATGCAGGTATTATAGAGATAAATACTATTAACCCGAGAGAGTATACCCATAACAAACATAGAAAAGTTGATGACACCCCTTATGGAGGAGGGGCGGGCATGGTCTTAATGCCGCAGCCGTATGTTGACGCATACAATGCGGTTGAAAAACTTGAAAACAGCTGCACTGTTATGCTTACCCCGCAGGGTGAACCATTTAATAATAAAATATGCACGGAACTTGCAGGTTATGAGCAGCTTATTTTATTATGCGGACATTATGAAGGCTTTGATGAAAGAATTCGCGAAATAATTAAACCAAGAGAAATATCTATAGGAGACTTTGTATTAACAGGCGGAGAGCTTCCTGCATTATGTATAATAGACAGTGTAAGCCGACGTCTGGAAGGCACTCTTGGAAAAATAGAATCAATGGAGGACGACAGTTTTTCCGACGGACTTTTAGAGTACCCGCAATACACAAAACCAAGAGACTTTAGAGGATATAAAGTGCCTGAAGTGCTTTTAAACGGCAACCACAAAGAAATTGAAGAATTCAGGCACCAGCAAAAAATTGAAAGAACGAAACTACGCAGACCTGATTTGCTGGAATAAGTTAATCATAGTATCACGGCGCACTGTAACCGTTACAGAATTTTCCCATAAAAAAAAGCGGCATTGCCGCTATGGATTTTTTGAAATAAAGAGTGGAATAAATGCGAGAATGATTATCTAGGAATTTTATGAATACGATGCAGGCGTATATCAGGCCGTTTATGCCTAATAACCGGCATCGGTACAGGCGGAGGCGGCGGAGCGAAATTTGCACCGCCTCCATAATATAAATAATTTCTGTAATATGGTCTGTTATACATATAATAGGGGGAGTAAAAGCCCCCGTACATAAACGGATCCGTCATCATGGTATACGGTCCGACACCTGTCCCTACAATAAAAGAATAATGTACACCTGCAAACGACGGTAAGCCTGAAAGCAGAGTTAATAACAATAACAACTTAAATAATTTTTTCTTTTTCATACAATCCTTTTTGTACCACCAAAGGTATAACGAAACGAAAAAGAAAAAGTTCATTTTTTTCTTAATATTAATAAAATTCTTTAAGTAAATTATTATAAATATCTATTGTAGGATAACAAATAACGAGATTTCTCTCTGCAAGGCTTTTTATTGTTAATTTATAAGACTCTAAAATAGCCCTGTCCAAACCGTTTTCAGTATCAAGAAAACGTTCAATCTGTTCTCTATATTCAATCGGCCTTGTCCGTTTTTCTATTTTGTCGGCAAGATAAATAATTTTTTCTAACAGTGACATGTTTTTTTTTCCTAATGTATGCCACCTTATTGCCGATAAGATTTCCTTATCCGTAATACCATATTCTCTTTCTGCAACCTGTACACCGGCAGGTGCATGGAATGTTTTATAATTTAACAACTCGCACTCGTCTATAGCCCAAATATCACGGTTTTTAACAACAATATCCAGAAGTTTTTCTTTAGGAAAGCATTTTGCGCAATCATGCAAAAGTCCAGCAAGGCAGGCTTTTTCTACATCGGCGCCAAAGGTCTCAGCAAGGCGCACAGCCTCTTCCGCAACACCTATTGAGTGCTCATAACGCTCAGGCGTCAATGTCATTTTAAGTTTTTCCAATATCTCTTTATGCTTGGTAAAGTCCATTTTCTTTTATATAATCCAATACTTTATCAGGTAATAAGCCGTTACAAGGCTTTCCTTTATAAATACGACTCCTCAAAACAGTGGAAGATAAATCTATAAATTCCATCGGAGCAAATTCATAATCATAGTTCCACTCGGTAAACCTTTGAAAGTTTTTTTCATGAAAATTTTTAGTCCGGGGATAAACAATAAAATGCACCTGTTTTTTCAAATCATCTGCAAATTTCCAACTGTCAATTTCACGAAAAGCATCAGTTCCAATTAGTATATTTATTTTCCCCTCTGGTTTATAACGCTTATAAAGTTCAACAACAGTAAAATATGTATAAGAAAAACGTTCATTTTGATATTCGATATTACTTATTTGGAAGCGGGTATTTCCTTCTATAGCTAATTTAACCATATTGTATCTATGAGTAGCCATAGCATCATCAATTTCCTTATGCGGCGGTTTATACGCAGGAATAAATAATATAGTATCAAATTTGTAATATCTAAGTGCAAATTCAGCTACAGTTAAATGAACATTGTGTATCGGATTAAATGTACCCGGATAAATACATAATCTCATGCCATACTCTCCTTAATATATATATTAACATGGAATAATCAAAAAAAAACCTGATTTTTTTGAAATCAGGCGCTGATTAAATAGTATTGGGGGAATTAATATAAGTATTTCTTTATCTTCTCAAATATCTCAACATATTTAGATTTGTTTCTGCAAATATCTGCATTTCGTCATATAACAATTGAGATTTATCATTTACATCCGGTTCTTTTATAAAGTCTTTATAGATTGAATTAGCCTTTGCATTTATATCGTAGATATTTAATACAGCCATAATGCTTGCCTCATCTTTTCTTTCGTGTTACATATATATAAAGTATATATTTTTTATTGAATTTCAGAAAATGTAATTATTGTTACAAAACTTAATAAAAGTAACAACTTTTGCTTACGGTCTGCAAAACATTATACAAAGACTTATGTAACAGTTTCGTTACAAATTAGCAATTTTTATTATTGATGATTGTTTAATAGGATATAGGTTAACAAGAAAGGAAAATAAGATTATGGCAGTAGATTCTATTCAAACAGTGAAGGTTAATGCACCGCAATTCAAAGCAGCAGAAAACACAGCAGCTACACCTGCAGCACCGGCTCCCGAAACAAAGAAAGACGGTAATGCTTTGTTATACGGTTCTCTTGGGGCACTCGGCGTATTAGCAGTAGGCGGACTCGCTTACAAAGCCCTCAAAGGCGGAAAAGTTCAGTTTGCTAAACTTAAAGAACTCGGTTACAAATTTGAAAATGGTAAAATGCTTAATAAAAAAGGAAAAGTATACACCGGTAAAGTAGCCGGAGAAACCCCGAGCGGAAACAAAATTACTGTTGAATATAAAGACGGCCTAAAAAATAAATTAACCATAAAATACAAAGATGGTGACAATAAATCTATGACACGTACATACACACGTGATAATGACGGTAAAGTTACAGAAATAAAAACAACAACAGTTGATAAGAACGGTAAATCAGAAACAATAACAGAATCATGGGTTGATGATGGCTCCGTGGACTTAAAATAGTAATAGACTTTAAATACAAAAGAGACCTCAAAAGGGTCTCTTTTATTTTAAAATTTTAAAGTTATTTCCCTCAGAAAACATTTTAAAATTAATGAATTGGTCAGGTGTCAAAAATATCTTGTTTCTGATATAATTTTTAGTATGAATAATAAGAGGGGATTCTATGAATAAAAGTCAATCTACAGGAATGTACATTATCCTTGCCATTATGGTTCTGGCATTTATTTCAATGCTTTTTAACGGGCCTGCTACAAACACTCAGGAGCTTGCATACTCATCGTTCCTGCAAATGGCGGAAAAAGGAGAAATTAAAAGTGTTGACATTGACAAAGACTACCTGATTGCCATTCCAGTTAATCAGCCCCAAAAGGCAGAAACACAAAAACCTGTTTCCCAGAGTCCTCTTTTAGCGCCGCAAAAAACAGGAGAATTGCAATACAAAGTTCTTATCCCGCAAGGGGCTGATGTTGTAAAAAAAATAGAAGAATTTAATAATATAGAAATAAAAGCTAAAAAACCAAGTGAATCAAGCCAGTGGCTTGGAGCACTTGGCGGGCTGATATTACCTTTATTATTTATAGTATTTCTCATCATGCTTGCCAGAGGTATTCAGGCAGGCGGTACACAGGCAATGTCTTTTGGCAAAAGCAAAGCAAAAATGATGATTGACAGCAAGGTTAAAACGACTTTTAACGATGTTGCCGGCATTGATGAAGAAAAAAAAGAGCTTGAAGAAATCGTTGATTTCTTAAAAAATGGTGAAAAATACTTAAAGCTCGGTGCAAAAATTCCTAAAGGAGTCCTTCTTGTAGGCGCACCCGGCACAGGTAAAACCTTGATGGCAAAGGCTGTAGCCGGAGAAGCGGGAGTTCCGTTCTTCTCAATAAGCGGGTCAGACTTCGTTGAAATGTTTGTTGGTGTCGGAGCAAGCCGTGTAAGAGACCTTTTTGAACAGGCTAAAAAGCATCAACCTTGTATTGTTTTTATTGACGAAATTGATGCGGTAGGCCGTCAACGCGGTGCCGGTTTAGGCGGCGGGCATGACGAAAGAGAACAAACTCTTAACCAGCTTCTTGTTGAAATGGATGGCTTCGACGAAAATACAAATATTATAATCCTTGCCGCAACAAACAGACCGGATATTCTGGATAACGCACTCCTCCGTCCGGGACGTTTTGACAGGCAGATTATGGTAAGTCTCCCCGATGTAAAGGGTCGCGAACAAATTTTAAAAGTACACGCAAAAGGTAAACCGCTTGATGAAGATGTTGATTTATCAACACTTGCAAAGCGCATCCCCGGATTTACAGGCGCAGATATTCAAAGCTTATTAAATGAATCCGCACTTCTTGCGGCACGTAAAAATAAAGATAAAATTTCTATGGCAGAAATTGACGAGTCTATTGACCGCGTAATTGCAGGTATTGAAAAGAAAAGTAAAGTAATGACAGAGGACGACAAAAAGCGGACTTCTTACCACGAAGTCGGACACGCACTCCTTGCAAAACTTCTGGAACACTGCGACAAATTACACAAGGTTACTATTATCCCCAGAGGTTACGCGTTAGGTTTAACCTGGACAAAACCGGAGGATAACAAAGTCAGCGTAAGCAAAGCAAAGCTTTATGATGAAATAACAATGATACTGGGCGGCAGAGTCGCCGAAGAAATAGTTTTCGGTCCTGAAGACATAAGCACCGGCGCCTCTAACGATATTGAAAAAGTAACCGGCATTGCACGAAAAATGGTTACACAGTGGGGGATGTCCGAAAAAATGGGTGCAATGGCCTACGGGAAATCTCAGGAGCACGTATTTATGGGCAGAGATTTCGGGCAAACAAGAGATTTTTCAGACGAAATTGCAGCTGATATTGATAAAGAAATGAAACGCATCATTGATGAGCGTTATAACATCGCAAAAAATCTTTTAACAGAAAACCGCGATATGCTTGAATATATCTCAGCTACTCTTCTTGAAAAAGAAACACTGGAAGAAAAAGATTTTGAAGAATTGATGGATAAAGTAAGGAATGAAAGAGGTAATCAACAATGTTAACAAAAGAAGAATTTGTCCTTGAGCAGTATAAACTATATTCTGAACAAAAAGAAAAATTCACCTCCAGAAACTTTGCAACAAATAAATTTTATCTTATATCATTTGTTGTATTAGTATTATTAACTATTTACACCGGATCAATCATTTTTATGAAATTAATTCCCGGCTCCTTGTTATTTTCGGCTATAGGGGTATTAGTCTGTATTCTCTGGTGGATGAATATTGATTCATATAATCTCCTTATAAAAGTAAAATATCAAAATGTTCTTGAAGAAATGGAAAATTATCTTCCGATAAAACCTTATACAATAGAAAGAGAAGCGTTAAAAGAATACAAAAAAAAGAAAAAAGCTTTCTTATTCTCTGATATGCAAAAAACACTTGCTATTTTAGGATTAATTTTCTTCTTTGCACTCTTTGTTTGTGACGCAGTACCGCTAGTTTATAAGCTCTGTTTTATGAGCTAGGGGGTAAAAGGGGTAAATAGGGGGGGGGAAATATATCCTCTCACCCGTCCATAATCAATTTGCAGGACAGAAAGAAACATTATTGCTTTTAATAACCTGTTTGACAAAATAAATAAAATATCTGGAGGAATGTCCGAGAGGTTTAAGGTGCAGATCTCGAAAATCTGTGTGGGGGAAACTCCACCGTGGGTTCAAATCCCACTTCCTCCGTTGTTTTATTTTTTTAATAGCAATTTTTCATTATAAAATTACTTTATATAACTATAGGGGAATTTTATGAATATTTCGGGAATTGGTAAATCTTTTTGTAAATTATTTTCGACAGCTTCAAAACAGGGGAAAAATGTAAAACAATTGCCTGCTGAAGAAATGTTTTGCAATAAAGTATGGGCAAATGCAGCAAGTGAAAGAATTGTACGACAAACAAATAAGGAAGCAGTATCCTTACACGGGCATTTAAACGGGATAAACCATCATTTTATAAACAGTCCGAGACCGGAAGCAATGGATGAAATCTTTTGTTTTACAAAACTAACACCAAGGGAAATGATTAAGCAAACTGATATTGAATTTAAGTGCTTAGCCCCGACCAAAGAACCAATACATGCAACGCGATGTATTGGTGAAAAACCTGACTTCTTTTCCGAATATCCGCTGTATTTAAAAAGGACGCAAATCAAAAAAGGTGATATTATTGATATGAAGGAATATGCTTATGCAACACCTGATCTAGATTACGCAAAGGTATACCTAACAAACAATAAAGGAATTATGTATGATATCGAAATACCTGCCGGCGCAAGGGTATCGAGAACCGGCAGCGAAGTTGTTTTTCCAAGAAGTTCCAGATTTGAATGTCTTGATGTAAAACAAGTTAAAGATGCCGATAATGACTATATGCAGGTTAAATTAAAATATATTCTGCCCTCAGAACCATGGAGAAAATAAATATTAGTGTTCGGAGTTTTGAGTCTCTAGTTCATGATGCCATTTAATAAAGAAATAAATGCCAAGAATAAAATACACAGTCCACATTACAATAGTGGAATAAACCTTTTCCCCATGCAGGGCAACCTTCAACCACATCATAATTGAAAGAGCATTAACAATAATCCAAACACCCCACTGCTCAATACAGCGTCTTACCGTCAAATACATACCGACTAAAGAGAGAACTGTTGTTATACCATCAATTACAGGACTCGGATCGTGTAAAAGTTTTAAGAAGAATATTGCGCCGGCACAACCCATAAGTGCAACAACCAGTAAATTAAGCGTATCATCTAACCCCAGACTTGTTTTATAAATTTCATGGGATTTCCATTTTAAGTGCTCGCTCCACTTAAATATACCTACTATTTGCATCGGGATATAGTACCCTGCATACAGAAGCATGTTTCCATAAAGTGCATTTTTGAACGCAAGATAAACATAAAACCCTGACCCTAAAAGCCCGAAAAAATAACAGGAGATTTTCCCTTTACCGGCAATAAACGTATACATAATACCGCATATTGCAGAAATTACTGCGGCATAACTATCATTAAACAATATTGCATTTGTTCCTATAATACAGAAAACAGCGACAAGCCAAAAAACTTCCCAAAAATGCCAGCCATATAACTCCATTTTTACAAAATGTTTAATTTCTTTAAGAATAGTTTTACTTTTCATTACTATTGTTATCTAATAAAAATAGATGAAAGTAAATCTTTTTAATCAAAATACTTATAAAAATAAATTTTTACTAAACGGATTAGAATTTGCAGCAAATAATGGAGCGCTTTTCGTCGCCGGAACATCATTAACCCTATCAACAATCATTCGTCCGCTTGTAATTCTTGCTACGCCAAAAACTGATAAACAGAATAAGCAGCTTGCACTTATAAAATCGCTGGCGTCATCAGCGGGCGGTTATTTATTAATCTTAGCAGCCTCTATTCCAATAGCCGCAAGCATAAAAAAAATAGATAAAAATCCGGCAAAGTATCTTAATAGCAGAACGATTGCAAAACTCGGGAAAGGGGAGCCCAAAATTACAAACTCAAAAACCTACCAGTTTGCAACACAATTATTTAAACTCGGATTAGGTGCTGTAATGGCTACTCCTAAGTCAATATTTACAAACATGTTTATTACTCCGTTTATTGCATTAAACAATAAGATACACAAGAAAAATGAAAAACAAACTTATTCAAATAACTTAAATTCACAATCGGATGAAAATAAAACAAAAGATTTAGTATTTAAAGGAAAAGGCTCGCCTCTTACAAAGGGTGAGCCTCTTACTAGGGGTATTGCCAAAATACTAAATATGCAATGTTTTCAAAACTTTGCAGACAGGTTTAAAGACACAAATTTTGCAATGCATATAATGGCCATTACTGACGCAGTAGCAACCCTCACTCTTATTGACCAGGTAAACAGAAACAAACATATTAATAACGACAGAAAACGCGTTCTTAATTATAATTCAGCAATTGCAACCAGCTTAAGTATAGGGTGCAGCTATACAGCAGATGCCGCATTAGATGGTGTAACAGATAAATTTATAAAAAAATTCACAGAAGCAAACAAAAACTCTCCAAAGCTAGGTAAATACCTTGAGGGTATCAAAATTGCAAAACCGACTCTAATTCTCGGTATAACCTACTATACAATTATTCCGTTTATTTCAACATTTCTGGCAGAAAGAATTGACAGAGCAAGCCATACAGCAAAAAAAAGATAAAACAACAATTTGAAGCAACAGAACAATTACTTAATCTTCTTAAGCGAGGATAAGAAATTATTATGCTCAACATCACCATCTACTGTTGTGAGGAATATTTGCGTATCACGTTCATTTGCATCTATATCAGGTATTAGTTTAAGCTCTGCGGCATAATAATTAGCATCGCTGTCATTACCCAAAGAAACTTTGTTCGCAAGACTATTCAAGGAAATATTTCTTAAAAAGCCTGCAACTCCTTTATTTTTATTAGCAAACTTTGTATAAATTCTTAAAGAAGCATCACGCGACACTAAATCGAACCTTCCCAAGATGAGACAGGCAAGCTGCTGGGCCGATGAAATTATTTCCATACGGTTAATAACATTATCCTTAATATTCAAAGTACCGGAAATTTTTGCGAATCTGCCTTCAGGAATATTTACAAGATCCAAAACAGTAGAAGGACTAACCATGGCCATCGGATTTCTAAAAATAGAAACAAAATTAAGTGCATACTCAACCAGACCTATTTTTTCAATGGTGCCGTCAAAGATTGCAAACTTGATTATACCGTTTAGCGCCAACGTTTCATCAGTATTAATATCAATAAGCCCGCTAGCCTTACCTGTAATTTCACGTTTGAGATTTAAGAGTGCGGATGCAACTTTATCAGAATCAATATCTTTTACTCCAAGAATGACTCTGAACAAACTATTCGGCAAATCGCAGCGAACTTTTACAGAAGAATGACCGTCAGCAAAATCAAATCTGTTTGAATCAATTTTAAGTTTACCGTCCTTACTCAATGAAGCAACAGCATGTAAATTACCAAACTCAATATCTTTGTATTTACCTTTAATAAGATTAAAAGCAGCATGCTCAATTGCAATAATTCCCGGAACAAAGGTCTGTACATTATCTTCTGCTATATCAGCCTGTTCCATTTGTGTATCAGAACCGCTCTCAGCCGCCTTCATAAAGTTTTCCTGTGCCTTTTGCTCTGACTCAGTTGTGCCTTCTTGCTTCAAATTAGCCGGCTGTGCTGCTACAGAGGCCATCATTCGTTCAATATCAACATTATCAATTGTAAAATTAATATCTTTTATAACAACCGGCAATACCATCTGATTTAACATTGTTCCGGTAAGTTTGTATTCAGAACGCTTATATTTTCCGCTGGAAGAGAGATTTAACGTTCCGTTTGTTGTTGTAAATACACCGTCTCTAATAAATAATCTTTGTGACGGAACAAAGACTTTATCAGCCCTTAAAGTGCCTTTCAAAACCGGAACTTTACCGGTATTTACCCATTCCATGTTTCCTGATATAAGCCCGCGCTTAAATATTCTCTGCCCGATTAAAACATTAAGAAACTCACTCGGTAACGGTTTTGGAACTTCAAACCCGAGATTAAGAATATTATTGTTATTTGCAATATCAAGATTGCCGGATATTGTAAGAATAGGTTCAACTTTAGAATCCTTATTAAGTTCTTTAGCAATGTAGTATTTAATATTTTCTATATTAAGAATATTCCCTTTTAGGTGCATATTAGCAAGAATTGCCCTATCGTAATTTGCAGGACTCAGAGAAGCACCTTCAATCAAAATATCATTGCCCGCAGCAAGCCTTGCCATATAAACTACATCTATATTGTTATACTTTGAGTAAACCTCAACACGCGTTCCGGCCGGTTTTTCGCCAATCATTGTTATAGTACATCCTGCAAGCTTAGACAGATATTTTCTGGTGAAATCATCTGTCATAATTGTATGAATATCTATTTTGGTATCAACCGATTTATAGTAATCCGTAACAGTACCTTCTAATGTTAAAGTATTTTTTTTGTTATCAGCATAATAACCGGCGAAATCTGACAGGGTAATTAAGTCCGGCTTTATATCTATATGTCCTCCGGTAACTTTGACCGGCATATCGGCAAGAGAACGCAGGTTAAAGGAAGCGTTTTTTACTTTAACCTCCCCATTTAAACCTTTTTTTGTATAGAGAAACGCAAAATCAACATTTCCCTTAAGATTTTTTGTTTCCGCAACAATGTCGCTGCCGTTATTGATAAATAGATTTGATCCTAAGAGATTACCGCCGTCCTCAAGCCTGAAATCTTTTGATTCAAGAACTATAGCGTATTTTTCTTCAGAAGCCATGGATTTTATAATAATTCTTGATTTGTTTATATCAAGCGGACACTCTTCAATAATAAGACGTCTTTTATCGGTATAAAATTTATTGTTATCACTTAAAGAGATTTTTAAATCTTTCCCGTTTTTAGAAATTATTGTATCAATAATAAAACGGACATGCTTGGGGTTTTTCTTTTCTTCAATAAGCATTTTATGTCCGTTAACAGTAAGCTTGGTATCCTCGGAAAGTGATGCCAGGATTTTACATTCATTGATATAAAGCTTTGAATTAAATATATCAAACTTAGTAGAAACCGGATTGCTTTCTTTTTTTTGCTGCTCTTGCTGCGGCAATAAAGCCATAATTTTATCAACATCAGCAAAAATATAATCAACTCCCAATTTTTTTAAAGTAACTTCATTTTTTAAAATCTTAGAGAAGGAAACTTCCGATTCAAAATCATTAATCAGGAGTAAATCCTCATTCTCTTTTCTCAAGGAAATTTTATCTACATCAAATGAAAATGCCGGTCTGAAACCGGTTTTAAGACAGGGATTTTCAATAGTAAGCTCCGCTCCTGTCATTTTAAGAACCTGCTCTTCAATAAAATTTACCGCTTTTTTACTTGAAACAATTTTAGGCAGTATAAGGGCATAAATCATTACAGCCAGAAATATTAAAACAATTATTGAAACAGCAAGTACTTTAAGTACATTTTTCACCGGTTTAAAACTTTTCATAAAGCAAACATCCTCTCCGAAAAAAATTATAGCATAAAAAAATTTTATGCTATCATGCAGATATGAATAAAATTATTTGCAGAGCTTTACTATTATTTTGTCTTATTTTCAGCTGTTGTTATGCAGCTGACGTTTCCGTTTTTAGCGAAAATGGAAAATTCGGACTAAAAGACGCAAAGGGTAATATCCTTGCAGAACCTGTTTATAAAAAGCTTATTGTTCTCGGAGATAACGAGTCCTATATTGCACTAAAGGGCAGCAGGTACGGGATTGTCTCAAATACCGGAGAAACGCTCCTTGATTTTAAATATTCCCATGCAACACGATTTCTGGGAAAGTTTGTAAAATTCGGGAACTACAAAGGATTTGGAGTATATAACGCACAGGGCAAAGTGATTATACCGCAGGAACAAGACTCCATAGACTTACTGTTTGGAGGTATGTTCCTTGTTTCTAAAAATTATAAATACGGGCTTATAGATTTTAATGGGAATACCATTACTGATTATATTTTTGATGACATTTATATGCCAAAACCCAATGTTATGCGGGTAAAATATGACGGCGAATGGTACGAAATAGAACAAATTGCAGCAGAAACTTTTTCTCTGCCCGAAGATATTCAAGACGTAAAAACAAGCAGCGAGTTTAAAATTACAAAACTCGTTACAAGTCCCGGAGCCGCTTCAAAGTACTCGGTTGTAACAACTACAGATTATTTTCTTAAAATTCTTTCGTCAATTTCACCGGCTTATGAAGCGACTATTGATGAATTAATGCTCTCGCAGGGTGCAGAAGCCGTTTCAATATTTATGAATGTAAGCTGGCTGCCGAAATTCCCGTTTGTATACGCAAAAAATTATTATAAAACGTTCAGAAACCCGAACAACGGACCGCTTGCAGGAATAAAGGAAAATATAAAACGTGAATTTCAGGAAGAGTAATCATTAATCCAGGATATACAAACATTGATAAATCGTTTTTCATCATCCATAAATAAATCTTCTGCATGTATTCCATTTTCAAATAATTCAAAATGTTTCCTGCATACAGCTTTGTCAAAAAGAGCTTTAGTATGCCAGGAGTAAATTGTTTTGTCTTTTGAGCCTGCAATAAAAAGAACCGGAACAGTTATTTTATTAACAATATCAATAGGGTTTATTTTCTTGTAAAACGGATACCCAGGGCGGATTGAAATCCAGCGCAGCGGTTCAAATTTCTTAAAAATAGTCGGTATCCATGCATTTGGATGCCACATCCTGTTTTCAATTTTATAAAAATTTGTATAGGGAGAAACCGCTATCACACCTGCAGCATCAGAATGTTCTGCCGCATAAATAAGCGAAAGTCCGGCTCCTAAAGAAAACCCCATAATAAAAATCCGGTTGTACAAACTTTTTGCATAAGTAACAACCTGCTCTATATCAAGTTGCTCCTTCGCAGTAAAAGTATACATCCCGCCGCTTCGTCCATGACCGCGAAAGTCCATAACTATAACATCACAATAATCAGATAAGGTCTCTGCCAACATTTTAAACGCATGACTGTCTTTAGTCATAAACCATCCGGGACATATAATAATAACATCGTCATACCCGTTCTGATAATGGTTTACAGCAATACTAACCCCGTCTCTTTTAAGAAAAACTTCCTTCATAAAACTAAAATACCATTTACCCTCTTTTTATTCAAATTGTTTCATAGTAAAATAAGAATATGGTTGAATTAAATAAATTATATAAACATTATAAAGGCACCGTTTATAAAACAATTTTCTTTGCCACTAATTCTGAGACCGGGGAACAAATGGTTGTATACCAAAATCCTGAAAATTATGCACTCTGGGTACGTCCGGAGTCTATGTGGGAAGAAATTGTTGACGACAATGGCACAAAAAGATTTACACTCATTGAGGAATAATGATTACAAAAGAAGTAAACGAGTGGATAAAAAAGGCCGAGCAGGGCAGATATTCTTATGACACAGCAATGGAAGAGTTTGTAAGAATATCAAAATATCTTACGAAAGAAGAAGTCCGGCAGGTTCTTGCAAGATTAAAAAAGGCTCTGTAAAATTACAGAGCCTTTTAGTATTATTTTATCATTCTACTTTACCGAGAATACAACATTTGCAACAGCTGTAACTTTTTTATCAATTGTAGAAGTATCATTTATACCCATGTCAGAAACATTTGTTGAATCTACCGGTGTTATCTGGAATACGCCCATTCTCACGGACTTAATCTTTCCGACACTGTTGTTTGTTGCCTTTAACATTGCCTTTGCGCGGGCCTTAGCGTCTTTTGTCGCCTCTTCAAGAAGCTCTATCTTTAAAGCTCCTAAATCAGAATAATAGAAGCGCGGTTCATTAACATTCAGGTCAATACCTTTTGAAAGCAATGACTGAATATCTTTTGCTATTTCCTTTATCTTTTCGACATCTTTTGATTTTATTTCAACGCCCTGCGTAAGGTTATAATGATCAATTTCATTGGTATTGCGTCCCTCAGGTGTATATTTATATGTATAGTACCCGTTCATTGATTTATACTCAATATCGCTTTCGGGGATTCCTGCAGCAACAAGAAATTCATTAATAACAGGATACTGTTTAACAACCCTGTTATAAGCATCGCTTTTGGTTTTACCGGTACAATTAATATAAAACCACAGACTGCCGGAATCTGATTTAACAACTTTATAAGCAGATCCTGTTACAGCAATACCATCGCTTCTAACCAGCTTAGAAGCAGCAAAACCTGTTGCAATCATAAATGCCAGTGAAATAATCAGGGCAGATATGACAACCTGAAATTTTTCTAATTTTTCAAGCATACAAACTCCTTTCTTTGGTTTAATTATTATACCAAAAAATTATTTTACACGAGGAGAAATTTATCACAAAAACCGGTTACCTATATATAGTATATTTTTATAAAGAATGGTAGAATAGGCATAAAATATTTTTATACAGGAGGGCTCATGAGTTATTTAGATATCGTATTAGAAGGAACTATTTTAAACGGGGGAGAAAAAGAGTATACATTATCAGATTTTAAAGGAAGCAATGTAATACTTTATTTTTATCCCAAAGACAATACATCAGGATGTACATCAGAGGCAAATTCCTTCAATGAAATCACTCTGCCGGATAACACAATCATAATAGGAGTAAGCCCTGACAGCATAAAAAGCCATAAAAAATTTGCAGAAAAATACGGACTTAAATTTCTTCTTCTTTCAGACCCGGAGCACAAACTTGCTGATGCATTCAGCGTCTGGGGCGAAAAATCAATGTACGGGAAAAAATACTTCGGAATAGTTCGTTCAACATTTATTTTAGACAAAGACGGCAACATCACAAAAGAGTGGCGGAAAGTAAAAGTCAACGGCCACGCAGCAGAAGTAATAAGCCATATAGAATAAGGAGAAACACATGTATTTAATCATCCAATTTATCTGTTATGCACTGGCAATACTTTTTACCGCATGGATAATTCCGGGAATAGAAGTAGAGAACTTTTGGTCTGCCGGATTATTAGCAATCGTTATCGGGCTCATAAATTTAACAATAAAACCAATCCTGCTGCTTGTAACACTTCCTGTTAACATTCTGACATTCGGACTCCTGACCTTTGTAATAAATGCAGTGCTTCTTATGTTTGCAGGCGCAATTGTTCCCGGTGTGGACGTAGAAGGTTTTTTAAGCGCACTATTCGGTTCTATACTAATATCTATCCTCTTTGCAGGAGTAGCCCGGTTTACGCGTTATTATTAACCTGTAATGCTGCCGATTGCTTACGATACTGATGTTTTTTAGTTTCAACTATCCCGAGGTGGACAACAGATAATACACCCGCAGCATAGGCTAAATATTTATGAGCTTTAAATTTTTTCATTTTTGCCGCAATACCGGAAGCAACTCCTGTTGCCAGTGCTCCGTAACCGGTATAAGACACATAATTAATCCTGCGTCCTGTTTTGCCCGCAGCGCCGGAATTATTTCCGTTTGCAGAAATACTTGTCTGCCCATCAGTTTGAGCTGCGCCCTCCGCCCGTTTTGCGCGTTGAAATTCTGATGCAGTAAAGTTAGTTTGTGATACCGGAGATATGTTCATAAGCTCATAATAACAAGAAGATAATGCTTTTTCAAGCTGTTACGGTTAAACAAAACCTAAAAGAGAATAAATAAAATACACCGCCGCCATAAATATAACCAGTGCTCCATAAAAAACAACAATCATTCTCCCGTATTTTTTGTAGAGATTTATATTAAATAACACACTGATAAGAACAAGTACAATATTTGTCACAACTAAAAACGATATAAGCAGAAGTAATATTTTTAAAATCATTCCTTTACATCCTCTCTAAATATATTATACCCTGTTCTAAATATTTACAAATCCTGTTAATTACCGAGAATTTTTATATCTGTCTAAAACGGGCGGGCAGGCCAAATAGTATAGAACAACTGTAAAGTTTTGTTAACATAAATTTATAAAAAAGAGCAATTTTTTTACAAAGATATACTTTATATATATAAGGATATTATATAAAGGACGAGACTATGAGTTTTTCATTTTTTTCACCGACATACGTAGACAATTACTGGATTAAAGACAGAACTTTCTTTTCTGATATGAAATTAGGATTGACTAACGCAGCGTTGGGGTCTGAATTAAATATGCTCCATAGCTGGTCATTTAATAATCCGTTCGGCATTACACAACAGTACGATATCGGTTCTCTATTAGCCGGTTTCTGGAATACTGCGTACAAAAATGCCAATGCAACATTTTCAATGAACATGATGAATATGCCGATGATGCAAGGATTTCAATTCCCTGCTATGCCCGGAGTACAGACAATACCTCCAACGGTTGAAAAAGAACCTGATAAAGAATTAACCGATGAAGAAAAGAAAGAATTCCAAACAAAGAAAGATGCATTCAATAAGCTATATAAAGAATACGATGAACTAGATTCAGAAACTAAAAAAGCACTTGGTTTAGATAAGATACTTAAAAGTGTCAAAACTGACTATGATGCTGAAAGCAACAACACACCTGAAACTATGCAAAAATGCATCAATACATTAAAAGAAAAAATCAGTAATATTAAATCTGAGGACTTGAAGAAAATATTAAGTAAAACACAAAGCGAAGGCGTCAGAGACGACAGAATAGATGCCCTATATACAGATAGCATTACTCCTGACAAAATTTATAGCAGCCTCATAGGCGCTTCTGTACTTAAAAGTGATAATATTATATTAGAACTTGATACAACTTTAGGCAAAAAACATAAGCCAACACTTGTTGAAGTATTAACACAAAGAAAAGACTCAGGGAAAGAAGATGTTAAATTCATAAAAGACAGCGTTGACAAAGTTGTTTCTACTCTTATTGAAAGAGCAAATGAAGATGACTTGAGAGATTCTGAAAGCGTTAGAAATGCAAGCTCTACCCTCGCAGATAAATTAAAAGCATATATGGAAGATAAAAAATGCACTCAGGAAAACAAAACCGCTCTGGTTGAGGCATTTGAAAATCTTTACAAAGAAATTAAGCTTGAACTTGCAAGAAAACAAGACAAAGCAAACCTCGACAAGATAGAAGAATTGCCGGAAGGGCTGCAAGCAAAATATGTTGATGAAAACGGAAACTTAAAAGAAGAGTTCAGAATCAACGAAAAAGAAACTATTAATTTCTTAAACGGTATTAAAAAAGGCTGGATTAACGCTCAAGAATTAGCGGCAAGCGGATTTAAAGAGGTTAAAGCCTTTACAAATTTAACTGCAGCAAGCATCTCACAAAAGGGCAGGGATGAAGTAAAAGAAGAAGATACAACAGCAGAACAAGAAAATAAAGAAGAAACAACAGAAAGTAAACCAAACATCTTCAAAAGATTATGGAATAAAGTATGTGAATGTTATTCAACACTTACAAATATGGAAACAAATTACGATGTATGTGATCCGTCATTTCTTCACATTAAACGTTAATAATTAATCTACACTTCAATAAACAATCTTTGACCGACAATATTAGGTTTATTATTATAATATCCGGCGAAATAACCGCCTTGTACAGGGCGGTTTTGCCCGTATGAGCGGAAAGGATTGTTAGTTGACGCAGAGGATACAAAGGGATTAGAAAAATCACCCGCAAAGGGGTTTGAAGAAATTTTCCTTTCAACCGGTCTTGCAGCCTGCAGCTCATACATTTTCGGTTTTATTAATGCCTGCGCAATTATACTAACAAGTCCTGCCATTTTCTGCTGCCTTTCTTTTTTTAGTTAAACTCTAAGTACTATTTAATGATAAACTACACTAAGTCAATATATTATACGGAGAGATTTTTACAGACACTAATATTTTTTGCAAAAATCATTCAAATAATGTAGATAACCGATAGTTGAAAAGCTCATAAGAATATATACATCCGTGTTCTTTACTAAGGTGTTTTTTTAAGTTAAAATCACAAAGGCAACAATAACGAGGCAGAAGAATATGAGCGTAAATCAATATATTAAACCATGGACAACAGAAGTAAAAGACGGGCATCTGATAATAGGCGGCTGTGACACCGTAGAGCTGGTAAAGAAATACGGTTCTCCGCTGTATGTTATAGATGAAAAAACACTTAGAACTGTTTGTAAGGAATATATAAAAGCATTTGCTGATTATCCGAATGTTACAGTTCTATACGCATCAAAAGCACTCGCTACATCAGCAATATTTAAAATCGTCACTCAGGAAGGGCTCGGGCTTGATGTAGTATCAGGCGGAGAAATCTATACAGCATACAAAGCAGGCATAGATATGACAAAGCTCATGTTTAACGGAAACAACAAACAGGAGTGGGAATTAGAAGCTGCTGTTGATGTAGGTGTAGGAAGATTTTCCGTTGACAATTTCCACGATATAGAACTGATTGGAAGAATAACAGAAAACAGAAACAGAACAGCAGATATATTATTAAGAATCACTCCGGGTATAGACTGCCATACCCACGAATATATCCAGACAGGGCATTTAGATTCCAAATTTGGTTTCGATCTTACACAGGTTGACGAGGCAATAAAACTTATTACAAC
Organism: Candidatus Gastranaerophilales bacterium; assembly: GCA_944326425.1. Lineage (GTDB taxonomy): Bacteria > Cyanobacteriota > Vampirovibrionia > Gastranaerophilales > Gastranaerophilaceae > CALUTH01. The sequence continues at coordinate 20,779 of CALVDX010000011.1, forward strand.
CAACTACTCCAAAATTAATATAAAAGGATTACACGCACATATTGGGTCACAAATATTTGATACAGCAGGATACGTAGATGAAGCTAAAATTCTTGTAAAAGAACTGGCACGTATCAACAAAGAGTACGGACTTGACCTTTCAGAACTTAACCTTGGCGGCGGACTGGGTGTAAAATACGTAGAAACAGATACTCCGCCGGATATAAAGTATGTCGCTGATACCGTTCTCAAAACACTTTTAGCAGAATTCAAAACTAACGGACTGCATAACATCAAATTATACATAGAACCGGGACGAAGTATAATTTCTACAAGCGGAGTAACTTTATACACCGCAGGAGCAGTAAAACAAGTTCCCCACGGTACAAAATACGTTTCAGTAGACGGCGGAATGGCTGACAATCCGCGTCCTGCAATGTATCAGGCAGAATATACCTGTGACGCTGCCAACAAAATGGACATCACCGAGCGGGAAGTCGTTACAATCGCCGGCAGGTACTGCGAATCCGGTGACATTTTAATCAAGGATATTTCCCTCCCGCCGCTTAATTCCGGTGATATACTCTGCGTTTACAACACAGGCGCCTATAACTATTCAATGGCAAGTAACTATAACCGGGTACAAAAAATCGGCATGGTACTTGTAAATAATTCACAATCTGATATTATTGTATATAGAGAGACATTAGAGGATTTAATTTCTCATGATAATATCCCGGATAGGTTAAAGTGATGTTTGATCAAATTATAAATATCTTAAAAAGTTCACTTGAAGAATTATGGTTGTCACTTAGTTGGGTGAATGTTTTTGAAATTTTTATAATTGTAATAACTCTTTTATTTATGTATCAGCGTTTTATCAGAAATACACAATCCGAAAAGCTTGTAAAAGGGCTGTTTTTCCTTGCTGCAGCCTGGATATTTTCACAAATTCTGATTTACCTTAATATCCGGATTATAGGCGGTTTTATACAGCTTATGGTTCTTGTAATTACCCTGAGCCTTATAGTAATTTTCCAGCCGGAATTGAGAAGATTACTTGGATACCTTGGTCAGCCCGGAATAATCAGCAGGTTATTTTCAGGTGCCGGAGTACATTCTGCTCGAACAAGCAGAGATATTGATATTGTTAAAGAAATTGTAGAGGCCGTTAAATATTTGTCAAAAACAAGAACAGGCGCCCTTATTGTTTTTCAAAAAGACATGAGTGACACTGTATTCTCCGATGTAGGAACAAAATTAAACGCAGATATCTCTACAGAATTAATACTAACAATTTTTCACCCGAATACACCTCTGCACGACGGTGCGCTTGTAATAAGAGATAACCGGATTATTTCAGCAGGAGTCCTTCTCCCGCTAACCGAAGACCCGAAATTAAGCTGGAAATACGGAACACGCCACCGCGCAGCCATTGGAATGTCTGAATGCAGCGATTCAGCCTGCCTTGTAGTTTCGGAAGAAACAGGAGATGTATCAATTTCTATAGACGGAACTCTTAAAAAGTATGATGACCTGCACCTATTAAAAGCAGATCTTGCAGCTATTTTAGGGGTGAAAGATGAAGATAACAGCTCCGATAACAAAAAGGATCATAATATTTTTGATTTCAGTAAAATTCTTCCAAACAAAACAAAGGAGAATAACTAATGTTTGGCCGACACGCAAAGCCCCCGGCAGTTGTTAAAACAAAAAAACAGATTTTTATTGATTACCTGCTGAGATATTTATGGCTCACTATAGGTGTATTTATTACGGCAGCAGCACTTGAATGTTTCCTTGTCCCGAATAACGTTATCGACGGCGGAGTTATCGGTTTGGCTATGATTGCCAGCTTCGTAACAAAACTAAACTTAGGCTTATTAATTTTTATAATTGATATTCCGTTTATAATTCTTGCACTGCAAAAATTTCAAAAATCCTTTGTTGTACAAACCTTCTACTCGGTTGCAGTTCTGGCTTTTGCCACCAATCTTTTTCATTCACATAATTTTACACACGATTTACTGCTTACAACAGTATTCGGAGGTATATTCCTCGGGCTGGGAGTCGGTATAATATTAAGAAACAACGGTTCTCTGGACGGAACGGAAATTCTCTCAATATGGCTGTTCCAAAAATATAAAATGTTTTCCGTCGGTCAGATGCTTATGGGTATAAATATGTTAGTTTATACAATAGCAGGACTTGTTTTCGGCTGGGATAAAGCGATGTATTCTGTTTTAACCTATTTTATAGCCTCCAGGGTAATCGATATGGTTATGGAAGGGTTTAACAAAATGAAATCCGTCCGGATTTTTTCACCTTATTATAAAGAAATCGGCTCTGCCATTATGAAAGAACTTGATATAAGCGTTACTTACATGCGCGGAATGGGCGGATACTCCAGAGAAGAAAAAATTATTACTTATTGTATTGTTTCCCGTTTCGACCTGCCTAAACTAAAAGAAGTTGTTATAAACATCGATCCTACTGCATTCTTTGCAATAGGCGACGTGTTTGAAGTCCACGGCGGAAGACTTAACAAGAAATAATTGTTAAATTAAGAAAAATATTATACAATAACTATAGTTAATGAAAGGATTAAATAAAAATGGCCAAGAACATTGATACTATACCTATAGAAGTATTTATACTTACCCAGGAGCACGATATCAAAGGCGTTGTACACGTTTCTAAATACACAAATACAAACAGAGAATTAACCGATTTATTAAATGATCGTGAAAGACGTTTTCTTGCCGTTACAAATGTAGAAATATATACAAGAAACTCGAACCAGCCGCCTAAAAGATACAACTTTCTGGAAATCCACATGGACTACATATTAATGGTTCACCCGACCTCACAGGCTCTGTTTAAAGAAGTCGGCAACAAGGCTCAGGAGGACATTAACAGATTTCAGGAATTAAGAAGAAAACTAGGTCAAACTAAACCTTTCTAGTTTATATTTCTTAATATTAATCATAGATTATTTACTTATATATTTATCTTGTGTATAATGATAAAGTAAAGGTTTCTTAAAAAAAGAACGGTTTTCCCGTTCTTTTTTTGTCAATTGGAGGCTTATGAAACAGGATATTAACAGGCATGAAATACTGGAAAAAGTTACACCGCTCATTGAAAATACAGCTATGCGGTTTAATCTTATACCAATAGAAATCGAGTTTGTAAAAGAAAACCACAGGTGGTTCTTAAGAATATTTCTGTACTCGCATGAACGCAATATTACTATTGATGATTGTGAAAATGTAACAAGAAGCCTTAATGAATTTTTGGATGACCTTATTCCTGTAAAATACTCGTTAGAAGTTTCTTCTCCCGGATTGGAAAGAAAATTTAAATCAGATAAAGAGTTTTTGATCTTTAAGGGCAGAAGAATAAGTCTTAAACTTAAACAACCGCTTGAAGGCGAGACGGAAAAAATTTTTAAAGGTGAAATACTGGACTGGGATGACAGAGAAGGATTAACCTTTTTCAGATTTGAAGATGCTAAAGAAATGGTAATACCAAAAGAAAACATCCAGTCCGCAAAACTTTATATTGACTAAAACACTAAAGCCGAATGGCAGAAAGGTATGAAATGATAAAAATCGGAACAGCATTATTTGAAGCTTGTGAAGAGCTTGAAAGAGAAAGAGGGATATCAAAAGATGTACTGATTGCCTCATTATGCGATGCAATGGTTGCAGCATACAAAAGACACATGCATGTTAAGGAAGCTACAAATATTGAAGCAATCCTTGATGAGCAGGCAGGAGAAATCGGCGTATTTTCTACAAAACTTGTAGTAAACGATGTTGAAGATCCTGAAACACAAATTTCTCTCAAAGACGCTAAAGAAATAGATGAAGATGTAGAACTTGATGATGAAGTAAAAATTGAGGTTACACCTGAACAATTCGGCAGAATTGCGGCTCAAACAGCAAAACAGGTAATTACACAGCGGATAAGAGATGCTGAACGTAATAATATTCTTAATGAATTTCTTGAAAAGAAAGGGACACTTGTTACAGGTATTATTCAAAGAGTTGAAAACCGTAACGTTATTGTTAATATAGGCAAAACCGACGCAATAATGCCGCAAAGAGAACAGATCCCGAGAGAATACTACAAACCGGGCAACAGGATAAGAGTGTTTGTTCTTAACGTAAAAGAAACAAACAGATTACCGCAGGTTATCGTGTCTCACGCACATGCAGAAATTGTAAGAGAATTGTTTGATTTAGAAGTTCCGGAAATTGAAGACGGAATCGTTGAAATTAAATCCATCGCAAGAGAAGCCGGATATAGAACAAAACTTGCCGTATGGTCTAACGATCCGGAAGTTGACAGTGTAGGCGCTTGTATCGGGCCCCGCGGCAGCAGAATCCAAACAATTGTAAGCGAACTTAAAAATGAAAAAATTGATATTGTAAGATGGTCGCCGGATCCGGTTGAGTATATTGTAAACGCTATTTCTCCGGCACGTGTTGTATCAGTTGATATCATGACCGATGATGAAGATACAAAAGATGCACTTGTCGTAGTTCCGGATGATCAGTTATCATTAGCAATCGGACGTGAAGGACAAAACGTAAGACTTGCGCACAAACTAACAGGCTGGAAAATTGATATCAAGAGCGTTTCTCAAATGGAAAGAGAAGAAGCTAATGCTCAATCAAACGTTTATAAGTATGATGAACAAGCCGATGCTGATTACGAAGAACAAGCGGCAAATGATGATGAATTGCAGCAGGAAATAGAAGAAGAAATGAATCAGCAGGTCCTCGATGAAGAAGATTTTGCAGCGGAAGAAGAACCGTCAACTGAAACAGAAGAAAATTCTGAAGAATAATTAAATAACATGCAAAGTAACTCTCTGATACTATGAAAAATCAAGTATCAGGGAGTTATTCTTTGTACTGTATTATTTGTTTATGAGTTTTTTTAATTCTGCCAATTTTTCGGATAATTGGTTTTGCAAATTTTTCTTCTGCTTTAATAATGAATTATACTCAGCTTCATAAGCTTTAATATCGCTTACAACTTTTTCCATCTCAAGACATAATAGTTTAAATTCCTTAATTTGCTCTTCATTTAAATCCAGATTTTCGGGTTTTATTTCGCCTATGGGCCGCTTGACTAATTTTTCAACCCTTTCCTGCAAGTCCTTTGCATAAGAGTTTAATGTTTCTTTTTTCTCAAGGATACGCGGCGCACGTTCTACAAAATCTGCAATATTATTTTTCAGATACTCAATATCTTTTTCAAGAATCTGTATTTTTTCTTTACGGGTCAAAATCTGTTTGGAATTATACTCACTGAAACCTTTTGTACGTTTGTCGGAGGATATTTCTCTGAGTCTGCCGTTTTCTCTTACATACTCAATTTTATAAAAATCTACTTTGTCATTAATAGCTTTTCCTTCTGCATCGATATTTTTACCGGATAAAACCAATTCGCCGTCTTTGTATTTTCTGACATACTTTCCGCCCTCAGTTTTATATTCCAACACACCGGAAAAAGCTTTTCCCTGTGCATCTTTTAACAATCCGGTACCTTTTTCAATAGTTAAATTTTTCTTACTAAGTAAAGAATCAAAACTAACCTTCCGCCCTCTTGAAAGAAGAATGCCTCCGGCAGCTATACCCGCAGCGGCAAGCGCCGCAAGCGATGCGTACAAAACAGCAGAATTATCACTTTGCTCCTTAGGACGTGTTATTTCCTGATTGTTTCGTATTTGAGTATTGGGATTCGGTGTAAGTGTATTAGGGGATGCAATAGCAGATACAGGCATAAAAAACTCCTTTCACTATGCCATAAAGAACGATAACAAATTTAAATTGCTCTTTTAATTAAAAAAAGAGTATAATTGTTACATAAGTTTACAATTAGTATGGAAGCTTCACCCCCGGGGATTAAATAATACTTAAATTCTTAATAATTTTAAATATACACTTTAATCCAATCAGATTTTACTGTAAAATATAATTATTATATATATGGATTATGTGATAAAAGATTAGAGACTGTTAACTAAAGGGGCATATTTGAAAGAGTTGTATTTTATTCTGGTATTTCTGGTTTTATCAACCCTATTTGCGGTTGCAATGCTTGCTGCCGGATTTATATGCCAGTATAAGAAAAAAGATTTTATAAAAAATACTCCTTATGAGTGCGGGGTAAATCTGTTTTCCGATGCCAGGGCAAAATATGATATAAGATTTTTTAACTATGCTGTCCTTTTTCTTATCTTTGATGTGGAAACAATCTTTCTTTATCCGTTTGCAAAAAACTTTTCACAGCTCGGGTTACTAGCTGTCTTGGAAGGTCTGTTTTTCATCTTTATCCTTATTATTGCTCTGGTTTATATCATTAAGAAAAATGTTCTGAGGTTCCGATGAATATAATTGTGACAACAATTGATTTTATTCTAAACTGGAGCCGTGCAAATTCGCTCTGGCCGTTTACTTTTGCAACGTCCTGCTGCGGAATAGAATTAATGCAGACCACAGCAAGTAACAACGATATTGCACGCTTTGGCTCGGAAGTATTCAGGAACTCTCCGCGGCAGGCGGATTTATTGATTTGTGCAGGAACTATTAACCATAAAATGGCGCCGGTACTATTGAGACTTTACCAGCAGATGGCAGAACCCAAATACGTTATTGCTATGGGTGCGTGTGCATGCGGAGGAGGAATGTTTTGTAATAATACTTATTCCGTAGTTAACGGTATTGATAAAATTATTCCGGTGGATATTTATCTGCCAATGTGCCCGCCGCGCCCAGAAGCTCTTCTGGATGCAATTAGAAAACTGCAGAAAAAAATCAAAACAGAATCAATTACAACAAGAAAAGAATTTGTAAATTCCCACAAATCAAACCTTACTGAGAAAGCAGAAATACTGGTTAAAGCACCGGATTTAAAAATCGTTAAAACAGATAATTGTTATCTTGATTACGCATTAGAATTTGAATGCAAAGATTACTCACAAACTCCGTCAATCGAATATATTGTAGATTACGAAAGCGAACTGCTTAACAATCTGGCAAATCTGAAAGCTTCAGGATTCAACATGTTAACCTCTATAATTGCAACCGACTGGCAGGATTGTGTAGAACTCAATTACAGACTCTATTCAACGTTCCAGAGCCGTTTCTTTGAGCATAAAATTTATGTAAAATCAGAAACTGACTCGGTTACAGGGATTTATCCAAGTGCTTATTTTGATGAGTGCGAAATATATGACATGTTTGGAATTACATTTAAGGGAAACCCGAATCTAAAAAGGCTGCTAAATCCAAAAAGCTGGATTGGACATCCTTTAAAAAAAGATTACGTTCAATGTGATGAAAGGCTGGTCTGGAATGAGTAGAATGAAACTTAATCTCGGGCCTCAGCACCCCTCTACACACGGAGTTTTAAGACTTATTCTTGATGTTGACGGCGAAAAAATATCAGGATGTGAACCTGTAATCGGCTATCTGCACCGCGGAATGGAAAAAATGGCAGAAGGAATGACGTATCTGCAATATTTACCGACAGTAGACAGAATTGATTATCTGAGCGGTTTCTTTAATTCTTTTGCTTATGTTTCCGCCGTCGAAAAATTATTAAAACTTGAAATTCCTGAACGCGCATCAATCATTAGAGTTTTGCTAATGGAATTAAACAGAATAGCCTCACACTTATTATGGCTCGGAACATATCTTCTTGACCTGGGAGCAGTATCACCCTTCTTTTACACCTTTAGAGAACGGGAGCTCATCCTAAACTACTTTGAGAAAATTTCAGGACAGCGTATGATGTACAATTATTTTGTATTTGGCGGGGTCAGGCATGATATCGAGTTTCTTAATGAAATTGCACCTATGGTAAAAACCATCGTTGAAAAACTTGGCGATTATGAAAAACTCCTGACTGACAACCCTATATTTATTTCAAGGACAAAAAATACAGGTATTTTATCCCGCGAAGAAGCACTTGCATATTCTATTACGGGCCCTAACTTAAGAGCTTCAAATTCCCATCTGGACTTTCGTTCACAATCGGATTTATATAAGAATTTTGAATTTAAAATTGCAAAAGCCGATGAAGGAGATTGTTTTGCAAGATACAAAGTGAGACTTGATGAAATCAGGGAATCATCAAAAATCATTTATCAGGCAGTAGATTTTTTAGCCGCAACAACCGGAGATGTTAATACCGGACTAAAACCGCTAAATCTTAAAATAGATCATGGTGAAGCGTTTGCCGATGTAGAAACCCCGCGCGGATTAACGACCTGCTGTATAAAATCAGACGGAACCGACAAACCTTACCGTGTTAAATGGAGAACAGGCTCATTTTATGCTGTTCAAATTTTGCCAAAACTGCTTATTGGAAACATGATTTCTGATGTAATGGCGATATACGGGTCGCTGGACGTTATGCTGCCGGAGGTAGACCGATGAACTATTTGTACTGTGCCTTTATAGAATTGCTTGCAAAATATAATTTTCCTGAAGGATTAGCTCTAATTATCTTCCCGCTGCTCCCGTTTTGTATCATTGCGGCTGGGCTCCTGATTATGGTTTTATTCCTTGTACTTGCAGAGCGTAAAATTTTGGGATTTGTAACCCAGAGGAAGGGCCCTAACCGTGTCGGCTACTGGGGATTAATGCAAACCGTAGCAGATGCTTTTAAGCTCCTGTGTAAAGAAAATATCACACCTGCAGGTGCCGATAAATTCTTATTTACGTTAGCTCCACTCATTGCTTTTATTCCTGTTATGCTTGTATGGGGGATACTGCCATACAACGCTGAATTTGATTTAATGTCTACACCTGCAAATTTAATTTTTTACCTGTTTCTAGCGTTCATGCCCGTACTGGGAATATTCTTAGGCGGATGGGCAAGTAACAGCAAGTATTCAATAATAGGCAGTGTCCGTGCAATAGCCCAGGCAATAAGCTATGAACTGCCCATAGCCTTTTCAGTGCTAGGAATAGTAGTTCTTGCTTCGTCTCTAAATCTTTCTCAAATAACACTGGCGCAATCGTCTGTTTTCGGGCCCGCAAAATGGTTTGTTATACCTGCTTTCATCGGATTTATCGTTGTATTTGTATCTGTAATTGCGGAACTTAACAGATGCCCGTTTGACCTGCCGGAAGCAGAAAGTGAGCTTGTAGCAGGATACAATACCGAGTACTCGGGAATGAGGTTTGCATTATTTTATATTACGGAATATTCTATGATGTTTGCCAATGCCGCATTCATCGTCGTCCTATTCCTTGGCGGGTACCTCTCTCCTTTTGGCGGGTATTTATCTAATATAATATTTGGAGACTCAATAGCTGCAAATATCCTTGTTTACTTTGAACAGACCTTCTGGTTTCTCTTAAAAACCTTTGTTATTCTGTTCTTATTTATACTGGTAAGAGCAACCTACCCGCGTCTCCAGTCCGATAAATTATTAAAATTCTCCTGGACTATTCTGTTACCGCTGTCTATTGTTAATTTATTTATTTGTATGCTTATAAAAACTATTGGAGGTGCGATGTGATTAAAATTCTAAAATCAATAAAAGCACTTCTTGAAGGTTTATTTACAGTAGTTAAACATTTATTCAAAAAATCTGTAACACTGCAATATCCGGAAGAACGTCCGGTTTTACCGGAAAGATTCAGGGGCGGGCATACGCTCAACGGGTGTATAGGCTGCGGAATCTGCCGGCAGGTTTGTCCGTGTAATGCTATTACAATAAAAAAAGTTGAAAAGAAGGTCACATCTTATACAATTAATCTTCGTCAATGCATGTTCTGCGGCAATTGCCAGTATTATTGTCCGGTAGGCGCAATTAAAATGGGAAATAATTTTGAACCGGCAACAGATTGCAATAACGATTTGCTCAAAGAACTTGTAACAAATAACGAAAGCGAGGCGGATAAATAATGACAACAGCTTTAATATTTTATCCTACAGCATTAATAATTATAATATTTTCTGTTCTCACAATTTTTTCTAAGAAAATTGTATATTCTCTAATATCTGCAATAGTAGTATTTATGGCTGCCGGTTTAATCTTTTATTTGCTCGGCGCGGAATATAACGCGGTAATACAATTAACTATTTACGGACTTGCTGTCCCTATACTGCTTGCAATGGCAATTATGTTTACAGACGTAAGAAATGAAAAAAACACAATTGTAACAGGTGCAAGAAAATTTGTAATAATTACGGCAGTACTTCTTATTGCTATGTCGGTTGTATATTTAACAGCTATTGCCATAAATCTTACAGCAATACCTATTTTTAGTGATGCAAACACAAACTTGAATTCTTTCAGAATATTTGATGCAATAACAGATGGTTTCTTTACCTCATATCTTATTGCCTTTGAATTGTTTTCAATACTTTTACTTGCGGTAGTTGCGGGGGTGTCTGACAATGCTAAATAATATAGGAATTTATCACTACTTAGTACTCGGACTTATCTTGTTTTTAACAGGATTGTGCGGAGTAGTTATTTCAAAAAACATTATCAAAATACTTATTTCTATCGAATTTATGCTTACGGCTGTTAACATAAATTTTACAACGTTCGGACTTTACTGCAAAAACCTTGCATTTGACGGTTATATATTTGCATTATTCTACATTGCAGCAGGCGCAGTTGAACTGGCTATCGCCCTGTACATTTTTTATGCAATGTACAGGGAAAAACAAACTTCTAACATAGAGGATTATGGTGACGTATGAGTGAATTTTTTACAGACAACTTAATCTGGGTAATACTATATCCGTTATGGGTATTCCTGTTAATCGGCACCGGCCGGCTGTTTGCAGTAAGAATGTCTAAAAAACTGCTTACGCTTATTACACTTACAGGTTCAGGGTTAGGAATCCTATTTTCCGGCGGCGCGCTTATAAATATACTCCAATCCGGGAGCAAAGAGTTCGTCTTTACATTTATAAAAATCCAGAACTTTCTTATCCAGCTTGGAGTTAATATTGATAAACTCTCTGCTGTTTACCTGCTTTTACTGTTTACAATATCTTTCTTTATACAGCTTTACTCCTCCTCATATATGAGCAGAGAACCAAAGTATTACAGATATTTCGGATACTTAAACCTGTTTAATTTTGCAATGGGGCTTTTACTGGTTTCGCCAAACCTGTTTCAAATATATATAGGTTGGGAACTGGTAGGACTTGTTTCTTATCTGTTAATCGGATTCCAATATACAAACCCGCTTAAATCAACAGCTGCGGTCAAAGCTTTTATTATAAACAGAATAGGGGACACCGCACTTTTAACCGGTATTTTGTGCATAATCTATATTATGTGGACATATTCTGTATCGGAATTTGTTACTCTTGATTTTTCAGACTTTAATATAATATCTTCAATTGTTTACGCCCATACCAACAATTTTACCTTTACAATCTTATGCCTGCTGCTATTCACCGGTGTTATTGTAAAATCCGCACAATTCCCGTTCCATACATGGCTTCAGGAGGCAATGAAAGCACCCACTCCTGTAAGTGCTCTTATACACTCGGCTACTATGGTTGCAGCGGGGGTATTTCTTACAATAAGATTGCTTCCGCTATTAACATTATCCAAGGAAATACTTATTTTTATAGTAATTTTAGGAATGTTTACGGCACTATTTTGTTCTTTGTGTGCAATCTGTCAGAACAATGTCAAATCAGTACTTGCATATTCTACATCCGCAAACCTTGGATTAATGATAGCGGCCGTAGGATTTGGCAATATAGATTTAGCTGTTATATACCTGATAGTCCATGGTTTTATTAAAGCAGCTTTATTTCTCAGCTACGGAATGACAAATAATGAATATACAGATGATACGGGGACTACCCTGCCGCCGTCTTTTATAATCGCATCATTTGCACTTGCAGGACTTGCATTTGCCGGTTTAAACTGCAAAGAATTATTTTTTGAAACCTTTAAACAAAATACATTTTTAAGAATTGAATTTCTTTTAACTGCATTTATGTGCGCTGTTTATATTTTCAAATTATGCTGCAAATACCCTCTTGCAAAAGGAAAACGCCCGCATGCCAGAGAACAGATTTCTGTATGGGTATTTCTTTTGATTATAACAGCAGGAACGTTTGCAGTTTATGGCTCACAGCTCGGATTCCCGTTCTGGACGGCTTTTGCAGGAGCATTAACCGCCATTATTATAAGTATAAAAGCAAAAGAATGCAAAGAAGGAAAAATTACGCAAATATGCAGTGAAGGTTTCTTTATAGACAAATTTTATTCCCGTTATATTTATTCCTGTTACGGGAAAATCACGGATATCGCAAATAAAATCGAATTATATATTTCAAATAACAAATTTCTGGTTTCATTTGTCAAAGCAGCCGTATTTATTGCCGGGAATATCGAAAAATACATTTTGGATGCAGCGGTTAATTTGTGTGCTATTTGCACTAAATTTGCCTCCAGAGAATTAGAACACGCGCAAACAAGGAATATACAAACTTATATTGCATACGGTGTACTAATTGCAGGAATTATTTTTACGGCTATACTATTAACTTATGCACTTGTAATAAACAGTTTAGGAGGGATAGGATAAAATGTTTGATTTTAGTAATATATTATCTTTACCGGTTTTAGTATTTTTACCGCTGGTGTTTGGTATTATAATATTAATGCCGTTTTTCCCGAACAATGACATACTCATAAGAAGGTTTGCAAAAGGATGTATTATTTTCCATTTTATATACGCTCTTCTATTCTGGATATTTTATAACAATGGTTTTATAAGCCTGTATGCACCGGATTGGATAAAAACATTAGGTATAAGTTTCGGTTTTGCAATGGATGAACTTGCGCTTGTTTTTACACTTCTGACAACAATAGTTTTTACCCTTGCAGGAATAGCAAGCAAACTTCACATTAGACACGGACAAAGATACTATTACGCTTTATTACTGTTTTTTGAAACCACAATACTCGGTATATTTAATGCCTCTGATATTTTTACATTTTTCCTTTTCTGGGAATTAGAACTTATCCCTGCATATTTTCTTATTGCTTACTGGGGCGAAGGAGGGAATGCAAAAAAATCAGCAATGAAGTTTATTTTATATACCTTCCTTGGTAGTTTATTTATGCTCTCAGGGCTTATATTACTTCATTACTTTAATTTCCTTGCAACAAACACTCTTAACGGACAAATAGGATTATACAACCTTGATAAGGTAAGTCCGGAGTTGCAGGTATTAATCTCAGTATTGCTTCTAATCGGCTTTGGGGTAAAACTGCCTATTGTACCAATACATACATGGCTGCCGGATGCGCACACTGACGCGGCTACACCAATAAGCATGATTCTTGCGGGGATTCTTCTTAAAACAGGCGCCTACGCAATTATAAGATTTAACCTTCAAACTCTGCCTGAAGGATTTAAGTATATTGCCCCGGTTTTAGCAGTATTTGCACTTATAAATATTATTTATACAGCTCTTGTCGCTTATGCTCAAACTGATATTAAAAGAATTGTTGCATATTCAAGCATTTCTAATATGGGCCTTATTTTACTCGGCATTTGCTCTATGAATATTATCGGGCTCTCCGGTGCAGTATTCCATTCTGTTGCTCACGGGTTAATAACTGCAGGGTTGTTTGCCGTATGCGGAATTGTGCTTCTAAGGTGCAGGGAACGCAACATAAACAAACTTGGCGGAATCGCAGCAAAGATGCCAAGATTGTTTGGATTTGCAACTGTGATAATACTTGCATCAATAGGATTACCATCTCTTGCCGGATTTGTAGGAGAAGTAATTTCAATAACCGGCGCACTCGCTTCAGAATTGAACGATTATACTAAATTTACAGCGTTATTTGCTCTGCCGGTGCTTATACTTAGTTCTTGTTATATGCTCAAATTCCTCCACAAAGGATTTTTCGGAGAAGAAGGAGAATGTAAACCTGCAGCAGATATTGCAAACCATGAATTTGTTATTCTGGTTTCTATTGTTGTATTACTTTTCATTCTGGGATGTTTCCCCGCTTCAATACTTGATATCATACAAAATATAAGTGTAACAAACGGAGCTGTTGTATGGTAAACGATTTAATTAATATATTTATACCGCATATAATTCTTATCCTGACTATAATTGTACAGTTAGTTTTAGGAATCCTAAAACCGTATTCTCTTACATTCAAGTACAAAGATATTAATATAAGAATAAGTAATATAGTTACAGTTATCGGAATTATAGGTGCAACAGCGGGCACTTTATATTCTCAAGGAGATTATGCAGGCTTTAATTATTCTATAATTGTCACCTCCGATGTTAAGGCTCTTTCTATATTAGTATTAATTTGCGGATTAGTCTCCGTATTCTTAAATACAAACCTGTTAAGAGGGAACCGGCAGGGGTGCTACAAATATCACGTTTTAGTTTTAACCGCATTACTTGGCGGAATTTGTGCCCTTGGCGCAAACGACTTTTTAACCCTGTTCATCTCTCTTGAGTGTATGAGTTTTGCACTATACTTTTTAATAGCATTCCCTAAAGGATACCCCTCAAAAGAAGCAGGATTCAAATATCTTATAACAAATGCTGTGTCCGTTGCCTTCTTCCTCTTCGGAGTCTCTTATATACTTGGTCTGACTTCCAGTTTAAACTTTACGGAAATAACACAAATCTTTGAATCCGAACGCTGCAGTATAATTTATGCAATTGCATCTATTATGATATTCATAGGACTCGGTATGAAGCTTGCATTATTTCCTTTTGCAAACTGGATAATAGATGTTTACGCAGGGAGTGAATCATCTGTTTTAAACCTGCTTTCAACCGTACCCAAAATAGTTGTTACCGGAGTATTAATCCGATTGCTTTCCGGAGTTATGGGATTTAATACCGAAATAAACGCAGTAATACTTATTTTAGGACTGATAACCGCATTATGGGCAAATATATACGCTATAAAAGAAAACAATGTAAAAAAACTTCTGGCATGTTCATCAGCGGCAAATGCGGCTTATATGATAATTATCCTCGCAGTATTCTCTTCTTTTGCAGCTTCTGCCGCGGTATTTTATTTAATATGCTATGTTTTTATGAACATGGGCGCTTTTGCCTATGTAAATATGATAGAGCCTGAATGTAAACTATTGACTCTTGATAAGCTCTCACAAACAGATTCTAAATTGAATGCGGCAGCTTTTGCGCTCTGCTGTTTAGGCCTTGCAGGATTACCGGCAACATCAGGATTTATAGGCAAAATATTCTTGCTGTATTCGCTGCTTCAATCAGGGTTAATATTATTACCCATTGTTTTACTTTTGCTGATTCTCTTTACAATCGGATTATATTTCTATATAAAACTTGCAAGAGGTATTATCAAAACAAAACAGACAGCCATACACCATCATTATAAAATTTTAAATTCCTTTTCAAGACCGGTATTACTATTAATGGCTCTCATTACCGTTATTATCGGAATCCTTCCGTTTAACCTGCTTGCCCGCTGTATATTACTGTTTCAATAATTGAATAAAATTTTTCTATTTTATAAAATAATAACTATTTTTTTAATTTAGTTTAGTGCTATAATTCAAGTATGGATAGAATTAAAAATGTAATTATTTGCGGATTGGGAGCTGTAGGTACTGCATTTGCAGTTAAAATATTAAATGCAAGGCCTGAAACCCTGAAAATTTTAGTAGATGAGGACAGACTTAAACGATATCAAAAACATCCAAGGATATTTAATGGCAAACCATTAGACTTTCAGTATATTACACCTGATGAAATGGATTACAAAGCTGATTTAATTCTGCTTTCGGTAAAATATAAAACTCTTGACGAAGCCATTTACAATATAAAAAACTTTGTCAAATCAGATACAATTATTCTTTCGCTCTTAAACGGTGTAACAAGCGAGTGCCGGATTGCACAAAATTACGGATGGGATAAGCTGCTTTTATCTTATTTTATCGGGCACAGCGCAATGAGAGAAAATGATAAAATTATCCATGACGGAATAGCAACTATTGTCTTTGGAGAAAAAGAGCCTACTCCTGTGTCCAAAAGAAATATTGAGAGGGTAAAAACATACCTTGACTCTGTAAATATAAATTATCAAATTCCTAATGACATGAACAGAGCTCTATGGTTAAAATTTATGCTTAACACTGCTTGCAACCAGCTTTCTGCTATATTAGGAATGACTTTTGGTGAGATGCTTGTAAATAATGAGTTTATGGCTCTTGCAAAAAACGTAATGAAAGAAGTTGAACTCTGCGCAAAAGCGGAGGGAATAACCTCTCCGGAAACAATGATTGAAGAAACAATAAATCACATGCAAACCATGATACCGGAGGGCAAAACTTCTATGCTTCAGGATGTTGAAGCAGGACGGGAAACTGAAGTGGATAATTTTGCCGGGACAATACTTGAATTAGGAGAAAAATATAATATCCCAGCACCTTACAACAAAATTCTAAAACAAATGATAGATACTATATATTTAAAAGAACATCCCGAACGGTATCTTGAAAAAGAGTACCAAACTCTTCCATAGACATTTCGGGTAATATTTCTTTTATTGAAGTAATGCAAGATGTATCAACAGGTGCCCCGAAAATATTTTCTAAAAGCTTACTGTCATAATCATAAAGAACAGAGCCATGCTGCAAAATATACCCCTTTGCACGGTACTGAGCCGAGCCTATAAGTTTTTTACCGTTACATGTAAGGTCAGCACCAGTTGAAACAAGCATACAGTAATTGTTTTTTGTATGAACACTGCCGCCGCCAATGGAAAGTTCAATTCCAAGCCGCTTAAATGTGCATATCAATATATTGGAAATTGCCTTATATGACTCCACAACACTTTCTGCTCCGGGAAAATAATCGCAAGGACAAACAAAGCTGTAAGTAATTTCTTTATCGTGAAAAAGCGCTCTGCCGCCGGTAAGTCGTTTTACTGCGTCAATACAGTTTTGTTCTAAAAAATTTTTATCAAGAAAATCGTCCTTCTGGTTTCGTCCAAGACTCACACATGCCGGCTTCCAGCCATACAACCGGAATACGGGTTCTTTAGCATTTTCCGATACAGCCTTTTCAAAAATATCCTCATCCCGTGCCATATTTTGAAATCCTGTACAGTATTCAAACGGCAAAAACTTAACCACCTTTTAGTTTCTCCATCAAGGTTTCAAATTCAGGAAATGAAATTTTTGACCACTCAAAACCGTCTATGACTACAGGCTCTTTACAGATAAGCCCAGCAACATAGTAACTCATAACCAGGCGGTGATCGTGGAATGTTTCCAGTTCACACCCGCCATATAATTCTGTTTTTCCGTTAATAATAAAGCCGTCAGAGCGCTCTTCTATATCTGCCCCCATAAGTTTTAAAGCTTTTACAACAGAGGTAATTCTGTCTGCCTCTTTGTTTCTTAAATCAGAAGCATCTTTAATAATTGTTACACCCTCTGCCTGTGTTGCAAGCACTGCTATAGCCGGAAGTTCATCAATAAGACGCGGAATATCAGCACCGGAAATTTCACACCCCATTAAACTACTGCATTTCACTCTAATATCCGCAACCGGTTCGCCCTGTTCCTCTCTTTCATTCAACAGTTCTATTGTTCCGCCCATGCGTCTTACCACATCAATAATTCCTGTTCTTGCAGGATTTACGCCTATATTTTCGAGGAGAATTTCAGAATCCGGAACAGTGAGCCCTGCAACAATAAAAAAAGCTGCCGATGAAATATCTCCGGGAATCGTTATATTAAGAGGCTTAAGTTTTGACTTGGAAACAGAAACTCTATTGCCGTCAATTTTTATATCCGCCCCCATTGCTTTAAGCATTCTCTCAGTATGATCCCTTGACTTAGCCGGTTCCGTAAAAGAAGTTACACCATCAGCAAAAAGTCCTGCTAGAAGAACACAAGACTTTACCTGCGCACTTGCAAGTTTAGAAGTGTAAGATATCGCTGATAATTGATGCCCCTCAATTATCAGCGGCGCACGGTTTTCTTTAGAAATGATGCTGGCACCCATCATTGATAACGGCTCAATTACTCTTTTCATCGGGCGTTTTGAGAGACTTTCATCACCAATTAAAACAGAATTAAAATTCTGACCTGCAAGTATCCCGCTCATCAAACGCATAGTAGTACCGGAGTTGCCGCAATCAAGATGAGCCGCCGGCGCTTTTAATTGTCCATCAGATATAACCTCTATAGTCTTATCGTCAAGATAATTGATATTTAGACCAAGCGCTCTGCAAACATTAAGCGATGAGACACAATCAGCACCCTTTGAAAAATTCTTTATAACAGAACGCCCGTTTGCAAGAGATGCAAACATAACAGACCTGTGCGATATTGATTTATCCGAAGGAATTTCAATTTCGCCGTTTAATGGCGCTATGACTGGTATAACTTGCTTTTTCATACAATTGATTTTAGCATTCCGAAAATAAAAAGTAAACCATTTGTAGGATATTTTTACTCTATAATTAAAGATTTTTATTAATGTACCGATACTCCTAATATAAGAAACAAATTCGTTTCTTATACCTCCTCCCCAAGTCTGGTAGCCGTTCTCTAAGACGGCTTTTTTTTTTGCGGCAAATCTGATATATTTAACTGTATGGAGAATGAAATTAAAAACCTTCAAAAAATTCTAAAATCATCTCCTGATAATTTTCAGGCAAGACGTCAATTAGCTATGCTTCTGCTTGAGCAAGGTTTTAACGAAGAGGCCGTTACTAATTTAAAATATTTGCTAAAATTCTTTCCTGATAATGACGAGATGTGGTTCAATCTTGGAATTGCCTACGAAAAGCTTAAAAAGAAAGATGAAGCCGCAGACGCATACAGACACGCTGTTTCCATTAAACAGGAAGAGGATTACAGTTACAACCTCGGGTCTGTACTTATAGAACAAAAAAATTATCAGGATGCACTATCCGAGTTTCTAAAAGTAAACAAAACCTCGCCGAATGATGAAAATACTATTTTTAATATCGGGTTATGCTACTTTCATTTAAAAGATTATAATAAAGCTTTGGATTTTTTCCTTCAGGCAATAGAGCTCGACAGGTATGATGTGTATGCATATTTTTATGCAGGATACATTTATAAAGAACAAGGTCTTACAAATTTTGCAATAGAAAACTACAAACGCGTAATAGAAATTTCTCCTGATTACAGCTGGGCATATTTTAATCTTGGCGCTATATCATACGAAAACGGCAACCTTGAAGAAGCCGCAGAATACCTTAAAAAAACTCTTTTCTACAACCAGCAGGATGTAGGTGCATATCAAATTCTTGCAAAAATATTTGTGTCTCAAAACCAACTTGATGAAGGATTAAACATCTTGCTTGAAGGAATAGAAAAGACGCAAAATAACGGTGATTTATGCTATGATGCAGCCTGTCTTTTAAAAAAACTCGGGGATGAGCCTAACAGGCAAAAATATCTTAAACTTGCACTGGATAATAAATTAACACTTACATACCCTGCCGACTCAATAAAGAGGGAGATTAAAGCTTAAAAGACGTTTTTCCCGCTGCTATCGTACATTTTTCTGCGTTTAGCAGCAATGTCCGAAAGCTTTTGCTTGCTGTAATCTGATAACAAATCACCAATTGTAGAATAGAGTTTAAGTAAACATTGTTCAATATTCTTATGGTTAAGTTTAATCATATCAATTGCCATTTCAGGGTTTGAAGAAGCAAGACGTGTCATATCCCGAAAACCGCTGGATGCTAATTTTAAAGCCAAATCATCTTTTGATGCTGTATCAAAAAGAGCCTGCGCTAACAGCATAGGGGTGTGGGAAATCATAGCAGCTGCCATGTCATGTTCAACAGGATCAGCATAAACAGGACTAGCACCCATTGATTTGATTAACACCTCTAACGGAAGAGTATCAGAATTATCCAATGGAGTAATTACCCATTTTGCTCCCTCAAAAAGTTCCGGAAAAGAGTTTTCATATCCACTAAATTCTGTTCCCGCCATCGGGTGTGAGGGAATAAAAGTAAACGGATATTTCTTTTTCGTAACAAATTCTTTTAAGCTGGATACATCCGTTACAATAGTATCCGCAGGAATAATTCCGGTAAGTTTATCAAGAACTCCGCAGACTGCATTCATCGGTGTACAAACAAATATAACATCGCACACCTTAAGGTTTGAATAATCGGAATAAATTCCCTTTCCCACCTGCGAAGAAGAAATACCGATTACGTTATATCCGGACAATTTTAAACGTTTAAATATAGACCCGCCTATAAGTCCTAACCCTATAACACCTATTTTCATAACGGCAAATCCTTATGATGAAATTGTTTAATACCATCAGCGTAGTCAGCTACAATATCACCGTTGCCCCTGATGTTGTACTTATAAATTGTGAGTCCTTCCAACCCGACCGGACCTCTGGCATGGGTCTTATTTGTAGAAATACCGACTTCTGCTCCAAAACCATATCTAAAACCGTCGGCAAAACGTGTTGAAACATTATGATACACCCCTGCGGAATCAACCTGTCTGATAAATTTATCCGCGTTTTCCTTATTCTCCGTTATAATCGCATCCGTATGCCCTGAGCCGTAAGTATTTATATGGTTAATCGCCGTATCAATATCGGGCACAATTAAATAACTCATAACCGTATCAGAATATTCATGATGCCAGTCTTTCGGTGTATCAATAATATCAATACCGGAATCTATCAGCGTATCGCGGAGTGCCGGCGCGTACGGGAAATCTTTATGTACAATAACCGTTTCCACAGAGTTGCAGGCACTCGGATACTGTGTTTTAGCATCCACAATAATCTTCACAGCCTTTTCCAAATCCGCTGACTCATCTACATAAATATGACAAACCCCATCAGCATGACCGAGTACCGGAATCTTTGTGTTATTTTTAATAAACTGTACAAGATTGTTACCGCCGCGCGGAATTATTAAATCAATAAGTCCGTCGCACTTAAGCATTTGGGCTACGTCATCCCTTGTAAAAACCTGCTGCAAAGCATCTTCAGGAAAACCATCAACTTCAGCAGCTGCTGATTTTATTAAGTCAAAAAGAATTTTATTTGTATTAACCGCCTCTTTGCCGCCTTTTAAAATAACAGCATTTGCAGACTTAATTGCAAGCGCTGAGACCTGTGCAATAACATCCGGTCTGGCTTCAAAAATTACACCAAGAACGCCTATCGGGCAGGATACTTTTTCAAGAATTATACCATCGTCAAGTTGACGGCGGAGCAAGACTCTGTTAACCGGATCAGGCAGATTTATTAAATCTCTCAGACCCTTAACCATATCCCTTAATTTGTTTTCATCAAGTTTTAAGCGTTTATAAATTGCCGGTGAAATCTCCCCTGAGACAACTAGTTGCTTTGCAGCATCCAAATCTTTGCCGTTTGCTTCAAAAATAGCTTTTGAATTTTGCTCCAGTTTATCAGCAGCATTTTGCAAAACTTTGTTTTTTATTTCCGTATCTGCATCGGCAAGTTTCAATGCCGCCTGCTTTGCAGTTTTTGCTATATCAATAAAATTCATATCCCTATTTCCTTTTTCATCCCATATCCCGAAAGAGTTTCAAGGTTAAACATATATTTAAATTTTACTCTAAAATACATTTTTTGTAAATTTATATTAAGAGTTTTTGCAATATAAAAAAATAAAAAGCAATTTTTTTTATTCACCTGTTTTATTCAGGTTACAATGGAACTAAGAATAGAAGGTATGTATGAATTTAACAATTACTCCAAATTTATTTCGTTTTGTAAGAAATAATCAAACTACACAACAAAATCCGATAAATAATAATTATCCAAATCTTGCACCGCTTGCGCAGGATACTGTTTCTTTCGGCGTCGGTGAAAAACAATTAAAAGCAGGGACAAGACTCTCAAAGCAATTCGGAATGAGAATGCAATCTACACTTGAAGAACCTTTTAAAATGTTTACCAAAAAGCTGGAAAGCTCTTTCAGCTCAATGATAGCAACTTCAAACCACCCTGACAGACCGATATATAAAATAAAAACAAGAATTAAATCTCCGGAATCTATTGCCGAAAAAGGCGGGGCAAGAGAAGTTAAAAAATTTAGCGAACTTACAGAGAAAATTCAGGATATGATTGGCGGCAGGCTAATTATGCGCGACACTTCCAAAGAAAATATAGAGACCGTTCTTAAAAAATTTGAAGATATGGTCTTAAAAGGTGAACTATCCATAGTTGAAATTGAAAACTTTTACGGTGATCAAAAACTGTCATACGTAACAACAAAGCAATTACAACCATTAAAAAAAGCCTGCGAAAAAATGGTCGGACCAATACGTGTGGTAAACGAAGAACATCCTATGGGATATAATGCTATTCACATGACAGTAAAATTTCCACCGACGAAATATGGAGAAAGCTACGCAGAAATTCAAATTATGGGCTCTGATATTGCGGCTCTCAAAGACGTTGAAGATTTAACTTATAAAATAAGATGCAATAAAGCAATACAAAAGAAATATACCCCGATGATGAAATACCTGAAACCACTACAAGATGGAGATGACACATTAAAAAATGCCTTCAAGGAATATACAAGAAACGCATACTTACATCAAAGGAGAAGAAAAAGCGTTACCTTAAAAGAATTACAAGAACGTGAGACACCGGATTTTCTAGCATTACCCTGGTATATTTCAAACAAGGAACTTGATTTCAACTTTTTGTACAAAAAAATGAAAGAGTGCGATGCAGCTGCAGAAAAAGTAAAAGCTGCCGCTAAGAAGGCAGCCGAAACCAAAGCAAAGAAAGCAAAAGAAGCATCAGGGATAAAGGAAGCTGCAGCAGTAAAAACAACCAAAACTAAAGCAACCGCAAAGGCGGCATCAAAATCATTCAAAGAGACTGACAATATATATGGACTTGCAAACTTTGATGAAATCGTATAAGATTTTTATATACACAATGCCGACGTGATGAAATCGGTAAACATGCACGTTTCAGATGCGTGTGGAGAAATCCTTGCGGGTTCAAGTCCCGCCGTCGGCAGATAAAAGAGAGAGCGTCAGGCTCTCTTTTTTATTGCGCTGACGACAAGAGGACGTAGAACCCCCTGCGGAGCAGTTTTGGTTCAGCGGATTTGCGGACAGACGCCGTGTGAGGCTTTGCCGAACCCAGTCCGGATAGCGAGGAAATTGAGCGGGCTGAACCGAAGGTTCAAAAGCGAAACTTTCCGAGCGTGGAGCAAATCCAAGACAGCGCGAGGGAGCAGAGAGCGCAGGGCAAAACGGGAGTTTTTGCACGCAGACTCGTTTAATGCGACCGAGCAAGACGGTCCCGCCGTCGGCAGATAAAAGAGAGAGCGTCAGGCTCTCTTTTTTATTGTACGGCCGACAAAAGAACAAAGCCCCCATAAAACTTTTGCATAGGAAATAATTAATTCTCTGTTATTTTATGATAAAATAGGTACACAAGTTTAAGGAGTTTAGAAATGCTGAATACATCTGCTATTGATAAAATGTTGTCCGACAAAAAAAATGCTTGTACAACTATAGATGCTGAAATAGATACGCTTGAGAAACTAAGACAGGGATTGGACTATGAATCACTGACAAAAGCTCTTGATTTAATGCAGAATTCAAAAGGCAGAATTATAATAACCGGCATGGGCAAATCCGGTCACATCGGGAAAAAAATTGCCGCATCATTAGCATCAACAGGGACACCGTCATTCTTTGTACATCCGGCGGAAGCAAGCCACGGCGACCTTGGCATGATCACCGAGGATGATGTCGTCATAGCAATTTCTAACAGCGGTGAATCAAAAGAACTTGTTGATATTCTTAATTACTGCAAACGTTTCGGTATTAAGCTTATCTCAATAACGAAAAATACTGACAGTTCATTAGGTAAAGCCGGAGACGTTGTACTGCAACTGCCAAACAATGGGGAAGCATGCCCGCTGGGGCTTGCACCGACCAACTCAACCACCGCAACCCTTGTTCTAGGCGATATTCTTACAGTCGGGCTTATTGAAAGAAAGGGATTCTCCAAAGCAGAGTTCAACGACAGGCACCCTGGCGGAAAACTTGGTTCAATACTACAAAGAGTATCCGACATCATGCACTCAGGAGAAGACATGCCGGTTCTCCATCAAGATGCAGGCATGCAGAACGTACTCCTTGAAATAACATCAAAACGCTTGGGCTGCGTAGGATTTATTGATGATAAAGGCACTTTAACCGGTATAATTACAGACGGAGACCTTAGACGATGCCTGTCCGCAAGAATTTTTGATGAAAAAGCTTCCAATATAATGACTAAAAATCCCCAAACAATCTCTCCGGATACCCTGGCTTCCGAAGCTTTAAAAATAATGAATACAAAGAAAATAACAAATCTTTTTGCAGTTGACAGCAATAATAAACCTGTCGGCGTTATCCACATCCATGACCTTCTTGCTAACGGAGTTAAATAAATTGGTCATATGGGTGATTTATTAACTATTTGTTTTTATGCATAATCTATATATTCATTATATTAAAAATTATGGGGATAGATTTGGATATTAATACTTATCCGTTTAGTGAAAGCATGCGGAAAAAGAAACAAAGAAGTACAATACTTCTACAGTTATTTACATTGAAAGATATCTGCCGGCTAAAAAAATATCTTGAAAATATAACATACAATGAATATAAAGAATGGTATAAAGCAAATATAGAGTTAATCATAACCATATCTAATGTTCCGCCGCTTTCTAAAATTCAATCAATGTTATGCGGATTTAGCAAAACAGAACAAATTTTACTAATACACGCAGCATTACAAGAAATAGAATCGTGTATAAGACTGGAATTTCATCTTAGAACATCAAATGATTTTTCTTTAAGAAAAATCGGTCAATCAAAAAATGTAAAAGAAATTTTCTCTAACGTAAATCAGTTATTAAAAAACAGTGAAGATGCGTACGGAGGAGCACTAAACTGGTGGGCATTTAATGACGTATGCAAAGCCCCACGTTTTAAAAATAATGAAAAATAAAAGTATATTTGTGCTAAAATTATCCTAAAAGGAGAGGATAATGTTTGAGATAAAAAAGCAGATGAACTTTTCTGCCGCACACCATTTACTCAACTACGACGGAGAATGTGAAAACCAGCACGGGCACAACTGGCTTGTCGAAGCCTATATAAGAGGAAATGAACTTGATAAAAGTAATATCCTGGTTGATTATAAGGTATTAAAATCAGCAATGAAACAGGTTCTGGATTACCTTGACCACTCCGACATAAATGAACTTCCGGAATTCAAAGGAATAAGCCCGAGCAGCGAAATTCTGGCGAAATTTATTTATGACAGATTAAAAGAGGATTTTCCGCAATTAAGCAAAGTTTCTATCTGGGAAACCTCTACATCATGTGCAAGCTATTTTGAGGATTAAAAATGGGTTATATTGAAGTAATATTAATGGGAATAGTACAAGGATTGAGCGAATTTCTTCCAATATCAAGCTCTGCACATCTTGTATTTACATCAAATATATGTAAACTTTTTAATGGTACAGAAGCTGCTTATAATGCCCAGGAAGTTTTTCTTGATATAGTACTGCACTTTGGAACACTTGTTGCTGTACTTATCTACTACAGAAGTGAAATATGGCAAATTATTAAAGCCTTATACTTTGCCTGTAAAAATAAAGACTTCAGTGCTCCGGAAGCTAAACTTGGGATATACATTATCGCAGGTACTTGTGTAACAGTAATGATTGCATATCCGCTTCATGATATTGCAGAAATGCTTGTATTCTCTCCTTTTACTGTTGGTGTATTACTGACTTTTACAGGATTTTTACTTTTGTTTAGTGAATATATTTCTAAAAATATACTAGAGAAAAAGACATCAATTGATTGGAAGACAGCCCTGCTGATAGCAGCAGCACAGGGAATTGCAGCTTTGCCGGGTTTTTCCCGTTCGGGGCTTACAATTTCGACAGGACTGCTCTGCGGACTTGACAGAAATACAAGCGCCCGATACTCTTTCCTTTTAAGTATACCTATTATACTTGGCGCTTCTATGTTATACCCGTTTATTAAACTGGATTTAAACGAAGCTGCCAGATTCAATTTTCTGCTGCTTGCGACCGGAGCCGCCATATCAGCTGTAGTTGGCTTCTTTTGCATAAAATATTTTATTAAATTTATCTCAAAATTCTCGCTTAAAGCATTTGGAATATATTGTCTTATTGTCGGTATTTCAATGACAGCACTGTTTTACTTTGTTAAATAATTTAAAAGGAATAATATATGTCACTAATTATAATGATACTTCTACTCAGTTTACTTATCCTCGTCCACGAAGCAGGACACTTTTTTACAGCAAAATTATTCGGTATGAAAGTTGATAAATTCGGATTTGGTCTGCCTGTAGGACCTGTTTTGTATGAAAAAAAGTTTGGCGAAACAACCGTTTGCGTTCATGCTTTTCTTCTGGGCGGCTATGTTTCTTTCCCTGATGATGATGAAAACTGTACTCTGCCCGAGGATTCTGATGAGAGATTTATCAACAAACCTTATTATCAAAAGGCGGCTGTTGTTGCAGCAGGAGTCATTGCAAATGTTATATGCGCGGTTATTCTTGTATTTATTACTGCAGCCCTATGGGGACATCTGCCGTCAGGAACCTATGATATTTACGCAAAAAAAATTGTAGCCCCTAGTGATTATTCAGTATGGCAGTCCGGATTACAGGAGGGTGATAAGTTTTTAAAAATAAACGGACAAAAGGTAGATAACGTATATTCATTTTTAACTTATATTAAATCAAGCAAGGGTTTTGACGGAAAAACAACCCAAACAATCATTGATAAAACATATAATGAACTTAAAGAACTTAATCCTGCACTTGAACATGACGAAATTATTCCGGAAGGAGTAAACATCAGGCTTCCTGAAACAGTTTATGAAGAAAGTATTGTTCTGGATAAATACGAATCAAAAGGAGCTAAATATCCGAAAGATACACAAATAAAAATATCGGACAAAGCTGTAAAATTAAGAGATGAATTGAGACAGGAGCAGAAAAATTATTATGCTTCAAATGCGCAATATACTCTATATGAACTTGCAGAAGCTCTTTCTGATAATACCCACCCGCTTAACATCACTATACAGAGAAACGGAAAAGAAATTGAACTTAATCCGGTTTATATAAACGAAAAAGGTGCACTTGGAGTAGAACTGGAAATAAAAGAAATTAATATTGAAACCCAAACCCCCGGTGCAATAATAAAATCAAGTATAAAATACCTGATAGACAACACCTATCTCATGTTATACGGATTAGGGCAAATTTTCAGCGGGAATGTACCTTTAAGTGATTTGCACGGAGTAATAGCAATTACGAAAATAGGCGGCGATGAAATAGAATCCGGCGGTATTTTCCCCGGACTGCTGCTTACCGCTCTTATATCAATGAATCTGGCACTAATTAACATTCTGCCAATTCCTGCTCTTGACGGCGGACACTTACTGTTCATGACTATTGAAAAAGTAACCGGTAAAAAATTAAATGAAGATATCATAAACAAAGTAGCTTCAACATTTTTCTTCCTGCTGATACTTCTTATGATTTATATCATATTCAATGATATATACGCACTTATAATACATAAATTTTAAAAAAATTAACAAATACTGTACAATTAGATATGTTTCATTTATTATTAAGGTACACTAGCTATTAATAGGAGAAAAACAATGCAAATCATATTGAAAAGAGATGTACAAAATGTCGGTGAAGCCGGCGATTTGGTAAGCGTTAAAGATGGTTATGCACGTAACTATCTGCTTCCTAAAAACTATGCAGAATTAGCTACCCCCGGAGCTATTCAAAATAGAGAACAAAATCTTGCAAGAATTAAAGCAAAACAAGAAAAATTACACGCTGAAGCCTTAGCAAAGGCAGAACAAATTGAAAAAATCGGCAAGCTTGAACTTTCAGCAAAAGCCGGTGAAAGCGGGAAATTGTTTGGTACCATTACAACCAAACGCCTTTGCGAAGAACTTCTTGAAAAAACAGGACTTGAAATTGATAAGAAAACTATTTCACTTAACGCCCCAATCAACAAAATTGGTGAATATACTATGCTTATCAAATTAACTTCTAAGGTAAAAACAGAGTTAAAAGTTGTTGTTACAGCATCTGAAGTTATAAAAGAATCAATTGAAGAACCTGCTGAAACGACAGAAGAAAGCGTTTAATTATAATTTTAAGGACGAAGTATATAAAAGCATACTTCGTCTTTTTTAGTAAGAGGAGCTAATGGATATACCTTGTCTGCATTTAGGGATATTACCGCATAAAAATATTAATGCTGTTGTTGATATTATAAGCAAATATTTTCCGGATGTTCCTTTTTGGGCGCAGCTGCCTAACTATTCTCAAATAGAAGGACAGTTTCTGCAATTTATATCTCCTATCCCCGGTATTAAGAGTGATTTGCTGAAGAAAAAATTTTATCTGGATACAAAAAGTTACGTATATCAGACAAGAAGGTCCGGAATAATTAAAGATTACGCAGATATAACAATCGAAAAATTAAAAAAATACCGGCCAAATTCTGTATTCTTTGATTATTTCTTAAGAATAATTGACGAATTTAAGCCTGAATATGCAAAAGGTCAAATGACAGGACCTATAACAATAGGAATGCTGCTCTCAGATGAAACAGGGGTGCCGGTGATTGAAAATCATAAAGCAATGGATTTAATATTAAAGTCCGCTTTGCTGCAATGTATTTCACAAATTTGTGAAATAAAATCAGCATGCCCTTCAGTCACACCGGTCATAGTAATTGATGAGCCGGAGCTTGGAAAAGCAATTGTACCGGACAACGCCTGCCGTTCGCCAAAGACTATCCGGTCGTTTTTAAATATTATTACAAAAGCAATAAAAGATAACGGCGGAATACCGGCGCTTTCTTCTTCCGGGTGTACTGATTGGAACTATGCGATAGAAAGCGGTTTTGATATTCTATGCATAACTCCTGAGACACAATTTGTTACCCTCTTAAACAAAGATTTAAAAATTGACAGCTTCTTAAATACAGGCGGCAAAATAGCATGGAACTCTATTCCCGATAATCCGGATAAACTAAAAAATATTGAAGTTAAAACATTATTTAACCAGTATTTGGAAAACGTTACCAGATTAAAAAATTTCCACAAACTTCACCGCTCGCTTATTTTTTCTAATTCTATTATTACCGTCGGCAGTAATAATCCTGCCGTATCAGACACACTTGCAGAAAAATCCATAACATTAGCAAAAAGTCTGGCTGATAAAATACAGCAGGAACTTGCGGCACAGAACAGCGCGGATGAAAATCCTTATTGATAACTATTTGTTTTTATGATAATTTTATGGGGTTATGATGAAAAAATTACTAATACTATCCTTCATTCTACTTAATACAGTTTTATCGGCATCAGCAAGGGATATCCGTTTTATTCAGGTAGCAGAAGCACAATATTCATTTGCAACAAAAGAAAAACTTGTCAGATGTGTAAATGATATTAATACGCTTAAGAATGTTGATTTTGTTGTTTTTAGCGGTGATAACATCTCTGCTGCACGTAAAGAGTACCTAAAAGAATTTTTAAAAGAAGTTAAAAAATTAAAGTTTCCGGTATATATAGTAATAGGCGATAGAGACGTATCAAAAGAAAAAGGACTTAATAAAGAAACCTACAGAGAAGAAACGTTTAAAACACTTGGATTTGGTCAGTCTTTTAAACCTAACTACAAATTTAAAAAAGGCGAAATAGTTTTCTTAGTAGCCGACGGAGCAAAAGAGTTTGTTACTGCAGAAAACGGATATTATAAGCAGGATACACTGGACTGGCTTAATAAACAACTCACAAAAAATAAAGATAAAAAAGTAATAATCATACAACATTTCCCGATTATAAAAGGTGAAATATCCGCAAATAATACTTATAAAGCAGAATTATACAAAGAAATGCTTGCTAAACACACTAATGTTGAAGCTATTATCGCAGGACATTTCAAAAAAAATTCAGAGCAGGTAATAGACGGTGTTAATCATATAATCAGCCCGTCATACAGTATAACCGGAGAATATAAAATCTTCGATATCCCTGAAGGAAGTGACACTATATATACACAATTACGTCATGTAGATTAGCCGTATTCCTTGCTTTTTTTAGCTAAACTTCATACAATAAAATTATGAATCTTGTAAGAGAAGGGCAAAAACTTAACCTGATATTCAATAAAGGCGATAAAACAGTTGAAATCACCTGCGTAGTAGCAGGTGTAGAGTTTGACCGTCTGATTGTGGAATTACCTAAATCCTTTATGAGGTATATTGAGTTTTTAGCGACCGGCTGCGAAGTTAGTGTAAGAGTGTTTTCAACAGCAGGTATACTTGCTTTTAACTCGATTATAATAAACGGCGGTCTGGAAGATTTTTTCTCTATAGAGTATGATGAAGACGCAGTAAGAATGGAACCTTACACAGAATCTCCTTCTGTCGAAGAAATTCTTGACCTCATGATTAAAGACAAAGCCGGCAAAGTATATACTGCAAAAACAATTGAGATAGGAACAAAAGGATTAAAATTTGTCTGTGAGGGCAGCAAACTGGAACTTGAAACCGCCTATAATTTTACGCTTATAACCAATGAAGAATTTGGTAATATTGAGTTTACAGGACTTATTAACTCTTACGATGAAGTTTTCCCTGAAGAATACGTTATGTCCTACACAAAAATTTCCGGAGTAGACCGGCAAAATATTTTGCGTTTTATTTATAGTGTGGGATAATAGAATAAAATGGTGGAATATAATAATTATGAAGGAAATTCTAGATAAAAAAACAGAGCTTGTTAATAATACTAAATCAAATAAAGTTTTGCGTGAAATTGAAAAATTAAGACTTTCTCTAACGAAGGATCCAAATAATGCAAAGCTTCACGTTCGTTTAGGAGATTTATACGTCGCATGGCACCTGGATATTTCAAACTCATATCAATACATAGATGAAGCTATTACAGAATACCAGATTGCGTTAGAATCTTACATGGATGAGCCTGAACTATTCTATAAAATAGGAAAAGCCTTTTATTATAAAGGTGATTTTGATAAAGCCAATAACTATCTGGATTTAGCTATAGGTAAAAAAGAAAACTATTCCCAAGCGTATTATCTAAAAGCTGATATATACACCAAAAAAGCAAATTTCTCAGAAGCCAAACGTTTTGCAAAAATTGCAGCAAAAGGGTTAAGAAACAGCTCTAATGCCCATTACCTGTTATACAAGCTTTATGATACCTCCTCATTTAAAAATTTTAAGACTTCGATGCTGGCAAGGTGGGAAAAATTATTATCCCTGCTTACACTGCCTTTTGACAGGGACGCAATGGAAAATGTTTATCTTAATATATACTATTTAAGATTTATACCGCTATTTGTACTTGGTTTTTATTATTTAAGTGCAAAGAAATTTGATAAAGCACGTGACTTATATGATGCAGCAATAGAAAAAGCACCCGGTTTTGCATCGCTGTACTGCCTTTTAGGCGATATATACATTGCCTGCGGACACTATGAAGATGCCATCTGTGAATTTAAAATGGCCATCTGGCTTGACAGCCTTAACATTCAGGCGTACAGAAGATTATGCCGCGCTTATGAAGAACAGGGAGACTACGACAAAGCCATTGATATTTATTACAAATTAATATCATTAGCTCCCAATATGCCTGATTTATATTCTAATCTGGGAAATATATTTTACATAAAGGGTGAATTTGAACTTGCCGTAAAAAATTATCAGACAGCTATAACGTTAAATCCGAACAAACGTTGGACCAGTGTTATCGCACAAACTTTAGGTTTTGTATATCAGGAAAACAAACAAGACCCCGACAGCGCAATATCTGCATATCAAACAGCGTATATGCTGACTCCGGACGATATCGATATTTACATTAATATGGGCAGCGCATTCTATGATAAAGAGGATTATGATAATGCACTGGCTATATACAGAAAAGCCCTTGAACTTGATCCCAATAATGCAAAAATACACTGTAACCTTGGCTTCCTTTATTGGGGGAAAGGTGACACAGAGCAAGCATTGCAGGAGTATGACCTTGCAATTAAATATGACAAAAATTATGCTATTGCTTATAACAATCTTGGTGTAATTTATTTGGATGATCTTGGAAGAATACAAAAAGCAATTGAGTTATTCAAATCCGCTATATCAGCAAATCCAAATTATGCACTTGCTTATTTTAACCTGGCACGTGCAACCACAATTACCGGTGATAAAGTTGAAGCCGCAAAATTATACCAGATATCTCAGGATATTAATAAAATTACGATGGAAATAGATCCGCACGATATTGAAGAAAAAATCAAAGGACTTTTTGAATAGCTTGTAGAAGAAAACTTTTGTTCATGTTAAAATCTTCTCAAAATAGCAAAAAAAGGAGATTTAAATATGCAAGCAAGACGTGCTGCAAGAGAATTAGCATTAATTTTACTTTCACAACTTGATAAAAAAATTATAAATTATTCAACTAATGATTTTGATGATATTATTCTAAAATCCGTAAGAATCCTATCAAATAATGCTCTTGAAGAACTAAAACTTACAACGCGTTCTTTAGTTGAAATGAAAGATTATATAGATACTTACGAGGCTGAACACGAAACAAACTTATCAAGACCAATCGGTGCTAAAAATAAACCGGTGCCGCTGCCGCTAACTTCTGATATGTCAAAAAATATTGAAAATATGCTTGAGATTGCGGAAAAAGCGATTGCAGGTCTTGAAATTGCAGAGTTCGCTATACTTGAAGCACATGAGGACGTTAAAAGCTACGTAATTAACATTGCAGAAAAATTCAAAGAAAACAACGAAGCAGTGGATGCTGAAATCAAAAAATATTCAAGCGGCTGGGATTTCTCCAGACTTGTAAAAATGGATAAAGATATTTTAAGGATAGCAATAACAGAACTTTTATATATTAAAGATGCCCCTGTTAAAGTAGTTGTAGATGAAGCTTTAGAACTGGCAAAAAAATACTCCACTGATGATAGTTCATCATTTATTAACGGTATTTTAGCAAAAGTAATTACCGATAACGGAGTAAAATAATGTTCGGCTTTTTCTCGTCTAAAATTGATAATATAAAACAAGCCGTTTCAAAAACCGCGAAAGCACTTGTAGGGAATATAACAGATGCCGTATCAGGAGAAGAAGAGTTTTCGGAATTTCTATACGACGATATGGAAGATATCCTTATAAGCGCAGACTTGGGGGTTGGTTACGCGGCTGAACTAATCGACGAACTGCGGGATAAAAAAAATATTAAACCTTCACAGGTAAAAGAGTATTTAAAGAACTCTTTTATCAGCACGCTTGAAAAAGCCGGAAGTAATTCTCTTGAATATAAGGACGGAGAAATAAATATCTACTTCATAACAGGAGTAAACGGAGCAGGGAAAACAACCTTAATAGGGAAACTTGCTTATCTGTTTAAACAAAAAGGTAAAAAAGTTCTTATTGCAGCAGCAGACACTTTCCGTGCCGCTGCAGAAGAGCAGGTCGATATTTGGTCTAAGCGTGCCGGTGCAGATATTGTAAGACGTGATAAAGCCGATCCGGCATCAGTTGTTTATGAAGCAATAGATAAAGCAAAAAAAGAACACTATGACGTCATTTTAATTGATACTGCAGGGAGACTGCATAATAAATTTAATTTAATGGAAGAACTTTCCAAAATTAAAAATGTCATTAATAAAAACCTTCCAGATGCCTTGAGAGAAAGTATCCTTGTAATAGATGCAAATACCGGACAAAATGGATTAAATCAGGCTAAAGTCTTTAAAGAGTGCGTCGATCTTACATCAGTAGCTGTTACAAAACTGGACGGTTCCGCAAAAGGAGCAATAGTACTTGCAATTGCCCGTGATTTCGGACTGCCAGTTAAACTGGTCGGCGTCGGAGAAAAAATGGAGGATTTAAAAGAATTTAATCCGACAGATTTTATTAACGCAATTTTTGATTGATATGAAAAAATTTTATACAAAAAACGGAAGAGAGCTTGAACTTATAAAACCAGCAGCCGGTAAATTCAACGTCCTTGTTGTAGGGGTTATACACGGTGATGAACCACAGGGGAAAGAATTAATTACAAACTACTTAAATAAAGTAAAAGAAAGCCGGCTAGGATTTATTCCGGTCCTAAATCCGGACGGACTTGCCAAAAATACGAGAACAAATGCAAATAATGTTGATTTAAACAGAAATTTTCCGGCAACAAACTGGAAAAACACGAACAAAAATGAATACTGGGGCGGAGAGAAACCGGCAAGCGAAGTTGAAACCAGATTTTTGATTAATATAATTGAGGAATTCCAACCTAAATTAATATTAACCCTCCATGCCCCGTATAAAGTTGTCAATTACGACGGCAATGCTCTTGTTTATGCAAAAGAAATTTCAAAACTCACCGGATACCCTGTGTCATCAGATATAGGATACCCCACCCCCGGAAGTTTCGGTACTTATGCAGGAATTGAGAAAAATATACCGGTAATAACTCTGGAACTTGATGAAGGATGTTCGATTACTGAATTAGAACCATCTATTTTTAAGGTTTTTAAATATTTGGAAACTCTCTATTTGTAGTATAATATTTTGTATGAAGAGCAGTTTCTTTTATTCCCTGAAAAACGGGATTATAATAAAAAAACAAGAGTACACTTATAATAAAATTTCCACCGATACAAGAACTATCGGGAAGGATGATTTTTATATTCCTCTAAAAGGCGAAAATTTTGATGGCGAAAACTTTATTGATCACGCGGTTAAACAAGGAGCAGCAGGTTTTTTAACATCAAATAAAAAAACAGCAGAAAAATATATAGATGATGACAGGGTTAAAACCGTTATTTATGTTCCCGATACAAAAACTGCATATATGGAACTTGCCCAAGCCAGAATTACAGAAGCAGGATACAAAGTAGTCGGGATTACAGGCAGCAGCGGTAAAACCACAACTAAAGAAATGGTATACACTGTTATTTCAGAAAGTTTTAATACCTGGAAAACAAAACTCAACCACAATAACGAAATAGGATTCTGCCAGACAGTATTTGACGCCCCCGAAGGCACACACTTTTTAATACTTGAAATGGGGATGCGCGGTCCCGGGGAAATTGAATTAATTTCAAAGTATGCGAGACCTGACATCGGTATTATTACCAATATAGGCACAGCTCATATCGGCAGGCTCGGCTCTCAGGATAATATTGCACGTGCTAAATGCGAAATTACAAAATATATTAAACCGGACGGAATATTTATTGCTAGGAATTGTGACTTAGTAAAAAAGCACTCGGAGTTTAAAGGAATTACAAAATACTATTCAATAGATGACGTTGTAATAAAAGAACAACACGTAGGCTATTCCCGTTTTGATTATGAAGGTTTTGAATATGAACTTCCTATTGAAGGAGCACATAATATTGAAAATGCGTTAGCAGCCATAAATGCAGGATTATTCATCGGAATTCCGCCCAAAACAATACTAAAAGGACTTAGAAATTTTGAAACTATAGAAAACAGATGGAATGTTGAAAAAATCGGCGGATATAAAATAATTAACGACTGCTACAATGCAAATCCGGACTCAATGAAAGCAACTGTCGGTACCATTTTGGACATGTATGACGAACCAGTACTTGTGCTGGGTGACATGGGAGAACTCGGAGATGACGCCGCAAAATATCATGCTAAAATCGGCGAATTTATAAATTCACACCCTAAAACAACCCAAAACACGGTTGTATTAACCGTTGGAAAACTTTCAAAAGAAATAAGCAAACAAATAACTAATTGTGTAACAAAAAATTTCGATAATATTACCCAGGCTGCAGATTATATCTTGAAAAATAAAAATATCGGGAATATACTGTTTTTTAAGGCGTCACGTTCAATGAAATTTGAAGAGATTATAAATAAACTAAGAAAAAAAGGAGAAACCTAATGATAATGATGTGTGTAGGCGGAATACTTGCTTTAGTATTAACAATGCTGTTTGGTGTTCCGTACATTGACCTTATGAAGAAAAAAATGTACGGACAATACATAAGAGAAGTTGCACCTGAAACTCATACAAAAAAAGCCGGCACACCGACAACCGGCGGAGTATTTATTATTGCGGCAATTGCTCTGGCTTCTGTTGTTACATTGCTGCTTGCACAAAAGCTTAACAACCATAGCTGGATAATCCTTACAACCATGCTGCTTTTTGCATTGTTGGGGTACAAAGATGACAGCATGAAAATAAAAGGAAAACATAACCAGGGTTTAACTGCACGCACAAAATTTATTTTACAAATAATAATTTCACTGCTTCCGGCTATTTATATGATGAAAACCGGCGGAACCACTATTCACTTTGGAACAATGTTTTTAGATTTAAAGTTTTTATATCCGGTATTTGCCGTGTTTGTTATTATATCCAGTTCAAATGCTTTTAACCTCACTGACGGACTTGACGGTCTGGCATCAGCATGCGGTGTTCCTGTATTTTTGGGGTTAGCGGCGCTTGCTTCACTCACACACCGTCCGGAAATTGCAATAATTTCTGCTGTTGCAGTCGGCGCATTAATGGGCTTCTTAAAATATAACAAACCTAAAGCACAAATTTTTATGGGCGATACTGGCTCACTTGCCTTAGGCGGACTTATGGGAACGCTTGCTGTTGTAGGAAAGTTTGAACTCTATTTTGCAATAATAGCAGGTTTATTTGTGATGGAGGCTCTTTCTGTTATTATACAAGTAGCATATTTTAAACTGACCGGCGAAAGATTTTTCAAAATGGCGCCGCTGCACCACCATTATGAATTGTGCGGACAAGGTGAAGAAATGATTGTTAAGCGTTTTGCTATGGTATCCATGCTATTTACGCTTCTAGGAATTTTACTGGCTTCAGGGGGCAGACTAATATGGTAACCAAGGAAAAAGCTTTAATTTTAGGCTGCTCGATAAGCGGGATATCTGCCGCAAAATTACTTTTGCAGTTAGGATATGATGTTTACATTTCTGAGTTTGGGAAAATACCCGATAAATTTTCTAGCGAAATTGAGGAGTTAAAATTAAAAGGGGTTAACTTTGAATTTGAAGGACACACCGAACAATTTTTAAAAGACGCCCTGTTTGCAGTTACAAGTCCAAGCATTCCAAATGATGCTCCTGTTTATGAATTGCTGAAAAAACCGGGTATTGAAGTAATATCGGAACCGGATTTAGCATATCGCGAAACCCGTAACAAAAATGCCTTTATAGGAATAACCGGAACAAACGGGAAAACAACAACAACAAGCGCGGTTTCACATATATTATCAAAACAATTCAAAGCCCCTGCCTGCGGCAATATCGGAAATCCTCCAACTGCTTTTGTATTAGATAATCCCGACTGGTTTGTTACAGAAATAAGTTCTTTCCAACTTGAAAAAAGCCGGTTGTTCAGGGCACACATTGCGTGTTGGACAAATTTTACACCGGACCATATAACCTGGCACGGGTCATTAGAAAAATATTTTAATGCCAAAGCAAAAATGTTTTTAAACCAAACCAAAGATGATTTTGCTATTTTAAACGGACAAGACAAAAAGCTAATAGAATTTGCAAAAAAATGTCCGGGGCAGGTTTTCTTCTTTGATAAAGAATTGGATAATAATTGTGCATTCATTAAAAATGATACCATTTTCATAAAAATAAACGGTACACTTGAAGAAGTGATAAAGTTATCTGAATGCCTGCTTAGCGGACATCATAATTATCAAAACATTATGTGTGCAATACTTATTTCAAAATTGGCAGGAATGCAAACGAGTTTAATAAAAGAAGGAGTAAAAACATTTACACCTCCTGAACACAGAATGGAACAATTTGCAAAATTTGAGGGAATTACATTTTATAACGATTCAAAAGCAACAAACCCTGAATCTGCAATTGCAGCAATAGATGCTTTTAATAACAAAAATGTAGCCTTAATCGCAGGAGGAAGAGATAAACTTACACCGCTTGATGAGTTTTGTAAATCCGTAAACAAGCATATAACTTCTGTAGTGCTAATCGGTGAAGCCTCCGAAAGATTTGAAACAGAACTGCATAAAAGCGGTTTCAATAAAATATACAAAGAACAAAGCTTGCAATCAGCTGTAGATAAGTGTGTATCTCTTAAACCGGATGCAGTACTTCTATCCCCTGCCTGCGCAAGTTTTGATATGTTCAGCGGTTACGAAGAACGCGGGAAAGTTTTTAAAGAATATGTCCTATCAAAATTCTCAAATAAATAACCCAAATAATATACCTGATATAGATATAAGGAAAATACCGCCTGACAAACCGCTGGCGGTAACAGTAGCGTTTCTTGTCGTAATAGGGCTTATGATAATTTTTTCAGCAAGCGCACAAAAATGTATAGACATGGGCTATACACCTTTAAGATTTTTTATCCAGCAGCTTATCGGGGTTGGAGCAGGAATCGCAGGAGCGTATTTTTTAAGCAATTACAATTATAAAAACTATAAGAATAAAAGTTTTATTTTTGCCATTATTGTAATTATTTTACTTGTTCTGGTAAAACTTGTAGGAACAACCGTAAACGGCGCACAAAGGTGGCTGTAC
Organism: Candidatus Gastranaerophilales bacterium; assembly: GCA_944326425.1. GTDB lineage: Bacteria > Cyanobacteriota > Vampirovibrionia > Gastranaerophilales > Gastranaerophilaceae > CALUTH01. The sequence goes on from CALVDX010000011.1 coordinate 59,528, forward strand.
ATAGGGCCTGTAAATCTTCAGCCTTCCGAATTGGCAAAACCGGCAATTGTAATGCTGATGGCAGGCGCCTTTTGTACCGGGTCAAAATTATTTACGCAGAGCAAAGTATTACTGGCATATATTCCTATTCTTATAATGCTGGGGCTTATATTTAAACAGCCAAACTTATCTATGGTACTGCTCTTATTGATAACATCGGTAGTTATGTATCTCTCGGCAGGCGGGTCGTTTAAACTTATTTTTGGAGCCGGAATACCTGCAGGGATTTTTTTATTGCTGCATGGGCTTCACGATTACCAGTCAAGCAGAATTATGACCTGGCTTAATCCTGGCTCTGATCCGCTTGGGGCAGGGTATAATATAGTACAGTCTCTTGTAGCAATTGCCTCCGGAAGTTTCTGGGGTGTAGGATTTGGTAATTCAAAGCAAAAACTGGCATGGCTGCCGGAAGCACATACAGACTTCATATTCTCGGTTTATTCGGAAGAAATGGGGTTTATCGGCTGCCTGCTTTTAATATGTCTATTTTGGAGCTTGCTTCAAAGGGGTGTAATCATTGCCTCAAAATGTCCCGATATGTACGGGAAGCTATTGGCGCTCGGACTTACATTCTCTATTTGTTTTCAGGGATTTTTAAACATGTGGGTTGCAAGTTCCTTTGTTCCTGCAACAGGAGTACCAATGCCGTTTATTAGTTACGGAGGAACTTCGGTTATGGTATCATTATGGATGGTTGGAATTTTATTTAATATATCAAAAGAAAACGAAAAGAAAATAAGGATGCAGCAAAATGTCAGATACCTCTAAAACATTTTTTGTGACCGGCGGAGGAACAGGCGGCCACATATACCCCGCAATAGCTATAGCAGACGAACTTTTGAAAGAGGGGAAAGTATACTATATTGGAAACCCGTACAATATGGAATACGTTCTAACTGTTGAAAAAGATTACAAGTTTTTACCGGTATTTGTAAAAGGTATGCCGAGAAAGTTGAGCATAAGATTTCTACCCTGGGCAGCAGGATTAATTTTTTCAACAATTAAATGTTTTACATACATTACCAGATACAAGCCGGATGTTGTATTTGCAACAGGAGGTTACATATCAGCTCCTATGCTTACAGCATGCAGAATCATGAAAATTCCTTATGTGCTTCATGACTGTGATGCAAGGCCCGGACTTGTTACACGTAAATTTGCAGCCCATGCAAAGGCTGTAACTCTTGCATTTGAAGAAGCCCGCGGCTTTATTAAAAACAACAATATACATATAACAGGGAATCCCATAAGAAAAGACTTCAAAACAATGACCAAAGAAGCTGCAAAGTCATTTCTGGGACTAAAAAATAAACTTACCCTATGTATAACAGGCGGTTCACAGGGGGCTAAAAGTATTAATAATGCAGTTGTAGATATTTTGAGGGAACTTAGCGAAACACTTAATATTCAAATTGTATTTCAAACCGGAAAGAAGAATTACGATGAGGTTTTAAAACATCTGGAACTGGTATATCCAAAATACCGCAAGGATTTAAATCTGATTGTAAAACCATACTTTGCAGATATGGTAACAGTTATGAAGGCGGCAGATATAATTATTTCCCGCGCCGGATCACTAAGTCTGAGTGAAATCTCTGCAAGCGGAGCAGCACCTATACTTATACCTTATCCGCACGCTGCACAGGATCATCAAAGATTCAATGCAAAATGCTACGCAAATAACAACGCCTGTATTTACATAGAAGATAACGATCTGGAAGCAAATATCATCTTAAACACTATAAAAGATTTAATTAAATCACCTCAAAAGCTGAAAGAAATTCAACAAAACTGTGCAGCATTTGCTAATTACAATGCCATTGATGAAATTAAAAATATTATTCTTAACTAAATAAAAACTTTATCGGGTATAGTATCTTTGTGAACTTTTTTGGAAGCTTTGTTTAGTTTATCAAATGCGATAACAAACTCGATTGCTTCTTTATCACGTGAAACCGCCTGCTTAAGCATTAACATCTGATTAATCTGAATTTGCTTTAACAGTGCATCTTCACCCTTAACAAAATATCTTATAAACAGTTTATGTGTTTTACAATCAAAACCGGGCAAACCCATATCCATAGCCAGCCACAAATAAAAATCATGCAGAAAATCAGTTATTTCCGGAGTATGGGCTTCCATTACAAACATTGGTTCAGACTTAAGTCCTAGCCCGCTGCCTGAAATAATGTTTAAAAACAAGGCTTTTAATCCGGACGCTTCACAAACAAACCCGGGAGTCTCCTCTACCAGTGATAAAATTTTTTTAGCATTACCTAAACGTACAACTTTATATCCCTTAGAAGATATGTAATCAAGAAGTGCTAATGTACTTTTATTATACAGATTAACAAGTTCAAAAGCTTTGTCCTTAACGCTTTCAATACGTTTTTCAGCTTCTGCATTGATATCAAGAGTACAACCTTTTCTAAAATGTTTTTTATTAAACGTATTCTGATAATCAGGATTTAATGAATCCTTTAGAGCAAAGGACAATACCTTATTTTGTGTTTCAAGTTTAATTTTATTTATCTTATCAAAGATACTATGCATATAATCCTCTTTATATATATAAAAACAATTTACACTAAAAAATTGATTAAAGACAAGTTTGTTACTTAATAAAACGTAATAATCAAGCTTGCAATTTGATATAAAATATATTATGATTTGTATGTAGAGTGCTTACGCCAATAGTCACTCAACACAAAAAAGGGAAATTTAACATGAACTTGAAAAACAAATCTGAAATCGTTACAAAATTTGGCGCCAGTGAGAAAGACACAGGCTCTGCACGCGTACAAATCGCTCTTATGACTCAAAAAATCAGTGAATTAACTGAACATTTGAAGAATAACAAGAAAGATTTTGCGACAAAACGTGGTCTTTTGATGCTTGTTGGTAAAAGAAAAAGATTATTATCTTACCTCAAGAGCCAAGATTTGGAAGGATACAGAAGCCTGCTTAAAGAACTTAACATCAGAGGCTAGTAACTGTTTCCTAAAATTTTCCGAAGCGTGTAAACATATATTTACACGCTTTTTGTATTTGTTAGTTCCACTTATTAAACTTATTTGTTACAAATTGCCGTAACAATACATTGCAGTTATAATAAAATAAACTGGAGGAGAATATTGAACAGAATAAATAAATCAGGTTTTTCACTAATGGAAATGCTTGTCGTTATGCTCATTGCGGCAGTTATTATTGCACTTTCCGCGCCGATGATTACAAAAAAACTCGGCAGTACAACCGCTTCAACGGGAAGTCTCTGGACTAGTTTAACCGGCGGGAATATAGGGTTTAACACAAATTCTGCAGGAGTTTCTTCGATAATAGGCGGCGGAAGCAATGATATATCCGCTATGGGGAAGGATGCTCCCAAACTGGTTATCAGTACTAAGAAAAACTATCCGCACATAGGTTTTTTATGTAACAACAAAGCAGCCGGAATATTAACTCTTGATGATAATAACCGCATTGTCCTCGGTAACAATTCCACCGCATTCGGAGAAAATTCTATTGTAATAGGACATCATTTAAAAACCCGCGGAAATAATTCGGTTGCCCTTGGCGGTAATATTAACAATACAGGAACAAATTCTGTAGCCATCGGATTTGATATTAATAATAAAAAACCGGACACTATTATACTCGGAAACGAAAATACTACAGTTGTTATTCCCGGGAAAGTGCGATTTAACGGAATAAGTATAGGGAAAAATATAGATTTTGATTTTAATTCTATTCTAAACGCCGCAAATATGATAACCAAGAACAAAGAAGCAGGTATTCCGCTTACCGTTCAGGACCTGCAGACTGCCGGCCCGTCTCATCCGAACAAGGACACTATTACAATAAAAATCAACGGTAAACCTTATTACTACCAGTCTGATAAGAGAGCAAAAGACATTATAAATGAAAACAATGACGGGCTAAATAAGATTAAACTTTTAAAAGTATACAACTACACCTATAAGAAGGATGAACAAAAAATTCCGCACGTAGGAGTTATGGCGCAGGAGTTACGACAGGTATTTCCAAATGCAGCCCAGATGGATGCTAACGGCTATTTACAAATCCGCCATGAAGATATGTTCTATGCACTAATCAATGCAATAAAAGACTTAAACAAACTTATTCAGAACAATACAATCGCACAGGACAGAAAAATGGAACAGCTGCAAACACAAATTGAGAAACAGAGGGCAATGATTATTTCTCAAAACGAAGAGATAAAAAAATTAAAGGGAGAAATTACAAAATTACAAACGGGTATTAAATAATATTAATATCTTGCAAATCACAGCCTTATCATATATAATCAATGCAAGGGCAGTAATGCCAGCATGTAAAGCACGGTATTAAGGAAAAATTCTACCAGCCGGCGGGGCAGGTAAGACGAGGAAGAATGAGCACCGCACAGGACAGCACAGCACATAGCGATTATCGCTTAATTTATAATGCCCGTCAACATTTATTGATTTTATTTTTTATATCTTTATATCAACAATGTAAGTTAGTTTTTAACCGCAGAATATTTTTTCTGCGGGGTTTTAGGCTGCAACATTTTTAACAATATAAGGAGAAGGGAATGTAAAAAAGTATTAAAAACCTAAACAATTGTAAAGCACTAAATTTGTAAAGCACATAATATAAAATGAGGATACTATTTCGATGAAAAGACTCTACAGAATTAAATACGGGTTCTCTTTAATGGAGATGATGGTTGTTAT
>CALVDX010000012.1 GCA_944326425.1 Candidatus Gastranaerophilales bacterium
TAGTTTCGGGCTAACCTCGCTCCCGCTCGGTTTTTCGCCCAAAACGTCCTGTCATTCCGATTTTTTAGTACTTATTTCAGGCCTGACGGACAGGATTTGAACCTCTGTATCTGTAGTTTCGGGCTAACCTCGCTCCCGCTCGGTTTTTCGCCCAAAACGTCCTGTCATTCCGATTTTTTAGTACTTATTTCAGGCAAATGCAGGATGCAGTAAATCTGTGCTTCCCTGCATCCTGCTAACTAAACATATTTAGCAGGTAAAAATTATAATGATGCGGGAGGGGTTAACAGCCAAGTGTCTTGCTGCAATCCTTGCTGAAAAGACAGGTAAACACTATACACAACAAAGCCTTTTGCACAAAATATCTTTAAGCTCTTTTAGATATTATGAAGTAAAAACCATTGCAGAACTTTTTTGATACGAAATTTCTATTAATAAGAAGAACCAATAATTTTGCCCTACATAATCAAGTTTTTTATCCAACGTACTTAACAAGAGCATCATACACAACACTGCCGTCCGGATAATCCTCTTTTATAATTGCAAGCGCCTCTTCCTTAGACAAAGCAGGTTTATATGAACGTTTCTCAATGAGTGCAGAATACTTATCGGCAACCGCCAGAATCTCTGTTTCAAGATTATATACAAATCCGCTGTCATTTAACGGATAACCTGTATTATCAGGGGTCTGGTGATGATATTTTATTAATTCCAGTGCCTTTGGAGAAATATTTTGTGTCTTTAACAACTCATACCCCAATTCTGAATGGAGTTTCATTATATTTTTCTCTTTATCATTAAATCCGGATTTTTTATTAAGAATTTTTTCAGGAATAAGAACTTTACCAAAGTCATGAAATAACGCACCTTGTAAAACAGCCTGCCTGTCAACTTTATTACGGATATCTACAGGCAAATTTCCTATAATTCCCGCTGCAATATTCTTTGTCCATTGTAAATGCCCGTCCGCAAGCTTTTTCAGTTCTTTAATATTTATTTCGGGCTTTAAACCGTTCTCTTTCAATATCCTTGTAACCTTAGGATTCATCATTATCATCTGATTTATCGCCGGAGCCGACAAATACGGATTTAATTCCGATGAAGGAACAAACGCGTCATTTGTATTTACATTTTGCCCCGAAGCCTTAAATACCGGAGTTTTATGGGATATTGCATTTATTAAAAGATTATAATTGTTATTTAAACCATTTATATTAAGAGTCATACTACCAAACCTTACACTCTTCTATAAAGTATTTATTTAACGAAAAATTGACCCGATTTCATTTTTTGTTACAAAATGGTTACATAAGTTTACATAAATTTATCGGGGAATAATCTCTCTTTTACAGACCGCCTCTGCATTAAGATACTGTGTCCAAATTATCTGGCTTTTGGTAACCCCGTTGAGGCGGACAACCCCTTTACCGGTATCAAAATCAACATTAAATGTTTCACCTGTTTCGTTTTTCATAGCATCTGAAATCTCTTCAAGCATTGGTTTTGTAAAAGCACAAGTTGTAATATCCCTCACTGTAGGGCGCATTATTACTTGTTTGTATATACATTTATGATCCATAACTCCCTGTACCAGCTTTGTAAGAGCTACCTGCTCACCGCCTGATTGAATGCGTGAACGTTCGGTATAGGGTTCACAAGCACTAAAGCTTGATATAAAACGTTCCGAATAGTTTTCTGCAGCTATTACAGATAAAGATAATAAAAGGAATGATAAAAAAACTAAAAACTTTTTCATATTTGAATTATAACTTAAAAATTTATAAAAGACTTGTCTGCCTTAACTGTACTTTGGGAAATCAGCAGAATATAATAAAAACAAATGATTAATCTTTCAAACCTTTTTGATACAGCAAGAAACATTTATACAGCTCTTTCTTACAATGACAGGTACGGAAGGGCGCCGATACCTTTAAGATATTTTTTTGAATTAACTTACCGCTGCAATTTAAACTGTCCATACTGTTACATTGGCAGTGAACGTAAAAAAGATGAATTATCTAAGGAAGAATGGTTTAAGGTAATAGACCAGATACCGTTTTATTCAATCGTAACCCTCGTAGGCGGTGAACCGCTGATTAGAAAAGACTTTCCGGAAATTCTTAATTATCTTTCAAAAAAAATATTTAACAAAACCCATGTCGTTTCAAACGGAATATTAATTACTCCGGAAATTATAAAAGAATTTGAGCGTTCTAAATTAATGCTTTTATCGGTATCACTTGACGGATACGGCGAAGTTCACGATAAAAACCGCGGTCAAAACGGGATTTTTGACAAAATTATTTCAAACCTTGATAATGTTCAAAAACTTAAAAAGCCGCCGATGATTGATATTAAGACTATTGTTCTGCCTGATAACTTAGACTCACTGCCCAAACTTTACAAACTTTGCAATGATATGGATTTTGACTTCTTTTCAATATCATTTTTAAGGAACAACAACCTGAAACAAAACGCCGTTCTTGCGGACGCTTTTATACCGGAGTTTACACAGAACTATCCCATAGAACCTTATTTTGACATGGAACACTTTAAAGAAGTTTATAAAGAACTGGAGGACATAAGTAAAAAATCTAAAGTAAAGATTCGTTTTGCACCGAAGTTTGAATACACAAAATCCCCGCTTGATAAAATAGAAGCATTTTTCAAACTGCCCGCGGATATGCCGGTTACAGATATTTACAAACCCTGTAAATACCCGTATACAAATATGATGATAAATCCTGAAGGAGATGTATACCCGTGTTTGTCAATGAAGATAGGCAATGTAAAAGAAAACAGCATCAGAGAATTATTCAATAAACCTCATTACTGCTGTTTCAGAAAGAATTTAAAAGCCTCGGGCGGTGTGTTCGGGGCCTGCCAGATGTGCTGTGAGTTGGAGCCCAAAGAGAGGTTTAGCAAATGAAGATACTTGTAACAGGAGCAACAAAGGGAATAGGGAAAGTAATTGCAGAAACTCTTGAAGGAGAAATATTTGCAACAGGAAGAAATATAAACACGCTTAAGGTATACAAAAACCATTTTACAGCGGATTTGACAAAAGAAGAAGAACTTGTAAAACTGGGCGACTACATTGAAGCCAACGAAATTGACGTGCTTATAAACAATGCGGGCGCATATATCTGGTCTAATATTGAGGATTTAAAACTTGAAGGTATTAAAAATATAATAAACACCGATTTAGCCGCGCCTCTATATCTTATATCACGCGCCGCAAAAGGAATGAAGGAGCGTAAATTCGGACGGATAGTGAATATAGGGTCAATAAGCGGAGTCATGGGAGAAGCGGGCGCAAGCGCCTATTCAGCAGCAAAGTCCGGACTTATCGGTATGACAAAGGCGCTTGCGTTGGAACTTGCAGAATTTAATATTACCGTTAACACAATTAATCCCGGCTGGGTCGAAACCGAACTCGGGAGTAATTCTATTGAGGACAGCGGGTTTTCACGTGATGAAATTCTTGATACAATCCCGCAAAAACGGTTTGTGGAACCGGTTGAAATCGCCAACCTGGTACAATACCTGATTTCTGATAAGGCCAAGGGAATAACTGGACAATCAATCAATCTTTGCGCCGGATTAAGCGTCGGGTGCTAACACTTTATCAAACATATATTTAACATTTTCTTTAGAGTGATGGTTTTTACGTCCAATTTTCCAGCAAGTATCTGTAATACATTTATACGCGTCTTTATCCTTCAAATAAAACCTTATTTTTTCCGCCAAATCATCAATATCAGTATAATAAGGCATATTTTCTTCAAACAGAGAAAGTTCGCCGCGTTCATCGCTTATCATCAGCCGCTTGCAGGCAGCTGACTGAATTGTTCTGTAATTTAGCGAGGAAATCCCCTGCGCATTCATATTAAACAGGATTTTTGCATTGTTTATTGCCTGCGCCATACTTACTTCGTTATCAATAAATCCCTGATACGCTGTTTCTATAAGCGTTTTATCATCTGTACGTGCAAGTGCATCTTTGTAATGTCTTTCTATGGCATACCACGCGAATTTCAAATCCGGCAGACGCTTTCTCAATTCAATGAAAAAATTCAGCCTGAAATCCGTATCCAGCCGCCCCGCAAACATTACATCATACTCTGGAGTAATTCCAAAATCCTTATAAATCTCAAAGTTAACAAAATGCGGCAGGTAATAAAGATTTTTAAAATGGTACTCTTTAATCATTTCCCTGTCCCAGAAAAATGTATAAATATCACCATTATACAGGTACTTAAAATATTTTTCCCATTCAGGACCTGAGGTTTTTGACTCTATGTTATCAGAAAAATAACAAATGCATTTTGCTGCAAGATTATTATCAATTTTTATTTTTACCGGAGAAAAATCATATCCTGTAATAATATCATACCCGCGGTTTAAAAACGGTTCTATACTTCCGCCAAAAAGTTCATCAAATACAGTAATTTCCGCTTTATCTGCATAATTTTGTTTTATACCGTCTGTAATACTTGAAACAATAAGCCGCCCCGCAATCGACACCGGCTGAATTACAAATATTTTAAGTTTATTCATAGTTTATCCGCCAGTTGTTTTTCCAATTCTATTCCGGTTTTAGTTTTAGCAAGTCCGCCCTGCGAGGTTTCTTTTAATACAGGAGACATCAAATTCCCTGTACGTGCAAGTACATCCACAACTTCATCAGGTGGAATTTTACTTACTATACCTGCAAGCGCCATCTCGGAAGCCGTTACGGCATGTACTGCAAGGAATGGGTTTCTTTTCACACACGGGACTTCAACAAGTCCGCACACAGGATCACAGGTCAGCCCTAAAATATTTTTTATTGCAAGGATTGCGGCATAAACAACTTTTTCGTTACTTCCGCCGCGCAAATACGTTAATAAACCTGCAGCCATACCTGACGCGACCCCGCATTCCGCCTGACACCCCGCAGCCGCTCCGGCAAGCCGCACCTTGTTAGAAATTACCTGTCCTATTTTTCCCGCTGTAATAAGCCCGTTAATTTGAATATCTTTAGAAATATTTTCCTCTTCAACCATTGTAATTAATACTGCAGGAACAATACCGCAGGAGCCGGCAGTCGGGCAGGCAACAATTTTTCCCATACGTGCATTCTCTTCAGCAGAAGCAAGTGCATAGACTGTTATTTTTTCAAAAAATTTGCCAAATAGTGCCGGCGAATTTTTAAAATGAGCCTGAAGTTTCTTACAATCACCGCCGGACAAGCCGCTTTTTGACAGCTCTTTACTCTTTATACCGTTCTGTATACATTCTTTCATTGCACAAATGTTACGGTAAACAATATCACGCAGATAATCAACCGCTAAATCCTGTACAAAAGCTTCTTCTGCCTGAGCCTGCTCGTATATAGACTGTTTATTTTTTTTGCATTCTGATAACAATTCTTCAAATGTTTCAGTAATAATCATGATTTCAATTTCCTTATTCCGGCTGTAAAGTAAATACATTCAATATTTCTGATATTACTAACGAGTTCAGGATCAATATCAGAATCGAGAGCTATATACATTGAAGCATTTCCGCCTTTTATATCCCTGTCACAAAGCAAAGATGCGATATTTACACCTCTTCTCTGGATTAAGTCCGTTACTTTTGAAATCACGCCCGGCAAATCCTGATATATAAGCAGCAATGAATTATAGTGTCCTGTAATGTTAACATTAAAACCGTTAATATTAGTAACAGCGACTTCCCCTGAGCCGACTGATTCAGCGCGGATGGTCATCTTGTCATTAATGATGATTCTGACAGCATTTGGCGGCTTATTTGTATCTTCAACAAACTCAAATTCATATTCAATACCATAATCGTGATTGAATATATCTTTTATTCTTACATCCTCCACTCCCCAGCCAAGAAGCCCTGCAAGAAGGGCTTTATCAGTACCGTGACCTTTACCGGTTGTTGCAAAAGAGTTATACAATCTAAAGTGAACTTTTTTAATTTCACCGTTAAATATTTCCCGCGCCATTAAGCCAATTCTTACAGCTCCGGCGGTATGAGAACTAGAAGGACCGACCATAATGGGAGAAATGACATCAAGAAGTGTTTTTCTACCCGGCATAAGGTTAATTAACCTCCGTTGTCCCGTTTACAAACTCATTAATAATAGAATACAGTTTTTGCTGCCAATCAGCGCTTTTTTCGAGGAAAAAGTCTGCGCCGCGGTTTTTACAAATATGTTCAAGTTCTTTTTTGTTAGAAGCGGTCATTACTCCGATAGTCGGACGTCTGCCAGTATTATCAGCAATTTTACGAAGTTCTGAAAGAAGCATAAAACCTTCCCGGTCTGTCGGAATAAACAAATCCATGATTACAAACTCGTAGTTCCGTTTACGATATTTATTAACCGCATCGTATATTTCATGCGAAACATCGATTTCGTATTTAAATTTTTCCAGTAAAACTTTAAGCTGGTATGTAATAACACCTAAATCATCAATAATAAGCATAGCAGGTGCTGTAGAAACTTCTTTATCGAGCTCCGGATTAAGAATAGACTTAACGGATTTACGTGAATTTTTATCGAGCTGGTTAACAAGATTAACAACAGCATCCAACTGGTCTTTAAGAAGCTCAAGTGTAACATTTTTGGGTACATCAGCATCCGTGATGCCGTAAAAAATATTCAAAAATTCTGAATCTAAATCAATATTCATGTTGTATTCTGCTATATGGCTAACTTACAAATATACTATACCATATTTTGCACTGTTTGACCAGTACTCGCATAAGACAAATCTCCGGAGAATTTATTGAGCAAATTTGCAGCAATTTATTTAAACTAATCCTGAGAAGATATTACTTTATCAATTAAACCGTATTCAACGGCTTGCGCCGCAGACATATAATAATCTCTTTCACAGTCCTCTTTGACTTTTTCAAGCGGCTGGCCGGAGTTTTCTGCCAGAATACCTGTAAGCATTTCTTTCATTCTAAGAATTTCTTTTGCTTCAATCTCAATATCGGTAGCCTGCCCTTTAGCACCGCCTAATGGCTGGTGAATCATAATTCTTGCACTGGGGAGAGCCATCCTTTTACCTTTGGCACCGGCTGAAAGGAGAAACGCGCCCATACTTGCTGCTTCACCGAGACAAATAGTAGATACATCAGCTTTTATAAGATTCATCGTATCATAAATTGCCATCCCTGCAGTAATAACACCGCCAGGGCTGTTGATGTACAACATGATATCTTTTTCGGGGTTTTCGCTGTCCAGAAGAAGGAGCTGTGCAATTATTGAGTTAGCCATTTCATCATCTATTTCTTCCCCGAGGAAAATAATACGTTCACGAAGCAGGCGCGAAAAAATATCAAAAGAGCGTTCGCCGCGGGAAGAAGCTTCAATAACGGTTGGCATATAACTGAGAATTTTAGAGTAATTTTCCATTCTTATCTCCTTCTTATAAGAACATTATAGTTATAAAATAAAAAACTTGCAATTTTTTTTTTGCCATGTATGATAATAATATCCAAGCGGGGGTAATTCAGTGGTAGAATGCCTCCTTGCCAAGGAGGATGTCGCGAGTTCGAGCCTCGTCTCCCGCTAATTAAAAAGTCTCACCTTATGGTGGGGCTTTTTAATTTGTAAGAAAAGGTTCAAGAACGAGCGGCACACGGGTTCGGCGGATTTGCGGACGGACGATGCACGAAGTGCAAGTCCGGATAGCGAGGAAATTGAGCGGTATCGAGCCGAAGGCTCATAAGCGAAACTTTCCGAGCGTGGAGCAAATCCAAGACAGCCTCGTCTCCCGCTAATTAAGAGACTGTGCTTTATTTATGCTAAACTATAAGAATGAATAACCTTTTAAAACCATTAGAACTCAAACGCAAAGACGGTCAAATTGTAGAAGCAATCCTCTATGATAATTCTGATATTGTTGAGGTTAAATTTTTGGATATTAAAAAGCTTAAGTTTGAGGGGATAAAAGCCAAAGATATCAAGAAATCAGATATTAGAGACATTATTTTCAAAGGAAAAGACAAAGCTTTTTTGCAAAATAATAAATCGAAAATTATTGCAAGTTTATCTAAAAAACATTTAAACAAGATTATTTCTACTGTTTTTACTAAAGATATTGAGGGTAAATTCAGCTATTTAAAGAAAGAAATTGTTTCTAATCTTGATACAATATTCTATGCTGCAATACCAATATTGAAGCACCCTGAATTAAAAAAAAACCTGTTATACAATACGCAAATTATTCACAGATTTGCACTGCCGTTAAAAATCGGAGGTCTGGTATTTTTTACAATGGTAACCGTAAAAGAAAGAACTGATTTTAACAAAATACAAATTGATGAATTTTCAATATATGATTTATATTCAGAACCCGGTGAAAATGAAAAATCACTTGGCAGTCCCTCTACGGCTTCTGTAGGAAAACCTATGACCTTCCGCAGCCATTACCAAGCGATTACTTATAGTATAAACGATTTAACAGCATTTGTCAATGCAAGCATAACTAAAATTCAATCATAATAACTATTTGAGACTTTTTTACTTACCGGTATTAAACGTATCTGTCTGTTAGTTTCTGTAAATACATTCGGCATTCTCTCTATAATCCCTGAGTGCAAGTCCGGACAGCGGGGAAATTGAGCGGGGTTGGGACGAAGGACTACAGAGAGAAAAAGCGTAAATACATTTGTTTAATACAAAGCGGCAAGAAAAGCTGAAAGACCGAATGTAAATTTTTGTAAAAATATGACCTGAATAATTAAAGTTTTAGAAGAATATGCCGATAAGAATATGGTAACAGTGTGTACTTACGAAAGGAGCATTTATGAGCGGTGAAGAAAAGATAAATATCAGGATTAAAAAGGATGTGGGTATAACACAGGCGCTTAAGCAACTTGTTAAAGATGCCGGTGAGAATGTGAAGGGCTCTGTATGGAATGCAACACTTGATAAACTGGTTGAACTAAACAATCAGCGGGAAACGGATAATAAGGGCTCAATTTTTTCAGGAGGAACTGAGCGCAACGACTGGCACCGCAATTTTGTTGTGCACGAAGGAAACATTGAGTTTTCAAAAACAGAAATGGAAGCGCTCCTTGATACCATGCAGGTAAGCGAGGGCGTAAAGAACAGAATTCTTGGTGAGGCAGCGCCGGCAGCAGGGACCGAACCTCCGGCAGCGGGGACTGAACCACCGCCAGCGGGGACTGAACCTCCGGCAGCGGGAACCGAAACACCGCCTACCGGCGAGGGCAAGACATCGGAAGAAATTGAAGAATTAGCGCATGAAAAAGGTTATCGAGGCACGGAGCACGCCGGCACTTTTTATGATGAAAAAACTAAGACACACTATCAATGGGATAATAAAACTGGCGACTTCAAAGCAAGACCTGATATTAAACAGATTAATGAAGACGGTTCATACATAGACCAACAAGGTGTTGAACACGCCGCAGACGTCGCAGAAACACCGCCGGCGGGAACCGAAACTCCTGCAGCGGGCGTGGGCAAGACACCGGAAGAAATTGCACAGGCTGCGCAGGAAAAAGGCTACAGAGCGACTAATCACGCCGGAACTTTTTATGATGAGAAAACTAAGACCCACTACCAATGGGACGATGAGGCAGGTGACTTTAAAGCGCTGCCTGATGTTAGATCAATAAACAAGGACGGCACATATACAGGTACGGATAACAAACTCCACAATACTAACGGCACGTTATTTACCGGAGAGCGCGTAACTGCAAACGAAGATGAAACAGTTGTAACAACCGAAACTTATAAAGAAGGTGTTTTTAACGGGAAAGAAGTTGTTACAATAAATGAAGATAAATCCTATAAGAAAGAAATCTATGATAAGGATAATAAACTTGTAAAAACAGAAAACTATAATGCAGAAGGCAAACTTACAAGCTCTGTTGAAGGAAGTAAGACTACCACTGTTGAGTACTCAGAAAACGGTTCTGTCTGGACAGAAAAAGAAGGTGAGGAAGTTAAAAAAGTTACCAAACGTGATTCTGACGGGCGAATCATTGAGGAAGATGTAACAGCTTCTAATGTCGTTTCAACCTATAGCTACAAAGAAGATAACAGCTATACTGTTACTACGAAGTATAAGCAAAACGGCAAATTGGTTTGGATTAGCGATTACAACTCCGAAGGGCTGGAGGTGCGTCGGCAGGAGTATGATGAAGGAGTACTTCAAGATGAAAGGAAATACACATACCGGCAGGATGGTACAAGGATAGCTGATATTGAGTATTATAATGCCACCCTAGAGCGTGATTCGATAAGTGAGCAAAAGATAGAGCTAAAGCAAGATGACACATGGTGTATGGTGAGTTATATTTCGAAATCGAAAGGCGGCAAATACAATGTAGATGTTGATATGAATATGAAATTGCAAGGGTCTACATCTGTGGGAGATCAACGTATTGTCGCTATAGAAACCGAAGAGGAAGCGAAAGCCTTGCAGGAGGAACTGCTCGGATTACGCGAATTGTACTCGGAGATTGCTTACTATGACAAAGACGGTGAGTGGAGAGCCGAACCGGAAATCTCTGATGAGCGAAAGGCTGAGATTATCACAAAACTAACAGAAACAATAAGTAATAAAGATAAACCGCTTGAAGTTCGTCAGGCGGCAGCGTTTGCGGCGACATACGGGAGGCTGTATGATGATGAAACGCTACAGAACGCAATAATAGATACTAATGACTCTGCAATTATTAATAGGCTGGATGGTATAGATTTAAAACCCGAACAGTGGGAGAAAATCTATAATATGGCACTCAGGCCGGAGTTTAGAAAATCCGGCGGGTATAATGATGTTTATAGAATGTTGATTGGTGCTGAAGCGAACTTTAGTTTAAACACTCCTGATGAAATCAAATTTAAAGCGTTTAATAACCTTCCACGAACTTGGAGTAAGGATGGGAATGCGTATGGTTTAATTCCTCAATTACCTGTAGCATTTCTGAATGAACACATGGAAGAGATAAAACCTGAGGATAAATTCTATCTCTATGCGCGTTCAGAAGGCGAAATGGATAAAGAAACTTTTGATACAAACTTTATTCCGTCAATTCCTGCTAACCCTACAGGCGAGCAGGTTGACAAAATAAGAGAAACAATAGAACATCTGCCTGAGGACGTTAGAGGTGATTACCACTTAATTGAATCAGGTGACAGGTTCTATAATATTATAATGAACAGAATACTTGCTAATCCGTCAATTATTGAAGCATTAGGTAAAAAGACTGACTGGGATGATGCGCGCAAAAAAGAAGCAATTAATGAGTATATAAATGACTTTGGTGATGATATTGCAAAACAATTAGGTATTGATGACCCATCAAAAATCCAGCCCGGGCAAATATTTGACTTCTCAAAAGTCAAATGGCCGCAGCCAAGCGGACTAAACTGGTTCTTTAATTATTAGAGGGGTAAGTACCCTCACCCCTGCCCTCGCCCCTTCGGGGTTTCTCCCTTTGGGTGACACTGCTGTCCGGTAAAACTCAATTTGTCATGCTGAACTTGGTTCAGCATCTTACCAACTTGGCATTATACTTGATTTCCGGTAAGATCCCGAAATAAATTCGGGATGACATTTTAAATTATTGTGTATTCTTTATCTTTTTTGTTTACAATGACTGCATTTCCTCATTTTTTAGATTTTTATTGCATATTTTACCGGACAGTAGTGCTTCGGGAGAGGGGCATAAAGAGTAATCTATGATTTACCGCATCCTACAGACTCCCCGCTTGAGCAGAAAAGAAAAGTAATAAACTGCAGCAGGGAAAATAAATATCCTCCCCTGATTTATTTCCTGATTTGTCCATGGTATTATAAATCCGGATATCAGGGAGATGGAATTATGATTTACGAAACAGCGTTCGGCAAGAATGATATAAGAGGAATTTTCGGTGAAGATATTACAGAAGAACTGTTTTTCTACACCGGACGCGGTTACTTAAGGTTTGTATCTGAAAATACAGGTAAAAAACCGGAGCAAATACTTGTTACCGTCTGCAGAGATGCCAGACTTCATTCACCGGCGCTTGCAGGCGCGTTAATAAAAGGTCTGCTTTCTCTTGGCGCCCGCGTTATAGATTTAGGACTCGCACCAACCCCTATTGGCTATTATTCCGAAGCAAAGGGTATCAGCTCTGTTATTACCTATAATCAGGATATCGACGGCGCGCTTATTGTTACTGCAAGCCATAATCCGAGCCAGTATAACGGGCTGAAAATGACTTATGAAAAACAATCGCTTAATGAAGAGCAAATTAAAGAAGTTAAAAATTTTACATTAAAAGAATATCAGAACTACCCGCCCAAAACCATGCAGCATACCCCGATTGATAGTTCCAAACTGCAAGAGTATGATTTGATTTATGATTATATTCAGGATTTATCAAAACGTTTCGGCAGAATAGGCGAAGGGCTAAAAGTAGTTGTAGACTCAGCGAACGCAACCGGCGGAATTGTTGCGCCAAAACTCTATCGCTCACTGGGATGCGAGGTAATAGAACTTTACTCCAATCCGGACGGACGATTCCCGCACCATCACCCCAACCCGAGTGATGAAAGGACTCTAAACGACATTAAAAAAGTCGTTGCTGCTAATCAGGCAGATTTAGGCATCGCGTTTGACGGCGACAGCGACAGAATAGGGGTTATTGCCTCCGACGGGAAATATTTAACCGGCGACAAACTGCTTCTTATTTACGCGCTGGATTATCTCAATTCCTTAACCGATAAAAGCAACGCTCCCGCTGTTGTATCAGAAGTAAAATGCTCTCAGGTTTTATTCGATACAATCAATCAAAACGGCGGTACAGCAATTATGTGTAAAACAGGGCACGGATATATTAAATCAAAGATGAAAGAGACAGGTGCACTTCTTGCAGGAGAAATGAGCGGGCACGTATTCTTTAAAGACCGTTATTTCGGATTTGATGATGCGATTTATGCAGGATGCCGTATTATAGAGATTGTAGCAAAACACAAAAAAGCAAATCCGGAATTCAAGCTTGAAGATTTGCTTACACCGTTTAATAAAGTATTTACCTCAAAAGAATACAGAATTAACTGCCCGAACGAGAAGAAAAAATCCGTGCTTGACAGGCTTCAAACCTATATTGAAAACCATCCTTTGATGTTTTCGGATAAAATCCTAAATATAGTGACTATTGACGGTATGCGGATAATTTTTGACGGCGGCTTTGCACTAATCAGACAAAGTAACACAGAGCCTGTTTTTACGCTGAGGTTTGAAGCAAAAACCCAAACTTTGTGCGAAGTTTACATTAAAGCAATGATTGATAAACTCGAAGAACTGATTAAAGATTAGCAAGCTCATCATAATTGTAATAGTCAATAACTCCGTCAACAATAGAGTTAATTATATCATTGCCAAGATTACCGAAAACTATATTACGCACCTCATTATTGTTTTTAATATTGCAGTATTCAACCAAAATAGCTGGTTCGTCGGCTGCATGTTTTTTATCTTTTTTTAGTATCTGAAGCCTGCTGTTATCGACAATCTTAGCCTGAATGCTGTCAACATCCTCGTCATTGGTTTTTAAATCAAGATGATATGTTATTTCCTTCCTTTTTAAATCTTTTACATTCTGTGCGTTATCAGTATTGATAAACCTATTTAGAATTTTTTGCGCAAGTGTTTTATCATCATTATCTTTATTAAAAGCGTAAAGCCGCGGACCGGAGGTTCCCTCGTGGGAATCTGCATGCAGACTGATTTTCATCTCTCCGCCAAAATCATTGAAACTTACCGTATTAACTTCACCGGCCGTTAAAATAACCTCGGCCCCCTGCGCCCTGAGTTTATCAATAAGCTGTTTTGCCATATACCTGTTGAGCATCCACTCATCAACCCCTATCTCTGTATTTAATGCCCCGGGGTCAAATATGCCGTCTTTTCCCCTTCCATATCCGCCATGACCGGCATTGATAACAATTTTTCTGCCGTTAAGCTTTCCCTTTCCTGTGGGAGTATAGGGTTCTACCAGAGGAATCACATTTCCGTTATCATCCGTTAGTTTTTCAAGCTGCCTGATATCATCAGGCAATCCGAGTGTTTTACAAACCTCTCCGCGTATATTCTTTGGTTTAAGATTCCCCGAGATAAGTTCTTTAAAACTTTCAGATATATCGGAAGTACCTATCCACCAAGTCGTAGGATTCCAGATTTTTCTATCACGAAACTCTTTATTTACAAGCGCAAGGAACTCTTTCTTCTTATCCTCGTCTAATTGATAATTTTTATCCAGAAGATTAAAGAGTTTCATAATTTCAGCCTTGCAAACGGATCTATCATTTTCGGCTTCACAGATTCCTGCCACAATATCATTAGAGCGTAAAACTTCAAGTACATTGTCTCCTTTAACCCGCTGTATCTGATATTTATACAGCATGGAGTTTAAATCGTCATCCTTATCCAGTGTTCTTGCAAGTTCGCTGCTTATCTCCTGCGGTGAGTCCGCAAGTATATTATCAAATATTTTTATAATATCAGAATATTCCTCTTCGGAAGCTGCCTGCTCAAAACGTTTAACTATATCTGCATTATTTTCCTCTTTATTTAACAGTACATTAAACGAGTGCCTTAAAATATCAAGCCCGCCGGCTTTTTTAATCATTTTAACAAATTTTTTTGTCCCGCCCGAGTTTTGGATTAACTCTCTTATATTGTTTTCATTAATCTTTTTATCAAGAACAAGCCCTGCAAACTGCCTTGCTTCGGAAGATTCATCAATCGCTGTTTCAATTGCATTATATAATTCTTCAGGGGTTTGTGCGTCAAGAACACCGGCCATTGCTCTCATATTATCCGTATCTGTCCACAACCATGAGTTATATTCGTCTCTTGCATCTTTTTTAAATATTTGCGCGGCTTCCTCCGGTATATTGTAGTACTTAGCGTATTTATCAAAAATTTCTTCTGTCTGCTTTAGCCTTTCCTCATCGCTTAGACCTGATTTCTTTATTCTCCGGATTTCAGCAGCAAGCGGTTTTTCATTAAACGGCTGCACCGGCGCAGTATGCCCTTTTACAGGCAGATTAATCTCATCTCCCGGATGAATAGTATAATTCTCTCCAAGGTGTTTGTTTAAAACTGTTAATTCCTTGTAATTAATTCCAAGCTTGCGGGCAATTGACATCAATCCGGTATCACTCTCCTGAACAATGTATTTAGGATTATTTTCCTCTGCCGGAACAGTATTTTCACCGCCCCACCAGAGGTTTAGTTCCGGTTGCTTTACCTTTTGTTTTGACAAATCATAAAATTCATCCACAACCGGCTTAAGGAGTTCCTGTGTCTCTGTATCAGACTCCTTGTATACCATGGCAAGCCGGGCAAGGGAACGTTTGTACAGACCGTTCATATCTTCACCCGACTTGATCGATTTGGTATAAATAAGTTGTTTAAAGGCATCTGTAAGTCTGCCTTCATCAATTGCAGTCTTAAACCCGCCAATGTCAATTGCTTCAAAACCCTTGTTATAAACAAGATCAATCAATCCTTCAAGCATAGGCAGTGATAGTTTATTAAAGGTTTCATCGCCTAATTCTATTCTTATATCCTCTCTGGTTTGCAAATAGTCTTTCGCAAGCTGCGCATACGCCTCTGCAGGTGTCATTTCACTTTTTGAATTTACACCTTTGGTATACCCGTACCCTATGGTCCAAACCCCGTTATCATCCTGATAGGACTCTGTGTGGGGTTTATAGTCATTATCCGCATCACCCTCAAATTTTGTAATTACATTAGCAAACTGACCGCTCATGCCTGTCGCCGATTTTACATCCGACAGAGTTTCAACACCAGCCGCAGCTTCCGTAACGGACTCAGGGACGGCCAGTTTGTCCCCTTTTTGTAAAATAACTTCTTTACCGTTTTTTAAAACAGTTATTTTACCGTCTTTATCCTCGCCGATTTCCCATCCGTTTGCAGCAGCAAGCTGTCTTATTGAAACATTATTATCATCAGCGATTTTCATCGGACTGTCGCCGGATCTTACGGTATAAAATCCGTCTTGTACCCCTGATTTTCCGGACGTCTTTTTGCCTGACCCTTCACTTGAAGGAGGGTTAATATTTACCCGCATACCTTCTGACAGGTTTACCGGCTTTCCGTTTTTCTTTAGTGTTATACTACCCTTATTTTTAATTACCTGCCAGCCGTTTGCCTCTGCCAGCTGATAAATGGTTATATTGTATTTACGCGCAATAGCAAATGCTGTTTCTCCTCTGGAAACAGTATGGGTTTTAACCGCCTGTTCTGCTCCGTAATTAAACAGGGCTTTATTAGGACTGCTTTGTTCTTCCTTTTTAATTTTTAGATTGCGGTTTACTGCTCCGGATCCGCCCGGTCCTTCTACTTTTGCCATTAAACGCTGCTCCGTTCAATCTCTTGTTTTGTTCCGTTAATACATGTATTCCACAGTCGGGGAAAAATATAACATGTGATGTAACAGTTTTTTACATTCTCCAACGGAAGCCAAATTGGAAACCTATACCGTTTCTTCCGCCGCTTCTCAGCATTGTATGCAAATACCCTGTGAAATCATCTGCTATTCGGCGTTGTAAACCAATTCCATAAAGTACATACGGATCCACGGACATTTCGGGCAGAGCCACTTCATTAGCAGTAAATTTTGTTATATCCATTATATTAGCTACAACCTGTACATTTATATACGGCTGCCAGCCGTTCTTAAGGTTTCCTATAAGTTTTACCCCCGGAACATATTGAATTGCATGCAGAGGCGAAGCATCAAGCCTTACGCCTATAGGATTTGTATAATCAAAAGTATTAATAAATGCGTATGAGAGCATAAAGTTTGGCTGAACAACAAATCTGCCGTTTAAAAGTTCCCAGTTATAGCCGGATTTAATTGCGATGCCGGAATGAAGAGTTGTAATATCCTCTCTGCCGAACATTGTATTTGCCTCTCCGGCCATTGCCCCTACGTTTGCTGTTATACCCGTGTAAAAATTATCTTTATAAAAGGCAGCAGTACCGCCGAGTAAACCGCCATTCTGATAAATTGATACCCCGTCATAAGTTTGGTGTGACCCGTTATAACCGGCATATACTGTATAAACAGCATTAATCCCGTGTTTTAACGGAATTATCGGACTGTCTACACCAAACAGCGAACCATACATTACATTATTTACCCTTGGCCCGTTGTCCAGGCGTACACTTTCAAATGTCGAATAAGGACGGAACCACGCTCCTGTATATTGTTCCGGCATTATTCCGGGTAAAAATGCCAGACTGCCGTCTGATGCAGCATATCTGTTTCTTGTGAGAAGTGCTGTTCTCTCTGATTTTGGAAGCAGCATAAGCATATCCATGTTTCCAAATGCATCAATAAGAGAATCTAATTGTACCAGATATGCACCGACCATTGTTGCTACAGGTGCTGCCGTAATTGCAGGGTTGAATGCCTGATAAGAATTCTCTGCGGCACAGGTCAGATTAAGGTAGCCGTTATCCGGATCATAGCCTACATTGTACTTATATATAGAACCCCAAATGGTTGATAATGAAGGGTCTAATACAAGACTTTGTGAAAAAGCATTTTCAGTCGAGGCTATTGGAATATGATTTTCTGCCCGATAACCGTCACTTAAAATATCAAGATATTTAATAGTTAGAGCACTATCCCCCGTTACCGAATCCGCAGAGAAGAAGTCTCCCGTTTGCGTATCTAAATTTATATCCAGTCCAAGATTTACAGCCCCGTCATTAAGTGTAAGATTACCAAAGTTTATCGTATCCATTGAGCCGTTTCTTGTATCAAAAGTTGTCCCTCCATGCATGGTCATCGCAGAGACATCAAAGAAAAGAGCATCTTTTGCAAGTCTGATACTACCTTCTGCCAAATTCATATTTCCGGCAAATGTTGTATTATCCCCTTCAAGATACAGTGTTCCGCTGCCGGATTTCGTAAATGTACCATTTCCATGCAATTTTGTATTTAGTGTTTGAGGCCCGTTAAAATTAAATTCAAGTTCTCCGTTTTCATTTATTGTTGTTTTACCGGAAAAATAATTGTCATCCTTATATTTTTTCTGATAAAATACTTTCCCTTCATTAATTTCCACATCACCGGTGAATTCCGAATTATCACCCTGTAAATTTAATGTCCCGCTGCCATCCTTGGTCAATAAGCCATCACCTTTTATCCGGGCAAGTTGGTTCTCGTTGTTATTAGTAATTGATAAAACCGCATCTTCATTGATTGTAGTTATGCCGTTAAAGAAAGTTCCGTCGTCTTTATCATTAAAAGCCAGCGTACCTTCAATAATATTTGCATTGCCGGTAAATTTATCATTTTGACCGGTAAGATTAAGAGTTCCATCTCCCGTTTTTACAAACTCTCCGCCACCGCTTACATTTTTTATGTTGTCTTCCTCTGTATTATTAAAGTTAAGGGTTGAGTTCTGGGCAATATTTGTACTTCCGTTAAAATAAGACCCGCCTGCAGATTGATTGTAATTAACACCGCCCTCCTCTACATAAAAGCTTCCGTTAAACCCATTATTTTTACCGGTTAATATTAATGTCTCACCGCCTGTTTTAATGAGCGTTCCGCTGCCATTGATTGTTCCGTTAATTGTATCTTCTGCTGTAGTTTTATAAACGACCGTTCCCTCTGTATTTATACTCGTATTAACGTTTAAATAAGATGTATCGTCCGTCTTTTCAAAATATAATGTTCCGCCGTTTACAGCTGCAATACCGGTAAAGTTATTATTTTTTCCGCCAAGAAACAGTGTTCCCTCATCATTTTTTTCTATTGTTCCGGTTCCGGTAATTCCACTATTAATAACAATTTGCCCTTTGCCATCAAACACAATCCTTCCATCAGAGTGAATATCATTAGCCTGATTATTTGCAGTGTTATTGTCAAAATAGACCTGGTTGCCTTCAGTTGCCGTAATTTGCAGCTCTCCCGTATTATAAATTGCACCGCCAGAACCTGTTTCTGCTTTATTATTTTCAAAACCGGAATCTGTTATATGCAGACTGCCGGTGTTATAAATTGCACCGCCGTTTTGAACTGCAGAATTATTTTGCGCAATTGTTTTGTCTATTGAAGTTGTTCCTGTTGTTCCTGCAGCACCGCCATTCACTGCACTGTTAGAATCAAATATAACACTTGTAAACGATGCATTCCCACCTTCATTATATACTGCCCCGCCATTTCCGGTTTCGGTTTTATTATTATAAAAGTTTGTATTTGTAACCTGAGCACCGGCAGCTTCGCCTTTTATGTAAAGAGCCGTTCCGTCTGCCCTATTACTGTCCTCATTTATTACAGCATGCTCAATCGTTACATTATTTAAATAAAATTCCCTTTGCTGCCCATCTTCAGAATCAACATCAAATAGTGTCCAAAGGTGATTTGCTGTAATTATACTTTCATCTTTATCAAGTCCTGTTACGTAAAATTTACCTTCTCCCATTGTTTCAAGATTTGACAGTACACGATAAGGACTATCTGTTTCTGTATCAAAATTAAAATTCCTTATCGGGCTGTTTGATATATGCATTTTTTTGAGGGTTTCCGCTACCTCATAATCTACTGTAGATATGATAATATTTCCTTCGTTTTCTGACTTTGTAATTTGATATTCATATCCTGAACTTGTTCCCAATTCTATCATTCCAAAATCATTCATGGTTATTTGGCCGCCATCTGCTCCGGTTTTGTTTAAAACGTTTATTTCTTTTTTGGTCCATTCACCATTTACAATGACAGATATCTGTTCTACAGTAATGCTTCCGCTTCCGTTAGCGTAATTTACGGTATCAGCAACCGGATCCGGAGTTGTAGGCATATATTGATCTTTGTTATTTTGTAAATCAAGTTCAAATTTTATTTTGTTATTATCACCCGTAAAGTTAAGATTATTAAAGATCAGGTCATTAATTTTTCCATCTGCCAAATCAAGAGTTGAATTAACAAAGTCCGCATTAAGAGCGTTACTGCCAAATGAAGATGTATTTTCTCCCATTTTTATTATTGAATTTGAAAAAGTTAATTTTGTATCAGATGCATTTTGTCCAAATTCTGATAAGGAATTATCCATAACAAATGTTCCGTTATCAAATGCTGCAACATTATTTATACTGCTTGTGAGTATGGGCTGTGTTATGTGTATAGTATTAGAACCATTCCCATGAAGCAGAAGCGATGAATTACCGTTGAGGTTTATATTAGGAGTAAAGCTGCTTTCCTCAGAATTCATTTTATAATCCAGGTTGGCAGTATTTACTTCTTGTCCTTCAATATTAATCTCCTCTGAGTTAAAGAATTTTGAATCCGCATCGGAGAAAACCAATGTTCCGTTATTTATGTCAACCGTTCCGGTATAATCACTGTTATCTCCTTTAAGGTTAAGAATCCCGCTGCCATTTTTCACAAATGCGCCGCTTCCGCTTATATCTTTAATCTCTTCGGTTATTGTGTTAACAAATTCCAGTGATGAATTCTCCGCTATAAATGTTGTCCCGCCAAAATAAGAACCGTTTTGTGATTGTTGATAACTTACATTACCCGAATTTATAGCAAAATTTCCGGTATAGCCGCTGTTTTGACCGCTTAGGATAAGATTTTCTGTTCCGTTTTTATTAATTTGACCAATACCTGTAATAACTGCATTAACTGAATCCTGAACATTTATATTCAAATTGAGCGTTGTATCTTCTTTTAAGTTAACAGTACCAGTCACAAAACTGTCCGCGGCATCTGTTTTATTGTATGAAACTGTTCCCTCTTCTATATTTATCGTTCCCGTGAAAGACTGATTTACTTTGTTAAGATTTAATATACCTTCACCATATTTATTCAAAACTCCGGCACCGAGAAGTCCATTCATATTTTCTGTTGTACTGTTATTAAAGTTTAATGTTGTTGTCAAATTTGTACGGCCTGCAAAATATGTTCCGTTTTCACTTTGGAGGTAATTAACTATACCCTGCTCTATATTAGCAATACCTGTAAAACCTGAATTATTTCCCGTAAGGGTCAAATCAGCATTACCTGTTTTAGTAAATTCTCCCGTTCCGTCGATTGTACCGGATATGATTTCTTCCGTATCAAGTTGATAAACAAGTTCGCCTTCAGAGTTGATAATAGTATTTGCATCAAAGTAATACTGATTTGCATCTGTTTTTTCAAATGTAATTGTGCCGTCATTAATTATAACCGTACCTGTAAAGCCTCTATTATCACCCGTTATAGTTAGATTTTCACTACCAGTCTTGGTAATTGTCCCGTTTCCATCTATATTTCCGTGAATATTATCTGCGCTTGTTGTATAATATTCAAGATTTGCGGCACTTTCTACAGTTGTCTGACCTCCAAAGAATTCCGTAGTATCTGTCTTGTTAAATCTAAGTGTACCTTCTTCAATTACTGCGTTACCCGTGTAGTTATTATTTTGGCCCCCGAGATTGACAATACCCGTACCTTTTTTAGTAAAAGCACCCTCTCCGGAAATGTTATTTATGTTGTCATCAGAACTATTTGTATATTCCAAAGAGGCTCCCTCTGCTATTATTGTCGAACCGCCAAAATAACTGCCGCCTTCGGACTGGTCATATATAATTGCCCCGGATTGAATATTAACAGCTCCTGCAAACGAAGAATTTGCTCCGGTAAGCAGTAAGTCAGCATCTCCGGATTTTATAAATGTTCCGTCTCCAGTCAGGTTTTGCGTTCCATTGAAAGTTTCCTGTGCTGCAAGGTTGTATTCAAGAATTCCATCTTGTTTTATTTCTGTAATTCCCGTTATATAAGAATCATTTTCTGTTAATTTGTTAAATAATATTTTTCCTGAGTTTATGACTGCATCTCCGGTATATTGGGAATTATCCCCCTGTAAAATTAATAATCCCGCATCATCTTTTATTATAGACCCGGTCCCTGCAATTCCGCCATAAATATTAACAGTACCTTCACCGGTAAATCTTATACTCCCGCCGTTATTGTAGATATCTTTACCAAGTTCTGCACTGTTATTTTCAAAGATTGTAAATGTATCTTTGTTGGTATTTAATGTAAGTTCGCCCGTATTATATATTGCACCGCCGGTATTTGCAGTATTATTGGTGAAAGAAGAGTCTGTAAGTGTAATTTCACCTGTATTATAAAGTGCTCCGCCATTGTCTGAAGTATTTAAATTAAATGTTACATGCGACATTGTCGCATTATTTGAATTGTTATAGAATGCACCTCCATTTCCGGATGCTTCATTACCGGTAAATTCAGATGCAATAATATCGATTACACCACCCTCAGCGTAAATTGCGCCGCCATTTAATGATTTATTCGCTTCAAATATAGTATTGTTAACATTGAGAGTGCTGTTATCTCCTGTTATATAGACCGCAGCGCCGTTCGTACGTGAAGCAGTTGTATTTTCTTCTGCGCTGGCATTGGCAATTTTGACATTTGAAATGTTCAATATTCTGGAGTCACCGTCAGTAGAATCTACATTAAACAAACTCCAAAGAGTATTCCCTGTAATAACACTATCTGTTTTAGATTGCCCGCTTACATTAAACTCACCTTTGCCCATTTCGCCAAGGTTAGATAGTACATAGTATATTGGTTTTCGATTGTGGACAGTAAAACCTCTGTTACCTTCAGCATTATGCATCATTTTCAGGGTCATAGTACCATCCGGTTCTTCAGTATAATCTACGGTAGAAACCGTTATCCAGCCCTCCGTATCAGCCTTTACAATCTCGTATATGTAGTCTGTAGAAGTAGCTGAAAGGTATGGATCAAAGTCTTTAATTGTAACGCCGTCACCTGAAACCACCTGTACATCTTTATTTGCCCATTTACCGTCGACAATAATCGAAACGTCTTTTATTTCAATTTCTCCGGAGGACCCCTCATCAATTACAAGCCTGTCCGCTTCCGGCGCTTCTCCTTCATCAACAGCCTGATCTTCATGATTTTTTAAATCTAAATCTATATATAATTTGTTCGCACCCGTAAGAATCAGATTATTATAAATACTGTCTCCTATTTTATCATTCCTCATATCAATTGAGGAATTTGTATATTCTGCATTTAGTTGGTTATTTCCAAATGTATCAACCGAGTTTGAAAGCTTTGAGATAGTATTATTAAAGTTGGCAACATTTGTTTCCCCGGTAAATGAGGCAAGAGAATTTTTGTTAAAGATGTAAGTACCGCCTGTAAAGTTTGCTGTATTATTTTCACCGGAAGTATTTATATTTTCATTTAATTCAGCACTTACCCCGGAAACAGCAGTTAGGTTCAGTGCGGCATTGCCGTTTAAATTTACAAGCCTGTCAAAAGAAGCATTGTTAGTAAAATTATAATCCAGGTTTGATATTTGTACGTCATTAAGGTTATAAATATTTATTGCGGAAGAATTAAAGAAACTTTTATCAACCCTTGATGATGGAGTTGTATAACTCAGGGTCCCGCCGCTAATCTCAACTGTCCCCGTAAAATCAGACTGATTTCCTTCTACCTCAAGGGTATCATCTCCGCTTTTTATAAAAATTCCCCCGCCCTCAATCTTAGATGCAAGAGTCTCACCTATGCTTGTATTGAATTCCAGTTCGCTAACAACATTAGTTATTCCGGAAAAATACTCATCAGTCGCTTCATCCTTATTATAGATAATACGGCCGTCATTAATAGAAAATGTTCCGGTATAAAGACTGTTATCACCGTTTAATGAAAGAATTTCAGCACCGTATTTATTAAAATCACCGGCACCTTGAATGTTCCCGTCAATACTATCCGCCGCAGTAGTTGTATATTCAAGTGACCCGTTTTCTGTAATTATAGTTATACCATCAAGGTAACTGCTATTGTTAGTTTTTTCAAATACCAGCTGCCCTTCCTGAATTGTTGCTACGCCTTGAAATCCGCTATTATCTCCCGTAAGTGTAAGAGCCTGCGCTCCGGATTTATTTAATGAACCCGTCCCGCTTATATTTCCGTTAATTGTATCCGCATTTGTTGTTATATAGTCAAGCGTTCCATCCTGATTAATAACTGTCTCACCCCCAAGGTAGGTATTTGTATTAGTTTTTTCAAATAAAATATTTCCTGCATCAATAACCGTTGTTCCATTAAATACAGAGTTATCACCAATTATATTCAGTGTATCAGCCCCATCTTTTAAAAGTATCCCCGTCCCGTTAATTTGACCATTTATTGAATCAGAAACAGTTGTAGTATATTGAAGTACTCCGTCTGTATTAATTGTTGTCGTTCCGTTGAAATATTTTGTTAAATTAGTTTTTTCAAAAGCAATTTTACCGTTATCAATAATTGTATGTCCTGTAAAATTATCATTATTACCGTTCAGGTAGAGTGTTGCCTCTCCTGTTTTAGTAAAGGTGCCTGTTCCGCTGACTGTATCTGCAAGCTGTTCATCAACCGAAAGATTATATTCAAGTGTGCCGCTTGAATTAATTAAGGTATTGCCGCCAAAATAAAGGTCCGCATTTTCATCTTTTACAAATTGAAGTTTTCCGTTATCAACAATTGCTTCACCGGAAAATCCGCTGTTATTACCTGATAGTGCCAGGGTTTGGGCACCTGTTTTATGGAAAGTGCCGTCACCTGTGAATTCTGCATTAATACTGTCACTAACGGCAGTATTATACTCAAATAATGTCCCTGATCCTATATCTGTTATTCCGGTAAAATATTTGTCGTTTACGGAATTCTTATTAAAAACAACCGATCCTTCCGTAATAGCAGCCGTTCCGCTGAAAGCGCTGTTGTCGCCGGATATACTTAACTGCCCGGCCCCGGATTTTATTAATTCTCCGGTACCGCTTATATTACCCGTAATAGAATCTGACGTTTCAAGCCGGTATTCAAGCTGTCCGCCATTTTCAATTACAGTATTACCATCAAAATATTTATCATTAGTATTATTCTTATCAAATAATATTTTACCGTTTTGAATAACGGTTGTTCCTTCAAATTTGCTGTTATCTTCGGTTATAGTAAGAACTGCTTCTCCGTCTTTCGTAAACGTTCCGGTACCCGAAACCGTACCTTTTATTGCATCATCAAGAGATATATTATAATTTAATTCTCCGGTTGCTTCAATATTTGTTGTACCGCCAAGATATTTACTATTTTCGGTATCTTTATCAAAAACTATTTTGCCGTCTACAATTGTAATTTCACCGGTAAAACCGCTATTATCAGAATCTATTTGTAATGTCGCGCTGCCGTCTTTAATAATACTACCGCTTCCAATTATCGATCCTGACATTATTTCGTCCATTTCCAAATCAAATTCAAGGATTGTATAAGGATCAAGTTCGGTTATACCGCCAAAAAATCTATCATTCTCCGTATTTTTATCAAAAAGCACAGCCCCTTCGTTTATATTCACTTTTCCGGTATACCCGCTGTTATCACCAATTACCGTTAAAAGGGCGGAGCCGTTTTTATTAAAAGTTCCGGTTCCTTTAAGGTTATTGTTTAGGGTTTCTTCCGAATTCAGGTTAAAATCAAGTGAAGCGTTGCTGTCAATTATCGTTGTACCTCTAAAAAATTTATCATTTACAGAATTTTTATTAAATACAATTTCCCCTTCACTAATCTGCGTCTGTCCGCTAAAAGCGCTGTTATCATCACTTAATGTCAAGGTTGCCGAGCCGGTTTTCAGGAAACGGCCATTCCCGGAAACGGCACCCTGTATTACTTCATCTACAGCAGTTGCAAACTGAAGTGTTCCGTTTTCTTCTATATTTGTATGCCCTCTAAAATAAACATCAGAGTCTGAGTTTTTATCAAATTTCAGAATACCTTCTTCTACAGTAATATTCCCATCAAATGAAGAATTATCACCGTTTACTGTAAGCACTTGTGTACCGGCCTTTGTAAAAGTACCATTACCTGATATTTGACTTGAGAACGTATCATCATGATTGATTTGGAATACAAGTTCCGCGCCGGAATTTATTTCAGTTTT
The DNA here is from genome assembly GCA_944326425.1 of Candidatus Gastranaerophilales bacterium. Classification (GTDB taxonomy): domain Bacteria; phylum Cyanobacteriota; class Vampirovibrionia; order Gastranaerophilales; family Gastranaerophilaceae; genus CALUTH01. The sequence goes on from CALVDX010000012.1 coordinate 26,034, forward strand.
TCCGGTGAAATATTTATCAGATTCACTATTTTTTCTAAAAATTAATCGTCCTTCTTCTATAACAGTATCACCACTAAATACACTATTATCCTGCACAAGAGTAACAGAAGCAATCCCCGATTTTATTAAACTTCCGCTGCCGCCGATACGTCCGGTTAAAACTTCATCTACTGCTGTATCAAATTCCAGTACTGTTCCTGAATTAACGTTTGTATAACCGCCAAGGAAGCGGTCTGTACTACTGTTTTTATCAAATAAAACTTTTCCGGTATTAATATTTGTTGTCCCGCTAAATGCACTATTATCACCTACTATTGTAAGAAGTCCGTTATTATTTTTATTAAATGTACCGTTGCCGGCAAGTACACTGGTAAGTGTTTCATCTACATTCAGGTTATAATTAAGTACTGCGCCGGAATCTATGGTAGTTGTTCCGCCGAAGAATTTATCAGCAGAAGAATTTTTGTTAAATGTAATTTGTCCGACACTTATCCTTGTATTTCCCGTAAAACCGCTGTTATCAGAACTTACATTAAGAGTTGAACTGCCGGATTTTAGTATTTTCCCCGTACCGGATACACTGCCGGTAAGATTTTCCGTACTATTAAGAGCAAATTCAAGTGTTCCGCTTGAATTAACCCGGGTATTACCATTAAAATACCGGTCGGAAGAAGTGTTTTTGTTAAACCGGAGAGTTCCGTTATTTACGGTTGTTGTACCGCTAAAAGTGCTGTTATCACCATTAAGAGTAAGAGTTGCTGTGCCGGATTTTACAAAATTACCATTTCCGGTAAGACTTCCTGATATTGCATCTGCGGCAGCAAGGTCATATTCAAGTGTACCGTTTGAAGTTATGTTTGTTGTTCCGTTAAAATATTTATCGGAAGAGCTATTTTTATCAAATATGATTCTTCCGGCGTTAATTGTTGTTGTTCCGTTGAAACTGCTGTTGTCTTGTGAAATAGTGAGATTTGCATTCCCTGATTTAATAATTTGTCCGCTGCCGGCAATTTTTCCCGCAATACTTTCTGCCACTCCGGTATAGAATTCAAGTGATGAACCTGAATTAATATTTGTTTGCCCGCTAAAATAGCGATCAGAGGAAGAAGTTTTAGAGAAATAAATTTTTCCGGCATTTATATTTGTTATACCTGTATAACCGCTATTATCTCCGGATATTGTTAATGTATTTGCGCCGTATTTATTAAAAGTCCCGGAGCCTCCCGTTAATTTATTATCCAGAGTGTAATCGTTATTAATGTAAAAATCAAGACTGGTACCGCTTTGGATACTTGTACTTCCGCTAAAATATTCATCCGAAACAGAATTCCTGTCAAATCTTATTATTCCGTTGTATATTGTAACATCACCGTCAAAACCGCTGTTATCACCTTCCAGATACAATGTTGCACTTCCTGTTTTATCAATATAACCGTAGCCGTCTACCTGCCCGTCTAAATCAAGATACTGTGCAAGGTTTAATTCTAAAGTTCCGCCTTGTACTGTGACCCCGTTGCCAAAGAAGTTATGACTGCTGTTTCCCTTGTAAAATTCAAGAGTACCATTCTCAATATATACGTTTCCGGTATAACCGGACATGTCATTTGCCACATACACCGTTCCGGAGGTAGGAAGGCTTGCAGAACCGAAGTTCGTATTTGTATAATAACCGCTATCATTAACATAAATAGTTCCGGAGCCCGTCATAGCATCCGTGATATTAAGGTTTCGACTGCCATACGCATTAAGGTAAAGTGTTCCGGTATTATGTATCGCGTTTGAACGGGAACCTACTCTGTTACCGCTGATATTAACGGTAGTATCATCAGCCAAAATGTACATAGTTCCGGCATTATATATTGCCCCGCCGTAAGAAGAAGCCGTATTATTTGTAAGATTTGTGTCTTTAAGTGTTAGTCTTGAGCCTGAATTATTATAGATTGCACCACCTCTGGAGGCACTGTTAGAGGTAAATGTCGAATCATCAATAGAAGTTATTGTACTTGAACCGGTATTATAAATGGCACCGCCGTATGAAGATGCGGAATTTGATGTAAAACTTGCATTCAGGGCACTAAATCTGCCGGAAGCTTCATTGTATACAGCACCGCCATTTGATGTTGCGGAATTAGAAGTAAAATTTGTATTTTGTGCGGTTAACCTGCCTGAACTTCCGTTATATACAGCACCGCCGTTTTGCGCCCTGTTTCCTGCAGAAGATGCACCAAAAACCGAGCTGTTAATTTGTGTTGTCCCGTTTATATTGTAAACAGCCCCGCCATAAGATGATGCAGAATTTGATGTAAAGTCACTGCCGCTAATATTTGCGGTTGTTCCGCTTAAAGCTACTGCACCGCCATATTGGGCTGTATTTGAAGCAAAATCGGTATTATTTGATATAGTCAAATCAGAAGCCGCAGAGTGTACTGCCCCTCCGTATGTTCGTGCCGTATTTGAATTAAAATTAGTACTTTGGATTGTTACATCGGCATTGTTTGCCATACCTATAGCACCACCGCTTAAATTTGTAGCCTCATTTGAAGTAAATGTTGACCCCTGAATTTCCAACTCTCCACCGTGTGATTCTATTGCCCCGTCTGCGTAAGCATGATTGCGGCTGAACTCGGAACCGGTAATAACAACTCTTCCTGAATTTGTATTACTTATTGCACCTCCGGTTGTACTTGCAGATGATGATGTATTATTCGGAGTATAGTTATTTGTAAAAGTTGAATTACTTACCGAAATTTCCCCGCCATAATTAAGAATAGCACCGCCATCAGCATTTGCCAATGTTGAAGAAGTTGTATAGTTCCCGTCAAAATCAGTATTTGATATTGTTAATTCTCCGGAAGCTGTATTGTATATTGCACCACCCGAATTTACCGCTGAATTTCCTGAAAAATACTGCTCATCTATTAACATTGTGGCTTCATTATAAATTGCTCCGCCATAATCAGCCGTATTACTGCTTATAGAAGAGAAAATTTGTGTATTTGTCCTCTGCAAATTCAAATCAGAAGCATTATAAATCGCTCCGCCGTATTCCGCCCGGTTTCCTATAAGGAATGTATCATTTACATTAAGTGTTCCAGCTGTATCTGCATTATAAATCCCGCCCCCATACGTTGCACTGTTATTTGTAACAGAGGCCGCTATACTAAATTCTTTTGTTGCATTATTATAAACCGCACCGCCATAATCAGCCGTATTTGAAGCAAATGTTGTACTTTCAAGGAAAAGAGAATTCACATTATCTGCCAAATATATTCCGCCGCCTTCTCCGGCTTCATTACCGGAAATTGTACTTGATTTAATACTTATATCTCCTCTTCCGTAAATTCCGCCTCCCCTGCCAAATGATGTTCCATTAACCGTATTATTTGTAATATGAGTGCTGGTTATATCCAGGGTTCCGGCACTATAAATCCCCCCGCCGCCCGCTTCAGCTCCGGTAATTGTGTTACCGCTTATTTCTGAATTATTTATTGTTAACTCATTATTAGTTTGACTGGCAATTCCACCGCCTTGCGCCCTGGTTGTTGCATTAATTTCATTGTTATTAACCTTGGCATTAGAGAGGCTCATGTCTGTAGCAACCCCCGTGCCTGATGAATATGTAATATGAATTCCACCCCCCTGGCCCCTGCTTGCATTTATGATATTATTATTGAATTCAGTACCATTAGCATAAATAATTCCCCCGCCATACGCAGTAAGACCGCCTCCATTTCCATAATCACCCGCCGATACAGTATTAGAACTTATAGAACCTCCTGTAATATCCATTCTTAAATCAGATTCCTGATTATATATGGATACCCCGCCCCCTGAACCTGTATCAGATGCATTTATAGTATTTCCTGTTATTGTATTATCCGGTATGGCAATATTACCCCAAGCCCGGAGACCACCGCCATATACAGCAGTCCCTTCAGCATAGTTATTTGTAATAGTAAGATTAGACAGTGTTCCGGAAGGAGGAGCCGGAAATTCCTCTTCAGACCCCAGGCTCATACCACCTCCGGCACTATAACCTGTTCCCTCAATTCTGTTATTGGTAATTGTTAAGTTGGAAATGTTATAGGAAGGATTTCCCCATAAGCCAATAGCACCTCCTATTTTAGTACCGTTTCCGCTAAGAATATTTCCGCTGTATGTACCGCCATTTATTGTGACAATTGTATTATTATTAACAGCCAGTGCCCCGCCGTCAAGCTGTCCACCATTGTTATTTGTGGCTCTATTATTATAAAAATTCACATTAGTAAAAGTAAGATGCGGAGAAAATGTACCAGGGTGATGCCCTCCGTGCACTACTGCTCCACCGCTCCACGTCCCCTCCGGTGCTTCGTCATTTATTACATTATTAGAAAACGTAGAGTTTGTTATAGTTAAATCCCCCGATTGTATATTTACAGCTGATCCGTTTGCTCTTCCGCCCTCATAGTTTGTTGTGTTATTTGAAAATGTACTATTATCAATAAAAATGTCACCGCCAACAGAAGTAATTGTACCTCTGTACCACGTATTTACGCCGTTTGTAATACTTCCGCTAAAATGAAGCGTTGCACCGCTTGATACACTAATCCCCGTTTTCCCGTTCATATCAATAGACCCGGAAAGAGTTAAATCACCGGTCATAGTACCGATATTTTCGGTTATAACTTCAGTACCGTTTGTAGTATAAGAACGCGGTGAATCTGTAGCGCGGATTGCTTCAAGTACATTGGCATAAGTTCCATTGGCTAGTAATGACGGGGTAAGCGATTGCAGAGTATAACTCCCGTAAGAAGGAGAGGCGGCATAAATAGAAGAACCTGAAGGCACTCCGAAAGTCCTGTTTAAGCTGCCATATGTTGTAAATCCTGCGGTATCTTCGGCAAAAGCGGGCATAGCAATAGAAAGCGCCGCTACCAACGCCGCCGCACTGAGACGCTTATATGAAAAATTACTTTTCATACTACTATCCTTAAAAGACTATGCCACTTAATATCATTTTAATATGGCTTATGCGCTTTTTAATATCCTATCAATGTAGGATTTATCACGGTTTTAAGGAGTATAATATATACCAATACACCGGTATATACATACAAATACTAATATAGGCAGAATAACACCCAAAAATCCGGTTTAATTGTTGATGTTTTTATTATCGTTATTATTTTTTTTATCTTCCTGATAGCTTTTTTGTATATTGTGCCCCGCAACCGCGCCGGCTCCTCCGCAAAGCGCTATAGCACCCAGAGTTATCGGCATAAACGGCGCAGCCAAAACTGAAACTGCAGCAAGATATGCCAAGCCACCCAATGTACCTATTGCAGCACCTTTTAGTCCTTTAAAATTTGTTTGTGAAACAACAGGACTGCTTACCTGAACATTCTCATTTTTCTTCACAGAATAATATTTGTTGTAATTTACGTTGGATACAGCATTAATTTTCATAAAAATACCCCTTTTGTGCTGCAGTATACCAGAAAAAAGCCGGATTGTCAATTGTTTGGACTAACGCGGGCTATCTTTCAAGACCTGTATTATTTGATGTAAAATACAATTATGGTACTGCTTGGCAAAAAATTTTACAGTCAGGATACGGTGACAGTTGCCCGGGATCTTTTAGGAACAATTCTATGCCGGCGTATTAACAATAAAATATTACGCGGCATTATTTGCGAAACAGAAGCCTATACTCAGGACGAACCTGCATGTCACGCATTCAAAGGTAAAACTAACAGATGTAACGTTATGTTTAGAGAAGGCGGATTTTGTTATGTATATTTTATTTACGGCATGCACTACTGTATGAATGTTGTTACAGAAAAAGAAGGGCGCGGTTGTGCGGTACTTGTACGTGCACTGGAACCGCTTGACGGGCTGACAGGCACAAACGGACCTTCAAGGCTCTGCAAAACCTTCGGGATAACAAAAGAATTAAACGGTGTAGATTTGCGTTCAAATTTGTCTCCCCTCTGGATAGAAAAAGGAGAGAAGCCACTTGAAATAGTTACTTCCACCCGTGTCGGCATATCATCTGCTGTTGATTATCCATGGCGGTTTTATATAAAAGATTCCGGATGGGTTTCAAGAAAATAATTCAGCTTATTTACTTTACACCGTGTATTTTCTACAATATAGCTATAAGAGTATAGAAAGGAGAATTTCCTATGTTGACAAAAATGAAAGATATTAAAACCACATTTACAGGTATTGACTTTAGCCGGTATTCATCCAAGGTTTCGGAATTTGTAGACGAGTTATCATCACGCGCAAACCAACCCGGGCAATTCTTAAACTGGGTCAATCTGCCGCAAGAACAGTTAAAGAGAGTTGATGAACTCTATTCAATGGCAGAAAACTTTAAGAAACAAACAGGCGCAGAAAGACTCAGCGTTATGGGCATCGGCGGTTCAAAACATACTGTTGAACACATGCTCTCCATTAACGGGCTTAACATTCGTCAGGATGTTGTTTCATTCTATTCTGACGTTGATTCGTCAAGTCTTGAAAGATTTTTATACAGACTCGGAGATATCACAAAATCAAACTATATGATTGCATCAAAGTCCGGTTCTACATTTGAAACAAAAGACGGATTTTTAAGAATACAAAAAATGCTTGAAGATGCTTATCAAGCAAAAGGCCAGTCCTTAGAAGAAGCAAAAAAATCCGCAGGTAAACACTTTATTGCAGTTACTGACGCAAATGCAGAAAAGAGTGAACTTAGAAGAACTTCTAATGAAAACGGCTGGATTGGCGACCTTTATATCCATGATGATGTCGGCGGAAGGTTTTCAGCGTTTGATGATCACGCAATATTCACTCTTATCTGGGCAGGTATGAAAAAAGAAGATTTAATTTCTCTTCTAAACGCTGCCCAAGAAATGTCAGAACTCTCTTTATCATCAGATTTAGAATTGAATGATGCGCTTAAACAAGGTATTTTCTGGGCAGATGCAAAGTTAAACGGTATTATTACAACTGTTCATCAATATATGGGCTCAATCTTTGAAAATACTGTTTACTGGCACGCACAAATGCAAAATGAATCCGTTAAGGATACCCTCAAACAGGTAGCAAAAGTACCTGATGCTATGCACCACAGTGCAGAAGCACATTTTAATCCTGCAAACAAATTTGCATTTGCGCTTACTGTTCCAAACGATCACGGCGTATGCAGAGAAAATGCAGAAGCGTATATCGGAGCATTAAATAAATCCTATGAATCAACCGGCGCCTTCTTCAATGAACAGGTTGAAACAAGAGGGATGGGGCTTACCCCTGCCGCTGCAGGCGCTATGACCCAATTAAGAGCTTTCGCAACAGTTTATCAGGAAATCGTTGAAAAAATTATGACAGGCAAACAATTCCCTGAAGTTCTTGACAGCGTATTACAACCGCACGTTGAATTCTACAAAAAGAACTTAAAAGGCGGCGTAGTAGTTCCGGGCAGAATTTCCTAACCTGTTTGGCTAGTTAAAATAATTTAATTCGCGGGCGGTAAGGCTTCAGCCTTACCGCCCGATTCATTAAAACAACTGTATAACAAGCATTTTTGTATCTTTTTCCGCTTTTACAAAATGTTTCTCGTCTTTATGAAATCTTAAAAACTCACCTTTTTTTATTTCAAGTTCATGATTCTGGCATTCCGCAACACTGCAGCCGCATTCGGTACAGGTGGTTTCACCGCCGTGGTCTATATTAAACGTAATTTTTCCGTCGATGACATAAACCATAGCATCCCCCGGGGAAGTGTGCGGCGGGATTTCCTGTCCTTTTTTCAGTGCAACAAGTTTTACTTTCCCTCCGCTGCTTTCAATAAGATGCTCTGCTTTAATTGAACTGTCATCAAATTTAATAAAATCTTCAAGGTCTTGTACGTGTAAGTGGCTCATAAACTCTCCTTTCTTTTCTTATCAGGATAAACCTGCCGGAGAGTTTTTTAAATAGCCATAACGGGGGCTCTAACGGATAATACTAAACAGCCGCCGTCTTTTTCTTTTCTTCAAGAACAACCGCGAGGCATTGCGCAAGCTGATCAGGACAGCTTGTCGGTTTTGTTCCGCATTTGATACCTTTTAACTTTGCAACAACTTCATCAAGTTTCATCCCCTTAACAAGATTTCTTATCCCTTGCAGGTTGCCATTGCAGCCTCCGATAAACTCAACATCCTTTATTGTATCACCGTCAAGTTCTATATTCATCAGTTTGCAGCAAGTGCCCGATGTTGTATATGAAATTACTTCTTTTGTCATTGGTTCACCTCGTTCTTTTACCTGATTATTATACAATCAAAATATTTACTTTCTATAACCGGTAATAATAAAACTAACCGGATAAATTTTATTCACTTTTCATAACAAAAAGTAGTAGTTATACCGGAAAAATCAAACCTTCAACCTTAGTATTGTCATACCCGAGTTCTGAGAGTTTTTGCCGTACGGTTTTATCATAATTATAAAATCCGGAAGTTATTGCAATCACTAAATCAGGATTAGCCTTTTCAAGAGGTTTTATATCCAGTTCTCTGTGCATTTGTAAATTATTTGAACTTGTTGTAAATACAGGATTTTTAATTTTAGCCTTACTGGTAACATAACTACAGTAGGACATTCTGCCGTCATCTACCCAAATATACGTATTCTTCTTTTTTAAAAGGTTTGACAACCTGAATTTAAAAATCAAACGTAATATCCGTTTTTCAATACATAAATACAGCGGAAATGTTTTAGATAATTTTAACCTGTATTTAAAACGTACCTTCGGGTTTTTAATTTTTTTAAACCAGTAGAACAATGTTTGTTTTTTGTACAAATTAAAAGTATCTTTCAAATTTTCATATAAACCGTGCTGTTTCAGGATCTTTTTTTCCATTTCCATAATTTTGAAGAAATCAAGTTTTTTATAATCGTTTTTACCATTTGAGTGTGAATAGGATGTTGATGAATCAACCCGGTAAAAGAATACAGCCTGCGGCGCCAGAGATATTTTTTTTGAACTTAAAAATGCCTCTATAAAAAACGGGTTATCTTCAAAATTTAGATTACTACAGAAGAACAGATTATTCTCAATCAGAAAACTTCTTTTATAAATCTTATTCCACAGGGTTACGGATATTCTAAATAAAAAATCTTTACATTCAACCGGCGAAAAGTGTTTATTATAAAACCCCTGCGGGAAAATATTTATTGAGCAATAGGAATCATTATAGTCATAGGTGTTCATTGATTGATTATAAACACATATATTTCCTATAACCATATCATCGTCATCTGATTGACGGTAGAGCTTCTCAAAAGCTGATTTATCCGCCCAGTCATCAGCATCAAGAAAACCTATATACTCTCCGCGTGCAGCTTTCATCCCCGCGTTTCTTGCCGCGGACTGCCCGCTGTTTGCCTGCGTAATTATTTTTATACGTGAATCTCTGCTTGCATAACGTGCAAGGATTTCGCCGGAGCCGTCTGTAGACCCGTCATTAACACAAATAATCTCTATTTCTTTTAACGTTTGTCCGGTAAGACTGTCCAGCGCCTGTGCAAGATACTTTTCGGTATTGTACACCGGAACAATTATTGAAATCTTTATTTCTGAATCCATAATATTATGATACAATAATTACATCTTAAGTAAATAGGCAGGAGGACTGATGGATACAAAAGCGCTTTGGAATTTGTCTTACGGGGTTTATGTAGTTTCTACAATAGATGTTGACCATAACAACAGACCCACCGGATGTATTGCAAACAGTGCAATGCAGGTTACTTATGACACAATTGCCGTCAGTATAAACCACGAAAATTATACCAATCAGTGTATAAAAAAGAGCAAAAAATTTGCAATCTCCATACTTGGCGAAAAAATTCAAGATAATATTATTCCTGTATTCGGGTTTCAGTCCGGACGTGATGTAGATAAATTCAACGGAGTTAATGTCAAAAATGTAAACGGCCTTGAGGTAATTTCAGATTCAACCGGATATATTGTCTGTGATGTTGATGATATTCTGGAAACCGAAACACACACCGTATTCCTCGGGAAAATAACAGATTGCGGTTTATTGAAAAATGAACCTGTTATGACCTATGAATACTATCATAAAATAAAAAACGGCAAGAGCCCAAAAACGGCGCCGACTTATATTGAAGAAACTGTTTCAGAAGAAGGACAGGCATACAGATGCACAATCTGCGGATATATTTACAAAGGCGATTTGACTAAAGAACCGGATGATTATCTCTGTCCTGTTTGCAAACAGCCAAAATCTGTTTTTGTAAAGCTATAAATCATAGCGGAATTGGCACCAGCCGGCAGTAAAAATCAGACTCCGGGAAACTTCCAGGAAGCTTCTTCCAATATTGGAGAATAATTTTCCCTTCGTGTTCAAGTTTTGAAACAAGCTCTTCCGCTTCACCTGTCAGGCAGGGGTAAACAAACGGAACATCCTGCGGAGAGAGGTTTAATTGTAACAGGTTAATACCGCCGTATTTTTTGTGGAAATTATAAAATTTTTCCAATCTTTCTTCTTTTCTCAAATTTACGGGCAGTTTTATACTCTCCGATACCATTAACGGCGGCTGAGTGTTTAAAAAGAGTTCATTTTTCATAAACTCCGTATAGTCCGGGGTAAAGTTTTCTTCGTAATCTAACGTGTCCACAGGATAACTTATATCCGCCGTACGGCGGGTATATAAATACGCCCCGCACTGAACGGGAAGAAACTTCCGCAGGGAATAAAAGCTCGCAATACCTGTTGGCGGTGCAAAAAACGCCTGCGCATTATCTACGATAAGATTTTTGTACTTACCGGCAAGCGTTTGAACATTGCGCCAATTGATGCCGAAATAGTTGGGATAGAGTATAAAATCATCTTTCTGAAACTCTTTAAGCGGGTAAAAGCTGCTGTCTATATGATAAAACCGGAGTTTGCATCTTGCACGGTCAATATTCTGCCATAGTACCGGACAGATATAGTACGGCAGATGTAACTCTTTTATATCATACGCGGCAATTATGTAATTAAGACAGTGCCGCGCAAGGTTAAGTTTTATGATTTTAAAATCAGCCTGTTTGTTCAATGTCATTTCCAATGGTTTTATTATACTGGAGTATGGACAATATGACCTGGTATCACAGTTTGAATAAGCCCTTTCTTAATCCGCCGGATTGGATTTTTGCACCGGTGTGGATCTTGATTTATATTATGATGTCCATCTCTTTTGTTCTTTTCTTAAAATCCCCCGGTAAAAATAAAGCCGGCACAGCAACACTGTTTGTATCACAGTTAGCGTTAAATTTAATCTGGAGTCCTGTATTTTTCGGAAATATGAACCCGAGGGGAGCTTTAATCGTTATTATTCTCTTAATTATTGCTCTTACGTGGACAATCCTTGCATTTTACAAATACTCAAAAACTGCAGCAATACTACTTGTTCCATACTTAATATGGGTATTATTTGCTGCTTATCTGAATTTTGAAATCGTACGGCTTAATATGTATTTATAATCAGCTTTCTGCAACAACCGTAGAAACAAGTTCCCCGTAGCTGTTAAAGTGTCCGTCTGTTTCTTCGACAATGTAATTAAGCTCTTTGTCTGCTTCAATTGCTTTTTTCGCACATGCCATTGCTTCATCAAGATTCATAAATTCGCCTATAAGACTTTTTGATAATTCAGAGTAGTTTCTTTCAGTATAAACGTGGTACATATAAGCCTCCTGTCTGTTTATTTAAATAATACCACATAAAGACTAACATTGTTATTACTTTTATTCTCTCAATGTAAATTTTACAAAATGACAGGTCTATATTTTACACTTTGGCAGGCTTACAAAATAGCCTCGTATTTATCATTTAATCTGTATTTTCGCTTTCTTCCTTCACCTTCTGCAATAATAAATCCTGTTTCAACCCACTCGGAAGCAAGTAACCTTGCCGTGCGTGGAGCAAATTTAAAGAAATCGGCAATTTCTTTTGCCGTAACATACTTTTGTATTTCAAATAGATTAAGTATTTGACGCTGCTTAGCGTCAAGTTCTCTTAATACTTTAACTTCATCCTTAGAACTTTCATTGTCCTTAGCCTTTTTATAGACTGATTTAAATGCAACTGCCATTCCCTCAACAAAGTATTCTACCCATTTTGTAATATCAGCTTCAGCACGTCCCATATAGTAGTTATGGGAATTGCCGATAGTTATTGCGTCATAATATCCCTGCAAATCCTTTATCGTCTTTTCTTAAAAGCCCATTCACCAGTGAAAGCACTGCATTCATGGTTGGAGATTTTTTTGTAGATACATCACCAATTACAAGATAATAACCTGTTATGAATGTACTATCACAGCCGCAATATGAATATCTTAAAGGAATAGTTACAGTTGCAATAAATACAGGGCTAAGGCGGCAAAACATACTAGACCTTACTTGGAAACAAATACACTTGGCCGACAGGGTAATTGAAATAACAAGAAATAAATCTAACAAGCACATAATTAAACGTACATGGCGTACAGTAAAGGAAAAGGTAGGCATAGTAGATTTTAGGTTTCATGACTTACGACATACTGTAGGGACTCGCTTAGCACAAATGAATGTGTCTATACCTGTAATTCAGCAAGTTTTAGACCATTCAGATATTAAAAAACAATGCGTTATGTTCATACAGCTAATAAACAAATATTATCTGCAATGAACTTACTTAGTTCAAATCAAAAGGATTTAATTCAAAATGACTAATGGACACAGAATGGACACGACAAATATTAAAAAACACCTGAACTTCAATCATAGTCAGGTGTTTAAATGGAGGAGGAGGTGGGATTCGAACAAATATTTTGCTTTTTGTAGTTTCAAATTTCATCCCGTAACCTCTAGTATTATTTAATCTTGGAAGTTCCTTCTTTTGGTAACTTTTAATAATTTTTAGGGACTATTTGTAAAATTAGTCCCTTTTTAGTCCCTTTGAAAATTAATCATTAATGCCAGAAGATTGTACATTATCTAAAAATAAATGTGAAATATACAATGGTAATTGACATTTTTCTCTATTATGTGTAGAGATATAGCTGTGATTAAATTCGTCTATATTTGTACTCGTTTGTAATTTTTCTGCTTCATTCTTTTTGTATACATTAATAAGTTTATTATTTATATCATTTACGATTTCAACTATTTTGTCAGTTTTATAAACTTTGTTCGATTTTTCAATAAAACCAATCATGCCACAAACATCTAATCTACATACATATTTTTCAGATATAAAACGATTCATTCCTTCTTCTATATATGCTTTATTTTTAGAGGTATAACCATCTAGCCTTTTACATTCAATGATAAACTTTTTCTGTTCTTCTGTAGAAAAATTTGAAGAACAGGGTATTGTGATTTTTATATCATGGTAACCGACCGTTTTGTCAGTTGTTTCATCAATTTCTGCAGATTCTGCATCAAAAACATATTTTGCAACACCATAAGTACCTTGATTATTTCTTATGTATTTGATTAATTTATTTCTTAAAACTTCTTCCTCTAATCCATCTAAATTATCTTCACTTTCAATTAATTTAGAATGAGCTTTTACACAAGCGGTAAGTATTTTATTAAATTGAATTTTATAAGTTTTATTCCTCACAAACTTTTTAGCAGACAACTTATTCAGGGAGTTCAAGTTCAGCCTCCCATATAGCATTTAAAAATTCATTAACATCTAATCTTGCAATGGCTTTATGCCAATTTTTATACTCATTTGTTTTTATTACAAAAAATGAATTTTCATTAAAACCTTTTATGTCTTTCTTTATATAAATTTCGTTTGTAATATCATTTATTGAAAAATCTGAAATTGTTTTTATAATATTTTCAATATTTTCATTATCTTTAAAAGTTATTTGCGTTTCTTTAACTTGTTTTTCTCTGGCATTAAAATTCATCAATGTACAATATTTGAATGTGTATATATCTACACTAAAATGTTTATATTGTTCGCCAAATGTTTCAATAAATATGTCAGCATATTGCTTTAACTGTATTTTTGATACATTTTTATAGGCTATTGGTTCTTTAGACAAAGAAACATTGTCTCCAAATCTCCAAATCGGAATAGAAATATTAATTGTATAATCTATTAAATCTTCTTCTGTCTTGGATATATTATACATTTGCTTGATTTTATTATAGATAGTCTTTAGCAAATCTTCTTTTGATAAATTTTGATTTTTTTTCTTGTCTAAATTATTTGTAAGAAGATTAGCACAGTCATGCGAACATAAGTTATGAACTTGTTTTACATAATTAGCCAAATCTTTATCAAATTGATAAGGAATTTTTAAATACTCAGAAATATGAATTTGGTTTCTTTCTACTGCTACTGACGATGAAGTATTCAGAATATAATAGGTAAAAAATGAGGAGTTAAACAAACCACATAAATTAAATACCTTATCTACGTCATAATCTTTAAATTTAATAGAAGACACCGAATCTGTATAAACCATATCTTTAATTGCAACAGCGGAGACACAAGATAAATCAGGGGAATTTCCTTTTTTAATCAAAACCATAGGAGCTTTAAAGAGTTCCATTTTATTTTCTTTATTTCTGTGCAAACTATCAGCATAGAATGGTTTTAATGCATTATACTCAATGCAAAATGGTTTTAATTGTTTTTTCTTTGTATCTAAATAAAGCTTTCCGTTCAACAATTTAGCGGACATTTTGCTACTACCACCTAATTGAATACCTTCCCCGCAAATAAGTTGTTTTTTTTGTTTAGTTAAAAAATCATAGTCTTCTAAAAGTCTTTTTATAAAATAAAAATCTAAAATATTTCCATACAAAATTACTTTCCAAAGCCAATCATATTTAAAAAATAAACTTTGTTTAATATGCTTAATATCATTTTTTTCAATTAACAAGATTTTAAAATATTTAAAGTGTAAATTTGGCTTTATACTTGTATATATAATATTATTATTCATACATATACTTTCAGGATAAGTATATGTAATAATTGCAACAGGAGGAACTGCTCCGCTAAATATCTGTTTTCTTACAGGTGATAATTCTAAAATCTGTTGTATAGAACAATTTTTCAAGAAAAATTTCCTATAATTTTGAGCTTTAATGTTATAAAAAATTTTACTTGTAATTACCATTGAAACGACAGTTTGATTATTACAAAAATCTTTGACTTTTGCCATAAAACTTTCTGCAATTTGATTGTCATTAACTGGGATATTATTTTTTTTGTACCAGTTATTATGTAAACCTTCTTTTATATCGCCGTAAGGCGGATTTGATAAAATAAAATCAAGATTCCTTATTTTATTATTAAAACAATTTGTTTCATCAAAAAAATCACTTACAAAAAAGTTATTATCTTTTAAATGCGGAAACTTAAAATTTAAAATACTGCGTGGGTTTTGATAATCCAATAAAGTTATGTATAAAGAAAATATTGCTATATTTATTGCATCTTCATCCTTGTCTATTCCAAAAATATTATTTTCAACTAACTCTTTTAACCTTTCAGGACTAATCTTGTTTTGAGTTATATTTTCTTCTTTATAGATAATTTTTCTTAAAGATTCAATTAAGAATATCCCTGAACCACAAGCAGGGTCTAAAATTTTACAATTACTGTTATTTTTATTCTTATCATTTAAAAAAGGAGCTACTGTAGTATTAATTATATAATCAACCAAAAATACTGGTGTATAATATGACTTATTTTCATACTGTTTATAATTCAGAAAATTTTCATAAATACTACTTACTAATTCAATAGGAATAATAGAAAAATCAAATGGAATAAATAATCTTAATTGACCATTAATATCACTATCATAAAAGAAACCTTTAATAATATCCATATAATCATCTGATAATAAAGTGTTTTCATTTTCTTCAATATCAAACAAATCACCATTAAATTCTTTCTTTAAGTAACGAAATAACTCATATAAAGAATTTTTATTTTCAAAAGAGTTCTCTATCATTTCAGAATTATTCTTATTTACAGATATCTTTCTATCTTTTAGGTATTTAAGGAAAATAATTCTAGACAGCAGTTTTGTTGCAAAAGAAGGCTTCATACCTTTTTTTATTAATGCTTGTCTGTAATTGATTATATGTTGAAATAATAAAGTATTAACCCTTTTTTTATCATTAAATCTATTTTTATATTTTGAAAAAATTTTACCTGTATAAAGATTTTCATATGAAAAATTTTGAAAATCTTTTACTGATTTTGTTAAAATAGATAACTTATGATTGTTAATATCAAAATCAAAAGCATTGTAAAAAACAATTTCATTTGTCGTTGATACAACAATAATGGGTGCTTTATCGAAATTCCAAGTTTGTTTTTGAATATTTTTTATTTTATCTTGATTATTATGTTCATTTTCTAAATTAAAAAATAAGATTAAAGGTTCATTTTCCATACAAAACATGGATTCAGGTTTCATTTCATCAATAGCATTTTTATAACGCAAAGAAATATTGTTAAGAGGATATTGTTCTATTTTATCTAATCGAATAAATTCTTTCTTACCAACAAGGTTTAAATCGTTATATAACTTTTCTAAATTACTTGTCATATCTTCCTAATTAATTTTGACCATCATTAAGATAGTTCTGTACAGAACTAATATAACATAAAAAGTAAAAAAATTATATAAGAACTTGACAAAATTTTATTTTTGTATTTTTTCTAATAGTTCCTACCTTTTAACCCTGCATAAAACTCATCCATTTTATTAGCGACCTGTGCTTCTTTGGATTTAATTATATGCGAGTAAGTATTTAAGGTTACATTTTTGTCAGCGTGTCCGAGGCGACCGCTTACGGTTACAATATCCTCACCCGATGAAATCAGCAGACTTGCGTTAGTGTGGCGGAGTTGATGAAATGTTATTTTGGGCAGGTTATGACGATTTAAGAAGTTAGTAAACCATTTGTAAGGTCGTTGTGTGCTTATAGGCTTGCCGTCCTCGTGTAGGAATACATATTTGCCGTTTTGCCACGCTGTACCGAATTTTAACCTATTCTCATTCTGTTGTTTTTTGTATTCTTTCAAGAGTGATATTACCGTTTTTGAGGCTGTAACAGTTCTAATACCGGCATCGGTTTTCGGTCTGCCTTCAATATTGCCGTAGCCTGTAATATAATGCCGTTGTTTGTTGATGTTAATTTCACAGGTGTCAAAATTTATATCTTCCCACTTCAAGCCAGTTAGCTCACCCTCTCTTAAACCAATATCAATAGCAAGATAAATCATTGTCATATACATTAATGGTTCACTTTTCAAGCAGTTGAGCATATCTGCCACTTGTTCATCATTGTAATATCTAGCATGTGACTTTGTTACTTTTTGCGGTTTTGCTCTTTCTGCAGGATTATTCATTAGGATATTCCAATCAACAGCAGTTGAAAGTATTGAATGAATTACAATATGATGATTTTTGATTGTTTTTCTATTCAGTTTCTTTTCTGAATTACACTTGAACATTCTGTTGAAATCTAATTTATAGCAATTACAGAGCTTTTGAGCGGTACTGTAATTTGTTGCCATGCCTGTCTTTAACCTTCTGCAAGTTTTAGACGATATACCTGTAGTTTTGATTATATGAGAAAGTGTCAAAGGTTCAAGATATTTTATCAGAGCTTTGGTAGGGGTAAACCTGCCGTCAAGTCTTACTCCTGCTTCATCAAGATTGTTGTAAAACTGTATCAAGTGATGAGGCTGTAATTTACCGAGTTTAATATGTCCGATAGCAGGCAAAATCCGTTTAAGCATGATTTTATATGATTGTAATGTTGTAAGTGTAAGATGTTTTTCTGCGTAATCTTCTAACCACCTTTGTGTAAAGGCTTCAAATGTGATTTTTTCGCCGTCTAAGTAAACTCCGTTCAAGACTTCGTTTTCAAACATCACCATTTGACGGTTAAGCTCTTTTTCAGCCTGCTTAGCGGTTAATGTTTCATCCAGTTTAATTGTTTTTCTTTTGCGTAATTTTTTACCTTTGGAGTCGTACCCCTGACAAACTGTCAATCTATATGTATATTCTGAAACTTTTTCGTAAAATGCCATTTTATTTTCCTTCTTATCATTTTTTATTATCTCCCTTTTTCATAAATCCAAGCCTCATTTTCTTAAAAAAGAATGCAGGGCAACAGTTTTAAGGTGTTACCCTGCACCATAGTCTAACTTCCGTAATACACGAACGACACTCCATTTTTAGCCTTTATCATTCGTCCATATCCTTTGCGTGCAAGCCCTTCCAAAGTAACCTGTGCTGTTTTAATATTTTTGATTTTAGTTTTATTATTGCGGAATAATTCCGTTGGTGAAACTGTTTTTAAATTTTTACGCTTAAAAAAGTTCAATGCACATTCCTCTTGTTCATCATAATTAAGCTTATTGTCTGTCATTACTTTAAAACAGCTTATAAAGTAATGACACAGCTTTATTGCGTTATAAACATCTAAATCCGTAACAAATTTTTCTTCAAGGCTATGTATGCCATGAAGTATTAGGGCAAGCCGTGCAACATATCTGGTTTGTTTTTCAAGATATGATTGAGTTATATCATCACATTTACCTGATTTTTTCAGTTGTACTATTTTAGTCCTAAAATCCTCAAAGGCTTTTTTAGCTTTACTATCAAATTGATACATATTAACAGTTTCAGGATGTAATACAGCATTTGTAAAGATTTTTCGACAAATGTCCGTAAAAACGGAAATGTCATAATCTTTATCAGAATTATATAGAATACCTGTTTCTTTGTAGTTGCTACAGCAGTATAACCACCTTTCAATCATTCCGTTATAGCAATCAATGCCTTTGCCCAAAAGTGTTTCATACAGCACTTTTGGTTGAATAGTACCAATTATGTTATGACTGGCGTCAAATGTGTAATCTGACTTATCACTTTTGCGGACAATGTTTTGCCGTTCTCTTGCCCAAGAAGCCAAGAAATATTCCATATCATTACCACCACGCTTATATTGATTCCAGCTTTTTAAAAAGAAAGCCAATTCATCAACAAATATGGCTAAACCTAAATGCATTTTGCTATTTATATCCATAAGATAAGCCAAAGACTCTTTTGTTATATCTTGGGTCATCAACCTGGGTCTTTGCGGTTTTTCAGGTTCTATAGGTAACTCCCCTGGATTTTCATTGTTTTTAATTGCCTTTTTGTATTTTTCTAGTTGTATTTTGTAAGAATCCTTTTTGTGATTATAGTCGTTTATGTCGGTTTCATAATTTGTCCGTAAAATCAGGTCATATTCATTAAGAATATCTTTACCTATTTTTAAACAAGGGGTTTTCTTCTGTGACGGATTACCAATTAATGCCAACCATAAAATCGGATGTTCAATCCAATTTGTTCCAGGATTTACATTAATGGCATAATGTCCGTCCATAAGAATACTTGCTACTATAAGAAATGTGCAAGCTATATACTCTATAGGTGCATCCATTCGCTTATGCAGTTCTAGAATTAAATCTTTTACAGGTTCAGGGAATACTTCTACCGGAAACTTTGCAATTTCTTTTTTACATGATAGTTTGTTTTGAATTTTTTCTAGTGTAATAAATTCTGCCTTATCAAGTAACTTTTGAAATTCATCTGCCCCGTATGCAACTAAGAAGTCATCCAGCCCTTTAGCTTTGCCTTTTGGCAGAAATATAAGTTTTACTTTAGCACCCTTTTCGCTTTTAAGATAGTTTGCTAGTGAACATAGAGCCTGTTTGACTTTTAGATTATGGTACATATCATTGTCATAGCATAGTATTACTTCCTTGTCTTTGAAATCAGCCTGCACTAAATCGGGTATGATATCAGCAATTAACTCCCATTCAGGATTTTCTTCTAAATCTATAGTGTCTGCTTTACATTTCCAACCCCATACTCCGCCAAGCGAAAGACAAGGGAAACCTTCTTGTACTGCTTTAATCGCTTTTTTGTCACCCTCTGTTATTATTATAGGCATTGTCGGGTCTTTTAACATTGAAATCGAAAGATGTAAAGGTCTAAAAATTTGCGATGGCTTGCCTGCTGGTTTTATGTACTTACCCTTACCATACTCGGGATTTTTTAACCGCCTGTTATAGTAATCCGTTTTGTAATTTGCATATAATGCGGGGTAATTTAATTGCCAGTAGTCATCCGCTTCAGAGAGATAACCTTCTTTCACATAATCCAAGATTGTTGATTTATTTATACCACTTTTCTTGAAGTCTGCTAAAATAAATTTGTACTTACGCTTTAATTCGTCTAATGTTTTTGTCATGATTTTCACTCCTTTCTTCTGTATCGCCATTTTTTAAGTAATTAACTAAACTGTCGAGATTGAGCAAATATTTTCGCCCAGTCTTGACATATTTAACCTTGCCTTGCAAAACCAACTGTCGGATGTGATATTTTGCGAGCTTGACAATTTGTGCTGCTTCATTTATTGTTATCATGCAAGGGATGTCAATTTCTTTATTCATTTGATTTCTCCTTATAATTAATACCTGCATCCTCAGGATAACAGATATTTCAAGAATTTCAATCCAGAATACCCTTGCAGTACAAGCGTTTCCGCTCGCGAAGGAAATAGTTCCGGTGGCGAGCTTTGTAACAATTTTTTTACATTTCCCTTATAAATTTCCACGATTTTATGTTGGTAACTTTTAAAATGGCAACTATTTCCTGCTTAACCTTAAAGTGAGTATAATTCCGTGGTCTATGGTGAAATAAGTACATAAAGAAATGCACCTGTAAATATTTTGCAAGTGCATTCCAATATTATAATCTTGTATGTTAGAGGCAGGGTTTATTTCAACGCCTTGTATATCCTGTAGAGGGTTTCAATGTCAACTTGTTCATCACGAATAGCGTTAATTAATTCTTCTTTTAAGATTTCTTTTTCTTGCAGGTAGCCGAAGTTAAACAGTTCATCAATTCCAATATCAAGGGCAGTTAATAATTTGGCTAGTGTTTCAGCAGAAACAAAGGCATTACCTCTTTCAATTTTGGATAGTGTTCTCTGTCCTATGTTGAGCTTTTCTGTAAGCTGTTCCTGTGTAAGACCTTTTCTAGTCCGTAATTCTTTAATCCGTTGTCCTAATAATTTTTTTATTTCTAGATTATTTTCCATTACCGCCCTCGTTGTTTAATAATAAGTGATTTCATCCTTTTAAAACAGACCGCAAGAGTTGCAATCAAACTTGCATTTACCACTGTAATGCGTTAAGATATTCACAGAAGTAGTAAAACATGTTTGTATGAAGCCTCTAAGTTCTAGAACAGAAGAAAGGAAGTTATGGAAGCTCTGAAAGAAATATTGATTAAGAATGATTGGTTTACAAGGCAGGAAGTAGAAGAACTTTTTACATCTGAAATTCAGAAATGTATCAATGAATGTGCAAGACCAAGTCAAGGAGATATATTTAACGCATTTGACGGATTAAGACCGCAGGATGTTAAAGTGTTGATTATCGGTCAAGACCCTTACCCTGATGAGGCAAAAGCTCATGGGCTTGCATTTTCTTACAATAACGGTGAAATTCCTGCGGAGGATTCATTACTAAATATCTTTCGTAAAATCAAGGAAGATGTAGGAATTGATAACAGTTATACAAATTTGTCAGCTTGGAAAAAGCAGGGTGTTTTGTTGCTCAATACTGCCTTAACCTTTGCACCTAACAATCAGGACTTCCATATAAAAGCGTGGCGTAATTTTATAAATCAGGTAATATTTAAACTTCTTGAAGTTAAGACCAAGAATAAACAACCTTTAGTAGTCATGTTATGGGGTGATAAGGCAAATAAATTGGAAGTTCTAGCTTATAAAAAAGGCAAACATAGGGTGGATTATCAAGAAAAATATCCATTTGTTAAAATCTTGCGTTCTTCTCATCCGTCAAATAACTATCAGGCTTGTACAAAGTCTATTTGTGATGGCGAAGTTCCTGCTTTTAAGGATACTGATTTCAGACCATTCAAAGAATGCAACGAATTTTTAGAGGCTAATAATGCTGATATAATTAACTGGCAGACAGTTTAAATTTAAGAGAAAAGGCTCCTTTTCCAGAGCCTTTAAATTTTATTTATGATTTTGTTTCTTTGGATGTATTCTTTACCGCTCGGCATTTCTAAGTACATAAATTTGTACAGGTAATTTGATGAATACACCAGATTGAATTTTTTTCGTTCATCTTCATGTTCCAGTAATTTTAATAGCCGTTCAACATCTCTTTTACAAACAGGGATTTTTTGTACAAGCTGTGTTCCTTCATATTGCCAGTAGGGAATATTATCAATCCTTGCAACTTCGACCTTATCAAGGTTTGCCTTTTTGACTAAATCTTTTCTATTATCTACTCCGTACTTTTGATATAGGGAATTTATCCTGCTATCACAGGTGCGGAGCGGTTCGTTTAACTTTCGGCTTATTTCTGCATAGCTTAAGTGTTCTTTCAAGCCCTGCAATATGGTTAGTTCATCTTTTGTTAAGTACATTTTTACCTCCAAATATTTTTTATTCTTAACTGTAAGTTTTTACCCACTTTAGCTTACAACTGCCTCTATTCTGCCTCTTAAAAAGATTTTTAATTTTATGTTCCGATTTTTCCAGTTTTTCTGTTAAATTTCAATTTGATTGAATTATTTTCAGGTTTCGCCTGAATTATCTCTATGATATTTTTTCTATCATCAGGAATATCACAGTTGTAATAATCTTCCCGATAGAGCAATAAGACCACATCCGAATATTTCACAAGATTTTTATCTCGTAAATCTGTAATTTTCGGATAATAGTTTGCTGTGTTGCGTGGTTCCCTGCGTGTATTTGCCAGTTTGAAGATTATTAAATTATTCTGCTCTGATATTTCCCTCAATTTTTCAGAACTCAATCTATTTCTCCTGTTAATATGCATATTGATGAACAAATAATCAGGTTTGTATTTCTGTATTATTTGCTTTATATTTTTTATCCTGCAAAATTCTGTAGATTTAATAAACAAATTCCAACTGCTTAGTTCTTTTACTGCTTGTGTGAAATTTTCTGTTTGTATCTCTATACTTTCCTGCCTGTTTGGATTTGCAACTATTCTTAATAGCATTTCTGTAATTATTTGTTTGTCGTAATCTGTTACATACAGGCATTTATGCCCTTCTTTACAGAATAGTTCAACTAAATTCAACGCAAATGTTCTTTTACCCATAGCAGGACGACCGCCTATCGTAATCAACGAGCCTTTTACAGGATATTGTAAGATTTTATTTATTTCTTCTTTGTTCATATCACCTCTGCTATTTTCATAGTTTTATCTTTTCTTTGTCTATAACTTTTTAAAAATAAAAATATTCTTAAAGGTAGCTACATTAAATCCGCTCTTTAAGGCTCTACAATGCCATAAGGCTTTTGCTGTACTAGATTCAAGAGTTGACCATTTCCAAACTTCTTTAACTATGTGAGCTTTTAAACGCAACCCCTGACTTGTAAGAAATTGAGCATATTCAAAAGCTTCAAGGTGCAAAGTTGAATTTGAATATGTATTACCGATTATTAAAACGACAAATCGACCTTGCTCTAGGTTATCTATGCCTAATTTTGTAAATTGTTTGAATGTGTTGAAAAATTCTTCTGTCTTACTTGCTCTAATATCAGTTAAATCAGGAGTGAGTAATAATAGCTGAATATTCTTTTGCTCAAGTTCTTTTAATTTGTTATTGACTGTATTACGCAAAGAGTTATCATATTCGTAATCTTCTATCCCAAGATATTTTCTATCTAGCTTTTTTGCCTCTTCTTTTGCTGATTCAGAATTACAGAATATATTCAGAACTAAATCATTTCTTTTAGTGTATCTTTTATAAATTTGCTCATAAGTATTAACTTCATACTCCCAGAAAGAGTTCGTTTTGATTTCAGGATAATTTTTCCAATTTTTTAAATCAATTTCATTGTAACCTGTTGTATTCATATTTCCTCCTTAACTTCTAATAATGTCGTAACCCATATTTTTAGCCTTTTGGCGGGCTTCAAATATGTTGTGTGCTTCAATAGTAATTTCTTCTTGCCTTGCGTATTTATCACCCCTGACACGCACTAACATTCTGTATTCGTTAGTATCTTTATGATGATATTCAGGTGGTTGAGTACGAGAAATAAAGCTATTGTCAAATTGTGGACTGTCGTAAGTTTGCTGATTGCAGGAATAATTATTATTCCAATCGTCGTTGTCATTGTAATCATCTTCCTCATAGTAATCGTCACTGTAACCGCTCAATCGCTTTTTAGCTTCTTCAATAAAGCCGTTAATAAAAATGTAGATTACTAAAGCTATTGCTAACCATTTCATAAGTTTGTTTCCTTTCTTTGTTCTTTGGTACACAAACTTATAATAAACTGTTTTTCAAAAACACGCTCACAAATTCTTGACTTCGATTGGTATGAGAGGGTTTTAGGAGTATAGCTTGTTGAAATTTATTAATATTATTTCTGTTTCTAAAATTAAGCATGACAAAATAGACCAATATTTAGATGAATATTGGCATTAACCGCAATTACCACAGGTGGAAACCCTGAAATCTATGTATTACTTGGAATTGACCACATTTACCGCAAAAACCGTTATGTAATATTGAATTTTACTTGATTGCAGAAACCCTCTAAAATCAACAAATTTTTTCAGCAGTCCCTTTTTAGTCCCTTTTGGGTCTATTTTGGCTCATTTTTGCAGTTTGGTGACAGGGTGAAAACGCACTAAAAAAGAGCCTTTTTAGGCTCTTTTTAAATGGAGGAGGAGGTGGGATTCGAACCCACGGTACGCTCGTCACGTACGACGGTTTTCAAGACCGCTCCGATAAACCGCTCTGGCACTCCTCCGATTGGTTTCTCAGACTATTTGTATTTTATATGAAACCATTTCAATTGTAAAGAGGTACTTAAAAACAGTTATTACAAGGTTATGCCCAAATATCCAAAAGCTTTATTTCTGAGCAGTTTCAGGGACAGCCCAAATATAACACGGGCACATCAAAACAAGTGCTTAGAAAATATTAATCTGTTAACATCAACTTATTCAAACATCTATTTGAAGATATTTTAATTGGCGGTATAATTCTGGTATGGGAAAACCATTTAAAATACATTCAAAATACCGCCCCTCAGGCGACCAGCCCAAAGCAATCAGAGAACTTGTCGACGGGCTTAACAGCGGCTACGATGCGCAAACTTTATTAGGTATTACAGGTTCAGGCAAAACTTTTACTATCGCAAACGTAATTGAACAAATCCAGAAACCAACCTTAATCATTGCGCACAACAAAACGCTTGCAGCACAGCTCTACAACGAGTTTAAAGAACTCTTCCCGGAAAACGCCGTAGAATATTTCATCAGCTATTACGACTATTACCAGCCGGAAGCCTATATTCCTCGCACAGATACCTATATCGAAAAATCCGCAAGTATCAATGACGAAATCGACCGTCTGCGGCACAACACTACCCGCAGTCTATATGAGAGAGATGATGTAATAATAGTCGCATCAGTAAGCTGCATTTACGGTTTAGGTTTGCCGGAAAACTATTTCAGAGGCGCAAAAACCATTAACGTCGGCGACGAAATGGAGCGCAACGAACTTTTAAAATACCTTGTAAGTATACAATACAGCCGTAATGATCTGGAATTAGAGCGTTCAACTTTCCGCGCCCGCGGTGATATTGTTGAAATTATGCCCTCTTACGAAAAGATTATCACACGTATTTATTTTTTCGGCGACGAAATCGAACGAATTGTTAAAATAGACAACGTAACCGGCGAAATCCTTGACTCACCGCAAAGTGTCGTTATTTACCCTGCAGTCCACTACATCACCTCCGACGAGAATGAAGAAGAAACAATAAAATTAATCCGTATGGAGTTAAAAAACCGACTTGCTGAACTAAACAGCGAAAACAAAATTCTCGAAGCAGCACGCTTAGAGCAGCGTGTAAAATACGATATAGAAATGATTAAAGAAATGGGCTATTGTTCGGGCATAGAAAACTACTCGCGCATCCTTGAACGCCGCCCGCCCGGCAGTGCGCCCGCAACGCTTTTGGACTATTTTAAAGGTGACTTTTTAACCGTAGTTGATGAATCCCATGTTACACTCCCGCAGCTTAGAGGTATGTATTTCGGCGACCAATCAAGAAAGGATACCCTTGTAAATTACGGTTTCCGTCTCCCCTGCGCAAAAGATAACAGGCCGCTCAAAGAGGAAGAATTTTTTGCAAAAGTTCACCAGAAAATCTATATTTCTGCAACACCTGCGGAGTTTGAAAGAGAAACCTCTTCGCAGCTTGTGGAACAAATCATCCGTCCGACAGGACTTGTTGACCCCAAAATTTCCGTGCGTCCGATTGAAACCCAGATTGAGGACTTAATAAAAGAAATTAATGCCCGCGCAAAAAAATCAGAACGCGTACTTATCACAACATTAACCAAACGTATGGCAGAGGACTTGTGCGACTATTTTGTACAGGCAGGTATACGCGTAAGATATTTACACAGCGGCATTCAGTCAATCGAGCGTGTAGAAATCCTTCGTGATTTACGCTTAGGAGAGTTTGATGTACTAATCGGCGTCAACCTCTTAAGGGAAGGACTTGATATTCCGGAGGTTTCACTTGTTGCAATTATGGATGCGGACAAAGAAGGTTTCCTGCGTTCGGAAACCAGCCTTGTACAGACAATCGGACGTGCGGCAAGAAACGTTTGCGGCGAAGTAATAATGTACGCTGACCGTGTAACAGATTCCATGAAGGCAGCCATTGACGAAACCAACCGCCGCCGCGAAATTCAGCTTGCTTATAATCAGGAGCACGGCATTATCCCGCAAACAATCAAGAAACCGATTGAAAACAACCTTCTCTCGCTTGTCGAAAGCTACCGCAATCTGGAGGACATTGTTGCGGAAGAAATGGTAGAAATGGGGGTTGAGAAGAAAGACCTGTCAAAACTCATTACCAAACTTGAAAAAGATATGCACAAATGCGCTAAAATTCTTGATTTTGAGCGCGCAGCAGAAATCCGCGACCAGCTTAAAAAACTCAGAGAAATGGTATAACTCTGCAAGAGAGGTTTACCCGAGCCCGATGACTATAGTATAATATTTACAGGAAGTATATTTTAAGAATTATAAATTAACCCTATTCGGGAAGGGAATGTATGGAAAAACCACATGTAATAGCGGTAGCAGGACCGACTGCAAGCGGTAAAACAGCATTAGCTGTAAAACTTGCACACGAAAGAAACGGAGAAATAATTTCCGCGGATTCACGCCTTGTTTATAAAGGTTTTAATATCGCCGCAGCAAAGCCTACTGAAGAAGAAATGGAAGGAATTCCGCATTATTTAATAGATATAGTTGAGCCGGAAGTTGATTACTCCGCCGGTGACTTTTACCGCGACGCAAAACCCGTCATTGAAGATATTATCAACCGCGGGAAAACCCCGATTGTCTGCGGAGGAACAGGATTGTATTTCAGAATCTTACTGGAGGATTTTGACCTCCCTCTTATTCCGCCTAACCCCGAACTCCGCAGGGAATTAGAGAACACACCGGTTGAAATCCTTTATGCAGAACTTAAATCCAAAGACCCGATAACTGCAGAAAAAGTTCATATTAATAATAAAGTAAGAATTGTAAGGGTGCTGGAAATTATACGTACACTCAACAAACCTTTCTATCAGGCAGCAGGCAAAAAAGATTCAGAATACGATGTAGAATGGATTTCTCCGCATATAGACTCCAGAGAGGAATTGTACGACAGGATTAACAAACGTGTGGACAGAATGCTTAAACTCGGGCTGATTGATGAAACAAAATTCTTACTGGAAAAACACGGACGGATTAAAAATTTTGTAAACACTATAGGCTACTGTGAAATTTTACAATACTTAGACGGCAAAATTTCTCTTGATGAGGGGGTTGAAAAAATCAAACAGAATACAAGACGCTACGCAAAACGCCAGTTAACATGGTTTAGGCGAAACCCTGAACTGGATATGGATTATTAATTTTTTAAACAATGTATGATTGATGCAAGAATATACTTAAATTTTAATCCGGCGTAAGTGGAATTACGCGCAGGAGAAAAATTTCCCTGCCAGCAGGACGGATACTTCTGTTTTAAATACACCAGCAGTTTTGAAAATTCACTTAAGTATGCA
The DNA here is from genome assembly GCA_944326425.1 of Candidatus Gastranaerophilales bacterium. GTDB lineage: Bacteria > Cyanobacteriota > Vampirovibrionia > Gastranaerophilales > Gastranaerophilaceae > CALUTH01. Next base: position 54,258 of record CALVDX010000012.1, read on the forward strand.
TCTTTTAAATCCTCCCGCATCTTGGGAAGCCGGAATACTGCCTTTTTAAAATATCTGTTTAATATATAGTATTTATACTCATAATTCTCTACAACTTTTTCAACCTCTCTAAAAACGTATATCGGAGAAAAATCCGTTTTCTTTTTAGCGGAAGTAACAGACCCCGGGCGTCTTTTCCGGTAGCAGTATAAATTCTTATCCAAAACCGTAACAGCTTCTGCAAACAGCATAGTTTTTATAAAAAATATCTGGTCCTGTCCGACACGTATTTCCTGAAACCTGATACCGTTTTTTATGAGAAATTCTCTTTTATAAAGTTTTGTCCAGGCCGTAGAAGGGAATTTAAAAATATCTTTTTTAAAATCTTTTTTATTAAACACGCGCTTGTAGTACTTATCAGGAATTTTATTTACGCTATAGCTGCCCTGCCTTAATCGTCCGTTTGCATAAGTCAACCCGCCGTAAATCAAAACATCCGGTTCAAACTTTGCAGCAGCAGTCAAAATCGTTTCTAAAGCATCCGCAGCAAGCCAGTCATCACTATCTACAAAGATAATATAATCTCCTTTAGCCGCTGCAAGAGCTGTATTTCTGGCTATACCGGAGCCTTGATTGACTGTTTGAATAATCTTAATTTCTTTATAACGTTTTAAGACTTCCAAAGAGTCATCTTCTGAGCCGTCATCGACGCATATAATTTCAATACTATCAACCTTTTGCCCCAGAATACTGTCAAGGCATTCAGACAAATACGGCGCTGTATTATAAACAGGTATAATTATTGAAAGTTTTGTCATTTATTTAAAACCAGTATCCCCCCGAGTATTCTGTCATACTTAGGGTTAGAAAACTTCATATATCCGCTTGCGGGAGTAAAAGTCATTTCGCCAAAATAGATTTTCCCTGCAACATTGTGCAAATCGACACGCACAAACTTAAAATCCCTTGATAATTTTCTTGCAATATCAAGCATCTTGTCAAAGTTTTCAGGTTTGGGAACGGCTTCCTCATGCAGTTTACCGCCGTAATTAAACCCGAGATTATTCCAGTCAGTATCAAACATCGTGCAGCAAATATTATCACTGCGTTTTCCGGAAGCAAACAGCACGAGTTTAGGCTCGCCGTTAAAACAGAAAAACAAATACTCAAAAAGCTCGCGCTTGTTTTTAATATACTCTTCTACAAAGATAAGCGGTTTTATTTTATCGTATTGCATTTCGTATCCGCTTTTATAAGCATAATTCACTTTTAAAAAATTATTAAATATTTCATTATAATTCTTTTCGGGAATTCTGCCTTCAATCACAAGCCTTTGCATTTTACAGCCGTGATTTGTTTTTATAACGTACTCACGCGGCAGCTTAGAAAAATCTATATCCTCATACTTTTCATAAACCCCGTATATTTTTTTAAGATACTCTTCGCCTATTTGTTCCTTTACCCAATCCCGCACAAGAATTTTATCTGCAAGTCTTGTTTTAATTGGTGTACAATCATAAACCTTCAACCACTGGATTTTTTCAGTAAAAAGTTTCGGTTTTTTAAAATTTATAAATCTGCCTTTTCGAAAAAAATATTTCCAAAAAATTTTATGTTTAAGCTCTTTTTCATTCATAAATCTAAAATTAAAGGGCATTAATAAGATTAATGCCCTAATTATACCCAAATGACTCTAATTATTATTGTAATTTCCAGTAAGTATCATCAGGATACCCTTCTACTGTACCGCCAGGAACTTGAAAAACTCCATCCTGTCCTGCTTGTGAGGCATCAACTTGTCCATAAATACCATCATCAATAATACCATTACCTTCAACTGTAAATGTACCGTCATCATTAGGAACAGCGTACATTCCTTCACCTAAATCAATAGCACCTTCGGGGAGTGTTTGTGAAGCATTATCTCTTGCAGTTGACATAATATATATCTCCTTTCTTCATACTACATAAATTATTATAAAAGAGAAGAAAAACAATGTAAACCAGAAAGACACCTCACCCATCCCATCATATCATATCATATCATATATAGGATTATAACTTGATTGCAGGCTGTTTTAAAATAAATTTTACAATTCTTAACATTTGAAAATATATAATGTTTTTACTTTATTCCACACAATACTCAGTCTTTATACCAGACCCTGAAGTTATTAATATCCTCCAGCAATGCACTAAAATCCCCGTTAAAGCGGACACACCTGTCATCTATAATTAGATATGAGGGCTTTTTTACATTAGTAATTCCGGCAAAATATCTGCCGACATTATGTTCATCAATCCATTTTTGCGCAAGTCCTGTATCTCTTGATGTAAATAATACCAGAGAAAATTTACCGGAAAGTGTTTTCAGAAACTCGGCGGCTCCCTCTCTAATCGGAGAAATATAATTTTCTTCATACAATCCGTTATAAGTGTTCAAAACTCCGTCCAAATCAATCATTAAAGTCTTTTTTCGCATATAAAATTCCGTTTCTTTTATCACTATATTCAGGTAATTATATAAAATTATACTACAAATTATTTCAAAAAACTATAGCCCGAATGACTGTCATATACATAAAATAGTGTAAAATTATATGACAATATATTAATTACAAAATTATTAATATAAATATAAGAAAGATTTCCGCTCTACGAGAACACACTGAACGTACGATCCACGTTATCATCTATCATCGAACGGTAAGACTCTAACATCTGATTTATTGCATTCTGTTCCGTCTCCAGTTTCTGCATGCGTGTATCTATTGTTTCTTCTTTCCGCTCTATTCGCGTTTTCTCTTTCTCATACTCTGCTGTCGCTTTATTCTGCTCGCCGGTATCCGTTACCTGATACACATTCTGGCACGTCGTTGCCGCACTCTCATCATATTCCCACGCACCGTCATCGCCGCGTTCCGCTTTCGTTATATTATACACACCCGTCTGTAATATATCATTCAAATAATCTGTATCGGTTATATACTCATTATACGTCCAGCCGTTTGTTGCAATATTTTCAAATATTGCATCATAGAAATCTATAAGCTTTTCTTCTTCGGCGTCAAAAAGAAGCGAAGAGCTTTCTTCTAATTCTGAGCGTTGAGATACCAGGGTATCATAAGTCTCCTGCCATTCATCGTGTTCTGCCTGACTTGCTGGGTCGGTTAAGGTTATACTGCCTAAATCAAGCCCCGGAAGGCTGCTTGTTGTAATTTTACTTTGCGTTTCTTCATCTCCGAGAAGGTAGGTTAGGAATACGCTTGCCATATTAGTTAAACTGACCGCGTAAGAATGGTTTGAATCATCGAAAATGTTAGATTTTTTATCGTGTTGATGGCATATTGTATTGTAATTTCCGGCATTCTCTCCGGCATATTGACGATTGTCGTGTTTTTGCGCACCGTCGTACGCATATTCCGATGTAAACAAGCTGTATGTTCGTTCTATCGCATTCTCTATATCCGCATCCGTTACTTCCACGCTCGATACTGCACCGGATACTGCATCCGCAAACGATTCTAATATTTTCTTAAACTTATTATTGGCACTATTTCCATCTCCGTCCCAGCTTAAGTAGGTTACATAGTTGCCTCCGCCGCCTACTGAATTTATTATATCTGTCCACGTTGTATCACCCGTTACATCCCAGTTGCTGCCGGCTGCTCCCGTTCTATCTGTTTTTGCTTCATTACTCACGTTTCCAAGACCCTGTAATGCCGCATCCGCAGTTGTTGTTAATACTTCCGGTTCCTCTGACAAGTGTCCGGTTATCTCTTTATCTAATTCTTTTAATTCTTCATTATTGCTTTCTACTGCTTCAAAGTCCTCTGATGATATTCCTGTTAATTCGCTTAATATCTCTGAACGATGAGAATCATAATCCCCGCCCGCAGCACCCGTCGGACTTATTAATTCCGCATACTCCTTATACTTATCATCTACTACTACTTTACCGCTCATATCTGTCAGCATATATGGTTCATAGTTATTCAATGCGCTCGGGCTCATTAACGTATCGTACGTTAAATCGTAATACGTTCCGCCTCCATCATTTGACCACTTCAATGTCTTTTCATTCAGGGCATCCGCATAGCGCGTTGATATCGCGTCCGCTTCACGCGCAAGCGACATCTTTTGCGCGGACAACATCGACAAGGTATAACCTATCGTATTTTTACGATTGGTTAACGTCAACAATCTCGCCTGTGTCGATGCCATTCCCATTTTTTAGCGTCCCGTCCTTTTTCCTTTTACTTTCCTTATCGGCATTTCTCCATACTTTCTTTAATCTTTTGGCAACTTTTTTTGTAAATCGTTACAAAAATTTACATTTAATTTAGAAAGAATTTTTAACAAAAGAACAATTAAAAATCCACCTGCCTCAAAGCCTTTTAACACAATATTCCGGGTTTTTAATCAACTTTCTAAAAATTATAAAAACATTCAAAATTAATTCTTTACATTCTCTTTACAATTAACGAAAAAAGAGCAATTTTTATTTTGCCCTGCTTTTAAATAAATATGGTTGCTGTTATAATCAGCAGAGAAGCCGTAAATAGTAAATCAGATATGTGTGTATGATTAATAAGGTTAGTATCGCAGAAAGTACAAAATTCCATCCCCAAAAAGAAAACAATAAGGAAAATGGAAGTTCAATAAATTTCAAAGGAAACAAGCTTGCCGCAATTACCGGTGCAGCAATTGCCGGTATGCAGTATTTAGAGCGCAACCCGATGATGCATGTTGCAACACTTGACGTTACAACAGCTATAGGTCCGCGGACAATATTTGATTCAATAACTAACCTGTTCGCAGGTTTTGAAACATTATGCCGCGAAAGCGGGGGGCTTATAATAAACTGCCTTATTCCGGGTTTTATCGCCATCGGTGCCGGTAAATTCCTCAATAAACACGTTATTAAAACCGGCGGAAAAATGGCAGACTGTCTTGCAGACACTGATACCATAAAAACCGTAAGCCGGATTTATAAAGAACAAAACGGAGATATTGCTAAAGTTTATGAAACCTTATTGTCAAAAATTCAAGGCATTGACGGCAACAATGTAGTTAAATACTCGGAAGTCCTTAAAACAGAACTTGGAGATTTAGGAACCAGACTGGCAAAAGCAGCAGACGAAAAAGAGTTCAATAAAATAATTGACGATATAATGACTAAAACCCATGTCAATGAAAGCATACGTTTTGGAGATAAAGGAGCCTATCTTAAAGATGTAAGTGTTTCCTCCTTATTGCAAAACACAAAGAAATTTGTTCATGAATATGAAGCTTCAGGCAAAGCAGGAATAGAAAACTTTGCCTCCAAAGCAGAAAAACTCGTTAAAGGAAAAAGTGCAATAGCCTTGCTTCTCGTACTACCGCTTGCCGCATCAATGCAGTTTTTCAACCGCTGGATGACAGGAAAACTCTCCGGCGTTGACGGAGCACCTATTTATGAAGATTTTAAAGAAGCCAAAAAACACCCGGAACTTTATGCAAAAATTAAAGCAAAGGCAAAAGAAGGGCTGCTACAGGAAAAAATAATTTCAATAGGCGCAATGCTCGGCATGGCTGCTGCATCAATCTTAATGACCGCAACGCAAAGACCCAACCTCAAAATGCTCGGCAGAATGCTTCAATTCAAAGGCAAATACCCGACAATGGATCAGGCAAGAGCAATTTCCGCAGTAACATTCTCTTCAAGAATTGCAGCAGCCGATGATAAAAATGAAGTCCGCGAATCACGCGGAAGAGATTTATTAACATTTGGAAGTTTATATTTCTTCGGCGACTACGGCGGCAAAGCTGCAGCCTCTGCAATAGAAGCACATACAGGCGTAAAATTATTAAACAGAACAGTCGTTTCACCTAAAGATGCAAATATATTAACCAAATTTAAAAACTGGGTGCTTAATACCCACATTAAATCTTCCAACGAACTTAAGTTTGCAGACAAAGCCCTGAGCACCAAAGCACAAAAATATCGTTCAGTATGCCAGTTAATAAACCTATTAAGCTCCTTCGCAATCTTAGGTTTGATAATTTACGAACGCGGTAAAACAAAGAAAAAACATGAACAAATAAAAGCTCAGGTAATAAAACAATACGAAGCAGAACAACAAGCCAAGCAAGAACAAACCAAAACAACAGCAGCATAAAAGGCAAGATATGAAAGTACAATTAAACCAGCAAAATTACCCTAACATTGTAAACAAAGAAGCACAGCCGGCATTTAAAGGAACAAGCGGTGTATTAAACTACCTTGCAACAAACCTCGGTGTCGGCGCCAACCTTACTGATGTTACGTTCATGGTTGCCCCGCGTACTATCAAAGACGGGACTTGCCGCGGGCTTGACGCTGGTGTTGAAACAGGATTCAGAGAATCAATGGGTACAATCAATGATGCTTCTATCGGTTTGTACGGCATTGGTGCCGGCGCCTTGCTCGGCACAGCCGTTTCCGGAAAATACGGAGTTAAGGCAAGTAAAATATTTACCTCGCCCGAAAGAGTAAATACCCTTGCCGAATTCTGGAATGAGCATTTAAAGAATAATACCACTCAAAAAGATTACTTAAGAAAAATCATTGACTCGCTCGAAGGTTACAATACTGCCCGAAACAGAGAAAACGGATTTGTTAAAATCACAAATGAGAATGATAAAGAAAAAATCGTAAAGATTCTTGATAATGTAATAAACGACAAAAAAACAGATATTAAAATCTGGCGTAAAAAATCACCCGAACGCGGTGTGGTAAATGCAATAATTACTGAAGCAACAGGCGCAGAAACAAGATATAAATTAGGAAACAGCGGAACATCAAATCTTAATACCTTATTGGATGACATTGTTGGCATGACTAAAGCGTTTAAAGAAGAAAAAGTTATGGAAGCCTTTAACAACGCTGCCGCAAACGGAGGAAAAAACAAGTTTCTTTCTGCAATGTCAAAATTTAACAAAGGCAGAGCACTGTTAGGATTTCTGGTCGGCTCTGCTGTCGGTTTATCCGTACAGCCTATTAATATGTGGTATACAAAGAAAAGAACCGGTAAAGAAGGCTTTGTAGGCGGCACATGTTCTGAAAAAGACCGTTCTTTAAAATTCAAACTTGAAAAACTTGCCGTTGCAGCAGGTATGCTTACAATGGTTCTGGCCTCACTAAAATGTAAGCCGAAAGATTTCTTAAACAAAATGGCATTTCAGGGATTAGCCCCTACTATTAATCAGTTAAAAGGAATCTACGGTGTTACCGTAACCGGCAGAATTCTTGTTACACGCAGCGAAGATGAAATGAGAGAATCTGCTCTTAAAGATTCGCTTGGTTTCACAAGCTGGCTTGTACTAGGTGATTTCGTTAACAGAGGTGTAGCAGCCATGTTCACCGGTAAAGGTTTGCTAAACTTTAACAAGAAAACAGATGGAAATATCATCACAAGCTCTACACTCAAATCCAGAAGCGAAGTTCTGAGAGAAGCGCTCCATAACGCAGGGCTGTCAACTATTAAAGTAAATCTTAAAGACGGTAAACAAAAAGCCATGAATATTAGTGAAATGATAAACCTTCTTGAAAAATCACCGGCAGCTAAATCAATACTTGCTGCAACAAAGAAAAAACTCAGGATTTTAAATATCGCACAGCTTGCAGGATACGCATTCACAGGTGTTGCTCTCGGTATCGGGATTCCGACACTCAATATCTATATGACCAAGAAATCGGAAGCTAGACGGCAGGCTAAACTTGAAGCCTTGCAAGCAGAAAAAAATCAGGCAGCATAATTATAAAAGGTACCGCAATGTACATTTTTTACAACCATAAAACCAATATACCGATTTCCGGCGCTTCGTTATTTTAGTATCATTTAGTCCTGCTTATAATCCTTTATATTTATTTATGCGTATGCTTTGCCCATAAAAAAGTATTTCAACAACCAATTTTATACGCTTTAAGAATGACAGAATGCCGTTGTGACATGCTTGCCCGATAATGCTTTAATATATTTTCCATATTCCTGCAAGATTTATTTTATATAATTAAAAATATATTTTACCACCGCAAAAATTAATCTTAATATATTTGGGTTTTAACCCCATATTGTAAGTTTTTTGTAATATTTCTTTTATTTTTTATGAAAATATGGTATAATTATCCGGAAAGGAGTTTTAAAAAGTTGATTAAAAAAACCTTTATCGCAAATCTATTAGTATTAGGATTATTACTCAACGGATGTGTGTTTAATGAGAGAGCGTCGAAAAATATTCCGGCTGTTCAATCTTCTGTTGCTGCAGAAACAGAAGAAACAGAATTAACTACAGAGACCCCGACCCAATCTGAAACAGCAAACACAGATATACAGTCTACCCCTGATACCCCGGACAGGAGAGATTTATCTGAAAGGCATCCTATTGATATTGCCGAAGAAGAGTGTATGAAAAAGGCTGAATCAACTGTTGCGATGTCAACGTGTTCTTATGACGCAATGGATAAATGGTACAAAGAGATTGATGTGAATCTTATTAAGTTAAAAAACATCCTGTCAGAAGAAGATTATAAAAATCTTGAAGCTGCCCAGGCTAAGTGGGAGGCATATAAAGAAGCTCAAAACGAAGCAGTTGTTGTAATCCAAAGTAAACAAGGAACAATATTTCAAAATATTTATGTTGGATATCAAACTTATTTAATTAAAGAGCGTGCCTTATTTTTACAAGACCTTTATAATACATTGGCAAATTAAAAAACTCCTTAGTTGTAGATTAGTTAAAAGGAGATTTTGATTTTTATGTTCAATGATCAGTATTTTGAAACAATGTTAAATTTTGTATTGTTGCGCGAAGGTGGTTATGTTAATGGCCCTGATGATCCGGGCGGAGAGACCAATCACGGTATTACACATGAAGTTTACGACTCATACAGGAGGAGTACAGGTTATATATCATAGGAGAAAAGTAATGAGTTATAAATTAGAAAAACCATATACAGAAACAGAATATGCGGACTTTGTAGTATTGCATAGTCATACAAACGGAAGGCTAATAGAAGAAACGGATAGAAAAAAAATCTGCAATAAATATTCTTAATTCATATAATTAGGATTTAATTCAAAACATTAATTGGACACAGAATGGACATGAATAATTCTTATGTAAGTGTAAAAGAACAAGTAGTTCAGGAATATTTGACAACCAGTTCGGGAATTTTGGAACAGATAAATTTAGAAACCCTAAATAATGTTATAAATTTAAGATTAAAAAGGAGTAAATTTTTTTTAGAGCGTATTGTAAAATTTTTTAATTAAAATAACAAAAAATATTTTTACAGTTTTTATATATTCTTATAACACCGAAAGGAGAATATTAATAAATGAGAATAGATAATAATATTCAATATTATACACAGCCGATTAGTAATAGAACATCTTTTACTTCTTTATTTCGATTGTCATCTTGC